>NZ_CP060397.1:1224106-1836159 GCF_015840715.1 Synechococcus sp. CBW1004 | reverse complement strand
ACTCCACCTCGAAGCGCAGCCGCCGCGGGCTCAGGCCCCGCAGACAGACGAGGCCCGGTTCGATCGGCAGGGCGATGACGCGGCGGCCAGCCGACTCGGGCGACCCGGCGCCGGCCGTGGGCGCGTCCTGGAGGGGGGCCGGGGGATTGAGGGCAGGCATGGCGTCAGCCGTCGGGGGGAGGATCCGGGCGCGGCGCGGGCCACGTCGGTGGGGGTCCGTCAACAGCGGACGGTGGAGGTAGGGGCCCGTCTACAACGGGCCGTGGCGGTGGGTGGTCTGTCAGCAGCGGACTGCGGATCGGTCATCAGTCAGCCGGCCATCAGTAATGGTTGCCCACCTTGCGGTGGTGCACGGCGGTGCGGGCGGTGGCGTCGGAGACGTTGCCCTGCTCCACCTCGGCATAGACGATCCAGTGGTCCGGCACCTCCATCCGCTGGGTGACGCGACAGCCCAGAAAGGCGAGGGCATCGCCGAGCACCGGTCCGCCGCTGGCGACGCCATCGAGCACGTTGACGCCGGCAAAGCGATCGGCCCCGGGCGGGAAGCGCTTCAGAAAATGGCGCAGCAGCGGCTGGTGATTGTCGTCGCGCAGGATGTTGAGCACGAAGCGATCGCCCACCTGCAGCAGCGATTCGATCGCCCGGTCCTTGGCGACGGCGATCGTGATGCCGGGCGGATCGAAGCTGGCCTGGCTCACCCAGCTGGCCACCATGGCGCCGCTGCGGACGCTCTCCCCCTCACCCTGGCGGGCCGTCACGACGTACAGGCCCCCGGAGAGGCGGCCGAGCGCCTTGTCGAGATCGCCGTCGAGCGATTTCATCGCCGCGATCGCCTTGTCGCGGGTGAGCAGCTGACCCAGGTCGGTGCCGGCCTCCTCGCAGAGCTGATACTCGGCGGCGCCGGGCACCTGACGGATGCGCAGCGGCGCGAAGGCCTGCTTCTGGCCCAGGCCGCGCAGCTGGCTGGCGACGGTGTCGATCGGCTGGTCGTTGCCGCCGTAGGCGTCGTAGACCGCCACCCACTGCTTCGGCTTGAGCGCCGCGAGCAGGGTGCCGATGGAGGCCTGCAGCTCGGCATCCGGCTCCGCGGGCCAGGTGGGCACCACCACGGCACGGGCCTCACCGACCAGGGCGCTGAGCTCCTGGGCGTCGGTGGCGCGCAGATCCACCAGCTGCACCTGGGCCTCGGCCTTGCCGATGCCGCGGGCGATCGCCTGGCTGAGGCGGTCGCAGAAGCCGTACTGGCTCAGATAGCAGACCGCCGCATAGGCCTCACCCTGGCTGCGCTCACTGCTCCAGCTGCGGTAGTCGCCGGTCCAGAGGTTGAGGTGATGACGCAGCAGCGGCCCGTGGCCCACCGCGATCGTGGTGATCGGCGGCAGGGCGTCCATGCGCTTCATCGCCTGCAGCACGCTGCGGGCATTGGGGCCCATCAGGCACTCGTAGTAGAAGCGGAAATCGGGAGCGATGGCGCCAGGATCGCTGTCGAACAGCTCGTCGCTGCAGTAGTGCAGGCCGAAGGCATCGCAGGTGTAGAGGATGCCGGTGCCATGGTCGAACGAGAAGATCGTGTCCGGCCAGTGCAGGTTCGGCGCGCTCAGGAATTCGAAGCGGTGCTGCACACCGCTGTCCGGGTTGACGCCCAGATCAAGCTCCTCTCCGCTCTTGACGGCGCGGCTTCTGAATGGCCGGTGCACCTGGTTCTCGAGGAACTGGATCGCCACCTTCGAGCCGACGATCTCGATCTCGGGGTTGAGATCGATCAGGTGGCCGATCAGGCCGGAATGATCCGGTTCGGTGTGGCTGACGATCAGGTGATCGATCGCCTTGGGGTCGATCTGCTCCTGCAGCAGCGGCAGCCAGGTGCCTTCGAACTTGAGATGGCTGGTGTCGATCAGCGCCGTGCGCTCACCGCGCACCAGAAAGCTGTTGTAGGTGGTGCCGTTGCGCAGGCCGAACTCGATGTCAAAACGGCTGCGGTCCCAGTCCAGGGAGCGGATCGCGGTGGTGTCCGCGGCGATGTCCTGGCACTGCAGGCTGAGGCGGCCGCTGGCGGGCGCGGCGGGCATCGGGCTGGGGGAGACGGTCATGGCTTTCCTGCTCCTGCGTCCGGGGAGTGGACTGTAGGAACAGCCCCTGAAGGGCGGCCGGCGCAGCGACCGCGGCACCGATCCCGGCCGGGGCCGGCGCCCTCCGCCAAAAAGTCTGCGGCGCAAGGCTTCCGGCCAGTCGCCCTGGCGCCGGGATCACCGCCGGCAATGGCAGCCATCCGCACTGCTGATCGCCGCCGCCACCGGAGCCGGATCAGATCCACCACCAGTTCTCGAACGCCGCCGCCTGGCCGCAGGTCGTGCCGTCCGCGCCGATCAGGCTCCAGATCCGCGCTCCGCTGAGCTGAAAGCGGCGGCCCTGGCTGTCGATGCGGATGCCGGCGTAGCCACGGATGCCGCCGCTGCGCAGCGCCTGGGTGAGCGCCTGGGAGCGGGATGACCGTTGTGCGGGCTCCGCCGTCAGACGGCTGGGCATGCCCACCAGTTCGGCCCAGGGCCTGCGCCACAGCCGCAACGCGGCACAGTTCGCATAGATGAGGCGCGGACCCGGATCCAGCCCGGGATCGGCACCGTCGTGGGCCAGCACCACCTCGGCGGCCGCGAACAGCTCCTGGGCCCGCAGGCGGAGGGGCCGATCGGGATCGCCCGCCAGCAGGGGGCGGCCGAAGGCCTGGAGGTGCCCGCGCTCCAGGCACTCCAGCCGCTCCAGCACCGGTGGACTGAGCCAGGGAGGCTGAGGTTGCAGGAGGGCCTGCAGCGGCGGAACCTCATCGCTTGAGGTGGAACGCCCGCCCGTCGGCACGGCGCTCACACCGCATCCCCACCAGCGGCAGCCGCCTCGGAGGCCGCCGCCGCATCGGCTTCGCTCGGTTCAGCACCAGCGGCCATCGCCCGCTCCAGGGCCGCCTGGGCCATGCGCTGGCCGTGCTCGCGCAGACGCTCCAGGAACAGGCGATTGGCCTGCGGAAAACGGGGATCCTCCGCCAGTGGCAGGGGGCCGGCCCCATCGAGGCCCGACTCCCCCTCCAGAGCCGGCGTGATCACCACCAGATCGCCGTCGAGCGGGGCGTCGTAGCGCCACCAGCGGGCCGGGTCCGCCAGGGCGGGATGCAGGGGGTGCGGAGCCTGCTGGGCGGGGAGCTCGACGCCCTCGCGCCGGCGGGCCGCCAGCTCGGCCAGCAGCTGACTGCGGGTGCGGCCGCGCAGCTGGAACAGCACGAAGGGGTCCTCGCTGAAGCGATCGCCCATCAGATAGAAGACGGCGCTGACGTGCTTGCAGGGGTTCGCCTTGTCGGGGCAGCTGCATTCGCTGCGCACCTCCTGCAGCTTGAACGGGAAGAGGCGGCGGCCACTGGCCGCGAAGGCACGCTCGATGTCCTCCGGCATGATCCCGGCCAGCAGCTGCGCCGACCAGCGGGCCTTCTGGCTGAGGGCCTCGAGCACGTAGCCCCAGTCCTCATCGCTGAGCACGTCGAGCCACAGCTTCACCTTGTACGGATCGGGATCGCTGCCCTGCACCCGGGCGTGGACCCGGCGCCCCTCAAAGCGGATCGAAAGCACGTTGCCGGAGCGCACGTACTCCCAGGCACGCTCCAGCCGCTTCTTGAAGCGGTAGCCGTTGATCAGCTCCATCCACTGCAGCACCCACCAGGGCTGCTGACCCAGGCCCTGGTCGCCCAGCTGGGTGGTGATCGCCGGAGTGACGGTCATGGCACATCTCCCGGACCTCATTCTGCCCCGTCCGCAGGCCCGGGCCTGCTGCACGGCCATGGCGCCAGCCGGCTGGCCTGCCTCGCCTGCTCCGGGTCGTGTCTCGATCGGGTGCTGCCGCACGCCGCCCTGCACAGCCCCCAGGTGGTGGGCTCCCTGCTGGGGGCCTGGCCTGCAGGGGCCTGGCGCGGCGCTCTGCCTCCGCTGCATCGCCGTCGACCTGGCCCTCGAGCCGGATGAAGGTGCCCTCCGAGATCCCGGCGTTGTGGGCCAGCGGGGTGGCGCGACGATCAGAGATGGCTCGGTAGACAGGCGCTGCAGCCGGCCATCCTGAGGCAGATCGGGGCTGCACCGGCAGGCCCCGGGTCGGCGCACGGCATGCCTTGCCCAGGGGATCCGGCGGGGGTCGGGCCCTTGAGCCGCCGCGGCACCGGGCCCGCACGCCGCTCACTCCTCATTCAGCGCCACCAGCTCCCTGAGCTGCCCCATCTCCAGACCGCCCAGCCAGTCCTCGCCGCTGCCGACGATGTCCTCGGCGAGCTTCGACTTCTCGTGGATCATGCGGTCGATGCGCTCCTCCACCGAGCCGCTGGTGATGAACTTGTGCACCATGACGCGGTTCTGCTGGCCGATGCGGTAGGCGCGGTCCGTCGCCTGATTCTCAACCGCCGGGTTCCACCAGCGATCCACGTGGAACACGTGGCTGGCGCGGGTGAGGTTCAGGCCCACACCACCCGCCTTGAGTGACAGCAGGAACAGCTGCGGGCCGCGCGGGTCCTCCTGGAAACGATCGACCATCGCCTGGCGCTCGCTCTTGCTGGTATTGCCGTACAGGAACGGAACCTCCTGCTTCCAGCGGCGCTCCAGATGTGCCTTGAGCAGGTGCCCCCATTCGGCGAACTGGGTGAACAGCAGAGCCCGGTCGCCCGCCTCGATCACCTCCTCGAGAATCTCGTCGAGCCGCTGCACCTTGGCGCTGCGGCCTGCGAACTCCCGGAAGAAGGCCGCATCGCCGTCCTGTGGTTCCTGCTTGAGAGCCAGGGCCGGGTGGTTGCAGATCTGCTTCAGCTTCGTGAGCAGCGCCAGCACCTGTCCATGCTTCTGGCCCAGCGGCGCCCTGGCGATCGCCTCGAGGCTCTCCTCCACGGTGCGCCTGTAGAGCTTCACCTGCTCGCCCGAGAGACCCACCCACTCGCGCAGCTCCACCTTCTCGGGCAGATCCGAGATGATCGAGCGATCGGTCTTCAGGCGCCGCAGGATGAACGGACCCACCCGTGCCTTGAGATCGCGCAGCGAGCTCATGTCGCCGTAGCGCTCGATCGGCAGGCGATAGCGCTGGCGGAAGAAGGGCTCATCGCCCAGCACCTTCGGATTGAGGAAATCCATCAGCGCCCACAGCTCACTCACCCGGTTCTCCACCGGCGTGCCGGTGAGGGCGATGCGGAAGCGTCCATTGCGCCCCGGCCTGCCGAGGTCGCGGGCCGCCATCGACTGCTTCGCCACGGGATTCTTGATCGCCTGGGCCTCATCGATCACCACCCCCTGCCAGTCGGTGGTCTCCAGCAGCTCGCTGTCGCGCTGCAGCAGGCCATAACTGGTCAGCACCAGATCGACACCCGCGAGCGCCTTCTTCATGGCCGCCTCGGTGGAGGGACGCCTTGGCCCGTAGTGCTCGCGCACCACCAGCTCCGGCGTGAACGCCGCCGCCTCCCGCTTCCAGTTGGTGAGCACCGAGGTGGGCGCCACCAGCAGCACCGGCCGCTTCAGCTCCTGCTCGGCCTTGAGGTGCTGCAGGAAGGCCAACAGCTGGATCGTCTTGCCCAGACCCATGTCGTCCGCCAGGCAGGCGCCCTGGTCGAAGCGATGCAGGAACGCCAGCCAACCCAGGCCCCGCTCCTGATAGGGGCGCAGCTGGCCGGCAAATCCCTCGGGTGCCGGCAGGGGATCGGGGGCCTTCTGCTGGTGGTACTGCTCCAGCACCGCCCGCAGCCGCGGCCCCGGATCGAAGCGGTGCACCGGCAGCCGCATCAGCGTCTCGCCGTCGTTGGCGGTGAGACGCAGCGCCTCATCGAGGCTGAGCGTGGGCGAGGCGACGGTGAAGCGCTCGGCGTTCCTGAGGTCGTTGGGGCGCAGCTCGATCCAGACGCCCTTGTGCTGCACCAGCGGGCTGCGCTTGGCCTGCAGCCGCTCGAGATCCTTCACGGTCAGCGTGACACCACCGATCATCAGCTCCCAGCTGGACTCGAGGCTCTCGCCGAGGCTGAAGCCGCGCGAGCGGGCCGGCAGCTCCGCCTTGATCGCCAGGCCCAGGCGGCTTGCCAGGCCGCCGCTGAGGCTCGCCGGCAGGATCACCCCCACGCCCACATCGCGCAGCTGGGCGGCGGCCGTGCGCACCAGCACGAAAGCCTCGGCCGGCGTCAGCTGCATCGCCTCCGGTGCCGACGCATCGAGGCCCCGCCCCAGCGGCTCGAACACCTGCAGGGCGCGGCCCAGACCCTCCAGCAGCAGCTCTCCGGGCTGCTGCACCTCCACCTCACCGAGCTGCAGCGGCGCATCGCCGCGTGCCCACACCACGCCGGCCGGCACCCTCAGGCTGGGATCGGCCTCAGCCTGCAGCGCGAAGCGCAGCTCCCACAGCTCCTCATCGCCGGGCGGTGTGAACAGCTCCAGGCAGGCCCGCGCCGGAGCCACCCGGCCGGCCACCGCTTCACGCCAGTGATGGGTGGCGATCTCGAGACGTTCGAGCTCCTCCTCATCGAGCTCGAGGCTCCCCTTGCCGGGAGCCAGGCCGTGCTGCCAGGCCACCAGCAGCGGATCGAGATCAGCGTCGGAGGGACGGAACCCGGCGCGCAGCTGGCCGTCGAGCAGCGCCTCCAGCAGGCTCGCCACCCGCAACCGGCCGCTGCCGGGGCGCCGGCAGGTGAGCGGCGCCTCGCCATAGGGCTGTACCGCGAGGGCGCAGCAGGCCACCTGGGGCAGCCGGCTGGCCAGCTCCTCCAGCCGTCGCCGGTCTCCCTCGCGATTGATCAGCGGGATCCAGCGGGCGCGTCCCTCCTCCACCAGCGGCAGCCAGCGGCCGCGGGCGATCAGGCTCAGGGCCCAGCGCTGCAGATGGGTCCACCAGCGCAGGTCCTCCGCCAGGTCGGGATGGTCGCCTGAAAGCGGAAGGGTGCTCAGCCATTCCGCCGCCGCACCGGGCTCCAGTGCCAGGCCATCCACCAGCCAGGGCCACCACTGCGTCTGCTTCGGCACAGGCTCACCCGCCTGCAGGGGCAGGCCGCTCCAGACGCCGGCGCCACCGCGGCCACCCCGTGCGGCCTGGCTGCGGCTGGGCAGGGTGAGCGACGCCCTTGCCGGTCGCAGCGCCTCTGACCAGAGGCCGTGATCATCCAGCCAGACCGCCAGATCGTCTTCGCTGAGGCTGAACGGGTGGGGGGGCGCGACGCTGCCGGAAGGGCGCACCGGATCCACGGCCCTCCAGGTGTCGGCCCACAGCAGCAGGCGTCCCCCGGACCCTTCAGGAGGAAACAGCCAGGTGGCGTGCAGCAGGCTCATGGATGCTGGGGAGGGCCTGGCGGTGTCCTCACCCCCGGAGGGACGGAAGAGCCGCAGGGTTGGGGGGGAAGGCACAGGGCCGGAGTCACGCCCGCGACGGCAGCCACCGCTGGATTCCGAGCAGCAGCAGGGCGCTGGCCATCAGCGGCAGCCACAGGGGCAGCCAACCACTGAACAGCCCCATCATCGCCGAGAGCAGGCGCGACGCCAGGGTGACCACCGACAGCGGGGGCGCCAGCAGCTCGTTCAGGGAGGCGGACAACGGCGAGGTTCCGAGGCTGCGCAGGGCGCAGACGGCCCCCACCAGGCCCGCCTGCAGGTGGCTGTCATCAGGATCGACCCGCTGGAGATGGAAGGCCAGCAGGCCATAGAAAAAGCCGCAGCCGGCAGCGCGCAGGGCGGGCTCCAGGGCTGCCGCAGCCTGCCAGCGAGCCAGGGTGAAGGCCACCAACCCCGCCACCACGGCCGCCGACAGAGCCCAGCTGACGGACACCAGACGCATGCGGGCGCGGGAGGCCTGAGCAGCCGGGCTGGACGACACGGAACACCACCTCGCTGTGGCGGCGATCATGCCGGGTCAGGGCCGATCGGAGGCCCGGGTCGACGCGGAGCGTCTCCGGGCGTGGTGTCGATCCGGCACGGAACGAGGCCCTGCAGGCGCACACCACCGTCAGGAACGCAACAGCCGGATCCGGCCGTCCGGTTCAGAATGCTGCACCTCTGCGCTGCTGCCATGGCGCCGGCCGCCACCACGCTCGCCAGCACCCCACTGGCCGCTGCCCTGCTGCTGGGAGCCGCCACGCTTCTGCCCCAGGCGGCGCTGGCCGCCGAAAGCGCCACCATCGTCGAGATCCTCGATGGCAACGAGCTCTACATCAACCAGAAGCAGGCCCGGGTGAAGGCGCGAGCCTCCGCCCCGGAGGTGGTGAGCACCCGCGACAGCCGCGGCCAGCTGGCCTTCAGCAGCGGCGCCGGCGGCCGACTCAACCGCTTCTCGATGCTGCGGCTGGGCAGCAGCTGCTTCCTGGTGGAGAAAGGGCAGATCCTGGTGTCCGGCAAGCAGAACGGCTGCACCCGATCGGCGCGCCTGAGCGTCCGCGGCACCAACTACGTGGTGGACGTGCAGGAGGACGGCACCTCCGAGATCTCGGTGCTGGAGGGATCCGTGGAGGTGGAGCCCCTGCGCGACGGCGAGCCCACGGGCGCCCCCGCCACCACCGTCGAAGCGGGCAACAGGCTGCGGCTGTCACCGGTGGGAGTGGTGCTGTCCCTGCTTCGCCTGTCCGCCTCCGACTACACAAGCCTCCTCAACGGCCCGCTGTTCTCGGGCTTCCGGACGCAGCTGCCCGGCTTCCGTTCGCTGGAGAGCTACATCCGCACCTCCGTTCCTGGCGTGACGCTGCCCGTCACACCGCGGCCGCCCGCCGGCCCGGCGCTCCCCTCGATCCCGCGCTTCGGCCTGTTCTGATCCCCGCCACCCCGCCCTGAATGGCTCTTCGCCTCGACCACAGCAGGGGGCTGGCACTGCTCTCGACCGTGGTGGCGCTCTGGGCCGGGCTGAGCGCCGGGTGGCCCGGACCGCGCTGGCGGCTGTGGGAGCAGAACCTCGAAACCCAGTTGCTGCTCTGGCGCGGGCCGCGCCGCCCACCCCGCCGGGTGGTGATGGTGCCGGTGGATGACGCCAGCCTGCAGCAGGCCACCTGGTTCGCGGAGGCCGGACCGGAGGCCGTGATTCCCCTCTGGGCCCGCGGGCTCGACACCCTGCCATGGCCCCGCTCGGCCTATGGGGTGATCGCCCAACGCCTGCTGGAGGCCGGCGCCGCCGCCGTGGCGATCAACGTCGTGTTCGAAGGCGAGAGCGCCGAGGGACCTGGCGACGACGCCGCCATGGCCGCCCTGCTGCGCCGCGGCCGCGTGGCGCTGGCCGGCGAGATGCTGGAGCCCGAGGACAGCCGCGGCGCCGGCGGCCTCACCCTGGTGGAACCGGAGCCCTTCCTGGAGGCCGTGGGTGGCTCCGCCGCCGTGGGACTGACCAACACGCTCCCGGCCTCGCCAGGGAGGCCGCTGCCCCATCCGGAGGCCTACAGCGGTGGCCTGCTGCGGTCCCAGGGTGTCAACGCCCCAGCGGCCCTGTCGACGACGCTGCTGCGACGGGCCGGCCTGCGCTCCCGCCAGGACGACGCCCGCATGGGCCTCAACGTGTACGGCCCGGACGGGACTTTTCCGCGGCTGCCGGCCTGGGAGGTGCTCGATCCGCTGCGCTGGCGCGACCATCCGCTGCGCCCTTCTCTCAACGGGGCCCTCGTGGTGGTGGGCCCCCTGCAGGGCGACCGGCTGGCCACCGCCTTCGGGCCGCTGCCGGGTCTGGAACTGCTGGCCACGGCGACAGCCAACTCGCTGCAGGGCGACGGCCTGGCCAGCTGGCCGCAGGAGGCCGCGGCACGGGCACTCCTGGCGCTGGCGGTACCCCTGCTGGCGGCGCTCCTGGCCCTGCGGCGTCGCTCCCTGCCCTGGCGCCTCGGAACGCTCGCGATCGTGCTGGCGCTGCAGCTGACGGCCGCCGTGCTGGCGCTGCAGATGGCGCACCGCTGGATTCCGCTGCTGGCCCCCGCGAGTGCCCTGGTGCTGCTGGGGCTCCTCTACGGCGGCCACGCCTATCTCCTGGAGGGCAAGGAGCGGCGGCGCCTGCGCAACACCTTCGAGCGGTATGTGGCCCCGAGCGTCGTGGCCGAGATCCTGGCCGACCCGGAATCCGCCCGTGGCATCCTGCGGGGCCGCACCCTGGAGGTGACGGTGCTGTTCTGCGATCTGCAGGGCTTCACTCAGCTGACGCGCCGCCGCAGTGAGGCCGGCCAGAGCGAACTGCACGTGCGCCAGCTGAACAGCTATCTGGGCGCCATGGTCGAGGTGATCAGCGCCCACGGCGGCACGGTCGACAAGTTCATCGGCGATGCGGTGATGGCCGTCTTCGGCTCGCCGGTGGGGCGCGGTCCCGCCCGGGAGGCACAGACCGCCGTGCAGTGCGCCCTGGCGATAGCCGGGCGGCTGCAGCGACTCAACGACGAATGGCGGCTGCAGAACCAGGACGAGCCGTTCACACCGTTGGCCAATGGGGTCGGACTGGCCAGCGGCCCGGTGGTGGCCGGTCAGATCGGCAGCCCCCAGAGGCTCGAGTTCACGGTGATCGGCGACACCGTCAACCGGGCCAGCCGGCTGGAGGGGCTGACGCGTCAACTGAAGGTGCCGGTCTGCCTCGATGGCGCCACGGCTGCTCTGGTGTCCGGCTGCGCCGGCATCGGCCTGCGCAGTCTGGGTGCCCAGCCGGTGAAGGGCCTCGGGGAGATCGAGGTGTTCACGGCCGTGGCAGCCGGCGCTGAGACGCCCGAGGACGGCGCGGATCCGGAGGCTGGCTGTGGTCACGCAGCCGCCTGTGGGTGATCGCCCGCACTCCCTCAGGAACAGATGAATGCCACGGGTGAAGACAACGGCAGGCCCCTGGCGAGAGCGATCCGCGCTCGGCCGGCCGAAGCCGTTGCGCGATCATGCCCCTTCAAGGCCCGTACCGCTCCGACTCACCATGGCCACCGCCGCCTCCCGCCCTGGTCTGCCGAGAAGCGGCGCCGAGATCCGCGAGGCCTTCCTCGACTTCTACGAGCAGCGCGGCCATCGGCGCATGGCGAGCGCCTCGCTGATCCCCGAGGACCCGACGGTGCTGCTGACGATCGCCGGCATGCTCCCGTTCAAGCCGGTGTTCCTGGGACAGCAACCGCGGCCGGCGGCGCGGGCCACCAGCTCCCAGAAGTGCATCCGCACCAACGACATCGAGAACGTGGGTCGCACGGCGCGGCACCACACCTTCTTCGAGATGCTGGGCAACTTCTCGTTCGGCGACTACTTCAAGCAGCAGGCGATCCAGTGGGCCTGGGAGCTGAGCACCGAGGTGTTCGGCCTCAGCCCGAAGAATCTCGTCGTCAGCGTCTTCCGGGAGGACGAGGAGGCCGAGACGATCTGGCGCGACGTGGTGGGCGTCAATCCGAAGCGGATCATCCGCATGGACGAGGCCGACAACTTCTGGGCCTCAGGCCCCACCGGACCGTGCGGACCCTGCTCGGAGATCTACTACGACTTCAGGCCGGAGCACGGCGATGACGGCATCGACCTGGAGGACGACAGCCGCTTCATCGAGTTCTACAACCTGGTGTTCATGCAGTACAACCGCGACGCGGAGGGCACCCTCACGCCGCTCGCGGCCCGCAACATCGACACCGGGATGGGCCTCGAGCGGATGGCTCAGATCCTGCAGCAGGTGCCCAACAACTACGAGACCGACCTGATCTATCCGCTGATCGAGACGGCGGCGGCCCTGGCCGGCGTCGACTATCGACAGCTGGACGAGAAGGGCAGAACCAGCCTCAAGGTGATCGGCGACCACAGCCGCGCCATCACCCAGCTGATCTGCGACGGCGTCGCCGCCAGCAACCTGGGCCGCGGCTACATCCTGCGCCGCCTGCTGCGCCGGGTCGTGCGCCACGGCCGCCTGCTGGGCATCGACAAGCCGTTCCTGACGGCGATGGGCGAGGCCGCGATCGCCCTGATGGAGACGGCCTATCCGCAGCTGATCGAGCGCCGGGAGGTGATCCTGGCGGAACTCCAGCGGGAGGAGGCCCGCTTCCTGGAAACCCTGGAGCGGGGCGAGAAGCTGCTGGCCGAGGTGCTGTCATCCAAGCCGAAGCAGATCACCGGCGAGCAGGCCTTCGAGCTGTATGACACCTACGGCTTCCCGCTGGAGCTCACCGAGGAGATCGCCGAGGAGCACGGGCTCACCGTCGATCTGGCCGGCTTCGAGGCGGCGATGGAGGAGCAGCGGCAGCGCGCCAAGGCCGCGGCCGTGAGCATCGATCTGACCCTGCAGGGCGCCATCGAACAGATGGCGGCCGAGCTGGAGGCCACCAGCTTCAAGGGCTACGAACAGCTGGAGCACCCCAGCTGCGTGCTGGCGCTGGTGGTGAACGGTGAGCCCGCCGAACGCGCGAGCGCCGGCGACAGCGTGCAGCTGGTGCTCGATTCCACCCCCTTCTATGGCGAGGGCGGCGGCCAGGTGGGCGATCGCGGCGTGCTCTCGGGCGAGGGCAGCTCCGGCGAAGGCGTGATCGTGGCGATCGACGGCGTCTCGCGCAACCGCAGCGTGTTCGTGCACAGCGGCCGCATCGAGCGCGGCAGCCTGGCGGTGGGCGATCTGGTGAACGCCCAGGTGGACCGCGCCTGCCGCCGTCGCGCCCAGGCCAACCACACCGCCACCCATCTGCTGCAGGCGGCGCTCAAGCAGGTGGTGGATCCGGGCATCGGCCAGGCGGGCTCACTGGTGGATTTCGATCGCCTGCGCTTCGACTTCCACTGCCCCCGCGCCGTGACGCCAGCCGAGCTGGAGCGGATCGAGGCGCTGATCAACGGCTGGATCGCCGAAGCCCACACTCTCGAGGTGCAGGACATGGCGATCGAGACAGCCAAGGCCGCCGGCGCCGTGGCGATGTTCGGCGAGAAGTACGCCGATGTGGTGCGGGTGGTGGATGTGCCGGGCGTGTCGATGGAGCTGTGCGGCGGCACCCACGTGGCCAACACCGCCGAGATCGGCCTGTTCAAGATCGTCAGCGAGAGCGGCGTGGCCGCCGGCATCCGCCGCATCGAGGCGGTGGCGGGTCCGGCGGTGCTGGCCTATCTGAATGAACGCGACGCGGTGGTGAAACAGCTGGGCGAACGCTTCAAGGCCCAGCCCGGCGAGATCGTGGATCGCGTGTCAGCGCTGCAGGAAGAACTCAAGGCCACCGGCAAGTCCCTGGCGAGCGCCCGCGAGGAGCTGGCCCTGGCCAAGGCTGCGGCTCTGACCGCCAGGGCGGAAGCCGTCGGAGACTTCCAGCTGCTGGTGGCGCGCCTTGATCGCGTCGACGGTGCCGGGCTGCAGAGCGCCGCCCAGGGCCTGGCCGATCAGCTGGGCGACGGAGCCGCCGTGGTGCTGGGCGGCCTGCCCGATCCCACCGATCTGGGCAAGGTGATCCTGGTGGCCGCCTTCGGCAAGGACGTGATCGCAGCCGGCCAGAAGGCCGGCCCATTCATCGGCGGCGTGGCCAAGGCCTGCGGCGGCGGTGGCGGCGGCCGCCCCAACCTGGCCCAGGCCGGTGGCCGTGATGGTGCGGCGCTGGATCAGGCCCTGCGCAGCGCCCGCGACAGCCTGCTGGCCCAGCTGCAACGCTGAACCGCCGTCCGCAACGCGGCGCCGGCGCGGTGTGCCGGCTCGAACACAGCCAGCAACGGGGAAACTTGCGCCACCACCGCGGCAGCAGTGCCGCGCAATGGATGCACCGCGCAGTCAGCGAGCCGGCCGCAGAAACAGGGGGAGACTGGCAACACAACGCCCAACATCCGGACGTCAGATCCCCTTGCTGCCGGCACATCCAGCGGCCTGCGGCAGCAGGGTGAACCGCGATTCAATGAGGCCCTGCCTGAAAACACGATTGGTTTTCTGGGGCTTCGCCACATGAACGCTTGTCATGGCCATAGAATAGAGTGGATTGATTACCTCCCTCTTCACCATGCTCAAAGGTTCGGATCTGCTGGCCAAGGTCAAGGAACTCGGTGATGTCTCCAAATCCGAGCTCGTTCGCGGTTGCGGCTACGTCAGCACCAAGAAGGACGGCACCGAGCGACTGAACTTCACCGCGTTCTATGAGGCACTTCTGGAGGCCAAGGGCGTCAGCCTCGGCGATGGCGCTGCCACCGGCAATGGCAAGGGTGGCCGCAAACTCAGCTACGTGGCCACCGTTCAGGGCAATGGCAACCTGCTGGTCGGCAAGGCCTACACGGCGCTTCTTGATCTCAAGCCCGGTGACGAGTTCGAGATCAAGCTGGGTCGCAAGCAGATCCGCCTGATCCCCGCCGGCTCCATCGACGAAGAGGAATGATCGTCGCTGCGATCTGAGCCGAGACAACATGCGGGCGGGGTGTCACCCGCCTGCCCGGCCTCTCGACAGATTCAGGCGCACGCCGCTTCGGCCCGTCCTCCACAGGGATTCACTCCAGGCCGGCGGCACCGCTGACGACACCGAACAGGCGTCGCATCGTCTCGAGCAATCCCTGCGAGCGTTCATGATCCTGCCCGCGCCCGAGCTGGGCGAGCTCCGCCTGACGGGCATCCACCAGGGCGGCGAGGCGCTCCAGGAGCGCCGGGTTCAGGTCCAGGAGACGACGCACCGCCGGCCGGCCCACGCGCAGCAACTGGCACTCCTCAAGGGTGCGCACCGTGGCGCTGCGAGGAGCATCGAGAAACAACGTCATCTCCCCGAAGACATTGCCTGCCTGCAGCTCGCTCACGCGCACGTGGCTGCCGTCCTCGAGCTGCTTGACCACCTCCACATGGCCGCGCAGGAGGCAGAACAGGGACTGCCCTTCGGCCCCCTCGCGCACCACCGCCTCGCCTGGCCCATAGGTGAGCAGCCCGCTGTCGGCCACCAACAGTTGCAGCTCCTCCTCACTCAGATCGGCGAACATCGGCACCGAGGCCAGGGCGAGGCGACAGGCCTCCAGGGTGGGCTGTTGAAGCAGCTCCGATGGCAGCGCCGAGCGGCGCGGCCGCATCTCGCGCACCGGGAAGGGGAACGACTGGCCCTGGCGATGGACGCTATACCAGATCTGCTGGAGGAGCTCGCTGCGCAGCTGCAGACGGGCCCGTTCCCCCACGGTCTTCTGCCACACCTGCAGCTCGTAGCTGATCGAACTGTCGAGAAAGCCCTTGACGCGGATGAGAGGCTGCGGATCGGCCAGCACCAGCGGATGCTGCTGCACCACCTGCTGCAGCAGCGCCAGGGCCCTGCCGGGGGGGAAGTCGTAGTCGAGGCCAACCTCGAAGCGATCGCAGCAGGCTCCGAAGCTCGAGCGGTTGGTGAGAACCGCAGCGGTGATCTCACTGTTGGGCACCAGCAGCAGGAAGTCGTCGACCGTGCGCAGACGCGTCTCGCGCCAGCTGAAGCCCACGACGATGCCGTGCCGTCCATCGGAGAGCTCCAGCCAGTCGCCGAGGCCGAAGTCGTCCGCCAGCCTCAGCTCCAGACCGGAGAACAGATCCTTGAGTGCCTCCTGCCCCGCCAGGCCGATCACGGCGGTGAGCACGGCGGAGGTGGCCACCAGGTTGATCAGATCGAAACGGGCGGTCTGGCGCACCACCAAGACCGTCGCCGCAGCCCAGCCCCCCAGCGACAGCAGCTGGATGACCAGATCCGGCGGCGACGGCCACCAGCGCAAGCTGCCCGGGATCTCCAGCAAGGCCCAGATGAGCAGGCGGATGGCGGCGAAGCTGAACAGCAGGTCGTCGCTGATCTGCAGCCAGAGGCGATAGGGAAGCGGCACCAGGGCCGCAGGCACCAGGGCCACCAACAGCCAGCTGGCCAGCGCCACCAGGCCCAGACGCAACGGCGGGGACGGCAGTCTGCGGGAACGACAGACCAGTGCCGTGAACACCAGCAGAACCGCCCCTGCCAGGGCCGTGAGCCCGATCTGCAGCGCACCCATCCTGGAGCGGTCCCGCGGCGACCGCCCCATCCTGCCGGCGCCCCGGCAGCGCGCGGTTCGATCTGGTCGTGCGGGCGTGGCCGGGCCAACCTGGAGCGGAGCCGCAGCCCCCAGCCCGATGGACGACAACGCTGGCCGTGTCCGCCACCTCGCGATGCCGGAGGCGCCCGAACGGCCGAGCCGCAGGGCTGCCCTTCCCGGCCAGCCGGCTCCCCGGACGCAGGGCTGGCGGCATCTGGCCGTGCTTTCCGCCCTGCTGCTGGCGCCCAGCCTCGCCGGCAGCAGGGCCCTGGCCGAGGGCCAGGTGCAGCTGAGCTGCGCGGGCACCCTGCTGGAGGCACGCGGGCAGGCGGAGACACGCCGGTCCACCGCCTCCCTCAAGGCATCCCTGAACCTGGAGGCCGAGGCCGCCACTGCCGATCAGGCCCTCGGCCTGCTGCAGCAGCGGCTGGCCGCTGTGCGCTCCGCCCTGCAGCAGCTCCAGGTGACGGACCTGCGCGTCACCTCCCCCTCCACCTGGCAACGGCCGGCGAGCCGGGAGCGCCCGGCCGCGGTGCAGGCCACCCTGCAGGTGAGCGGCAGCCTGGCCCCCTCCCGCCTGCAGGCGCTGATCCGCACGGTGGGTGCGCTCCCGGGCGTGCGGCTGGCGCCGGTCGGCACCGAAGCCGACCGGAGCGAGGACGGCCGGGTGCGCCAGGCGCTCCTGCGCCAGGCCTATGAGGACGCATTGCGGCAGGTGCAACCCCTCGCGGATCTGATCGGTCGCCGCCGGCTGCGGGCACTGGAGATCCGGGTCGATGGAATGGAGACGCCGATGCCGGTGCTGCGGGGCATGGCCGCTGCGGCCCCGCCGCCCTTCGATCCAGCCGAACTCAGGCAGCCCCTGGATCGCCTGGGGCTGCAGGTGCGCTTCTGCGCCGAATGATGCCTGAACGAACAATGGCGGCGGCACTGACACGGGCGACCGCTGACCCACGCGGAAGACATGAAAAAAGCGGCCCCCGCAGGGGCCGCTGGCCTTGAAACCGTGATCGCCGCAGCGATCGGGCACAGTTCACTTGATGGTGACCTTGCCGCCGGCCTCTTCGATGGCCTTCTTGAGGGTTTCGGCGTCGGCCTTGCTGACGCCTTCCTTGACGGCCTTGGGAGCAGCCTCGACGAGGGCCTTGGCTTCGCCCAGACCCAGGCCGGTGGCCTCGCGGACGGCCTTGAGGACCTTGATCTTGGCGGCGGCGTCGAAGCTCTCGAGCACGACGTCGAATTCGGTCTTCTCCTCAGCGGCCTCAGCGGCAGCGGCGGGGGCGGCGGCCATCACCACACCGGCGGAAGCGGCGGCGGAGACACCGAAGGCCTCTTCGATCTGCTTGACGAGCTCGGAAGCTTCCAGCAGCGAAAGGGTCTTGAGTTGATCGAGGATCTGATCAGTGGTAGCGGACATGGTTGAGATTCAGCAACAGATCGGATGAAAAAAGCGTCGAAGCACCGGGGTGCGGCCTCAGGAGGCCTGACCTTCGCCTTCGGACACCTGCTTGAGAGCGCGGGCCAGGCCGGAGGGCACCTCGTTGATGCCGACGGCGACCTTGGTGGCCACGGCGTTGATGGCACCGGCGATCTGGGCCATGAGCACCTCCTTGGAGGGCAGATCCCCGATCGCCTTGATGTCGGCCTGAGACAGGAGCTTGCCTTCGAACAGGCCGCCCTTGGTCTCGGACTTCTTCGATTCCTTCTGGAAGGCCTGAACAGCCTTCACCGCACCGCCGACATCGCCCTTGACCAGGACGAAGGCATTGGTGCCGCTGAGCAGGGAATCGAGATTGGCCCAGGTGCTGTCACCATCAATGGCCCGGCGCATCAAGGTGTTCTTGGTCACCTTGCAGACACCGTTGGCGGCCTGGAGACGGGTCCGGAGGTCGGTCATCTCCTTGACGCTGAGGCCCTTGAAATCAAGGACGAGCGCCATTTCGGCCCCTGAGAGGAGCCCTTTGAGCTCTTCGACAATCTGTTGCTTGCTCGCCAGGGTGCGGCCCATAGGGAGTGGAACGGATCGAGGGAACAAGCGGGGCGCGCGGCCCAGAGGCAGCCGCAGGGCGGCAGCCACACCTCGAGGCCGCTGCATGCCGGTCACGCCCGTCGCCCCGGTGATGCCGGAGCCCGATCACGTTGCCAACCTGTCGCGTTCACCTCGGCAGGATTTATGAACCCTGAAGCCGCCTGGGCGGCACTGCGAACTGCCGGGGCAGTCCGGTGTCCTGCTCTGGAACAGCTCGGTCGAGCGGATCCAGCAGCGGCACGGTTCACCTGCTGTCTGGGGTCGGGCGCGTGCCCATCTGGCAGTTGCCAGCCCGCAAACCTACAACAGCGCCTCACCCGTTCGATCGCAGGGGCCGCAAGGGTGCCGCGCGGGCGCTCCCGTCGAGAGGGTCGTTGGATCCAGCGGCGAGCGGAGGGGCTCCGACTAGGAGCCGATCCGGGCAGTCGCCAGCTCCGAGAAGGCCACAAAAAACGGGGCCTGCGGCTTGCGCCAGCAGAACCCCGGTCGGAGTCCCTGAAGAACGGGCGCCACTGCGGCTCCCGGTCAGGCTCTGAGAATCAGCCCTCCTGCTTGATGTCCTGCAGCGCCGAGAAGTCGACCTGCACCGAGGGACCCATGGTGGAGGTGACATACAGGGAGCGCCAGTAGCGGCCCTTCGCACCGCTGGGCTTGTTGCGGTCGATGGTTTCCTGCAGGGCCTTGAGGTTGTCGAGCAGCTTGGCGGCATCGAAGCTGGCCTTGCCGAAGCGCACGTGCACGATGCCGGTGCGGTCGGCGCGGAACTCGAGCTTGCCGGCCTTGAACTCGTTGATGGCGCCAACCAGGTCAGTGGTGACGGTGCCGGCCTTGGGGTTCGGCATCAGGCCGCGAGGACCGAGCACCCGGCCCAGCTTGGCCACCTTGGGCATCATGTCCGGGGTGGCGATCAGCAGGTCAAAGTCCATCGCGCCACCGGCGATCGCTTCCACCAGATCGTCGTCGCCGGCGATGTCGGCACCCGCGGCCTTGGCCTCGGCCACCTTTTCACCGCGGGCGATCACGGCGATGCGGATCGTCTGGCCGGTGCCGTGGGGCAGGGCGACGGTGGTGCGCAGCTGCTGGTCGGTGTACTTCGGATCGATGCCCAGGCGCACGTGGGCTTCGATCGTCTCGTCAAACTTGGCGGTGGCGTTGGCCTTGACCAGCTCCAGGGCCTCCTGGGGGGCGTAGGCGCGGTCCTCGACCTTGGCCTCGAGGGCGGTGAAACGCTTGGAAACTTTCGGCATGGCAGGTGTGGGGTGCAGACGACCGTGCTGGTCTCCCCCGGCAATGAGGTGTGGTGTGGAACGGGAGGCGGCGTTCAGGCGGCAGGCCCGGACGACGACTCAGGGGTGAGGCGGCTGCTCAGTCGAGGACGGCGACGCCCATGTTGCGGGCGGTTCCCTCGATGATCCGCATGGCGGAGTCGACACTGCTGCAGTTGAGGTCGGGCAGCTTGGTCTTGGCGATCTCCTCGAGCTGGGCGCGGCTGATGCTGCCCACCTTGCCCTTGGCGGAGGTGGCGGCACCCTTCTCGATGCCGGCGGCCTTGGAGATCAGCACCGAGGCGGGCGGGGTCTTGGTGATGAAGGTGAAGCTGCGGTCCTCGAAGACCGAGATCTCCACCGGGATCACGTACCCGGCCTTGTCCTGAGTGCGGGCGTTGTACTCCTTGCAGAACGCCATGATGTTGACCCCGTGCTGGCCGAGGGCGGGGCCCACCGGCGGTGCGGGGTTGGCTTTGCCGGCCTGGAGGGCCAGCTTGATCACGGCTACGACTTTCTTGGCCATCAGCTGGGCGTTGGGGACACGCACCCGGGCGGGGTGCGCAAGGAACAGGCTCCCGAACGGGGAGCCGGAGTGTTTCCCGCAGGGGGAACAGGCGACCGTACACCCCGACGGGCGAGGCTCCGGGCCGCGCGATCAGCTCTGCTTGCTGATCTGGGAGAACTCGAGCTCCACCGGCGTCTCCCGGCCGAAGATCGACAGCAGGGCCTTGAGCTTGCTGCGTTCGCCGGAGACCTCGATCACCTCGCCCTGGAAATCCTTGAACGGACCGGCGGTGACCAGGATCTGATCGCCCTCCACCAGGTCGACCTTGACCACGGGCTTCTTCTCGGTGGCACGGCGGAAGATGCGCTCCACCTCGCCGCGGCTGAGGGGCCTGGGCTTGATGTGACCGCGGGCCTTGCCGGTGGCGCGCCGATCCTCGGCGCCCACGAAATTGATGACGTTGGGAGTGCTGCGCACCGCCATCATCGTGTCCTCATCGAGGACCATCCGCACCAGCACATAGCCGGGGAAGACCTTCTCCTCGATCGACTGGCGACTGCCGTCCTTCTTGAGCTTGACGCCGGGTGTCTGGGGAATCTCGATCTCGAGGATGCGGTTCTCGACTCCGAGGGTGACCGCCCGCTGCTCGAGCGTGGCCTTCACCTTCTTCTCGCAGCTGGAGGCCACCTGCACCGCGTACCAGCGGGCCACCTGGGGCTTTTCCTGGGGAGCGGCGGCAACCTCGGGAGCCGGAGGGACGTCGGCCCCGGGCAGGGGGAGGTCGGTGAGATCCAGGGGGGTCTCGGACACGGCAGGGGAGAGGGAGGACATCAACGGAAGACCTGGATCGAGACCCAGCGGTAGAAGCGATCGAGGGCGGCGATCGACGCCGCCGACAGGCCCACCATCAGGATGACGGCGATCGACTCACTGAACAGCTGCTGGCGGCTGGGCCAGACCACCTTGCGCAGCTCGGCCAGGGTGGCGGACACGAAACCACCGTTCTGGCCGGATTCCGCCTCCACCGCATCGGCGGGCGAAGCAGCGGAGGCCTCCTCCAGCACTCCGGAGGGAACGGACCGTTCGGGATTGCTCTGGGCGGAGCCGGAGGGGGTGATCTGGGCCACGGATTGCAGGGCTACCGAGACGGGGCGGGGTGCCCGTGGGACGGCCTGGCGGCGTCGGAGTCCGCGTCGGCAAACGCCAACCCTACCGGATGTGACCGCAGCTACGGGTTGAGCGGCAGAAAGCGGAGCTCCGGCGACCCGCCGACACCCTCGGACGCGGCCCGCTCGACGCGCACGCCGCTGGCGCGGCGGAAGCGCTCCTCCAGCAGGGCGGTGGCGAGCGGATTCTCGATGCGGCGGCGCAGCACCCGCCGCAGCGGCCGCGCCCCGTACTCGGGCTCATAGCCCTGTGCCGCCAGGGCCTCGACCACCTCTTCCTCCACCTGCAGGCCCAGCTGCTGCTCCTGCAGGAGCCCCGCCAGTTCCGCCAGCTGCAGGCGCACGATCCGCTGCAGATCCGCCGGTGCCAGCGGCCGGAAGCGGATCACCTCATCGATGCGGTTGAGAAACTCGGGGCGGAAGCGCGATGCCAGCGCCTCATCCACCGCCTGCTCGAGCTGGCGCTCCTCCAGACCACCGCGGGCATGTTCGAGGATGGCGCGGCTGGCCAGGTTGCTGGTGAGGATCACCACCGTGTGGCGGAAATCGACGGTGCGGCCCTGGGAGTCGGTGAGGCGGCCGTCATCGAGCACCTGCAGCAGCAGGTTGAACACCTCGGGATGGGCCTTCTCCACCTCATCGAGCAGCAGCACCGCATAGGGGCGGCGGCGCACCGCCTCGGTGAGCTGGCCGCCCTCCTCGTAGCCGACGTAGCCGGGCGGCGCACCCACCAGACGGGCCACGGCATTGCGCTCCATGAACTCGCTCATGTCGAGCCGCACCAGCGCCTCCTCCTCGTCGAACAGGGAGGCCGCCAGGGCCTTGGCCAGCTCGGTCTTGCCGACGCCGGTGGGACCGAGGAACAGGAATGAGCCCACCGGCCGGGTGGGAGCCTGCATGCCGGCCCGGGCCCGGCGGATCGCCGCCGCCACCGCCGCCACCGCCTCCGGCTGGCCAATCACCCGCTGGCCGAGACGCTGCTCCAGGTCGAGCAGTTTCTGGCGCTCGCCGGCCAGCAGCCGCTGCACCGGGATGCCGGTCCAGCGGGCCACCACATCGGCAATGTCGCCGGGCTCCACCTGCTCCCGCAGCATCGGTTCGGCCTCCAGCAGCGCCTCCAGGTCCTGGCGGCGCTGCTGCAGCGCCCGGAGCTGGTCGTATTCCAGCCGGGCCGCCTCCTCGAGATCGCCGGCACGCTCCGCCTCGGCGATGGCATGGCGCAGATCCTCGTCCTGCTGCAACAGGGCCCGCAGCTCAGCCAGCCGTTCCCGCTCGCCGGCCCAGCGCTCCTGCAGCGCCTCGAGATCCTGATGGGCCAGGCGTCGCTCCTCCTGCAGCTGCACGCGCTCCTCCAGGGGCGCCGCCTCTGCCGAAAGCAGAGCGAGCTCCACCCGGCGCAGACGCGCCTCGGCCTCCTCGACGGCGCGCGGCTTGGAGGTCACCTCCATGCGCAGCTGGGCCGCGGCCTCATCGACCAGGTCGATGGCCGAATCCGGCAGACAGCGGTCGGCGATGTAGCGATCCGCCAGGCGGGCGGCCGCGGCGAGGGCCGCGTCGGTGATCGTGACGCCGTGGTGCAGCTCGTAGCGCTCCTTGAGGCCGCGCAGGATCTGCAGGCAGGTGTCCTGGTCGGGCTCGCGGATCAGCACCTGCTGAAAGCGGCGCTCGAGAGCCGGATCCTTCTCGATCGTGCGGCGGTACTCCTCGGGGGTGGTGGCACCGATGCAGCGCAGGTCGCCGCGGGCCAGGGCCGGCTTGAGCACACTGGCGGCATCGGGGGCGGAGCGCTCGCCCCCGACGATCGTGTGCAGCTCATCGATGAACAGCACGACGCCCCCAGCGCCGGGGCCGCTGGCGTCGGGCTCGCGCACCTCGTCGAGCACCTGCCGCAGGCGTTCCTCGAACTGGCCGCGGAACTTGGCGCCGGCGATCAGGGCACCCAGATCGAGCGACACCAGCCGCACGCCGCGCAGGGCGTCGGGCACCTCGCCGGCCACGATGCGCTGGGCCAGCGACTCGGCCACGGCGGTCTTGCCGACGCCCGGTTCACCGATCAGCACCGGGTTGTTCTTGCCGCGGCGGGAGAGCACCTGGATCAGACGGCGGATCTCGGTGTCGCGGCCGACGACCGGATCGAGCTGACCGGAGCGGGCGGCGGCGGTGAGATCGCGGCCGAAACGCTCCAGGGCCGTGAGCTCCGCCGCCTCCCCGTCGGGACCGCTGAGGCGCTCGAGCCGCAGGCCGGGCTCGCGGTCCTGGCCCGGGACGGCCGCCGGAGACACAGCAGAGCCGCTGACGACGACGGAGGACGGCGTTCCGACGGCACGGGAACGGGGACTGTCGATCCAGTCGTCCTCGGCGGCCGGGCTGCGGCGGGACGGGGGAGATGCCTCGCGGGAAGGCAGGGGGCGAGAGGAGCGCTCGCCGACCATCTCGCCGGGGCCGCCACCAACGGCCTGGCGGCGGCGGGGTGCGGACGCACGCGCGGCAGAAGCGCCCGCGCCCTCCACGTCGTCGGCCTCGGCCGGGCGGGTGGTGAGGCGACTGCCGCCGGGGCGCCACTGGCGCAGCAGCAGGTCTTCGCTGAGGCCCTCTTCGGCCAGCAGCGAGGCGCCGATGCGGGGCTCGCGCAACAGCGCCAGCAGCAGCTGGGGCAGATCGATCTCCGGCTCAGCGCGTTCGGCGCGCCAGCGTTCAGCCGCCTCCAGCAGCTGCTCGAGGGACTCGCCGATGAAGAGGTTGTCCTCACGGGTGCTGGGCTGGACAGCGCAGAAGCTCTCCAGCTGATCGAGCAGGCGATCGGGATCGAGCGGCAGCGGATCGATCCAGCCGGCGAAGCGCCGGTCGCGCAGCAGCGTGATCAGCAGGTGTTCGACATCGAGACTGCCGTGCCGCCACTGGCGTGCGGTCTCCTGGCTGGAGAGCAGCAGCTCCCAGGCCTGTTCGCTGAAGCGTTCCGGCTCGGCGGTGAGGCTGGCGGGCGTGGGGCCGGCAGGAGCAGAGGAGGCCATCGCTCAGGACGCGGGCGAAGCGAGGCCGGCGCCGGCGGCGCTGCCTGTCCCCCCCGGGGGCATGGCAGCGACGGGGCGCTCGATCAGCTCGATGCGATAGCCGTCGGGATCCTCGACGAAGGCGATCACGGTGCTGCCGCCCTTCACCGGCCCGGGCTCCCGCACCACGCGGCCACCCCGCTCGCGGATCACCGCGCAGGTGGCCGCCACCTGATCGCAGCCGATGGCGATGTGGCCGTAAGCCGTCCCGAGGTCGTAGTGATCGATGTCCCAGTTGTGGGTGAGCTCGAGCACGGCGGTCTCGCTCTCGGACCCATAGCCCACGAAGGCCAGGGTGTAACGGTGCTCGGGATTGTCACGGCGACGCAGCAGCTGCATGCCGAGCACATCGATGTAGAAGGCAAGGGAACGCTCCAGGTTCCCCACCCGCAGCATGGTGTGGAGCAATCGCATCGGCAGGGGCTGCACTCACCCCATTGTGGCCAGCGGCAGCGGGGGAGGGGCGAGCGGCCGGCGGTCGCCGGCCAGCCCTGGAACGGGCGACGGAGACAGTCACAAAGCAGTGCAGGCGCCCCTCCGCCGTGCGCATCGCTGCAGCGAGGGTGGCGGGGGCGACCCATAGGATCGCGACAGTTGTGCATTAAGCGCTCGTGCTCGATTCCCTCGACTTCGTGATCGATTCGATCGTCGCCCGCGAGGTGCTCGATTCACGCGGCACGCCCACCGTCGAGGCCGAGGTGTGGCTGGAGGGAGGCGTCAGCGGCCGCGCGATCGTGCCCAGCGGCGCCAGCACCGGCGCCCACGAAGCCCACGAGCTGCGCGACGGCGGCCGCGCCTATTTCGGCAAGGGCGTCAGCAAGGCGGTCGAGAACATCGAGGAGCGCATCGCGCCGGCCCTGTGCGGCCTCAGCTCCCTCGACCAGGTGGCCGTCGACGGCGCCATGAACGAGCTCGACGGCAGCGACAACAAGTCGGCGCTGGGTGCCAACGCGATCCTGGCGGTGAGCCTGGCCAACGCCCACGCCGCCGCCCGCGCCGTCAATCTGCCCCTCTACCGCTATCTGGGCGGCCCGCTGGCCAACCTGCTGCCGGTGCCGCTGATGAACGTGATCAACGGCGGCGCCCACGCCTCGAACAGCCTGGACTTCCAGGAATTCATGATCGTGCCCCACGGCGCCGGCAGCTTCCGCGAGGCGCTGCGCATGGGCGCGGAGGTGTTCCACACGCTCAAGGGCCTGATCCACGAGCGCGGCATGAGCACAGCGGTGGGCGATGAGGGCGGCTTCGCCCCCGACCTGGGCAACGACGCCGCCGGCGACATCCTGGTTCAGGCGATCGAGAAGGCCGGCTATCGCCCCGGCGATCAGATCTCGCTGGCGCTGGATGTGGCCAGCACCGAGTTCTTCAAGGACGGCCGCTATGCCTTCGGTGGCGGCAGCTACAGCAGCGCCGAGATGGTGGAGGAACTCGCCAAGCTGGCGAGCCGCTATCCGATCGTCTCGATCGAGGACGGCATCGCCGAGGACGACTGGGAGGGGTGGCGCCTGCTCACCGAGAAGCTGGGCAGCACCGTGCAGCTGGTGGGCGACGACCTGTTCGTCACCAACACCGAGCGGCTGCAGCAGGGCATCGAGCGGGGCGTGGCCAACTCGATCCTGATCAAGGTGAACCAGATCGGCTCCCTCACCGAGACGCTGCAGGCAATCGACCTGGCCGGCCGCGCCGGCTACACCAGCGTGATCAGCCACCGCAGCGGCGAGACCGAAGACGTGACCATAGCCGACCTGTCGGTGGCCACCCGCGCCGGCCAGATCAAGACCGGCTCGCTCAGCCGCAGCGACCGGGTCGCCAAGTACAACCAGCTGCTGCGCATCGAGGACGAACTGGGCAGCCAGGCCGTCTACGCCGGCACGGTGGACCGGGGTCCGCGGGGCAAGGGGATCTGAGGAGCGCCTGCGCCCTGCCGGCAAAAGTGAAGATTCGATGAGGACCTCGCCTTCGCGTGGCCTCCGGACCGAAAGTAGGCACGTTCATGCATAGGTTGTTGCGCTGAATCACTGCAGGTCTGCAGTGACTGTGAGGTCGTTCGTGAGGGGTTCCTCCGCGGGGACTGGCCCTGATGCGGTCAGTGACGAAATCGCCGGCACAGGCTGCTCACGCCTGTGCTTCATCCTCGCGGGCGTGGGCCTGTCGCTGACGGCGGCGTCCACCCTGCTCACCTACCGGGTGCTGCACGAGCAGATGGAGTCCCTGGGCGCGTCGGTGGTCGATCACCTGTCGTCCTCCAATTGCACGGCCATCACCAAGGTCCTCTCGGCCTTGTCCGTGGCCCGCAGCGAGGTGGTCAGCGGCGAGTCTGAACACCTGAGCACAACGCCAGCACCATCGACAGCGATCGGCGTGCTCACTCCCTCCACCCGGGAGCTGGCAACCTTCCAAGCCAATGGAATCAGCCGGGCTGAGGCCCTCTCCGTGCTGCAGAGCCTTCCCGGCGGCAGCCTGGCCGCCGCGCCTTCCAGCGACATGGCGACACAGATCGCCCGGGCCTCCCGGTCCACCCTCGCCGAGCTGCAGACCCATCGCTGCAACCTGGGGTACGGCCTCAACCCCATGGCGGTCCGGGTCTTCGGCATTCCCGCCCTGAACAAGGATCACGGGCATCACGCTCACGGCCACCAGCCCAGCGGCCCGAAGCCGCAGCCGACGCAGCCTGCAGGTGAGGCTTCCTCATGGCTCGCCTTTCTCTATGGGCCATGGCCGACCAGGAGCCCCGACCGGATCGCCTTCGCCCTGGTGGACCTGAACGCCACCACCATGCAGGCCAGCGGCCACGATCACAGTCTCAACGACATGTTTCCGGGCGGGTCGGGCGAGTTGGCCATGCGCGTGCAGGTCAAGCCCGCCACCGTGCTGAAGGATCCGCTGACGCTGCATCGGGCCATGCCGAGTCTGGAGGAGGAGGACCACAAACTGCTCGGCCTCAAGCTGGTGCCGTTCGCCAACCAGCTGCTGCAGACAGAGATCAGCATCGACCACAGCCGGCTCGATCGCGTCCCACGCCGGAGCTCCGCCTTTGTGTTCCTGATCGGACTGCTCGCCACCAGTGCCGTCGTGCTGATGAGCCGCAGCTCCCAGATCCGGATGCGACGGCTGAATCAGGTCCTGGCGGCGGAAAGCCGCACCGATGGCCTGACCCGCGTGGCCAACCGGCGTGCCTGGGATGAGGCTCTGATCCGCGAGGAGAGCCGCCGCCGCCGCCACGGTCACCGCTACGGACTGCTGGTGATCGATCTGGATGGCTTCAAGCAGATCAATGATGCGCAGGGCCATGCACAGGGGGACGCGATCCTGCAGCAGGCGGCGAAGGAGCTGAAGGATGAACTGCGCGACACCGACCTGCTGGCCCGAGTCGGCGGCGACGAATTCGCCGTGCTCGTGTTCCAGCCGAACACAGGCTGCCTCGACGACCTGGTGAAGCGGCTGCGTGTCCGCCTGCAGACGATGGGGATCCAGGCCTCGATCGGAGCGGTACTCAGCGAAGCCGGCAGGAGCCTGGAGCAGACCTGGTCCCTGGCGGATCAGGCGATGTACCGCGTCAAGGGCCGCCCCGCGGCGACCCCGTCGCCCCAACCCAACCCCACCCCCCCTGCAACTTCTCCATGAACGCGATCATCAACACGATGAACCGATGCAAACGGTCCCTGGGTCTGCCCCAGACGATCAGCGTCCTCGGCATCGGGCGTGCCTGTCCGCTTCTGGTCTTCTTCGCCCTGATGATCCTGGGGGCGCTGGTGTTTCTGGTGCTGAGCTGAGACGACCGCCGCAAGCCGGGACACGTGGGAGGCCGATCCCCCTTCGAGGCCGGCTGGGCCAACACGTCGCCGATCGTTGGGAGGCGGCTCGCTTGCACAGGAGTGTCGGCATCCTCCCGACGCGCCCGGAGAGACGGACCGGAGAAAGGCTGGAGCCTCAGGCCGTCGGAGGCTCGCTGCTGACCACCGTCGCCGCCGCAGGCAGCTGCTCGAGGCGGCCATCACGCTTGAGGCGGGCCTGGAGCTTCAGCCATCCGAGCCCCACCGGCAGACCCAGCACCAGAGGCACGGCCGTCAGGGCCGGGCGGCTGCTGGCGGCCAGCAGGGCCGCGGCCACCGCCAGACCTCCCAGCAGGAAAGACTGACCGGCGGACTGCTGGGCCAGGGCGAGGCGACGCAGGAGGCGGTCGGTCTCGCCGGCGCGGATCTGCACCTGCAGATCCCCCTGCTCGATGCGCGAGAGGCTTTCGTCGAGCCGGCGGGGGATGCCCAGCGCACGGCTGCCCACCTCGGCCGCCTGGCGCGAGAGCTCATTGAACAGATCGTTGCCGCCGGCGCCGCTGGAGGTCATGAGGGGCAGCAGATAGGGGCGGGCGATCGCCATCAGGCTAAAGCCCGGATCCAGGCTGCGGCCCACGCCTTCGAAGGTGGACAGGGCCCGCATCACGAAGATCAGCTCCGGAGGCAGACGGAACGGCTGGCCATAGACCAGGTCGTAGAGATCGCCCGAGAGCTTGCCCAGCACATCGGCCGTGAACGGCGGCGTCAGCGCCTCGTTGAGCATCAGACGCACCAGACGCCGCACCGGCCCCGGATCGATGCCGGCGGCGATCACGCCGGCCTGCTGCAGCTCTCCGACCAGGCCGGCGGCATCGCGGGCGGCGGCCTGGCGCACCATGCGGCCGATGCGACTGCGCAGCCGCTCGGAGATCTGCCCCATCATCCCGAAGTCGTAGTAGATGAGGGCACCATCACTGGCCACCGCCAGGTTGCCGGGGTGGGGATCGGCGTGGAAGAAGCCGAAGCGCACCAGCTGCTGCAGGTAGCTCGCGGCTCCCTTCTCGGCCACCGCGGACGGCGACAGGCCCGCCTCGATCAACGCGGCGCGGTCGGTGATCTTGATGCCGGGCACGTAGTCGAGGCAGAGCACCCGGCGCGAGGAGAGCTCCCAGACCACCGCCGGCACACGGATGCCGGGGTCATCGAGGAACTGCTGGCGGAAGCGCGCGGCGTGCTCGGCCTCCAGGCGGAAATCAAGCTCGCGCAGCAGCACGCGGCGACACTCCTTGGCGATGCCGAGCCAGTCGCGGCCCAGGCCCCAGCGGGGGTGGCGCTGCACCGCGGCGGCCACCTGCTGCAGCACCTCCAGATCGAGACGGAAGCGCTGCTCCAGGCCCGGCCGCTGCACCTTGAACACCACCTGACGACCGCTGCGCAGGCTGGCGCGATGCACCTGGGCGAGGCTGGCGGACCCGAGCGGCTCCACCTCCAGGTCGATGATCTCGGCGCAGCGCTCGCCCAGCTCCTGGCTGAGCAGCTCCTCAACGACGCTGAACGGGAAGCTGGGCACCCGATCCTGCAGGCGCGCGAACTCCTCGACCACGTCGGCCGGCAGCACATCGGGCCGGGCCGAGAGCAGCTGCCCGAGCTTGATGAAGGCCGAGCCGAGGGCCAGAAATTCACCGACCAGCCAGCGGGCGCGCCGCCGCTGCCGCTCGGCTCGGCGCTCCGGCGTGGGACCACCGCGATAGGTCCAGCGCTGGCCATCCCACCAGAGACCGGCCAACAGGCGACTGGCCAGCCACCAGATGCGCAGCGGGCGGGTGAGGCGCGGCAGCCAGGGCAGGGGGGCGCTCAAGGAACCGGGGACTCCAGCCGACGTGCCAGGGCGGCCACCTGCGCCCGCAGACGATCGATCTGCTCCTGGGGATCGGAGGGGTGATCGGCCGGGCTGCCGGCATCCGCGTCAGCGGCCGGCTCGGCATCGCCGCGCTCAAGGCGCTCGGCTTCCAGTTCCACCTCCTGCCAGAACAGCGTCAGCTCCTGCTGCAGGCGGGCCGGGGCGTCCTGGGCCAGCACCGCCAGGCCGGCGGCGGTATCGGCCACGGCACTGCCCACGCGGGCTGCCAGGCGGTTCACGGCGGCCTGGAGAAGATTCTGCGGCGCGCTCATCACCTAGCCGGGCACTGCCCCAACCATGGCAGATCAGGGCGTCGGGGTGGGAGCCGCCGGGGCCGGAGGCGCGACAGGGGGAGACGGTTCCGGTGGCAACACGGGAGGCTCGGGCAGGGGAGGCAGATCGGCGCCGGGATCGACCGGGGCGGGCTCGGGCTGCGGTTCATCCCGGCTGGCGCTCTCCTGGCGGCGACGCTCGCGCTCCTCCATCTCGATGCGGCGCTGCTCGATCGCGGCGGCGTCCTTGGTCTGCTGACGCTCCAGTTCGAGCAGATCGAGGTCCCCCCGGATCTGCATCGAGGCATCCCCGAAACGGCTGCGCAGGGTTTCGAGCTCGGTGCCCGGGAACGTCTTCACCTCGAAGCGCTGGCGGCCACTCCAGCCCGTCTCGAGACGCAGCGCCAGCAGGCGGTGGGTGATGCCGTAGCCGAGACCGAAGCAGGCGCCCAGCAGCAGCCAGCCCCTCCAGCCCCGTGGTCGGACCGGGCGGGCCTGGGATCGACTGGTGGCCGGAGCGGCATCGGCCGGAGAGGCCATCGGGGCTCGCGCTGCGGAAATCTCCGGGTCAGTGTGCCATCGCCGTCACCGCCGGTCCCGACAGCGGCGGGCCTGGCGGCGGCTGCCGGTGACCCCTTCACGGGCGCCGTTCGCGTGCTCGCTCACCCTCCATGGCCATGGCGGCCAGAGAAGTCATGACGGTCGGCGATTCACCTGCTGAATCAGGAGGAGGAAAACGCAGCGGCAGGCTATACGACACACCGCACTCTTCTCGACATTGAGATCACCAGCCCAGGGGATCCAGCGGCCAGCCAGGTATCATGAGGGCCATCTCTTTGAGCCCAGCTCTGACCATCAAATCGGGAGCAAGCCCATCTGACGACAGGCGGTGTCCACCGCTGAACCGGGAAGCGTGATCGTCAGCGTCGAAACCCTCTCGTGCTTCGACTACCTGGTGTGGCTGCGCACCGGCGAAAACGCCGCGCGCAGACTCGGGGTGGACCAGGCGACCGTGGCACGCACCGCCAGGAAGGTGGCGGCCACTTTTGAGCTGAAACTGGAGAAACAGGGCGGAGAATGGCAGATCCTGGGTGATCGCAACCTCCTGGATCTGGAACGCAGCTCGCATCAGCTGTACCGCTGGCAGATGGACCTGCCGCTGCGGATCGAAGCGCAGTACTACTCAGGCCCCCTGTTTCTCGAGCCACTCCCAGCCGGCTGGTTGGCGGGCAACTTCGATTTCCTGGAAGTCAGCACACCACAGCAGCACCTGCGCAGCGGAGTGATCGACGCCTGGATCGGCTGTTTTCCCGACATCCCGGACGCCGACGATCCCGATCTGGCCTGTGTGCACCTGACGCGGCTGCCCACCCACCTGGTGGTGGCCGCCGGCCATCCGCTGCTGCGCCTGAAGGAGGCCGTCACCCTGGACGATGTGCACCACTACCCCTCCCTGGCCCTGCCGGATGGGGCGTTTCCGAAGGTGCAGGCCGCTCTGCAGGAGCTGGGCCTGTGGAGCACCCCCTGCGACCTGCGTCGCTACGACCAGGCGCACTGGGAAGGCCAGACCGCTGACGAGGTCACCGTGGGCTACGCCACCTCCGTGAGCCTCGGCCTGTTTCCGACTCCCCGGGTGATCCTGCCCGTGCCGATCCCGCTCGAGGTGGGCGACACCCTGGTCGTGCCCCGCCGCTTCCTGGCGCATCCCCGCAGCCGGCAGCTGCTGGCCCATCTGAAGCGACGGGCACGGGAGCTGGTGGACCGGCATCCGGACGTGCGGTTGGTGGGCACCTCGAAAAATCACACCATGGCCTGGCCTGACCTGAAATAAGAGCTAAGGAACCCCTGAAAAACCCGATAGAATCAGTACAGTTCCAATAATGAGACTGGCAGCGGATGGCGGCCCCCCTCCAGTTGGGTTTCACGGACTACGAGCAGACCTACGCCAAGAAGAAAACGCGCCGGCAGCGCTTCCTCGATGAGATGGAAGCCACAGTGCCCTGGGATCCTTTCCTGGCCTTGATTTCGCCTGTGTACCACAGGCCTTCTGCCAAGGGCGGGCGCCCACCGTTTCCGCTGGAGGTGATGCTGCGCATCCACCTGCTGCAGCAGTGGTTCACGCTTTCCGATCCCTTGATGGAGGAGATGCTGATCGATACCCCCTGCTTCCGCCGCTTTGCTGGGATCGACATGGTTGAGGACCGGATCCCTGACGAGACGACGATCCTGAACTTCCGCCACCTCCTGGAAGAGAATCGGATAGCAGAGCAGATCCTGGAGACGGTGAACCAGAGCCTGCGGGAGAAGGGCGTGATGCTTAAGGAGGGTACGATCCTCGATGCCACAATCATCAACGCTCCCAGTTCAACCAAGAACAAGACGGGCGAGCGGGATCCTGAAATGCACTCGGTGGCCAAAGGCAACCAGTGGTTCTTTGGGATGCGGTGCCACATCGGTGTGGATGCAGCCTCGGGTCTGGTCCATTCCGTGGTGAGCACGGCTGCCAACGTCCATGAGCTGAACACGGCACCCGATCGCGTCCATGGCGAGGAACGCGTGATCTACGGCGACTCTGGCCACATCGGCATCGAAAAGCGTGAGGCGTTCAAGGACTGCGAAGCAGAGATGCGCATCGCCATGAAGCCCGGACAGCGCCGAGTTCTACCGGACACCCCAGAGGGAAGACTGCTGGATCTGATGGAGGCGGCGAAAGCACATGTCAGGGCAAAGGTGGAGCATCCATTTCGGATCATCAAGTGCCAGTTTGGATTTCGGAAGGTCTTCTACCGAAGCATCCGCAAGAACAACCTCAAGCTGACGATGCTGTTTGCCCTCGCCAATCTCTGGATGGTGCGCGAACGTTGTCCTTCTACAGCGTAAATGACAGAATAAGTGTGCCATCTTGAGGGTGAGCAGCCAAAAATGATCGGGGAACTCACGAGAAATAAGCCAGTCAGGCCCTGGATTGGAGCACCTGGCGAGTAGCCAAGGACAAAATACCCCACTTGTGTCTCATTGGCGAGAATGAGACACGCTTGCGCTCAATTCCCGGTCTTGATCAGAGCTTCCCTAGACACCCCGTGGCGGTGTCAGTGATTCCCCAACCGCCACGGCATGGGACGGGATGCCCTGCTGCCGCAGCCGCGGGAGAGGGCATCTCGCCAACACCCACTACACCGGCCCCAGCGCGGAGGTCGGCGGCGGCTTTCTGACGTCAGCCACGGCGCAGCAGTGGCACGCTGAAGGACGGCCGTCTTCGACCGCAGCGCGTCGCCAGCGCAGCCGGAACCACCGGCCTCACGGTGCCTGGCAGACAAGAAGGGCTGGACTAGGCAGGAGCGGACAGCCATGCCCGGGATGCCCGAGTTCAACGCGGACCTCGCGCAACTCCTAACAACCTCCTAATTTGGACAAAATTAGGAGTTCATTGGGAGTTGCCCACCCGTCTGCCCCGCAGGCCTCCATCGCTGGAGGCACTGCTCGCCCAGGCCGGCGGGTTGCATGAGGCCATGCCCGTGCTCGCTCAGCTCGCGGCGAGCAACCAGGGGGATCGCTACTTCCACTGGGACGAGTTGCGCCATCGCCCTGCCCCGCAGGGTCTGAGCCATGAGCAGTGGTGGCTGGCCGAGAAGCTCTCAAGACGCGGCACCGGCACTCCGCTGCCCCTGCTGAGCAGCGAAGGCAGCCCTTTCTGGTTCTGCCAGCCGCCCCTACTGCTCAAGGGTCTGCATGAGATCGACATGAAGGCCGGGGCCAGCGTGATGGCACCAGAGGCCGTCACCACGGCCTCCACACGCGATCGCTACCTGCTGAGTTCACTGATGGAGGAGGCGATCACCTCCTCCCAGATGGAGGGCGCCGCCACAACCCGGGACGTGGCCAAGGCCATGATCCGCAGCCACCGCGCGCCAAGGGATCGCTCCGAGCAGATGATCCTCAACAACTTCCGGACCATGCAGCGGATCCGGGAACTGAAGGATCACGCCCTGACTCCGCAGCTGGTGCTGGATCTGCATCGGCTGGTGAGCGAGAAGACGCTGGATGACCCCGCCGATGCCGGCCGGCTGCGTCCTCCCGACATGGAGGTGGTGGTCGATGACATCTATGGCACCGTGTTCCACGTGCCGCCGGCAGCAAGTGAGCTGGAGGCGCGCCTGGAGCAGCTGTGCCGTTTCGCCAATGGTGAAACCCCGGCCGTGTTCATCCACCCGGTGGTGCGGGCCATCACCCTGCATTTCTGGCTGGCCTATGACCACCCGTTCTGCGATGGCAACGGCCGCACGGCAAGGGCGCTCTTCTACTGGTCGATGCTCAAGCAGGGGTACTGGCTGTTTGAGTTCATCTCGATCTCCTCGGTGATCAACCAGGCCCGAGCGAGGTACGAGCGTTCCTTCCTGCTCTGCGAAACCGATGACAACGACCTGACCTACTTCCTGTTGGCCCAGGTGACGGTGATCCAGCAGGCGATCGCAAACCTGCACGCGTATCTGGAGCGCAAGGCCAATGAGGTAGCTCTGCTGCAGCGGCGTCTGGAGGGCATGGATGGACTCAACCACCGCCAGCTGGCCCTGCTGCGCCATGCCCTGCTCCATGCGGGGTTCCGCTACACGGTGCTCTCCCACCAGAACAGTCATGGCGTCAGTAACCAGACCGCCCGGAGCGATCTGCAGAAGCTGGCAGGCCGCGGCCTGCTGACCCCGGAGAAGGACGGCAAGCGGGAGGTTTTCCGGGTGCCGGCTGATCTCACCAGTCGCCTACCGAGCTGACCCGCATCACCCCAATGGTGTCGGGTCCAGCAGCCGATTGGCCTTCACAGCAGTGCTTCGAGGTACGGAGTCATCACCCGCTGCATGCGCTGCGCCTGCGCCTGACGCCAGAGCTCATCGACGTTCAGCCGTCTCTGGCTGATCGCATCCTTCAGGGCCTCCAGCACGGGCTCCATGCCGAGCCGGCGGCGATGGCGGAAGCAGTCGACCAGGGTCTTCTCCACCCCGTAGACCTTCAGCCGGATCGGACCGGAGCGGCGTGATTCCACCTGCAGCCGATGCAGCTCTGGCTGTACATGGATCATCTCCAGCGGCGGGAACTGGAGGGTGGGCCGATGGGCGCCCCCCCGCGGCAGGCTGATCCAGACCCGGCGGGGCTGCTGTGTCCCCAGACCGTGCAGCCGCAGGGCCGTCAGCAGGCAGAACACTGCCTGGGGGACCCGCTTGGCGACGATCTCCAGGTCAACGTGCTCGCGAACGGCCGCGGCAGGCAGGCCATAAACCCCGCGCTCCAGCCGCTCCAGCAGGCCGCTGTCGCACAGCCGCGCCAGGGTCGAACGATCAACACCAGCCGCCGCGGCCTCCCTGGCGCGTAGGAGGCCGCGGCTGCGGGCCAGCTTCAGGGCCGTTTCTTTCCTGTCCAGGACGGGGGGCATGAACCAATTATGCGACAAAACCTGCACATTGAGGCTCAGCTATGCCCTTTTCGTCGCAAAGCAGTGGGGGGACGGCCCAGGGGACGCACCACGCTCCCCCACCAGAACGCTCTGCCTGACTGGGCTCTCTCCATGGGGGGACAGGAGGGAGCAGGGGTCGTGTTTTTTCGATCACGCCCACAGAAAGGGGAGCAGCCAAGAAAGAGCAACAACAGGTCCCCCTCTCCCTCCTTCCTTCTCTCCCCTTGTGGGCACTGGACTTGTCAGGGGGACACAGCCGCCTCCCCCATGGTGTCCCTCTCCCTCACATGGGCAGGTCTGCTGTGGCCCGGTACAGCAGACCCCCACGGGGCCCCTCGCAGACTTCGCCGACACCGAGTTCAGCCAGGGCCCGCATCGCCTGATCAGCCAGAGCTGCGTTGGTGCCTTTCTTCTCGCGGCCGCTCATCTGCTGACGCAGCTGCGTCCAGCTCACCGCCCCCTTGGCCTTGCGGGCCAGGGTGTGAATGCGCCGCATCAGCGAGGAGACGCCTCCTTCCTCCTCACCGGCCGCGGCCTGCTCATGGAAGCCCAGGGCCCAGTCATCCATGGCGTCGACCAACTCGATGGCCCGCTGCAGCGTGGCCACCGGGACCTCCCCTTCACCCGGCTCGTTCAGCACCGCCAGCTGCAGCAGGTGCAGCAACACTGCGACCCGGAGCACCTTGCCCGCTGACTTGCCGTAGAGCGCCCCCTGGGCATCCAGTCGGGCCTGCTGGGCCTGGATCTGCTTCTCGTGCTCGTAGGCACTGAAGGCCACGATCGCCTCAAGATCCAGCTGGTAGCGCTGCGCCGGCATCGTGTAGATCCGGCGGGCATAGACCTGCAGATCCTCATTGGCCCTGTTCACCGCTGTCACGCCCTCCGCACTGATCGCGGTGGGCAGGGGCACCGTGTTCTCCGGCAGAGGAGAGAACAGAAAGCGCGCCCATTTACCTGAGGGGTCGCCGCCCTTGATCAGCTCCCGCAGCACGCCGGGCTGAATCGCCCCATAGATGCTCACCTGACAGCGGTCATAACTGCGATCGCCGGCTGACACCCGCAGCGAGGTGTAGGCCTGCCCGTCAAACAGCTCCAGCAGCTGCTGTTCATCGGACCCGCGGCCGGATCGGTAGGCGTTCATCGCACCGAACAGGCCCGCGAGCTCATCGCGCAGCACCAGCACGCTCAGCCCTCGTTTATCGAGCTCCTGCAGCTGCTGAACGAAGGCCTCCCCGGTGTAGTCCTGAATCTGCAGGTAGATCGCCACCGGCTTGGGCGGCCGCTCGTCTTTCTTGCAGCCCTTGTACTGCTTCAGCCATGTCTCCATCGCACGGCTGTTGGCCGCAGCCATCTCCCGCCTGAGCTCCTGCGCCGGACGGCGGACGAGCAACTTCTCCAGGGGCGTTTTCTTCTGACCGGAGCGGCCCACCGTCGCGACGTACAGATTCGCCGGAGTGACGAAGTCGGTGTAGGGGTTGCCGCAGATCGTCGTGCCCAGCTTCACCAGGCCGCTGACGCCCGCCAGGTAGGCCGTGGCCACCACGTGATCGCAGTACGGCAGGTGTTCTGTGATCCGCCGGATCGCCTCCGCCAACGGCGCGGGAAACAAGCCATCCAGGGTGATCGGTGCACGGGCCTGGTGCCGGGCCAGATCCTCTTCCAGGGCGCTGGCTTCCTGCCGCAGGACATCGCGTTGCTCTGCCTCGATCCGAACCGCTGCCAGCAGCTGGCGGAGCTCCTGGGGATGGAGCTGGGATTCATCCACCAGCTCGCCGAGCAGCAGCTCCACCTCGGTGGGCGAGCGATGGGCGGCAACCGCATCCCGAAACCGATCGCGACACTCCTCGCGGCTCAGCGGCGGCGGCTGACTGGGATCGGACGCGGCAGTACCGCAGACCCCACTGCTCGATCCCTGGCCATCGCCGCGGCCACCCCAACGGCGGGAACGATCACCCGCCAGCCAGGCGTAGTGACGCTCCGCCCGGTCGGGATCCCGATGGCGACAATCCGCCCGAATGATGGACGCCAGAACTCGTTCCGCCTTGTCGCCGATGTCGAGGGCGGCGATCGCCTGCGCCAGCAACTGATCGGGATCACCCTCAAACCTCCACCCCTGCTCCAGCAGCAGGTTGTGCCAGCTCCAGAGCTCCTTCACGAAGCCGGTGAGCTGGAGGCTCCGATCGGCCACGGCCGATGCGTCCGCGCCATAGGGCCGCCCACCCCTCAGCACCTCCTGCGCCCTGCTGCCGATCAGATCGGCCAACTGCGGAATGGTGTTCAGGCCGTTCGGGGCTCTCCTCTCGCTGGCAGGCCGCGACGACGACGGCGGAACCGTGGGTTCAGGTGTTGCGTTGACCTTCGGGTAGATGCCGATGGAGGCCAGATCCGGCACCTCAACCACGCTGTAGGCGTGATCCGGGTTGACCAGCTCATAGGCACCGGCTCCGCTGCGGGTCGGGGCACAGACGCACACCCGGGTGCCGGCCAGCACCTCCCCGCGATGCTCACCGCCAGGAACGGGCGTGAACTGGCAGTGCAGTGACCCTGCCGCACTCCGCCAGCTGGCCATCCCGTCAGCCGGCTGCACGTAAATGTGGACCCCGCCGCCGGGCGTGCGCTCAAGCCGGGTCTGCGTCAGCTCTGGATAAAGATCCAGCAATCCCAGCCATTCACGGTCGCAAGCTTCCTGTGATGGATAGTTCTTGCGATCGAAGTCGATCACCACCACATCCGTGGATGGGATGACAGCTAGCCCGATCGGCTTTCCAAGGCGTTCCGCAACATCAATTCTTGCCAGCAGCTCTGCCTCATCCACCGCTTTCCGGTGACTCGTCTGAGTCGGCGTTCCGTCCGCCTTCCAGAAACTCGGATTCTTGCCCACATAGGCAGGCAGGGGCTTGCCATTCTTGTCGCGCTGAATGTCCCGCCGACCGGTTGCTCCGTTCTTTCTGGTTGCGGGATAGGACTCGGCGGGAAGCGCCACCGGAATCACCGTCTGCATGCTCAGCCTCAGCTGCAGCAGGCGAACGGCCGCCTCCCTGAGAGCGCTGTAGGCACAAGGGTTCATCGCCGAACCTCCATGAAGGCAGAGGCCCGGAACCCGTTTCTGCGTTGTGAAACAACCCAGCAGAAAGCAGCCGCAGCAATCGCCGGAGATGCCATAATCAGGAGACCACGAACTCAGGGCCGCGGCGAACTTCGCTGCGGCCTTTTCATTTGGGCTCCTGCGCGGCATTGCCGGATGCCCCGCAACCGTGCAAACCGTGCAAGTCCTGTAAATCTGCACGGTTTGCACGGTTCAACCGAGCTCAATCGCTGATTTCAGGGGCTCAAATGGTGCGGTGCGAATTCAACTGCCATGAGCACGTCTCTGACAGCTGCGGATGACATCAAGCAGCAGCTCAATCTCATCTGCGCCCAGCTGAATGTGATTCAGGCTCGCCTTGAGCTCAAGCCCACGCTCAGCAGCAGCCCCTGGCTGCCCCTGGCGGAGGCCGCCCGGGCTCTCCACTTCCCCAGCGCCCGTGCTTTGCGGGTCGCCATCGACCGTGGCCGCATCCCAACTCAGTTCGTCAGTGCGACCACCGGGGACACCGGCAAACGCAGGACGCTGTATGTGGACGTGGAGGGCTTCGCCTCACATCTGCGCAACAAGTGAGGCCATCAAGGCCTTGGCCCAGCCGGTCCCTGGCCAGGACATGCGTCAGCAGCAGCAGTCCGATCTGCCTCTCATCCCCCTCGCTGATCCCCGCGTCACCAAGACCGAAGGCCCTCGTCAGAGCGGCTCGGCCCCCTCGCTCAGGATCGTCAGATAGCCGTCGTAGGCAAAGAGGCGATTGCGCCGACCGCCGGTGATCTCTCGAACAATTCCCAGATCCACCAAGGTCTCAAGGGCTTTGGCTGTGGTGGGAAAGCTCAGCTGACAGGCGGTGCTCAGCTGGTTGATGCTGTTCAGTGGACGCCTGCTGAGGGCCGTGAACACGTGCCGCACGCTGGGCCCCGAGCGCCCCAGACCGCCCAGCCTGGCCTCGTCGGCGCGGAACAACGCGAGCAGCCTGTGAGCGGTGCTGACCGCAGCAGTCGCTGTGTTCTCGACCCCTTCGAGGAAGAAGTCGATCCAGGCCTCCCAGTCCCCGTCCTGACGCACGCCGTCCAGCAGTTCGTAGTAGCGGCTGCGGTGTTCCTTGAAGAACAGGCTCAGATAGAGCAATGGCTGCTGCAGAACCCCTGCGTCGATCAGCATCAGCACGATCAGCAGGCGGCCCAGGCGACCGTTGCCATCGAGAAACGGATGGATCGTCTCGAACTGCACGTGGGCCAGCGCAGCCCGCACCAGCAAGGGCAGGTTGTGCTGTCCCTGGGGCCCCCCGTGGATGAACTGCTCCAGCTGCCCCATGCACGCCTCCACCAGCCCGGGAGGCGGGGGCACGAAGCGGGCATTGCCTGGGCGGGTGCCGCCGATCCAGTTCTGGCTCCGTCGGAACTCTCCCGGCAGCCGATCGGCTCCGCGGCCCCTGGCCAACAGCCGGGCGTGGATCTCGCGGAGCAGGCGGCAGGAGAGGGGGAACCCCTCTTGCAGCCTCCCCAGGCCGTGCTCCAACCCCGACACGTAACTGGAGACCTCGACGACGTCATCGAAGGGAACTCCGGGGGCTTCTTCGAGCTCGAACAGCAGCAGGTCTGACAAGGACGACTGCGTGCCCTCAATCTGAGAGGACAGCAAGGCCTCCCGCCGAACGTAGGCGTAGAGGAAGAGGTCCCGATCGGGAAGGAGGGTCGAAACCCCATCCAGGCGTCCGCAGGCCAACAGTGCTTGCTCGTGCAACCCCTGCAGTGCTCCACCCAGTTGGACGGGTGGTTCAGGCGGCAATGGCGCCGGGACGAAGGCACGGACCTCTTCGCCAGCGGTGCTGGTGATCTCGTAACGACCTGCGCCAAGGCGCTTCATCAGCCCACCACCGCGAAACTTGAACAAGGTCACTTCCTATTAAAGCCTGGCGCTTTTCCCTTTAATAAGGCGTCGCATTGGCAGGACTTCCCGGCTGGCCGATGGGGTTCCGGCGCCTCGTCGGGCCTCTCCGCCTAAGGGCCAGCCCGGTGTCAGTGGCCCTTTGGTGGACGTGGAGGGCTTCGCCTCACATCTGCGCAACAAGTGACGCCATCGAGGCGCTGTCGAACCAGCGCTGATACAGAGAGGTATGGACCATCAGGGAGTGCCCGAGGCTCTTGGCCGCCAGCGAGGGGCTGATCTGCGGGTTGTGAATCGCCCGCACCGCCCAGGCGTGGCGCAGGTCGTAGGGGAGAAATGGCGCCTCGTGGCGACGCAGAGCCACTCCCAGCTGTGAGCCGACTGTGCGGTGGTCGCGATCGAGGTTGATGGCCGGCAGGCGCTTGCTCCTGAGATCCCAGCGGTCAATCCACGCCTTCGGCAGCGGCAGGCCCTGCCGGGCTCCGGTCTTGCCGCCACGGATCACGACCAGGCCATTGTTCTCAACCTCTGGCATCAGGAGCGCCTCATGGGGCCTGGCTCCATAGGTGGCGCAGATCCCCGCAGCCCACTGCCACCCTGACGGCAGCCCATCGATCACCGCGACGATCTCATCGTCGCCAGGGAGGTTGCGCGGCGCCGCATCCTTCAAGGGGGTGTAGCCCTTGCCCAGGACCCTGAGCTCCTGCACCGCTTCCGTGCCCATCTCCAGGGCCTGCGCCACGGCCGTGGCCGCCAGAGCCGCCTTGCGCCGACTGCAGCTGCCGATCGGCTTGCTCTCCACCACCGCACGCAGCGTGTCGATGGTGACGTCGGCCTGACTGAGCAGGGGTCTCAGCGGTGCGGCATAGGTGGTGGTCCAGGTGACGTCGGCGCTGGGGCCGCGCCTGCGCTGCTGCCGCCACCAGGTCTCGGTCCGGCTGACCGCCTCCTGACCGCTGATTCCCGCGGAATCCTCCCCAGGTGTTCGAGCCGGTTGCAGCCAGCGATCGAGAGGGAACGCCTCCAGGCCTCGGCGGTGCAGCTCCAGGTCGCGGCCGAGCTCCTCGGCGAGCTGGCGTGCCTGGTCGACTCCGGAGGGGTAAGGAAAGGCGGTGGTGATGCGCCGCTGCTTCCAGCCACCATCCGGCGTGGGCAGCGACGCGCGCAGGCGTAGCCGGCCGCCGGACGGAGAGATCTCCAGGCTGACGCTGGAGCCAAGGTCCCGCAGCGCCCGGTTGATGCGTGCCAGGTAGGGGTCCCTGGGGGCCATGGAGGCGTGCCTAAAAGCGTGCCTACTCTCGCCCAAAAGGGGCTCTTTTGTGCCTAATCCGTGCCTAGATGAGCCTCGGGTGCTGGCTGGCGGATTTCGTGAAAACCCTTGTGGTGACTGGGTTTTCTGGGATGGGGGTCGCGAGGATCGAACTCGCCTAAGGCGGATTATGAGTCCGCTGCATTCACCAGATTGCTAGACCCCCGTTGTGGCGCCGTTCGGATGCGCCGCAGATGTTCAGAACCCTTGAGTATTGCCGTTCTGCGTGGGTAGCAGCAGCGGCGGATTGAGGTAGACCGAGGGCATTCCGCCTTCCTCGGGGTTGGGCGGCTGGGCCAGTCTGCCGCCACTGCCGAGGCTGGTGCTGAACACGCTCACCAGGTCCGGGGTGCGCAGGGGCATCGGGCTCGACTGCTCTTCGAGCAGGGCGTTGGTGGTGTTCTGGATCGCCGTCCCATCCCAGATCAGTGTCTGATCCGGGAACCCGAAACCCATCACCCGGTTGCCGTCGATGCCGCCCATCGCGATCCCGAGGATCGACGTCGCCTGGCGCAGCAGGTCCACGCCCGGGGCGTAGGGAGGCGTCCAGGTGTACGCCCGGCGTTCAATCAGCTGCGGCACGGTTTCCACCGGCACGCAACGGGTCACCTCCACCGGCGACGCGGGAATCGCCAGGGATCCCGAGGCTTCGCGGGTCGCCATGATCGGGGCCTCGAGGCTGGTGGTGCAGGACAGGGGGCCTGCCTGGGCGGCGTCACCGGTCGCGCCGCAGATCAGGCCGAGGCTCCCCATGGCCAGCCCGGCGCAGGCCAGTGGCCGGCTGCTCCGTCGGCTTCGGGTGCTGTTGCCGGCGCCGTCGTCAGTCGTGCTGAGGGAGGTAGGCATGTCCTGCAGGGCCCGCGCACGGCGGGCACAAACTAGCGAGTGAGTTTTCCGGCCACCAGTCTGGCCGTCCCCGTTGATGGTTGTTCCCGCCCTGACCGGTTCCGAGGCCCGCGCTGCCCTGCTGCGGCTGCTGGCGGAGCGCGCCTACCGGCGCGGCAGCTTCACGCTCGCCTCGGGGCGCACCAGTGAGCACTACGTCAACTGCAAGCCGGTCAGCCTCAGCGGCCAGGGCCTGGCGCTGCTGGGGGCGTCGATGCTCGAGCTGGTGGAGCCCGGCGCTGCGGCGGTGGCGGGCCTGACGCTCGGTGCCGACCCTCTGGTCAGCGCCGTGGCTCTGCAGGCCGCCCTGGCCGGCCGCGACCTCGACGCCCTGATCGTGCGCAAGGAGGCCAAGGGCCATGGCACCGGTGCCTGGCTGGAGGGGCCCCTGCCACCCGCCGGCAGCCGCATCACCGTTCTGGAGGACGTGGTCACCACCGGCGGTTCGGCCCTCAAGGCCGTCAACCAGCTGCGCGAGGCCGGTTATGTGGTCGAGCAGGTGGTGGCCATCGTCGACCGCCAGGAGGGCGGCGCCGAGGCGATGCAGGCGGCTGGCCTGGGGCTGCGCAGCCTCTTCCTGCTGGAGGAGGTGTCGGCGGCCCAGGCGGAGCTGGCTGGCTGAGCCCTGCAACGCCTCTGGCGACTGCCCGCCGCCGGCCTGGCTGCTCCGGGCCGCTTCCGCGATCAGGCCCGCCGGCCCCAGGCGGGCTCACCGGGCGCCAGGGTGGGCGCCCGTTCTCCCGGGGCCCCTGCACCCCGGCCAGCTCCACCTGGTGAGCGGATCGCTGTGGCTGCCGGCCCTTGGCTGCTGCCCTGTCCCGGCTCCTGGCTGGAGGACCAGCGGCGCGGTCCCTGGGGGCTGGACCGGCCGGTTCAGAGAGCGCACCGGCTCCGGCTCGGGTCCCAACCGGCTCGCACCGTGGTTCGCTCCCCCTCTTCTCTCCCTTCACTCCCGATTCCCCGCTGCCGATCTCCGCTCCCGCCATGGCCGATCCCCACCCCTCCGCCGACGCTTCGATCGCCCCCGCCACCTCCCTGACCCCCACCGCCACCTCCCAGACCCTCGCGGACGCGGCGCCCAGTGAGGAGCGCTCCGCTGCGGCCACTCCCTGGGACTGGCGCCCCGCCTCGGCCAGCGTGGTGGCCTCGTCGGTCTCGCTGCTGGAGCTGCGGGGACCAGACAGCCTGCGCTTCCTGCACGGCCAGACGAGCCAGGCGATCGAGCTGGCCCGCCCGGGACAGTGGCTCTCCACCTGCTGCATCACACCGACGGCGCGCCTGCGGGCCCTGGCCGAGGTGCTGGTGACGCAGGACGGTGCCTGGCTGGTGATCCGCGAGGGGGAGGGAGCAGGGGTGCGCCAGGCCCTCGATCGGGTGCTGTTCCCTGCCGATGCGGTCGAGCTCGGCCCTCTGTCTGAGGGTGTCCTTCTGGAGCCGGTGCCTGGAGCCGGTGACGCCGTGCAGGCTGCGTCGTCCGGCACCGCTCCGGAGGCGGCCGGCTCGGCGGAATCCGGCCTCCCCGATTGGCGGCCCCTGGAGGGTGGGCAGGGCTTCTGGCTGGGAGATGCCCTGGTTCTCGTGGGCTCTGATGCCGACGCTGCGGCCCCGGGCGGTCTGGAGCCCGCGGCCCAGGTCCTGCTGGCCCGTCCACGTCTGGAGGCGGAGCGGCGCGAGCGCTGGCGCATCCAGCAGGGCTGGCCCGCCTGCCCCGCCGAGGTGAATGAGGACACCAATCCCTTCGAGCTGGGCCTGGCGCCGCGGGTGAGCCTCAGCAAGGGCTGCTACGTGGGCCAGGAGACCCTGGCCAAGCTCGCCACCTACGACGGCGTCAGGCGTCAGCTGCGCCGCTGGTTCGTGCCCGGTGCCGAGGGCCCCTCCCCGGGAGCCCCGCTGCGGGCCGGTGAGGAGCGGGCCGGGGTGGTCACCTCCGCCCTCGACCTGGCCGATGGCAGCGGCTGGATCGGCCTGGCCCTGGTGCGCCGCTCAGCCCTGGACGCGGCGACGCTGGTGGCGGAGCGGGAGGGAGCCGAACCGCTGACGCTGCAGCTGTCGCTGCCGGAGGCGTTCGTGGCCCCGCCGGTGGGCGCGGGTGGGGCGGGCCGACCGGCGGGCTGATCACCCACGCGAGGCGCCTCCAGGGCCGCCGCAGGGGCTGCCTCGCAGCCTTTGCCACGCCCCATCGCCACCGTTCCGGTGCGCTCTGCGTTGGGTGGAGGTGTGCCGCGCCCGAGGCGCGGTCGCTGTCTCAGCCCTCGTCCTGCTCCAGCAGCCAGGCGGCCACCGCCCAGGTGGCCAGGCAGTCGTCGCGGTTGTAGGTGAAGATCCGGCGCAGCTGGTGGCGGCTGCGGGCCGGCGTGCGCACCCCCAGCCGCCACTGGCGCCACCAGAGCAGACAGCGTGCGCCATCGACGCCGCTCTGGCTCCAGCGGAAGCCGCGCCAGCCAGCCACCGCCTTGAGGCCGTAGCTGTTCACCGGCAGCAGCCAGTGCTGCCGCAGCCGCTGATGCACGTCGATCAGGCGGCCCTTGAGCGCCTGCCGCTCCGCCTCTCCGGCACCCTGTCGCTCGGCCAGCCGCAGCAGGTAGATCGATTCGGTCTCGCCGTAGTGGAGCACCGGCCAGTCGGGGTGTTTGCGCAGCAGGGTGCGCAGCCGCTGCCACAGCCGCGCCTCGCCGTGTTCCTGCAGGGCCAGCAGCGGATGGAAGGCACCGCTCTCCTGGGCTGCGTGGCTCGGACTCGCCGCGCCCCTGGCATCCGCAGTGCTGGCTCCCGCGACCGGACCTGGCCACCGGCCCGCGGCATCGCGCTGCAGCGACAGGAAGCCATGCAGGAAGTCGTCCCGCGCGTCGGGGTCCGATTCGATGTCGTAGATCAGCACGCCTGTGGCCTGGCGCAGCTCCGGCAGGGCCTCGCCCTGCGCTCTGGGGCGCCGCAGGGGAGCCCCCTGCGCCTGCACGCGGGCCTGGGCGACCAGCTGGGGTGCCACCTCCCGGTGCTGCTCGCCATGCACCGCCAGATCCTCGGCGAGCCGTGCCGGATCGGCCGCCGCCAGTTCGCTCAGGCTGCCGATGCCCTCGCCCAGCAGCAGATCGCGGCGCTTGCCGCCGATGCCGCTCACCTCGCTGAGGTGTCCCTCCTCGGCGGCCACCGCATCGCAGAGGGTGCGCCAGCCGCACAGCACACACTTCTTGCGGTCGTTGACCAGCGGCGGCGGCTGCGGCCGTTCCAGATCCGCGGCCAGGCGCTCGAGGCTCTCATCGAGCTGGCGCTGCAGCGCCGGCGTCAGCGTCAGCGGCTCCCGCATCAGGCTGCGATCGCCGGGGCCCACCACCAGGGCCCGGGGCACCGGCGCCTGCTGCTGCTCCTCGAGCAGGCGTCCCCACAGGGTCAGCTGCAGCCGGTGCTCGCGGGTGAGGTTGCGGCCCTGGCGGGCCAGCACCGGTCGATAGGCGAACGGCCCCCAGCGGCTGTGACCGTCGACGCGCTGCAGCAGCGGCGGATGGGCCTCCAGGGCCAGGGGCTGATGCAGGCCCGGGGCCCGGAGCTGGCCATACAGCCGCAGGCCCATCACACCGGCCTCGCCGCGGCTGCAGGCCTGTTCGCCGCGGCCGGGGCGCTGGGGCAGCAGCTGCTGGAAGCAGCGCAGCTGTTCATCGAGGGCGAGGGCCCGGTGGGCGTTCCACTGGCGTCGCTCGAGGGGGCCGTGGCGGTCCAGCCAGGCGCGGCGGCGGCAGCGCAGCCAGCTGCGAAGAAGCCGGTCGGTGAGAGGAGCGGCCGCGAGGGCACCGGCTCCGGAATGGGATGTTCGCGCCGCGGGCATCGCCGCACGCTAAGCGCGGCGGTGGCCTGCCCTCATGCCGGCACCCGCAGGCGCCACGGCGGGGGGGCGCGCTGCTACGAACGGCCCGAGCTGCACCCGACCTCCATGGCTTCCGCCCCCCTGCCCCTGGAGGCCGCCCCGATCGCCTTCGGCACCGACGGCTGGCGGGGCATCCTCGGGGTGGACATCACGGTGGAGCGGTTGCTGCCGGTGGCGGCGGCGGCGGCCCGGGAGCTGGCCAGCAGTGCGCCCGAGGGCCTGGCCAGCCGCGAGGTGGTGCTCGGCTACGACCGCCGCTTCCTGGCACCGGAACTGGCCGAGGCGATCGCGGCGGCGGTGCGCGGCGCCGGCCTGGTGCCGGTGCTGAGCGATGCGCCCACGCCCACCCCGGCCTCCAGCTGGGCGGTGGTGGAGCGCGGGGCTCTCGGCGCCCTGGTGATCACCGCCAGCCACAACCCGCCCGAATGGCTGGGCCTGAAGATCAAGGGCCCCTTCGGCGGCTCGGTGGAGGGCGACTTCACCGCTCGGGTGGAGCGTCGCCTGGCGGCCGGCGGCATCACCGTGCCGATCGCGGCGGACACCGCACGTTTCGATGCCCTGGGGGCCTATGTGGCGGGCCTGAAGGCCAAGGTGGACACCGGGGCCCTGGCCGAAGGGCTGCAGCGGCTCGGCCTGACGGTGATCGTCGATCCGATGCATGGCTCCGCCGCCGGTGTGCTGCCGGCCCTGCTGGGGGAGCAGGCTGTGGCCTCCGGTGCCATCCGCGAGATCCGCAGCCAGCGCGATCCCCTGTTCGGCGGCCACCCGCCTGAGCCGCTGGCTCCTTACCTGACGCAGCTGATCGCCGAGGTGCGCGCCAGCACCGCCGCGGGCAAGCCGGCGATGGGCATCGTCTTCGATGGCGACGGCGACCGCATCGCCGCGGTGGATGAGCGCGGCCGCTTCTGCAGCACCCAGCTGCTGATGCCCCTGTTCATCGATCACCTCGCCCGCGCCCGCCAGCTGCCCGGCACGGTGATCAAGACCGTCAGCGGCTCGGATCTGATGGCGCTGGTGGCCGAGGACCTGGGCCGCACGGTGCTGGAGATGCCCGTGGGCTTCAAATACATCGCCGCCGAGATGCTCGCCGGTGAGGTGCTGGTGGGGGGCGAGGAATCGGGCGGTGTCGGCTTCGGCATGCACCTGCCGGAGCGCGATGCCCCCTTCGCGGCCTTGTTGCTGATCGAGGCCCTGGTGGAGGGCGGTGTGCCCCTGGGCCAGCGCATCGATGCCCTGCAGCAGCGCTGCGGTGGGGCTGCCGCCTACGACCGGCTCGATCTGCGCCTCGCCGACATGGCCGCACGCCAGCGGCTGGAGGCCCGCCTGGCTGAAGCGCCTCCCAGCGAGGTGGCCGGGGCTGCCGTGGAGGAGGTGATCACCACCGACGGCGTGAAGCTGCGCCTCGGTCCCAGTCACTGGCTGATGCTGCGCTTCTCGGGCACCGAGCCGCTGCTGCGCCTCTACTGCGAAGCCCCCAGCCCGGACCGGGTGGCCAGGGTGCTGGCCTGGGCGCGTCAGCTGGCTGAGAGCGTCTGAGGCGTCGCGGCGCCAGGGCCGCCGGTTCAGCCGGTCGCCCTCCGCCCTGCGTCTCCGATAGGGTCCTGGCCCATCAGCCGCTTCAGCCGCGATGCATGAGGGATGGTTCTCCCGTCAGGGCCAGCGGCTGTCGCCGCTGGCATGCAGTTGGTGGCCACCGGTCGCCTGCCTGGGGCTGCTGCTCCTCATCCTGGTTGTCGCTCCCGCTCAGGCGGCCGGGCGTGCCGACACCGCGCCTGTCCCCGAGGCCTTTCGCTGTGATGGGAGCGCGTTGACGGTCACCCTGCATGGCGGTGCCGTGGATGACCCGGCCATCCCCAACCGCAGCGACGGCACCCTGCCGGGCGCCTTCGTGCAGCTGCAGTGGCAGCGCGACGGGGAGCTGATCGCGCTGCAGCTGCCGCGCACCAACAACGCCGGCGCCCCCAGCTTCACCGATGGCAAGTGGTGGTGGAGCCTCGAGGATCCGCAGCACCCCCGCTTCCGGCTTCGCCAGGGCACCGGCGCCATCGAGGACTTCGCCTGCGCACCGGCGTGAGCGCGGACGCCTTGCCCGCCGATGCGCTGCCGCCCTGGCGGCCGTTGCTGCGTGGCGCCCGCGAGCGGGAGGGGCTATCGCCGATGGCCCGCTGGCTCCAGCTGGCGACTGTGGCGCCGGACGGCACCCCGCGGGTGCGCACCCTGGTGTTCCGCGGCTGGGCGGATGGGGCCTGCCTCGATCTGCTCACGGACGGCCGCAGCGCCAAGGTGACGGACCTGGCTGCGGAGGCTGCCGTGGAGCTCTGCTGGCTGCTGCCCCGGGCCCGCTGTCAGTTCCGCCTGCGGGGACAGCGGCTTGCCCTGCCGGCGGAGGTCGAGCGCCGCGAGCGGCAGCGCCACTGGCGCCAGCTCACGCCGGCCGGGCGCGCCCTCTGGGGCTGGCCGCCTCCCGGTGAGCCGTTCGAGCCGGCCGCGGCCTTCCCCAGTGAACTGGGTGATGCCGAGCCGGTTCCAGAGTCGTTGGTGTTGCTGCGGTGCGAGATCGGCCAGGTGGAGCTGCTCGAACTCGGGGCCCATCCGCACCGCCGTCGCCGCTGGCGGGCGACCACGGGTTGGCATGAGGAACCCCTGAATCCGTGATCCAGGCTCCTGCCCCGCGCACTCCCGCTCCCTTCCGGATGCGGGGTGCGCCTGGCAGCTCAGCCGCTCAGCGCTGGCCGAGCAGTTCCTCCCAGCTGGGAGCCGGGGCGGGATGGGGGGCGGGCCGTGCCTTCAGGGAGCAACAGGGGGCGCCCTGGGGGGCCTGCCCCGAGCGACGGTGCCGGGACGCCTGGCTGGCGCGCCCGGACAGGGTGGTCGGGCGGGGGGGAGCGATGTTTGTCTTCATGGGAATGACCTTGCGAAGGGGATATGGATCGCGCACGACCGGCAGTCCTGTCGCCCTGGCTGGGCCGACGGCTGCGGGTCTCAGATGGACCTGTGGTTGGGAGGGCCGTCCTGGCCGTCCTGGCCGTCCCCGGGCTCTGCGGGTTGATCCCGCGCTCTGAATCCGGAGGCCTGACCCCTTGCCAACGGGGTCCGTGCGCCTGCACCGGATCCGAAGACCATAACCCGGAAGCGGCAGAAGACAACCGAAAGGGCATGGGGATATCCGGCCCCGCCCGCGCCGATCTTTCGTTTTGGCGTTCTCCGGCGCCTGCAGCCGAGGGCCCCGAGCCTCATGGCGCCCGCTCCGCCGTGGCGATCTCCACGGCACTGCTGATCGTCTGGCGATGGCCGTCCGTCAGCCGGAACTCCTGCTGCAGCTTCAGCCGCAGCTGTCCAGGCCCGCTGCGGCTGGCCTCGAAGCCGCCCGTCGCCAGGCCATCGAGCAGCACCCGGTTCAGGCTGCTGCCTGTGCTCGGTTCGCCGTCGAGCCCGTAGGCCGGCCCGCAGCGCATCAGCACCTGCCCGCGCCAGATGGCGCTCGGCGGCGGGCTGAGGGTGTAGCTGATCGTGCCCCGGGCCGTCTGCAGCTGCAGCACCGGCCGGCGGCCGGCCAGGGAACAGGCCGGTTGAAGGCCAGGGCTCTCCCCCAGCTCCAGCCGATCGGCCCGCAGGATCTCGCTGCGCAGCAACGCCAGGGTGCGGCGCTGCACTCCCCGCTCGCGCACCAGCCGCACCAGCCGTTCGTTGCCGCGGCCGTGCAGCAGCAGCGTCTGGAGCAGCGTCACGAACAGGGCCATGCCGAGGCTGAGGCCCAGCAGCAGCTCCACCAGGGTCAGGCCGGCGCTGCGGCCCGGAATGGCCAGGGCGGATCGCTCCGGCCGGCGCCGCCGCGATCGTCCGTTCTGGAGGAGCAGCGCGTTCACAGGCTGGGGTCCACCTGGCAGGTCTGCTGCTGCCAGCGGCCCAGCCGCACCACCCCCAGGGGCAGGGCCATCACCAGGCAGCGCTCCAGCGCCGTGCCTTCGGCGGAGATCCGCACGGTGCCGCCGTCGAGCACCAGGCCGTTGCTGGTGAAGCGCACCAGGGGCGGCAGGTTGTGCTCCACCTGCACCACTCCCGGATCGATGCCCTCACCGGCGGGCAGGTCGAGTCCCGGGCAGCCCGGCAGCGCCGCATCCGGGGGCGCCTGCCAGCCCGCCTCCGCCAGCTGCAGGCCGCAGGGGCTGCCGCTGCGGACCGCCGCCAGTCGCCCGCGTTCCAGGCCCAGGGCGATGCGGCGACTGGCGCTCTCCACCCGTTCGCGCGCCAGCGCCTCCGCCCCCTGGCGCAGCCCCAGCACGCTCACCCACCCCAGCAGCATCGCCACGATCAGCAGCTCATGCAGCGAGAAGGCTGCGTCCCGTGGTCGCCGGTCGGCCTCCTGCGGCCTCAGGCCCGCCTTTTGCGGCCGCAGACGCTCAGCCATGGATCTGCGGCGCCGGTGCGGACCCGGTGGCGGCGGAGGGGCTCTGGCAGAGGCCGAGGGCCGCCGGCAACAGCAGGCGTTGACGCCGCAGCGGCAGACCGTCGATCGCCAGCTCCAGCAGCAGGCCATCGTCGGCAGGCAGCAGTGTCAGGCGGCGCTCCACCCCCTCGGCGCTGGGGCGGGAGCTCAACAGCGTCTGCAGGGTGGCGGCGCTGTTGCCGCACGGGGGCGGTTGGAGCGACTGGCGGCTCTGCAGCCGCAGGCTGGCCTCCAGGGCCGCCAGTTCTCCCTCGAGCCGGTCGGCCAGCAGCTGGCGCCGCTCCTCCTGCGTCACCCCCATCGCGATCAGGCTCCAGATCCGCAGCGACGATCCGGCGCTCAGCGAAACCAGCAGCGCCGCCATCAGCACCTCGATCAGGTTCACAGCGCCTCCCCCCGCAGGCCGAGGGGCCGCAGCTCCTGCACCCGCCAGGGCAGCCCCGCCAGCCGCAGCTCGAAGCTGGCGTGGCGGCTCGGTTCCTGGCCGCGACCATCCAGCGTGATCTCCAGGGTGAGACGTTGCTCGGCCGTGGGGGTGTCGACAGGGGGCGGGGCCGGTTGCCAGCGCCGCAGCTGCCAGCCCACGCCGAACACCTCACCCCGACGCAGCTGCTCCAGTTCCAGGGCGTCGGCGCAGCCGGCGTCCGCCCATTGCTCCAGGGCCAGGGGCAACAGGCAGGCATGGCGTAGCTGAATGCGCGCCACCAGCAGCTGGGCGGCGGAGACCAGCCGGTCTTCGCTCGTCTGCAGCTGCTGTTCGGCGCTGCCCCGCAGCCGGCCCTGCAGGCTCACGGCCTGCACCGAGAGGCTGCCCAGCAGCAACAGCAGTGACAGCATCGCGGCCAGAGGGAGCAGGAACCCCGCTGTCGGGGCGCTCAGTGATGGATGGGGCTGAGGCGGAAGCCGCCGCATCGGATGCCGCCGCAGCGAACGCCGTCGCAGCGGAAGCCGTCGCAGCGGAAGGGGGCGTCGGCAGGAACGCAGGGGCATGGGATTGGGTGACCCGGGTCTTCGGCAGGCTTCCCCGGGGCGGACCGCGCCATCGCGGCACGGGGTCCATGCGGCGGCCGGCAGGGGCTTCGCATGGGGAGCACCGTCGCCTGCTCCAGCATTTGCGGTGTCGATCAGATCAGGACATGAGCTATGGCGGCCTCCGCAACCGTTGGCCGATTCCCTGGGCTCTCCTAGGCTGAGTTGGCGGACACTCCAATGGTTCATGGGCCGCCCCCGCCTTGTCTGGTCCACGCGCGGATTTTCGTTGCCGCTTGTGCTGATCGCAGCCGCGATTCTTCTGGTCGGTGGCCTGATGCTGGCTCTCCGCTCCGGAGATGGACTGCTCAGCGTTCTGTTGCAGGCGGAGAGCAGCGACGCCCGCGATGCCGCCGAGACAGGCATCACCCGCATCGTGGGCGAACTCAACAAGCCCCACAACCGAGGACTGCTCGTCAAGGCTGGATCCTTGGCGGATGAAGAAGGATATCTATGGAGCAGTGATGATGCGAAGGTGCTCAGCCCCTGTCCGCCCGCCAGCACCGGGGATCTGAGGAACCCCTGAAAAACCCGATAGAATCAGTACAGTTCCAATAATGAGACTGGCAGCGGATGGCGGCCCCCCTCCAGTTGGGTTTCACGGACTACGAGCAGACCTACGCCAAGAAGAAAACGCGCCGGCAGCGCTTCCTCGATGAGATGGAAGCCACAGTGCCCTGGGATCCTTTCCTGGCCTTGATTTCGCCTGTGTACCACAGGCCTTCTGCCAAGGGCGGGCGCCCACCGTTTCCGCTGGAGGTGATGCTGCGCATCCACCTGCTGCAGCAGTGGTTCACGCTTTCCGATCCCTTGATGGAGGAGATGCTGATCGATACCCCCTGCTTCCGCCGCTTTGCTGGGATCGACATGGTTGAGGACCGGATCCCTGACGAGACGACGATCCTGAACTTCCGCCACCTCCTGGAAGAGAATCGGATAGCAGAGCAGATCCTGGAGACGGTGAACCAGAGCCTGCGGGAGAAGGGCGTGATGCTTAAGGAGGGCACGATCCTCGATGCCACAATCATCAACGCTCCCAGTTCAACCAAGAACAAGACGGGCGAGCGGGATCCTGAAATGCACTCGGTGGCCAAAGGCAACCAGTGGTTCTTTGGGATGCGGTGCCACATCGGTGTGGATGCAGCCTCGGGTCTGGTCCATTCCGTGGTGAGCACGGCTGCCAACGTCCATGAGCTGAACACGGCACCCGATCGCGTCCATGGCGAGGAACGCGTGATCTACGGCGACTCTGGCCACATCGGCATCGAAAAGCGTGAGGCGTTCAAGGACTGCGAAGCAGAGATGCGCATCGCCATGAAGCCCGGACAGCGCCGAGTTCTACCGGACACCCCAGAGGGAAGACTGCTGGATCTGATGGAGGCGGCGAAAGCACATGTCAGGGCAAAGGTGGAGCATCCATTTCGGATCATCAAGTGCCAGTTTGGATTTCGGAAGGTCTTCTACCGAGGCATCCGCAAGAACAACCTCAAGCTGACGATGCTGTTTGCCCTCGCCAATCTCTGGATGGTGCGCGAACGTTGTCCTTCTACAGCGTAAATGACAGAATAAGTGTGCCATCTTGAGGGTGAGCAGCCAAAAATGATCGGGGAACTCACGAGAAATAAGCCAGTCAGGCCCTGGATTGGAGCACCTGGCGAGTAGCCAAGGACAAAATACCCCACTTGTGTCTCATTGACGAGAATGAGACACGCTTGCGCTCAATTCCCGGTCTTGATCAGAGCTTCCCTGAACTCTCCTGATCTGACCGACAAGAATCCTGACGACAATAACGATACAAGCAACCCCACGATCGGCTACCAGGGAGGAGCGTCGTATCGAACCGTGTATCTGGATGACGAGGGCAAGGTTGTCCAGACTGCCGCCGCCGCTGTCAAGTCGTATCGGCTGGTGTCTGTGCAGCGCCAGCCGCTGCGCACCGCGGCAGGCGGCCCCAGCCTGCTTCTTTTCGATGCCCAGAATGGCCGCGGCAGCGTCAGGCTGATCGTCGAGGGTTCGGCCCTGCGCAACGGCAATGTGATCAGCACGGTACGGCTGGAAGAGGAGCTTGAACTGGTGCCCAAATGCTGCGGTGTCTCCTTCGGCGGCGCCCATGGGAATACCGACTATGAACCGAGGCCGGACAGTCAGGGCGAGAGTGTCTGTATCTCCGAAAGCTGGGGTTTCATGGCTGGACTGGCCAATGACGGCACCGGTTCGATGACGATCAATGGCGTCACCACGATTGTCAATGGGGCTGGTCAGACGGTCAATCCTCTGCTCTGCGTGCAGGCGTGTGATTTCAATCCCACCTCGACGGATTTCACGATGCAGTTGGTGTCACCATTTTCCATCCCACAGGTGCGCCAAAACCCCGACGAAACCCTTGCGGAGATGGGTACTATCAGCGGCAATACCGATCTGGCGGAATTTTCAAATTCTGGCTCCTCAAATTCATTTATTTATTGCACTGAGGCGGAAGGGACGGCAAGTGGCAGGCTCAGATCCTGTCCGGGGGGTAAGGTGACGATCAATGCCAATGCTCCAAAAGAGCCATTTAGTAATTCTCCGCCGGTGATTCCTTATTGTGCCGTGATGGATTATGCCGTCAAGCCTGAGGGTTCCGAGGCGTTGCACTGTAACCTTAAGCAGTTGGATTACAGCGGACTGGCGGTTACCATAGCGGGCACTGGCAGTCGAGCTCTGCGGCTTTATTTTCCAGGCTCCGAGGTTAATAATGTGGTCCGCAGCACCGGCGGCGGCGAGCTCAAGCATGATGGAGACAGTGCGGATTTTGCTCTGTTTGGTTGTCGCCCCATCCCCAGTTGCGACACGCAGATCGTCAAGTTGGCTGGTAGCGCAGATGGACTGAATCTGTTCGCCTGGTTCCCCAATGGAACGGTCACGATCTCGGGGAGCTCGTCTTATGAGGGAGTGGTCTGGGCCAATGAGATCATCTCCAATGGTGGCGTGGATTGGACGATTCCCTCCGGCGATGTGCAGAATGTGCTCAGCTTGGCTGGATTCGAGGCGCAAGGTGTTCTTACCCCCCCCCTGTCTTCGACTGGGTGGCTCGCTCGGTGCGTTCCTTCCGCTGGCTGGGGTTGTGATGCTCAGAAGACGTCTTCAGTCAACACCACGGCCCAGGCCCGGTTTCACCCTGGTCGAGATTCTGATTGCGGCGGTGGTGATGGTCGTCGCCACCATCGGCAGCACCGTGCTGTTCAATCAGGCCACCCGCCAAGGGTTACAGAGTGATCGTCACCTGCGCCAGCAGCTGGCGGTCAGCCGCGACCTGTCGATGATCATGAATCTGAATGAGCGCTATACCTGCGAGACGCGTTCCTGTGGCTTGAACGACGGTGCAGGCCTGCCTGGTCAGGGCGACTATGCCCCTGATTATTTCGATGCCGAAGACAGCCTCGCCAAGGGCACCCGTTTCACAGCCTTCGAGGCTCTCTGCGCGCAGGGGCTTCTCACTGAACTGAAAAGGGCCATCGATGATCAAGCTCTGGAGGGGGCTCCTGAGGGAGCGGCTGTGAACCGCACTGTTCATCTGCTGGATGCCACGGAAGGGGGACTGTCACTGCCTCCCCATCGCTATCGCGTCGACTGGAAGGACGCCGATGAGCGGCTGCTGCGTCAAGTGCAGCTCATCCCCACTGTTGCTGCCTGGTGCCCATGACGCGTCGCCCCATGTTGCCACGATGGCCACGCCTGCTCCGGCCGGACCGCAGCTACACCCTGGTCGAGTTGATGGTCACGGTTGTGGTGATCGGCATCCTCTCCGGGGTGGTGATCGACATCGGTTGGCGTGAATGGCGACGGGAACAGGTCAACAGTGTGGTGCTGGAGCTGGCGGGCTGGCTGCAGAAGGTGCGGCGCGGCGCCCTCAAGGGCCACAGCTGTGTGGTGACCATCCAGACCGGACTGCGTGCGTCCGGCGCTCAGCTGGCCCAGGTCGATAACTGTGTCTCTGTGGAGCCCCTGCGCCTCAGCGGTCTCAGCGGCAATCGTGGCTTCGATGTGAGCGTTCCAGAGGGAACTGTCAACAGCTTCACCTTCACCCCCGCCGGCACCCTTTCGCCGCCGCCTTCCCCACAGGTGCCGATCGTGATCACCGTGGCCCTCGAGGGGCACAGTGATCCTCAGCGCTGTGTGCGGATTGATGGGCTGCTTGCCGCGATCGACGTGGGCATTCCGGGCGCTGGCGGCTGCGTTGCAGGGAGGATCTGAGCTGATGCCTCTTTCACTGGCCCATGTCCGTCGCGTCCGACCCCCGCTCACTGGCCGTGCCGCTTTCACTCTGGTGGAACTGCTGGTGACTGTGGCCGTCGGCGGCCTGGTGCTCGGCGGTGCCGTGATCATCCTGATCTCCCACATCCGCGCGAGCACCCGCCTGGTGGCCTTGCAGCATTACCAGGATCACTGCGGCTGGGTGCAGTTCCTGCTCAACCGCGAAATCGAGCAGTCATCGGCCGCCGCCGGCGAGGGCAATACGCTCACCCTGACGATTCCAGGCTTCTCCAGGCCTGTCACCATCATCTACACCCGTAATGCCGCCGGCGAACTCGAGCGCACCGGTCCCAGCATTGATGCTGCCGGCCGCCTGGAGGTGCCGACGGACCCTGAGGAGCCCTATGAGGCACGCACAGACCTTGTGGCGAGAGATGTGCTGGCCTTCACCGTCGATGCCACGGCCAATCCCCGCGCTCCACGCTATCTGATCAGGATCGGCAATGCTGATGGCATCTCCTATTCCGTCAACCAGGATTCTGGCGGCGGCGGCGCCTACTGCCGTGCCAGGGAGATGAGCCGCAAAGCGCCTGTGCCAACAGCCCGAGAGGAAGTCGGGACTCTGGTGGTCTGGAATGTCGGTTTGGAAAGCATCGAATATCTGTCGTGAGTGGCGATCGGCTCAACCCTGAGCACTGGGTTCACCGGGTTACTGGTTGAGCTTCAGCACCGCCATGAAGGCCTCCTGGGGCACCTCCACCTTGCCCATCGCCTTCATCCGCTTCTTGCCCTTGGCCTGCTTCTGCAGCAGTTTCTTCTTGCGGCTGATGTCGCCGCCGTAGCACTTGGCGAGCACATCCTTGCGCATGGCGCTGATGCTTTCGGAGGCGATCACGCGGCTGCCGATGGAGGCCTGGATCGGGATCTTGAACTGCTGGCGCGGGATCAGCTCCTTGAGCTTCTCCACCAGGCCCTTGCCGACGTTGTAGGCCTTGTCGCGGTGCACGATCGTGGTGAGCGGATCGGCCTTCTCGCCGTTGATCAGCACATCGAGGCGCACCAGATCGTTCCTGCGGTAGCCGATCAGGTGGTATTCCATCGAGGCGTAGCCCTTGGTGCGGCTCTTCATCTGGTCGAAGAAGTCGGTGACCACCTCGGCCAGCGGCAGCTCGTAGTGGAGCGTGACGCGATCGGTGGTGATATACTTCATGTCGATGAACTCACCGCGACGCTCCTGGCACAGCTCCATCAGGGTGCCGTTGTAGGTGTTCGGCGTGTAGATCTCGAGCTTCACATAGGGCTCTTCGATCGATTCGCGCTTCTGTGGATCCGGTAGTGTCGCCGGATTGTCGATCATCTCGGTGCTGCCATCGAGCATGTTCACCCGGTAGATCACCGAGGGGGCGGTGACGATCAGATCGAGGTCGTATTCGCGCTCGAGGCGCTCCTGCACGATCTCCATGTGCAGCAGGCCGAGGAAGCCGCAGCGGAAGCCGAAGCCCATGGCGCTGCTCGTCTCCGGCTCGTACTGCAGAGCGGCGTCGGAGAGGCGCAGCTTGTCGAGCGCCTCGCGCAGATCCGGGTACTGGTCGGCGTCGGTGGGGAACAGGCCGCAGAACACCATCGGCTTGGCTTCGGTGTAGCCGGGCAGCGGCTCGCTGGCGGGGGCTGCCGCCAGGGTGATCGTGTCGCCCACCCGCGCATCCGCCACGGCCTTGATCGAGGCCGCCAGGTAGCCCACCTCGCCGGCATGCAGGCTCTCCACCTGACGCTGGTCGGGGGCCATCACGCCCACCTCGTCGAGTTCGTAGGTCTTGCCGCTGGCCATCAGCAGCACCTTGTCCTTGCGGGCGATCGTGCCGCTGATGACGCGGAAATAGACGATGACGCCGCGATAGGCGTCGTAGTAGGAATCGAAGATCAGCGCCCGCAGCGGCTCCTCCACCTTGTCGGGCGGCGGCGGCACCCGATCGACCACCGCCTGCAGGATCTCGGGCACGCCCAGGCCGGTCTTGGCGGAGCAGGGGATGGCGTTGCTGGTGTCGAGGCCGATGATCGCCTCGATCTCCTCACTGATCCGTTCCGGGTCGGCGCCGGGCAGGTCGATCTTGTTGAGCACCGGAATGATCTCGAGATCGTTCTCCAGCGCCAGATAGACGTTCGCCAGGGTCTGCGCTTCCACCCCCTGGCTGGCATCCACCACCAGCAGGGCGCCTTCGCAGGCCTGCAGGGAGCGGCTCACTTCATAGGAGAAATCGACGTGTCCCGGCGTGTCGATCAGGTTGAGGATGTAGGTCTCCCCATCAGCCGCCTTGTATTCCATCCGCGCCGCCTGCAGCTTGATCGTGATCCCCCGTTCCCGCTCCAGATCCATGTTGTCGAGAAACTGTTCCTGCATGTCGCGCGCGGCGACGGTGCCGGTGTCCTGTAACAGGCGATCGGCCAGTGTTGATTTGCCGTGATCGATGTGGGCGATGATGCAGAAGTTACGGATGCGGGAAACGGGAACGTCGGTCATCGCGCGCGCGCACAGGCGCCTGGTGTGGCATCGATCCTAGGGAGGGGGGCCGGAGCACCCCGCCAGGGGTTGCCCCCTGCTGGGCCCCCTGCTGGGACTGCGGGAGCTGCTGTTGCTGGCCATCGCCTGCTCAGTCAGGGGCGTCGGCACCCCCTCGCAGGCCACCGGCCGTTGGTTCTGTGCCGGCCCTGGCCGCCACGGGAGGGGAGCATCGGATCCCACCAGCGGGGTGGGGTTGCAGGTCGGCCCCAGCGGCTGGTGGCATCCGGCAGGCAACGGCTTGCCCGGCAGGGTCCTTGAGGCATTGGCTCTGGCCTGCGGGCATCGGCTATCGCCTGCAGCCACCGGCCGCGGCGTCCTGCCGCCGGCGACGCTCGAACCTGCGGGTTCGCTGCAGCGCTCGTCCTCGCCACCGGGCCCGCCGCCCGGACAGGGCGTCAGCGGCTCCGGGAGGCCTCCGGCCGGTTCGGCGCTTTCTAAGCTCAGGCCAGTTCGGGTGTAACCGATGACCACCGACACAGCCGCCCCCGCCAGCGATCCCCGCGCCCTGACGATCGAGAACGTGGAGCGCACCCTCGATGAGCTGCGTCCGTATCTGATGGCCGATGGCGGCAACGTCGAGGTCGTCGAGATCGACGGCCCGATCGTCAAAGTGCGGCTGCAGGGCGCCTGCGGCTCCTGCCCCAGCAGCACCATGACCCTGAAGATGGGCATCGAGCGCAAGCTGCGCGAGGCCATCCCCGAGGTGAGCGAGGTGGTTCAGGTGCTCTGAGCACCACTCAGCGGATGAAGACCGTGCGGGCCCGGGCGATCGAGCACGCCGGCTGATAGCCGCTGGGATACACCAATCGGTAGACCAGCTGGCTGCTGTCCGTGCTCTGCCCCTGGCAGCTCACCAGCTCGATCAGGGCATCCCGGACGGCCACGCCATCATGAAGCCCCAGGCCCGCAGCGTGGTTGAGGACACCGTTGCGCTGCACGGGTGGACCGCAGCGCCGCACGTTCCCCAGGTGATTGTAGTAATAAATGAACGACACATTTCCTTCGGTATCGAGATAGCTGCCACTGTCGCGCGGCACGCGAAAGGCGGCGATCGAGGCCTGACCCGCCGCCTCGCAGCCCTCCGGCAGGATGCGGCCCGCCTCCACCAGGGCCGCCTCGCTGGCCTCCACCTGCACGAGGTAATCGAGCCTGCCGGCGTTGTCGCGCTGCCGCTGGGCGACTTCCAGATTCGAGCTGCTGCGCACGTGGGAGATCAGCACCGAGCCGGCGGCGATGAACACCACCTGGACGGCCACCAGGGCCACCAGCAGCTCCACCAGGGTGAAGCCGGCACCGCCTCGTTTAGATGCGCGCATAGTTGTCACAGCCGGCCGTCACACCGCCCGCATTGGCCGAGCCGATGTCGATCGAGCCCAGGATGCTCGAGAGGCGCACGCAGCGGCGGGGCGCGGATCCATCGGCCGGGGCGACGCGGATCTCGAGATCGTCGCTGAGGTTGGCCACCGAATCCGACGACCACATCCCCCGCGGTGTGAAGAAGAGGCGGACGCTGCCTGAGCAGAGTGTGGCGGGGATGCCGCTGGCGCTGCAGTCGTCCGCCGTGGGGGAATTCGTGATGCTGCCCGCCGGGATGCTGTGGCTGATCCGGAAACGTCCGCCCCAGGTGTCCGTCACCCGGAGCTGCGTCTCCCGCGCCGCGCAGCCGCTGATGCCGGCGATCACGTCACCGGCCTCGGCATCCGCCTGGGGGGCCGCGATCACGATTGCGCAGCCGCCGGAACTGGCATCGGGATTCACCTCGCGTGCGGCGATCGAGCGGGTCTCCTCCAGCCAGCCGGCGATCTCGAAGGCGAGAGCATTGACCCGTTCACGCCGCAGCACGAACTGAAAGGACGGAACCGCGATCGCCGCCAGGATGCCGAGCACCGCCACGGCCACCAGCAGCTCGACCAGGGTGAAGCCCCGGATCCGGTCCCTCGGCTGCGGCCTTCCCATCAGTTGCACCAGGCCGAGAGCACCGGTGCCACCTTGATCACGCGCTGCATCGAACCATCGGTCGCGGTGTAAGTCACGATCACATTGTGGTTCTTCGGATCGGTGGGGGCCTCCCGCACCACGCTGCTGCGGCTTACGCCAGTTCCCACAGTGGAGGGCAGCTGGCCGATCGCCGTGATGAACCCCTGGGTGATGTGGCTGGCGGCGCTGGTGGCGTTGCAGGCGGCGAAGAAGGCGGTGATGTTGGCCTCATTCACGCCTGGAACCACGGGGAAGAAGTAGGCCGCCTGATCCGGCGTGAGGCTCTGACCGCAGCCTGCGGACTCTCCGGAGGGGATGCTGCCGGTGGGGACGAGGCAGGCGGTGTAGACGCTGGCCAGCCGCTTGATTTCCGAGATGTCGTTGTCGATCGCCAGGCTGTTGGCGTTGAGTTGGCCACTGCGCCCCAGCAGGTTGGTGATGCTCCGCAGGGCGACGCTGGAGCCGGCGAGCGCCACCGCCAGTACCACCACCGCCACCAGTGCCTCGACGATGCTGAAGCCGGTGCTGGCCCGCGTGATCACCGGGCCGGTGGCATCCGTCCGCAGCCGTCTAGAAGCCGGAGGCATGGCTGAAGCTGCGGGCGATCATGTCGTAGAGCGGCACCTTCGCCGGCGGCGGGCAGCGATGGTTGTCGCAGAAGGAGGGGTTCGAGACCGGTGTGCGCACCTTGCTGTTGCCGTTGATATAGATATCGTTGGCCCAGATCCGGCCCATGAAGTTGGGATCGGCGTTCCCTCCACCGCGCAGCTCCACCGAAGCCCGGGGCGCGTAGATGTTCATGCCCACAGTGGAGGCCGTGCCGCGCAGGGTGAACGAGCCGGCGCCATGGCCATAAGCATTAAAAAGCTCAGATTGGTCGTAAGCGCTGTTCGTGGCGGTGCAGTTGGCATCGGCCGCTGCTCCTGCGGCCGGGTTGCACTTGCGCTGAAATGCACTCCAGGTGACCACGGTGTTGCAGCTGCCCGCCACATAGCCGCTGCGGCTGCAGTGCACCCGCCGGATCGTGGTGTTGCCACTGCCGCCCATGTACTCGCCGCTGTAGGCGGCATCGTCGAAGTGGAAATTGATCATCGCGTAGCTGGTGTCGATCGTCAGCGTCTGGTTGCCGGAAGCGATATCGCGGAAGCGGCAATCGGCCACGGCGTAGGCTGCGGCGGGGTCTTTGGTGACGATGCAGTTGTCCATCGTGGTCACCGTCGATCCGGTCTTGCGTTTCATCCTCAGATCGGCCGGATCGAGATAGATGCTCGTGTCACCGGAGATCGTGAGGGTGGGCTGTGGGAAGGCCGTGGACCATTGGTTGAATGCCTGGGTGTTGGCCTTGGGATACGGGGGGGAGCCGAAGGTGGGTTGAGGTTCGCTGCGGCAGAGGGCGATATCCGACAGATCGTTGCAGCCGGCGAAGGAGGGCACGGATGTCGCCCCCTTGGTGGCGAACAACTTCCAGCCCGAAAAGGTTCGCAGCCAATACGTGCCCAACAAGGTGGGCACCCAGTTGCCAAAGGTGGGGCCTGGATAGCTTTGCAGGTAGAACAAGTTGGCAATCCAGCCGCCATCCGGACCACTGCCGGCACCGGGAGCGTCACCAAAGCGTGGTCGTGGTAATTCCAGATCGAAGCCAGTCGGCACGAACGTAATGCCCGGTTTGCTTTTGGTGGCTTTCCCCAGCGCCTGGGTGCGATTCAGACAAGCCGGGTTGGGGGTGCCCGTCAGGTCGGAATTGGCCGTGAGGTTGCCGCCCCAGCAGAGGGCCCGGGTGATCAGGTTGTTCTGCTCATCCACGATGTCGAGCGTGTTGTTGCTGCCGCTCGGCCCGCCGCCGTTCAGGCTGCCGATGATGCCGCGGCCGATGCCGTCATCGAGGACCAGCGGGCACTCCAGCACCGGGTCGGTGCCCCAGGCCGGATCCGATTCGCCCTCCCCCAGACCGGAGTGACGGCCGAAGGAGCGCTTGCAGCACTTCGGCACCACCTCGAACTCCCGGGTCACCCGGGCCAGGCTGGTCTGGCCGTTGCGCACCACCCGGCCCTGGATCGTCACCCGCAGCAGCGTGCGGGTGCCGCCCTGCAGCGCGGCATTGCGCACCGTGTGGGTGGGGATATTGGCGTTGACCGTGTTGAGGTCGAAGGGTGTGCGCGCCGAGCCGGCGGTGCGGTCCTCGTAGCGGTAGGTCACGTCCTCCACCAGGAACTGGCGGCTGCTGTCGCCGGTGCTGAGGTTCTGCCAGGTGTTGTTGCGGACGAAGCGGCTGGCGCTGGTGGCCGGTGCCGTGTCCGCCACGGCGACCAGCTGACCGCTGGGTGGACTGGTCGCCACAAAAGTCCCCGCACAGGGATTCCGGTGGTCGGTGTTCGTGCTCCACTGGCTGAGCTGGTCATTGCCGGCCACCAGCAAGCGACGGTTCTCCTCCCGGTTGAGCGTCACCGCGAAGTCGGTGATGGCGCTCTCGGCCACATCGCGGGCCTCGCGGTTCACTCCCTGGTAGGAGTTGGCCAGAAAGCCCTGGCTGCTGCGCGTTCCCAGGGCGGTCATGCCGATCAGCAGCAGCAGGGCGGCCACCATGGCGATCGGCATTGCGAAACCGCCGCTGCCGCGCCTGCCTGCGAGCCAGAGCACCACCGGCAAGCGCACCGACAGGGAGCGTCGCGCCCTCCTTGTTCTCGATCCTGGATGCCCTGATCCGCCCATCGGACCCTCAGTGCTGCCTTCACCTTATGCATGCCGCGCGCCGGCGGCACAGGGTGCATCACCGCTGGCTTTTAGGCTCTCCCCACCCGCCCCCGCCCCGTGCTCGACCAGCGCCTGCTGCGCGACGATCCCGACCACATCGCCCGCCAGCTGGCGCGCCGCGGCCTCCGCATCGATCCGGCCGGCCTGCAGATGATCGCCCAGCAGGAGCGCAGCCTCGAGGAGCAGCGCAGCACCCTCCAGGCCGCGGGCAATCAGATCGGCCGGCAGGTGGGGCAGCTGATCAAGGGAGGGGCCGCACCCACCGGCCCGGAGGTGCAGGCCCTGCGCGATGAAGGCAACCGCATCAAGCAGCAGGTGGCGGTGCTGGAGGACGAGGAAAAGGCCCTCGAGCAGCGCCTGCGCGACGAACTGATCGCCCTGCCCAATCTGCCGGCCGCCGAGGTGCCTGACGGCGCCAGCGAGGCGGACAACGTGGAGGTGAAGCGCTGGGGCACGCCCCGCCGGGAGGAGGGGCTGGAGGAGCACTGGCAGATCGGAGAGCGCCTGGGGCTGTGGGAAGCCGAGCGCTCGGTGCGCATCGCCCAGAGCCGCTTCATCACCCTGATGGGCGCCGGTGCCCGCCTGGAGCGTGCCCTGATCAGCTTCATGCTCGATCAGCACACTGCGCGCGGTTACACCGAGGTGCTGCCGCCGATCCTGGTGAACACCGCCAGCCTCACCGGTTCCGGCCAGCTGCCCAAGTTCGCCGAGGAGAGCTTCCGCTGCGCCGAGGACGACCTCTGGCTCACCCCCACCGCCGAGGTGCCGCTCACCTCGCTGCATCGTGATGAGGTGCTCCCCGCCGAGCAGCTGCCGCTGCGCTATTGCGCCTACACCCCCTGCTTCCGCCGCGAGGCCGGCTCCTATGGCCGCGACACCCGCGGCCTGATCCGCCTGCATCAGTTCAACAAGGTGGAGCTGTACTGGTTCTGCCTGCCGGAGCAATCGGCGGACGCCCACGAGCAGATCACCCGCCACGCCGAGGGGATCCTGGAGGGCCTGGAGCTGCCCTACCGCCGCATCGAGCTGTGCACCGGTGATCTGGGATTCTCGGCCGCCAGAACATTCGATCTGGAGGTGTGGCTGCCGGGTGCCGGCGCCTACCGCGAGATCTCCAGCTGCTCGGTCTGCGGCGACTTCCAGGCCCGCCGCTCCTCGATCCGCTGCAAACAGGCCGACAGCAAGGGCACCCAGCTCGTGCACACCCTCAACGGCTCCGGTCTGGCGGTGGGGCGCACCATGGCCGCCCTGCTGGAGAACGGCCAGCAGGCCGACGGCTCGGTGCGGCTGCCCGCTGTCCTGGCGCCCTACTTCGGCGGCGACACGATCAAGGCGGCCTGACGATCCCCGGCTGAGCCAGGGAGCTGAGCCAAGGAACAGACGGCACGGGTGCCGCGTCACGATCCGCCCTTCAGGGCCAGCCCCGCTCGCCACGCTGCGGTTGCCCCGTGCCACTCCCCGTCGGCGCCGGCGCACCCACCACAATGGAGCGACTGCGCGGCACGACCTGAATGGGAGTTCTCACGGCCCTGGCGATCCTGGCGGGTCTGATCGTGGTGCACGAGGCCGGCCACTTCCTGGCCGCCCGCTGGCAGGGCATCCGGGTCAGCGGCTTCTCGATCGGCTTCGGGCCGCCGCTGCTCCAGCTCCGCCGCGACGGGGTGCTTTATGCCCTGCGGCTGATTCCCCTGGGCGGCTTCGTCTCCTTCCCCGACGACGAGGAGGACAGCCCCGTTCCCGCCGACGACCCCGATCTGCTGCGCAACCGGCCCCTGCCCCAGCGGGCCCTGGTGATCGCCGCCGGTGTGCTCGCCAACTTCCTGCTGGCCTGGACCGTGCTGGTGGCCCAGGGCGTGTTCGTGGGCATTCCCGATGGCTTCCAGTCCAGCCCGGGCGTGCTGGTGTCGTCGGTGCAGCCGGCCCAGGCGGCCGCGCTCGGCGGTCTGCGCGGCGGCGACCGCATTCTCGGCCTGCAGGGCGCGTCCCTGGGCGGAGGCCAGCCGGCGGTCGGCACCCTGGTGGAGGCGATCCGCACCGCCCCCGGTCAGGAGCTGCGGCTCGAGATTGAACGCGACGGCCAGCGTCTGCCGCTGGTGCTCACCCCCCAGGCCATGGGCGGCATCGGCCGCATCGGTGCCCAGCTGCAGCCCAGCGGCCGTGAGGTCTATCGGCGGCCCCGGGGACCGCTGGAGCCGATCCGCGAGGCGAATCGCGATTTCAGGGTGCTCACCGCCCGCACCGCCGAGGGCTTCGTCAGCCTCGCCACCCACTTCGGCGAGACGGCCTCGCAGGTGTCAGGCCCGGTGAAGATCGTGGCGATGGGGGCATCCCTGGCCCGCGAGGGCGGCGGCAGCCTGTTCGTGTTCACCGCCCTGATCTCGATCAACCTGGCGGTGCTCAACGCCCTGCCCCTGCCCCTGCTTGACGGCGGCCAGTTCGTGCTGCTGCTGCTGGAGGGGCTGCGCGGCCGGCCCCTGCCCGAGCGCTTCCAGATGGCCTTCCTGCAGTCGGGCTTCGTCTTCCTGGTGGGTCTGAGCGTGCTGCTGATCGTGCGCGACACCAGCCAGCTGCCCGCCGTGCAGCAGCTGCTCAGCCGCTGATCCCACCCGGTCACACCCATCCCGGCCGGCCTCCGAATCCCGATCCCTGGATGGGCCTGTCCCCCCGGGCGGTAGAGTCGTTCACTCCCTTTGCTTCGTACTCAGCCGCATGGCGAAGAAGTCGATGATCGCGCGCGATGTGAAGCGCCGCAAACTGGTCGAGCGCTTCGCCGCCAAGCGCGCTGCCCTGATGGCTGCCTTCGAGGCCGCCGCCGATCCGATGGAGCGCCTGGAGATCCACCGCAAGATCCAGGGCCTGCCCCGCAACAGCGCCCCCACCCGCATCCGCAACCGCTGCTGGGCCACCGGCAAGCCCCGCGGTGTGTATCGCGATTTCGGTCTGTGCCGCAACCAGCTGCGCGAGCGTGCCCACAAGGGTGAACTCCCCGGCGTGGTCAAGTCCAGTTGGTGAGTCGCAAGCGGATGGCCGCAAGGCCTCCGTCACCCGGCTGCACAGGCATCAGGGCCCGGTCGCGCACCGGGCCTTTCTGGTGTCTGGGTCTCGGGTGGGCCGATTCCTTCTCGCTCTGCCCTGTCGTCTCCCGACCCCATCCCTACGAAAACCTGGGTTTCCGCCACCTTGCAGAGGTCGGGTGGCAAGATGATCTCGGACAACAAAAGGACATAAGTCAACGTGCAAGGACACATTCAGTCGATCTCCTTCGATGGTCGGGAGATCCGGCTGACCACAGGGCGGTACGCCCCCCAGGCCGGCGGCTCGGTGATGATCGAGTGCGGTGACACGGCGATCCTCGTCACCGCCACCCGCTCCGGCGCCCGCGAGGGCATCGATTTTCTGCCCCTCATCTGCGACTACGAGGAGCGCCTCTACGCCGCCGGTCGCATTCCCGGCAGCTTCTTCCGCCGGGAGGGTCGCCCTCCCGAGCGCGCCATCCTCACCTCCCGTCTGATCGACCGGCCGATGCGGCCGCTGTTCCCCGGCTGGCTGCGCGACGACCTGCAGATCGTCGCCACCTGCCTGTCGCTCGATGAGCGGGTGCCGCCCGATGTGCTGGCGGTCACCGGTGCCTCCATGGCCGCCCTGATGGCCCGCATGCCGTTCCATGGCCCGATGGCGGCGGTGCGCGTCGGTCTGCTGGGCGATGACTTCGTGCTCAACCCCAGCTTCCGTGAGATCGAGCGCAGCGATCTCGATCTGGTCGTCGCCGGCACCCCCGATGGCGTCGTGATGGTCGAGGCCGGTGCCAACCAGCTCCCCGAGCAGGACGTGATCGAGGCGATCGACTTCGGCTATGAGGCTGTCGGGGAGCTGATCAAGGCCCAGCTCAGCCTGCTCAAGGAGCACGGCATCGAGCAGGTGATTCCCGAGCCCAGAGCGGAGGATCCCACCGTTCCCTCCTTCCTGGAGAAGGAATGCGCCGCCGCCATCGGCGAGGTGCTGCAGCAGTTCAGCCAGACCAAGCCCGAGCGCGACGCCAAACTCGATGCGATCAAGGCCGAGGTCAGCGCCAGGATCCAGGCCCTGCCCGATGACGACGCCGTCAAGCAGGCGGTGAGCGCCAACGGCAAGCTGCTGGGCAACAGCTACAAGAGCCTCACCAAGACGCTGATGCGCCAGCAGATCGTCAAGGACGGCAAGCGCGTCGATGGCCGCGCCCTCGACGAGGTGCGCCCGATCAGCGCCGCCGTGGGCGTGCTGCCTCGCCGTGTGCATGGCTCTGGCCTGTTCAACCGCGGCCTCACCCAGGTGCTCTCCACCGCCACCCTGGGTACGCCCAGCGATGCGCAGGAGCTGGATGATCTCAATCCCAGCAACGAGAAGACCTACCTGCATCACTACAACTTCCCGCCCTATTCGGTGGGTGAGACCCGGCCGATGCGCTCGCCCGGCCGCCGCGAGATCGGTCACGGCGCCCTCGCCGAGCGGGCCATCGTGCCCGTGCTGCCCAGCCGCGAAAGCTTCCCCTACGTGCTGCGGGTGGTGAGCGAGGTGCTCAGCTCCAACGGCTCCACTTCGATGGGCTCGGTGTGCGGCAGCACCCTGGCTCTGATGGATGCCGGCGTGCCCCTGAAGGCGCCGGTGGGTGGCGCCGCCATGGGCCTGATCAAGGAGGGCGACGAGGTGCGCATCCTCACCGACATCCAGGGAATCGAGGACTTCCTCGGCGACATGGATTTCAAGGTGGCCGGCACCGAGAAGGGCATCACCGCCCTGCAGATGGACATGAAGATCACCGGCCTGGCGATGAGCACCGTGGCCGAGGCGATCAACCAGGCCCGCCCGGCCCGCCTGCACATCCTCGCCAAGATGATGGAGGCCATCGACACGCCGCGCACGGCCCTCTCGCACCATGCCCCCCGCCTGCTCAGCTTCCGGATCGACCCCGAGCTGATCGGCACGGTGATCGGCCCCGGCGGCCGCACGATCAAGGGCATCACCGAGCGCACCAACACCAAGATCGACATCGAGGACGGCGGCATCGTCACGATCGCCAGCCACGACGGTGCCGCGGCCGAGGAGGCCCAACGCATCATCGAAGGGCTCACCCGCCGTATCAGCGAGGGTGAGGTGTTCCAGGGCAGCGTCACCCGCGTGATCCCGATCGGCGCCTTCGTCGAGATCCTGCCCGGCAAGGAGGGGATGATCCACATCTCCCAGCTCTCCGAGGCGCGCGTCGAGAAGGTCGAGGACGTGGTCAACGTCGGCGATCAGGTGACGGTGCGGGTGCGCGAGATCGACAACCGCGGCCGCATCAACCTCACCCTGCGTGGTGTGCCCCAGCAGGAGCCGGTGCCCGCCGGCTGAGCCGCGCCAGCCCGTTGATTTCCCCTCCAGCCGGCCCTCAGGGGCCGGCTTTTTCGTGGCCGCTCAACACTCCGCTCCGGCCGTTCGGCGAGCGCAGCCCGAGCAGCAGGGCCCCCACTGTGAGGCCGAGGCCCATGCCGGTGGCGCCCTGCCACTGCCACTGGCTCCAGACCGCGCTGAGCAGCAGCGAGCACACCGCCGCCCCCAGATAGGAGCACAGCACCAGCCAGGTCAGCAATCGGTTGCGCGCCGCCGGATCCAGCGACAGCACCTGCGTCTGATGGGCGACGAAGCTGCCCTGCACGGCCAGTTCCAGCGCCGCGATCCCCACGGCCAGGAGCGGCAGGGATGCGGCGCCGATGCGCAGCAACACCAGCCCGAGCACGGCCAGGAATCCCGCCCGCAGCAACACGGATGGGGCCCCGCCCCGGTCCACCAGGCGCCCGATCGGCCGCGCCAGGGCGATGCTGAGCAGCGAGACGAGTCCGAAGGCGCCGATCTGCGCTGCCGAGAAGTTCAGCGGTGGCGTCGCCAGATGCAGGGCGAGCGCGCTCCACAGGGACAGGAAGCAGCCGAACAGCAGCCCCTGCCGCAGGCAGGCCCGCCGCAGGGTCGGATGCTGGTTCCAGAGCTGCAGCTGGGAGCGTTGCAGCGCCAGATAGGAGAGCGGCCGCTCCGGCCGCTGCCGCGGCAGGGCCACCAGGATCAGCACAGCCAGCAATGCCATCAGCAGGGCTGCCAGCAGATACACCAGTCGCCAGGAGAGCAGCTGCGCCAGCAGGCCACTGAGGCTGCGTGACAGGAGGATGCCGCTGAACTGCCCCGCCAGCAGCGTGCCGAGCACCGTGCCCAGCCGGTCGCGAGGGGTGATCTGTGCCACGTAGGGCGGCAGCAGATAGGGCACCAGGGTGCAGAGACCCAGCAGGGTCGCGGCGATCAGGGCCAGGCCGAACTGCGTCGCGCCCGCCAGCAGCAGCGCGGCCAGCGCACATCCACCGGCCGCCAGCGCCAGCAGTCGGCGCCGTTCGACGCTATCGGCGAGGGGCAGCAGCAGCAGCAGGCTGGCGGTGAGGCCCCACTGGCTCAAGGCCGGCAGCAGCACCACCTGGGCGGCGCTGATCCGCCACTCGGCGCTCAGTTGCGGCAGCAGCGTCTGGCAGTAGTAGACGTTGGCGATGCCGACCGCCATCGCCACGCTCAGCCAGGGCAGCGGTGGCAGGGGCGGCGTTTCCCGGGGGGATGTCACAGGGCGGAGCCGCCCACGGGAATGCCGCTGAACAGCAGGCGCCCCGGAGCCGTGGGGGAAGGATCGAACCAGTACTGCTCCACCAGGGTCAGGAAGGCATCACGCGGCAGCCGCCCCGCCGGCAGATCCAGCTCCTGCAGGATCCGCTCGAGATTGGCGGCGATGCCCTCCACCGGGTGGCCGTAGGCGGCTGCGAAGGCCTGCAGATCCTCCAGCTCCAGCTCCCCATCACGATCGACATCGAGCACATCGAAGAAGCCGCCCGCGGCCCGTTCGATGAACTGGCGTGCCCCGTCGCGGTCGGCCTGGTAAGCCGCCACCACGGAGGCGTGGGAGTTCACGAACTCGTCGAGCGTGACCGTGCCGCTGTGGTCGCGGTCGCGGCGACTGTTTTCATGCTGGTAGGTGCTCAGCAGCAGCTGCAGCAGGTTGGCGAAGCGCGCCGGTCGACCCTGCCAGCGGGCCTCGAGGCTGCGGGCCACCGGCGCGAAATCCTGCTCGAAACGGTGCTGGCCGTCGCCATCACGGTCGTAGAAGCTGAACAGGCGCCGGTAGCGCTCGATCAGCACCTGGGGAAGAGCCATGGCTCCCGGGGGGTGATGGGGGCTGCTCCACATTGCTGCATGTCCGTGCCGCCGCCGGATTGCCCCTGGCCCTGCCCTGGCCGTTCGTGTCGCGTCGCTCCCGGGGGAACGGCACCCCCTCGTGAGGGTTCAGCTGAAGCGCACGACCAGCCGCTCGAAACCGCGGAAGCGATCGGCCACCAATCGGCGGGAGGCGAGCTCATCGACCTCCACGCGCTCGTAGCGCTCCAGCCAGGCGCGCAGCACCGCCCGCGCCTCCAGGCGCGCCAGCTGCAGGCCGAGGCATTGGTGCAGTCCTGGCGCAAAGCTGAGGTGGGGGTTGGGCATGCGATCCACCAGGAAGCGGTCCGGATCCTCGAACACCCGCGGGTCGCGGTTGGCGGCGCCCACCAGAGCCGTGAGTGAATCGCCGGCCGCGATCCGTTGTCCCGCGATCTCCAGGGTTTCGGAGGCGACACTGGCATTGAGCGCCTGGGCCGGTGGATCGAAGCGCAGCGCCTCCTCGACGGCGCACTCCAGCAGGGATGGATCCTGTCGCAGCCGCTCGAACACAGCCGGCTGCCGAGAGAAGATCAGGGCCATGCTGCTGATCAGCAGCGGGACGGTGTAGATGCTGGCGGAATAGAAATTGCTGGAGACGAACAGCAGCAGCTGCTCATCCGTGAGAGCCAAGCCTTGCTCTTTGTCGACGAGCAGTCGGCTGAGCAGGTCATCGCGGGGATGCAGGCGCCGCTCATGCAGTAGGGGCAGGAAGTAGCGCCTGTAGACCTCCATGGCTTGATCACCCCCATGGGCGGTCTCCTCGTTCTGGGAGAGACCTCGGGCGCGTACGAACTGTCCAACGTGCCTGAGCACGTCCTGCTGCTGATGGGCTGGAACTCCCATGAGCTCACTCGTGACCGCCACCGGCAGCGGATGGGCGCAGCTGGGCATCAGATCGTGCCACTCGCCCGTGGGCAGTCGGTCCAGACGCTCAGCGATGAAAGCCTCGCAGAACGCAGCCAGGGCCTGCAGGTCGATGCCGTGATAGGCGGCCATCACGTGTTTGCGCACGCTGGCATGGGGCTCGCCATCCATATAGGGAATGTCCAGTTTCTGGCGCGCAAAGATGCGTCCAGAGCCGAACTTCTCCACCAGTTTGTCGAGATGCGCCCTCCTCAGACAGCGCGGATCACGCATGTGGGCGGCTGCCTCCGGATGGCCGAGCACCAACCACATTCCTGGTCCTTCGCACCACTGCACCGGGCACTCCCGGCGCAGGGCCGCATAGATCGGATAGGGGTAAGGGTGACCCGGCAGGCAGGGGTCGGCCTGAAACGCCCGGCGATCCTCCGGGCTCAGCAGCACTGGTTCCGCCATGACCGCCACCGCGTCCTCGGGGAAGTCTGGTCGTCAGGGACCGGGATGGCCGTGTGTCGCGATCACACCGCAAAGCCCGGGTCGATCGCGGCCATCGCCGCCGCTGCGCGCCTGCAGAGCTCGGCGTGGCTGGGGCCATGGCTGGCGATCAGGCAGCCCGCCTGGCGGATGTCGCCGTCGTTGTAGGAGAGGGCACGCCCATCGGCGTGGCTGAAGGCACCGCCCGCCGCCCGCAGCACGGCCTCCGGGGCGGCCATGTCCCAGTCCTTGGGGGCGCTGCGGCCGGAGAGCGAGATGTAGACATCGGTCTCGCCCCGCAGGATCGAGGCCACCTTGCCGCCGACGCTGCCCATAGCGATGCTGTCGCCCAGCTGCAGGGCCTCCAGCAGCTGCTCCAGCCGTGCATCGCGGTGGCTGCGGCTCGCCACCAGCACCAGCTCGCCCACCTCCTGCCTGTCGCTCAGGCGGGCGGCGCGCTGCTCGCCGGCGCGGTTCTCACACCAGGCCTGCCCGGCCGCCCCGGGGCTGATCAGGCCGAACCAGAGCTCCTCGGGCTCCGGCAGCAGCACCACTCCCAGCACCGGCGAGCCCGCATGCACCAGGGCCAGATGCACCGCGTATTCGCCGGTGCCCTGCAGGAAATCCTTGGTGCCATCGAGGGGATCGAGGATCCACAGCCATTCCGCCGCCAGTGGCTGCCCCGCCTGCAGCTGCTCGCCGGCGGTCTCCTCGCTCAGCAGCGTCCAGGCCGCCCGGGGGAAGGCCTCGCTGAGCCCATCCAGCAGCCAGCGGTTCACTGCCAGATCCGCCGCCGACACCGGCCCTTCGCCGCCCTGCTCCACGTTCAGGGCCGCTGGGAAGCCGTAGGGCGGCTGCTCCCCGCGGGCATAGGCGCGCAGGATGTCGGCGGCGCCCCAGCTGAGGCGGCGCAGCTGCTCCAGCAACGACGCGCCGCTCACCCCCTCCGGCAGGGGAAACGACGCTGCGGCCGGAGTGGGACCTGCGGCGGTGGGGAACTCCGGCATCAGCTGCAAAAACGCCATTGTCCAGCAGGGGGCTGCCGCTTCCGCCTGCGCCCCGGATCGGACAGCAGCAGCGGGCTCTGCCGCAACGGCGCCAGGCCTGGCCGGCGGCGCTCGGGTCCTCCCGGCGGCCTGCCCGCTTTGGCGCAAGCCCCGGCACGGCTGCAGGAGCCCGGTGACGGGACTGGACGGAACGCCCGCAGGGCCGTGCCGCACCCCCTTCTTCCTCCGGCTCCTGTGCTGACGCTGCCTCCTCAGCCGGTGGCTGGTCAGCATGGGGGGCCTCGCCGCTGTCCGTGGATCGTCCCGATGCCCCTGCCGCCGCCGAACCGGCGCCCTCGGTGCTCTACGTGGTGGGCACCCCGATCGGCAATCGCGACGACCTCTCGCCGCGGGCCCTGCGGGTGCTGGCCGGTGTCGATCGCATCGCCTGCGAGGACACCCGCCGCAGCGGCCTGCTGCTGCAGCAGCTGGGCCTGAGCGGCAGACCGCTGCTCAGCTTCCACGCTCACAACGAGACGGCACGAATCCCCTCCCTGCTGGCCGCTCTCGAGCGGGGGGAGTCGCTCGCCATGATCAGCGACGCCGGTCTGCCGGGCATCTCCGATCCGGGCGAATCGCTCGTGGCCGCGGCCCGTGCCCGCGGCCTTACAGTGGTGTGCGTGCCCGGCCCCTGCGCCCTGACCACGGCGCTGGTGAGCAGCGGCCTGCCCACGGGACGCTTTTGCTTCGAGGGCTTCCTGCCGCCGCGCAGCGCCGCCCGCAGGCGCCGGCTGGCGGAACTGGCGGAGGACCCACGCACACTCCTGTTCTACGAGGCCCCCCATCGCCTGGTGGCCCTGCTCGAAGATCTGCTGGCGGTGCTGGGGGATCGGCCGCTGCAGGTGGCCCGCGAGCTCACCAAGCGCCATGAGCAGCAGGTGGGCCCCACCGTGGCCGCCGCCCTGGCCCACTTCCAGGCGGTGGCGCCTCTGGGCGAATGCACGCTGGTGCTGGGGGGGGCGCCGCCGCGGCAGCCGGTGTGGGATGAGCCGGCCCTGCGGCTGGAGCTGCAGCGCCTCAGGGAGGCCGGTCTGAGCAGTCAGGAGGCGGCACGCCAGCTGGCGGAGCGCAGCGGCCACCGCCGGCGTGAGCTCTATGCCCTGCTGCATCAGCCTTCGGACCCGACGGCGCAGGCCGATGCTCCGGGGGATCGCCACGGGCCAGACTGAGCTGGTCCGTTGCGGCTTCCGCGTCCCATGCTGCTGCGCCTGCGTCTGTTGCTCGGCAGCCTCGTCGGATCGGTTCTGCTGTTCGCGCTGCTCTGCCTCGGGGCGCAGAACCTCGATGAGAAGGTGAGCCTGCGCCTGGGACCGGCCCGCAGCGCCCCCCTGCCGACGGGATTCCTGATCGGCCTGGCGGTGGTGCTGGGGGTGGTCAGCGGCGGCAGCAGCGTCGCCCTGCTGCTGCCGATGCGGGACGACGAGGGGGCGTGAGCCTCAGGCTTCGGGCAGGGCGTAGAGCGCTCCTTCGACCACCACACGGCAGATGCCCTGCCGCAGCAGATAGGGCGCCGTGCGCTCCAGCACCCCTAAATCGGGAACCTTGATCACCCGCTGCGTGCGGCCGCAGTGGCGCTTGGCCTGGCGGGGGTTGCTGTACAGCACCAGGGCCTGAAGCTCCAGTTCCGTCGCCTCAAGGCGTCCCAGCTCCGGGATCTCTCCCAGAGGGCGGGCCTGGAGTTCGACGGTCTTGTCGACCAGCATGTAGGCGCTGGCCGGCAATTCATCGACGCACCAGGCACGGGCGGTGGTGAGGGGCTGATCCAGCGCGTCGGTCAGGCTGATGGGCACCTCGACGAAGGTCTGCTCCAGGAAGCCTCCACTGCCGTCGTCGTCCTGCTCGTCGCCGTCGTCATCCTCCGCGTCGAAGTCATCGAAGTCGTCGGCATCGTCGATCGCCAGTGCCCTCGGGGCTTCGTGGTCGGCGGGATCCTGGTCTGAATCGTCTTCATCGCCCGGATCCAGGGCTTCCTGGGCCGCAGGGCCGTTGGCAGCCTCGATCGGCAGCGGCTCCGGGGAGGGAGGCGGGTCCGTGGTGGCTTCGGAAACCGCATCCGACTCCAGTGGCGGCTCTGGCTGAGGGGTGTGGCGCTCCGGGGCTGGGGCCTCGGGCTGGGCGGTCTGGCCCGCGCGGCGGCTCCGCTGACGTTTGAGTTCTTCGTACAGCGCCGGCTCGATCGCCGCCTTCACCACACGGGTCACGGTGTTGGGGCTGCAGCCGAAGGCTGCGGCCAGCTCCTGGGTGCCGGCACCGCTGCGGAAGCGACTGACGAGTTCCTGCTTCTGGGCATCACTGAGCCGGGGGGCCGCCATGAAGCGTTCGGTGCACGGTGAAGCACTCTACGGACTGCGGCCGGAGCTCTTCTACCGCCCCCGTGCTGCCAGAGGCCATCATGGTGCCGGCCCGGAGCGCCATGGCTCCGTGCAGGGCTGCCCTGCAGGCCTCCTCAGCTCCCTTAGCTCAGCTGGATAGAGCAGCTGCCTTCTAAGCAGCCGGTCGATGGTTCGAATCCATCAGGGGGCGTTCAGGAAAAAGCTAGTCAGGAACTGGAGTCTGGGCTCATCCGGAATGGATTTCGGAGGTCTCCAAGGTTCATTTTTCACGCCCGGATGGGCCTGAAACGCCCCGGAAATGCCAGGATTTCACGCAGATTTCACGCGGCACCATGGCCTCGCCCTCTTGGCTGCGGAACCTGAGCCAGGCTTTCAAGGCCCACCGCTTGGGGCGGGCTGGCTGGTACGTGGAGCTGAACCGCGACCGTCTGCGGGTGGTTTCCGCCGAGCTGCCCCTCAGGCCCGGCGAATCATCTGCCCAGGTTCACAAGCGCAGGGCTTACAGCCTCTCTGTACCACCCGGACCGGCCACGGCGGCCGCGGCTCTCAGTGAAGCCTGCGCGGTGTTTGACGCCGTGGTTTCAGGAACCTGGCAATGGCCAGACCCGGAAGCCGCACCGCCCGCCGACGACCCATGCCACTTGGATCCTGAGCACCTTGAGCGGTTGATCCAACAGCTCCGCGCAAGGCTCGTCGGTGAGCGCATGACTGCCATCACATGGGAACGAACGTGGTTGCCGTTCCTTCACCGGCTGGTGGTTACTGCTGCTGAGCACCACACAAGACACGATGCAGATCTGCTGACCGCATATCTGAAGCGATGGGAGGCGAACAGCCGCTCCCGGCAGATGGCACACGATCGTGCCCGGAGCCTCTGGAAGGAAGCAGGCTGGCACTGGCTGGACGAACTGGCGCCACTCCGCGGGAATGGCAAGGCCGCGGCGCACCCCGAGGGTGTCAGGGCCTTCAGAGACCAGGAGATCCAGCTACTCCGTGAGCGGATTAAGAAGAGCGCGAAGCTGGGTCCGGGTGACCTTCTGGCTTGGGACATCCTGGCCGTATTCGGACTCCGGCCGCAGGAGCTGATCGGATTGGATGTCAAGAGCGGGGCCCATGGCCTGCCCGTTGCTGTGGTCACCCGTTCCAAGCGTTCCAGCAAGGGTGCAACACGGCCACGGCAGGTGCCGGCTGTGCCACCGGGCGGCTGGCCGTCGGACTGCTACGGGCTGATCCAGCGCTGGCGCGTTCATGGGTTGCCTGATTGGAGTCAACGGGCATCCGGGCCTGGCGGTCACATGACACAGCAGCTTCGCCGCTTGCAGATGCCCAGCGACCTCACCAGCTATGGACTGCGGCACGCTTTCGCGCTTCGCCTTGGCCTTGATCTGGGACTCCACGTCCGAGAGAGCGCCGAGTTGATGGGGCACTCTCCGCAGGTGCATCTGGCCACCTATAGAAGGCGGCTGGATGGCCCGAGCCTGCAGCGCAAGGTGCAAGAGCTGGTGGCCCGCCGCGTTGAGCGTACCCATTCAGGGGGGCGGGACAGCTCATCGCGAACATCGATACGACTGAACCCTTGACGTCGGCTTGAATCCCGGTTGCATCTCAGGCAGAGACTTCCTGCGATGACCACCCCTCCGGCCGGGATTTCAGAAGCGGACTGGGCTTCCACTCCGGTGGGCGTGAGGGCTGGCTTCCTTGAGGTTCTTGCACAGCTCCAGAGACAACAGCAGGAGAACGACCAGCTCCGAGCGCAGCTCACCGACCTGGCGACGGAACTGGCCAGCCTGCGCGAGCGGATCGGCCGCAACTCCCGCAACTCCTCCAAGCCGCCCTCCAGTGACGGCACGGGTTTTAAGCCGCCCACCCGCTGCAAAGGCACTGGTCGCAAGCGGGGTGGTCAGCAGGGGCACCCGGGAGCAGGGCCGGAGCTGCTGCCGATCGCGCGTGTGGATGAGGTGCTCGAGCACCACCCGGACGCCTGCCGCCGCTGCGGCACCCTGCTACAGGGGGAGGATGCGGAGCCGCTGCGCCATCAGGTGATCGAGATTCCACCGATCAGCCCGGTGGTGATCGAACACCGTCTGCACCGTCTGGTCTGCCCCTGCTGCTCCACCAGCACCTGCGCCGAGCTGCCGGCGGATGTGGAGCCCAGCCGCTACGGCCCACGCCTGAGCGGCCTGGTGGGACTGCTGGGCAGCGCCTTTCCCCTGAGTTTCGGCCGAACCCAGGCGCTGCTGGATCAGCTGCTGGGTGTGGAAATCAGCCGCGGCGCTATCGCCACCATCCGGGCACGTCTGAGCGCAGCCCTGCAGCAGGCGGTGGAGGAAGCCCTGGAGGTGGCCCGGCAGCAGCCGGTGGCCTACGTGGATGAAACCGGCGCCCCCACCGGCAACGCCGACGGTTGTAATCCTGCTGGCAGGCGCGGCTGGCAGTGGGTCATGGTCACACCACTGGTTACGGTGTTCCTGCAGGGCCTGAGCCGCTCAAGTGCAGCGGCAATGGAGCTTCTGGGCCATACCTTTGCAGGGATCGTGGTGAGTGATCGCTTCTCGGCCTACAACCACCTGCCCGTGGAGCAGCGGCAGCTGTGCTGGGCCCACCTGATCCGGGATCTGGCGGCCATCGCTGAACGCCAGGGCGCCAGCAGGGAGATCGGAGCCCAGATGCTGGCTCTGCAGCAGCATCTGTTCGCTCACTGGCACCAGTGGAAGAGCGGAGCGATCGACCGGCCCCAGCTCCTGCATCGATGCCACCCCCTCCGCTTGGCGTTCGAGGCCACGCTGCAGCGGGTGGTGGATCTGGGCTGTGAGCGGGGCGAGCAAACGCCCTGGGCCCAGACGGTGCGAACCTGTCGCCAGTTGCTGCAGCGCAAGCAGGCGCTCTGGACTTTTCTGCAAACGCCAGGGATCGAGCCCACCAACAACGCTGCCGAGCGGGCACTGCGGCAATCGGTGATTCACCGCAAGATCAGCCATGGCGTCCAGTCCTCCGGCGGCGCCATCTGCCGCAGCCGGTTGCTCACCGTCACCGCCACCCTGCGGCAGCAGGGCCGCGATGTCTGGCAATTCCTGGAGCAGGCCTGGATTGCCCATCGCCTCGGCGGCGTGATGCCATCGCTGGTGCCGGATCGCTGAGGCAGCGATCACACGTGGAAGGAACAGATGGCCCCTCTCAGAGGAGAGATCGGAGATTGACTGACGCACTGGGGTGTCCCGACCCCTGAACGCTTACTCCCGGTCTTGATCAGAGCTTCCTTAGGAGTTCGCTGAAAAACCCGCCCATCCCTGCGAAAATGGGGCAACCGCCCACCCTGTGATGCGAGGTCGACAGGAGCGCACCGGCTCGCTGTTCTCCTACGTCTCGGTCGAGGATCGGATTCCGGCCAGTCATCCGCTGCGGCGGATCCGCAAGCTGGCCGATCAGGCCCTTGATCGACTCAATCCCACCTTCTGCGCGCTGTACGCCTCAGAAGGCCGGCCATCGGTGCCGCCCGAGCAGCTGCTTCTGGCCTCGTTGCTGCAGGCGTTCTACGGGATCCGATCGGAGCGGTTGCTGCTGGAGCAGCTCCACTACAACCTGCTCTTTCGCTGGTTCGTGGGCCTCAGCCCGGATGATCCGATCTGGCATCCGACAACGTTCACCAAGAACCGCGAGCGGCTGCTCAACGAGGAGGTGATGGGGCGCTTCCTGGAGAAGTTGATGGGTGCGCCGGAGGTCAGGCCGCTGCTCAGCGATGAGCACTTCTCGGTGGATGGCACCCTGCTGCAGGCCTGGGCGTCCCATGCCTCACTGGAGCGAATTGATGGGCAGGTCGATCCGCCGCCTCCGCCATCAGGACCGGCCGAGGGTTTCGGGGTGTTTCTGGAAGGCAGTCTGCTCAAGCCCTCCATGACCACTGCCGGCGCTGCCTGCCCGGTGCGGCCCAGCCTGGAGGAGGTGGGGGAGTTCACCGTGCGCACCTTGAACCGCACGGTGCCGGCAGCGGTGCCGGCGATCCTGTTTCTCTCCGGCGGCCTCAGCGAGGAGGACGCAAGCCGCTGCCTCAACGCCATCAACGAGGCGGCGGCCCAGGGCTTTGCCCCCTGGCACCTGGGCTTCTCCTTCGGCCGGGCGTTGCAGCACTCCTGCCTCCAGCACTGGGGAGGCAGCGATCGGGGGGCGGGCCAGGCGGCCTTGCTGGCCCGGGTCCGGGCCAACGGCGCCGCCAGCCGGGGCGCTTACATCCCGGGCAGCGAGCCTTCCGACGACACCAGCCTGTTCGAGGCCGATTACAGCTATTGAGAGGGCTGGCGCTCGCCCCGCATCCGGCAAAACAGATAGCCGGAAGCGTCTCTGAGACCCCTTCGGCGAAGGAACTCCCGGCCATGCCGTAACGTCGCTCGCCAGAAGCCAAGCGTTGGCCTGAACATGGTGACAATATGTGAGGATCGGAAATAGCTCTTCCCCCAGATAGACGGACGCTCAAGCGCGTAGACCCTGCCAGCGACATAAACCCGCGGGATTGTCTTTTTGTTGATGCAGGCTGCAATTCGCGACAGATTCCTTTCCGTGAAGGGTTGTCCCGGGATGCGGCCATGCAGGATGACAACCTCTCCGTTGACCTGGCCAAAGGTATGGAAGCGACAGTTGTACTCGCTAGTCAGCGTAGCGATGCGCAGGTCACTCTCATAGAGGGCAATACGAAGCGGTGGCTGATCGTCCGGCACCCATCCATTCATATCAGCCAGCCTGTTCACCCATAGGAGAGATTCCTCCGCAGTCCGGATGAGACTGGCCGATTGTCGGTAAACAATCACTCCCTGATTGAACTCACGAAAGGCCACGGGCACGCCCACATTTTTGGGACACCAGTCGATATAGCGGCGGTCGTGGGACATGGCGACATCGAAATGATCGAGCAACTCGAACAATTCGCCAAAGGGGGCGCAGACAAAGGTGTCGGTGTCCAGGAGGATCGTCTGCTCAAACGGCGAACGAAGCATGGCGATCAACTTGTTGACATGGACCTTCGGATGAACCTCTTCGAGGGGAATGACTTCATCAAAAACACCTCGCTCCAATGGCGGATGGTCCGTGAAGAGAACGAGTCTCAGGTCCGGCATGAAACGCCTGACACTCTCTGCGGAAATCCTGGCTTCCTCGATGAAGGTCGGGCCCAAGGCCATATAGATCGCCCCACGACCGGATCGCACCATGACCGCCTCAACCGATCTTCAGACTCTGCAAAGCATCGCAGGTGGGCCCATGATGCACGGATCCCCCCGGTTGAGATGACGCTGCTTCAGACAAGGCTGTCCTGCGCTGAGGTGCATCAGCGTCTGCAGCAGACCTTTGCCCAGCTCAGCGAGGCCTACCCGGCCAAGCTCACCACCTACGACTTCTCGATCGCCGGACGACGCGTCGTCGGTCGTTTCCTCGGCGCCGAACTGGCCCGGATCTTCCGCACCGCCTTCGAGCCCTACGCTGGCGATGGCCCCCCGGCCCTTGAGATCTGCCTGTGGGATGAGACACCGGACACGGGCATCGATCCGCGCCTTGGGCTCTTCCATCGTCTCAATGAGCAGCAACTGCGGCAGGACGTGGTCACGGGCACCTCCGTGAGTGGCCGTTACGTCTGTCACATCGCCAAGGGCTGGCTCAACGTCCTCGACCTGGAGCAACCTGCCCTGGTGGGCTGCGTGCTGGATCGCTCCCGCTTCCATCTCCACGAGCGGGCGCGCCCGCTGGAATGGCCCCTGAGGTTCTGGCTGCGCCGCATCGGCCTGCCGGTGTTGCATGCGGGGCTCGTCAGCAAGGATGGGAGGGGTCTGCTGATCGGTGGACCCGCTGGTGCCGGCAAATCCACCCTGGCGCTGGCCTGCCTGGATGCAGGCTTCGGATTTCTCTCCGACGACAAGATCGGTCTGGAGACCGTGGCACCGGGCGTGTTCGTCGGTCACCGCCTCTATCGCTCGATCCTCGCCAGCGTCGACATGATGCAGCACTTCCCCCAGCACCGGCCCCAGGCCCACCGGCTGGAAACCGATGCGCTGAACAAGGCGATCCTGATGGCCTCCGACCTCTTCCCCGATCGGATTCTGGCCTCCTCCCCCATCCACGCCGTGGTTCTGCCGCGCCGGGATCCTGCCCTGGCCGAGGCAAAACTTGTGCCGGCCCGCCGGGTGGAGGCCATGACCCGCATGCTGCCCAACTGCCTGCCCCTTTACCCCACCTGGGACAGCGGCGACATCGGACGGCTCAGCGATCTGCTGCGGGCCGTGCCTGTGCATTGGCTTGAGGGCACCGCGCCCCCCACCCAACTGCCCCAGCTGGTGGCGCAGGCCCTGCCCGGGAACGATCAGCGGCCATGAGGCTGCTGCTCTTCAGCCCCCACTTCCCCCCCTATGGATCCGGTGGCCCCACGGTGATCGATCGCCTGGCCCGGGGACTCCTCGGGCTGGGGCATGAGGTGCTGGTGGTCACCACCCAATACACCGTGGATCTGCCGGATCAGGACCTCCGCCATGGCGTGCAGGTGCGCCGGTTCCCCTTCTGGGAAGCGGTGGCCCGGCCCACACCCACCGCCATGGCAGCAGGCCTGCACTGGCTGGCCGATCAGAAGCGATCCTTCCGGCCGGATGTGGTGCACCTGTGCATGGTGTCGCCAATCGATCTCTTCCATTGGCAGAGCCGCAGCGCAGCTCCTGTCCCCACTGTGGTGACGCTGCATGGCGAGCTCGAGCCGAGCCTGTGCCGGCCCTTGCGGCCGGGAACGGTGTTTGACCACGCCCTGCGCCGGGCCGATGCGCTCGTGGCCTGTTCCCGGGCTGTTCAGGCCGATCTGCTCGAGGTGTTGCCCGCAGCGGCAGGTCGCAGCCTGGTGATCCCCAATGGCATGGAACCGCCGCCACGCCAGGCCGCTCCCGTCAGCATCAGCCCACCGGAGCTCCTCTGTGTGGCCCGACTGGTGGCGGGCAAGGGGGTCGACATCGCCCTGCGGGCCTTCGCGGAGATCCGGGCGGCGCTGCCGGAGGCCCGGTTCACCATCGCCGGCGATGGTCACGATCGCCCCCGGCTGGAGCAGCTGGCAGAGCACCTGGGGGTGTCCCGCTCGGTCCGCTTCCTCGGGTGGAAGCGCAGCGAACGTTGCCTGGAGCTCATGGAAGCGTCCTCCCTGCTGCTCGTGAGCTCCCTGTCGGAGGGATTCGGCCTGACGGCCCTGGAGGCCGCCTGGATGCGTCGTCCTGTGGTGGCCAGCAGGACCGGCGGGCTGGTGGAGGTGGTGGAGCACGGGGTCACCGGCCTACTGGTGACCCCAGGCGACGCCGGAGAAATGGCCGCCGCCGCCCTTGAGCTGCTGCAGGATCTGCCGCGATGCCGCAACTTTGGAGATGCGGCGCAGCAGCGGGCCCGGGAGCTCTTCGCTCTGGATCGGCAGGTGGGGGCCTACGCCACCCTTTACGCGCGCCTGGCCTCCAGACACTCCGGATGAGCCGCGACCTCAGCCCCCCCGCAACTGACGGAGCACCGCGGCCTTGTGCTGCTCATACTCCGGGGCTGGCAGCGAGCTGCGCAGGACCTGCTCGATCAGCACCAGCGCATGCACACAGCGGTTCTGCGCCAGCAGATGATCCAGGAGGGGTTGGAGCAGATCCGGGGATGGCCGGCATTGCATCCAGCGCAGATGCTGCGCTTCATAGTGCGCATCCAGCTGAAGGTGGCTGGGATGATGCAGTGGAAACTCCAGGGAAAAGCGGGGCGTGTTCTGAAACAGCAGGGCATGGCTCATGGAGGTGTGCGTTGCCTGCGGCCCGAAACCGATATTGCTGATCAGATTCCTTGCCGGGAAAAGGGAGAGGCCACCTTTCAGCATCTTGGAGAGGGTCCAGATGATGCACCAATCATCAGCCAGTTTTTCCATGGAAAAGGTCTGAAAGGGGTGCAGGAATTCAGCCTGTGTGTCCCCATTCCACCCCACCTGCGTGGTTGTGAGCTGATGCGCCAGTCTGCGCCAGTTGGGCGCATCCCGGCGAAAGCATTGCCAGGCCGTCCTCCAGGTGGCCCACCCCCAGACACTGCCGTATTGAAAGGTTGCGTGGTAGCTGCTGGCGTCGGGCATCCACGCGATCAGTCGGTTGTGCCCACCGATGTGCATCACCCGTGGATCCTCACGGTAGTGGTGCAGCAGCGCTTCGCAGTAGGCAAAGAAGGAGAGATCCGGCAGGCAGTCGTCCTCCAGGAGGATTGCTTCCTCCACCTGCGCGAACACCCAGTCGAGGCCGCTCACCATGCGCTGGCCACAGCCGAGATTCGTGCTGGCGAAATCCGTCAGCACCTCGCAGGGCCAGTCCGGCGCACTGACGATGGCGCGGGCCTGCTCACAGAGCAGGGGATCCTCGCAGTGGGTGGGCCGCGGGCCGTCAGCCACAAGAAGGAGCTGGCGCGGCCGCACCTGGCGGATCGCCGCAAACACCTGGCGGGTGCACTCCGGACGGTTGAAGAGGAAGAGAACGACGGGGGGTTTCACAAGGTTCGGACCCTGACCGACCTGGGGCTGGGCCCATCAGCCTGGTCATAAAATGGTCGCAGACGTTTGGGGAGCTCCTTGGGGATCGAGGCGGGCTCGGACGCCGGCATCACCGTGAGTGTGCTGGTGGCCAGCCGCAACCGGGAAGACCTCCTTCACGGTTGTTTGGAGTCACTGCTGGCCCAGACCCTCCAATCCATGGAGATCCTGGTCATACACGGTCCCGGCGGGAACGACTGGGAGGCGACAGCTCCATACCGTGCCGACCCCCGGATCCGCGGCGTGCCCTCCCCCCGGCCAGGGCTGTATGCCGCCTGGAATGCGGGTATCCTGGTGAGCCAGGGGCAATACCTCTGCAATCTCAACAGCGATGATCGGTTGCGCGAGGATGCGCTGGCGGTGATGGCGGCTGCCCTCGATGCCCATCCCGAGGTTTGCCTCGTCTATGGAGATTCGTTGGTCACCACCCGCCCCGGCGAAACGTTTGCGCACAACTCCAGCCGCGGCCGCAGGCTCGCCCAGCCCACCTACCAGCCACGGGTGCTTCTGGCCGGGTGCTGCTGCGGGCCCCATCCGATGTGGCGCCGCTCGGTGCACGCCTGGGCCGGAGGCTTCGATGAAACCTATGCCATCACAGGAGACTATGCGTTCTGGCTGCGTCTGGCTGAGCGGGCGCCGATGCTGCACCTGGAGGAAACACTGGGGTTGTATCTCGACCATCCTCAGGGCTTGTCCCGTGCCGATCCTGCCCGGGCGGTAGCCGAGCGGGTGCGAGCGATGAAGTCGGTGTTGCATCGCTACCGGGACATCATCCGGGTGGATGGGGTGCCCCTCGAGCCCTTGATATGAGCGACACCTCCCCCCAGGCCATCCTGCTGACGACCGATTTTCCCCCCATGAGTGGTGGAATCGCCTGCTTCCTGCATGGACTCTGGGACGAGCTGGCCACATCCCTCCCAGCGACGGTGCTCTCCACTGTGCCGGCGGGCACGGCACCCAGGCCCCATCGCTACCGACTGGAGATCCTGGAGGCCGTGGGGGCTCCAGGCCTGACCACCTCGCAGCGACTGTTGCGCATGCGGGGGGAGGCTGTGCCAGCCACCCTGGCCCATCTGAAGGCGGCGGGAGCCGATGCCCTGGTCTTTATCGGCGTCTGGAGCGTCATGGCCCATCACTGGTGCCAGGCGCTGCAGAAATCCGCCATTCCCTACGCCATCTTTGCCCACGATGGGGAGCTCACGGACGCTGAGATGTATGCCAGCGTAGACCCCTGGCGACAGGGCGATGTGCGGGCCGCACGCTTCCTCCTCGCCAACAGTCGGGACACGGCGACCCGGCTGCGAATGCGCTACGGCGAAACTCTCGACATCCGGGTGCTGAACCCCGGGGTGCCGGACCGGCCCGTCCCAGAGAATCTCCGTCCCTGGGTGGCGGCCCTGAAGGCCGACCTCCAGCTCGACGGGGGACGGGTGCTGCTCACCGTGGCGCGGCTGGAACGCAGCAAGGGAATCGACCTGGTGATCCGGTGCCTGCCTGATCTGGCCCGCGCCTTTCCAGGCCTGCGCTATCTGGTGGCGGGAGAGGGTCCGGAACGGGAGGCTCTGGAATCCCTCGCCCGCAGCCTGGGAGTAGCTCCGCTGGTGACCTTCCTCGGACGGGTGGACGAGCTCTGCAAGCAGGCCCTTTACGACCTCTGCGAGGTGTACGTGATGCCCAGCCGGCTGGTGCCCGGCCGCCCGTTGGAGGGCTTCGGGATCGTCTTCCTGGAGGCGGCGGTCGCCGCCCGGCCCTGTGTGGCAGGTCGGGTAGGGGGAACGGCCGATGCAGTCGTCGATGGCGTCACCGGCCTTCGGGTGGACAGCTCCGACCCGCGGGAGACCCTGGCGGCCCTGGACCGACTATTGCGAGATGGGGCCCTGCGCCTGCGGCTGGGGGAGGCGGGCCGGGAGCGGGTGAGGCGGCACTTCCTCTGGCCAGCGGTTGCCGGCCGCTTCCTCCGGGAGACCGGCCTCGGCTGATGAGGGGGGCCCCAGGGTGCGCCGCCGATCCGCCCAGCGTTTGACGATCCGCAGAAACTCCTGGCGGCTGTCCTGCTCCCGCCGCTGGCTGAGATTGCGCCCATGCATCCGGTGAAGGGTGAGGGCCTCCGGAAGCAGCAGCCGTTTCAGGCCAGCGGCCTCCGCCCGCAAAAACCAGTCCACCGCATCGGCGAACCAGAGATCCGGATCAAACAGGCCCACGGTCTCGAAGACCTGGCGGCGGGCGAGCAGGGTGGTGGTGGCAAACCCTGGCACGGGCTCGGACGCCCGCGGCAGGTGCTGCAAGCGCTGGGCCTGTTCGGCCGCCTCTGGCTCCCAGATCAGTCGGGCATGGCTGACACAGAGGTCGAGGGCGGGATCCGCCTCAAAACACCGCAACTGGAGCTCCAGCTTGTCGGACTGCCAGAGATCATCCGGATCGAGGAAGGCAAGGAAGGCGCCCCGGGCCTCCTGCACACCCCGGTTGCGGGTCGCCGCGGGGCCGAGCCTGGTCTGCTGGACAACCCGGACCCTGCTGCCGGCGGCAGCTGCAATGGCCAGGGTGTCATCTTCCGAGCCGTCATCCACCACGACCACCTCTAGCTCCCCGTGGGTCTGATCGAGGATGCTGGCCAGGGCCTGGGGCAGGTAACGGGCCGCGTTGAAGGTGGGAACAACACAGCTGACCAGCTGGTGCTCAGGTGGCATGCGGGGCGGGGAGAGGGTCGTCGTCGCTCAGCTCCCAGGGGATCTCGCCAGCATCGGGCATGGGCGGATCAAGGGCCAGCAGCTGTTCCATGTCGCGGAACACCTCAAAGGCCGGAGGCTCGTAGGGACGCTTCTCGGCCACCGGAGGAGATTCGGGCTGGGGGCTCTCCGCCTCCGTTGTGGCGGCTCGGATGATTCCCTCAGCATCGAGGAGGTCGAGAAGGCCTCGCAGATCCGTCTCTGCTTTTTCCCTGCTCACATCATAAACATTGCAGAGATGGCACAGCAATGCGTCCATGGTTTGACACTGCTCGAGCAGGGGCCAGATCTCTCCTGCCGCCTGGTTACTCGTGTAATAACAGCCTGTGGCCAGATTGATCACGACTACTTCTCCATCCATCACCTGGGCCGCCACCAAATCCGTTGCAACTTCGTAGCAGTGAGACGAATCCACAGGTATTACCCCGCCAATTGGCCGTACAGTTTACAAAAGTCGTCAAGGTGGGCCGTCCAGCTGAACTGCTCAGCCGCACGACGCCGGCCTTCCTCACCGAGGCGACGGGTCAGCTCCGGATCCGCCAGCAGCCGCAACACGGCCCTGGCGAGGGCCTCGGGGTCCTCCCGCTCCACCAGCAGCCCGGTTTCGTCGTGCAACACCACCTCAGGCAGGCCCCCCACCCGGGAAGCCACCACCGGGCGGGCCTGCTGGGCCGCTTGCAGGGCAACAATGCCGAAGGCTTCCTTCCAGCGGGAGGGCACCACCACAAGGGTGGCGGTGTTGATCAACCCCGGCACGGCCTGGGGATCCACCCATCCCAGGAACCGCACCCGATCCCCCAGCCCGAGCTCCTGGGCGATGGCCTGGAGCTCGGGACGGGAAGGGCCATCGCCAGCAACGACGACCTGCAACCCGGGATGGTGCGGCACGATGGCGGGCAGAGCCCGTAGAGCCACATCAAAGCCCTTCTCGGGCACGAGGCGGCCCAGCAGCAACAGCACAGGTGGATCCCAGGGGAGTGGGGGGGGCGCGGAGGCCGGTGGATCCAGCGCATTCAGGATCACGGAGGATCGGGCCAGGGTGTCCGGCAGCTGCTGGTGCACGGTGCCCAGCACGCTCACCGTGTTGCCTGTGATCCAGTCGGCGGCGGTGAGGGATCTGACCATCAGAGAATCGGGCCGCTGCAGGTCTCCCTCCAGGCTCACCCGCAACGAGAGCAGGGTGGGGCAGGGATGGAGATGGCGGGTCATCAGGTGAAAGATCACCGAGGGATCCGTGAGGTGCAGGTGCACCAGATCGGGCTGAAAGCTTTGTTTCAGGGCTCCCACCTCCCGCCGCAGGTGGGCCATCAAGCCCGGGTCCTTCTTCTGGAACGCTTCCTCGAAACGAAAGCGATGCACTGGGATGCCTTCCACCTCCTGAAACGGGGGAAGGTCGCGCCCACCCGGCGAGGTGATCACCCGAAACTCATGGCCGCGCCTCACCATCTCCGGCAGGAAGCGAGAGGCGTGCACTTCAACGCCACCGATATGGGGCCAAAAGCGCTGGGTCCAGTACAGCACTTTCATGGTGAGCCCTGGAAAGCGAGCCGAGCGAGGGCCGATGGCGCCGCGGTGAGCCGGCTGTGCCAGTGGCGCAATAACAACTGGGATCCAGATGGTGAGGGAGACGCCTCCAGGCGCTTCAGATACGCGCCATCTGGAACGAGCAACCAGCGGGCCAGGCTGATCCTGGAGCGGGCGCCCACGGCCTGCCAGAGCGTCCCGAAATGGCCCCCTTCGCCGAGGCGGGCGGCGTGAATGAGCAGCTCCCGCTCAAGCCCGTCCGCCCGGGAAGCGTCCGCGGCCAGGGCCTCCAGAAGCGTGGACGGGATGGGGGTGCCGATGTCATGGGCGAGATAGCCCAGCGTCACCGCCAGCTGGGCCGAAAGGCCATGGTCCGCCGCGGTGGTGCGCAGACGCGACCAGTCGATCTCCTCGCTCTGAACCACGATCGCGTGGGCATCGCTCACCCAGCGCAGAGACGTGCGCCCGCCGCGACAGGCGGCATGGCAGCACACATGCAGCAAGAGATCATCCGCAGAGGGCAGCAGCAGGGAGGTGCCAAGGATCGTGGCCTGACGTGCGCGGACCTGCAGATCCTCCAGCAAAGGCCCAAAAAAGGGTGAAGGCAGGGGCTTTGGGTGGAGCCGCACCGGAAGGAGTCGCCTGTGAAGGAAGGCGCGCCCCGCATCAGCCGAGGCTTCTTCCCTTAATCCCGACTGGACGAGGACTTCGGATGCCCTGTCGAGATGGGACTCCGGCACCAGCAGGTCGAGATCATGGCAGTGGCGAAGCCAGGGCTTCGGCAGCACCCCCTCCGCCACGGCCGCCCCCCGGGCCAGCAGAAAAGGGAGCCCCGCGGCCGAGAGGGAGGCGAGAACAGCAGCGGCGATCTCCTGATACCGTTCCGTGCGCCGCTGCTCGTGCAGCTGGGCCGCCCGCAACCAGGTGGCATCGTGCCGATCCAGACTGGCGCCGGCCTCCAGCAGGGAGCAGGCCAAAACCGCGGACAGGCTGCGCAGGCTGCGCTGGGCGCCCCCCATCCCCTCCGCGGGGCCATGGCGGGCCCGCCAGGTGGACCAAGCCTCCAGCGCCCTGGGAGCCGGTGCCAGACAGGCGAGAAGAAACAGGGTTGGATCCTGGTCGGGAAGAAGGCCGGCCAACAGGTCCAGCGGCGCCTGCCGTAGCCATGGTCTGGGGAAGGGGCCGTTGGCTGAAGTGGGCAATGGAGGAGACGGCCCCGAGCTGGTACGGGGATTCAGGGGGTCATCCTCCCACCTGATGCTGGCGTTCCGCCTCCTGGCGCTCGGCCGCAGTGAGGCGGAGCACTCCATCGGCCATGGCGATCAGAGCGGGGTCGTGGCTGCTCACCAGCACCAGCCTCTGCCGGGCACGCTCCTTGAGAATGGTGCTGACCCGTTCCGAGGCTTCAGCATCGAGGTAGGCCGTGGGCTCATCCAGCACCTCCACGGGCCGATCCCGCAGCCAGGCCCGCAACAGGCCGAGGCGATGGATCTCGCCGCCGGAGAAGTGATCCAACATGAGGGGGAGGGTGCCGTCCAGGCCCCCGCTCCGTTCCAGCAGGTGGGCCAGGCCCAGGCGCTCCATCCAGGCTTCGATGATCCCGCTTCCCTGGTGCTGATCGAGGGTGAGGTTGTTGCGGAGGCTGGCCTCGAAGAGCACGGCCACCTGGGGCGCATAGGCCAGCACCTGCCGCAGCTGGCCGGCTCCCGCCGGCCCGGCGAGCAGGACATCCCCCTGCCGGGTCTGGAGCTGCCAGGCACTCCGCTCCTCCCCCAGCAGGCCGCAGAACCGGTCGAGGAGCGTGGTCTTGCCGCTGCCGGAGGGCCCCACCACCACCATCAGGGCCCCCGGTCGGAGATGCAGGGTGGGGGAATTCCCGGGGGGGGCAGCCATCCCATCGGCCCCGGTCCAGCACAACCCCTGCCAGACGGCGGGATCCCTCAGCAAACCGAGCCGCTCGGGGGAGGTGGTGCGCGACGGCGACGGCACGGGCGGTGGCGTGAGTCTGGAACGCCGCTCACAGAGGGTGGCATAGCCGGGAAGGGCTCCCAGGCAATGACGCTGGGCACCGATGGCGGCGCTGAGAACGGTGCCACTGCGATAGGCGAACAGCAGGGTGGTGGCCACCGCCGAGGCCGGCAGGTCCCCCCGACCCCAAATCAGCCATACCCCCACCACCAGCACCACGAGGGTGTCGCGGAGGGCATTGAACGTGGCCTGGCGCCGCACGATCTGGAACAGCACCTGGCGGTAGCGGAGGGCTTCCTGGGAGAAGCGACGCAGCAACCAGGTTTCTCCGCCGGCGGCACGCACCGCCTTGACTCCGTGCAGGCCATCCCCGACCGTGCGCTGCAGGGCAGCATTGATCCGGGTGCGCAGGCGCCCGAGCTTCCAGCTGCCAGACCGCTGGAGCAGGGCGGCCACGCCCGTGGCCACCAACGCCAGCAGCAGGGGCGCGGCAGCCCCCCGACCCACCGCCAGCACGCCGACCGCAAGCAACAGCAGCGAGAGGAGAGCCTGGAGGACCCGGGTGCCCTGCTCCAGGGCCAGCACGCTGCTGGAGATGTCGGCGATCAGGAGCCCGATCAGATCCCCTCTACCCATCTGCTGAAGGTTGAGGGAAGGGGCATGGAGCACCTGGCTCAGCAGTCCCTGGCGCAGCTGATCGGCGAAGGAACACCGCAGGTCCTCCTGCCCGATGGTGATCAGGGCCTGCAGGGTGCCCCGCAGCAGCATCAGTGCCAGGAGGGTCAACAGGGCCTGGGGGAGCGGGAGCTCGAGATGGAACGGGAACCGGGCGGCAGGGGAGGAGCCGCTCTGCAGCAGGAGCGACACCCCCAGACCCAGGCCGCTGATCTCCACCAGGCTGCTCAGGAAGGTGTACAGAATGAGCCGCAACACATGCCGCCAGCCCGCCTCCCGCGCCAGCTGCCCTAGGAGCGAGAGATTGCGGAGACGGGTGACAATGGCAGGGAGGAAGGCAGGGCGCGGCATGGGGCGAGCAGGGAGGGCGGGATCCCGGGGCAGCGTCGCCACTGGTCTGATCAAGTGGGCAGCAGTGGCACCAAGGGTAAGAAGGGGCCTTGCGGCAGACCGCCCCGCGATGGGAACCGACGCCGGAGCGGCCCGCCCAGCCGGCTGGGTGGCCTCCAGACCCCTGCTCCTTCAGGTCCTGCACTGGCTGGTGGATCCCCAGGGTGCCTCTGCCGGTGGCCCACCGCAGATCGGCCATCCGCCGGGGTTCCTGCAGGCGGTGCGCCGCCACCGGCTGGCCATTCCTCTGGCTCGCCATGCGGACGTCCTCTCCCTGCCGGCGAGCCTGGCGGACCCGCTGGTGCGGGAGGCCCGCCACCAGCAGCGGGCGTCCCTGGCCCTGATCGCCCTGGCCCTGGAGGCGCAGGCGGCCCTGGAGCAGGCGGGCCTGCGCGCCCTGCTGCTCAAGGGGCCGGCACTGGCCGTGCAGACCACCGGTGTGGCGAGGGGACGGGGTGGGGGGGATCTGGATCTGCTGGTGGCTCCGGAGGATCTGCCCGCCGTGGTGGCCCTGCTGGAGGGGCTGGGCTTTCACCGACCCCCTGGGATGTTTCCACGCCGGCTCGATTCGTTCTGGGGGCGCTACGCCCGCTGGACGGGCCACGAACTCAGCCTGGAACGGCCAGGAAGTCCCTGCCTGGATCTGCACTGGGGCATCAACACGGTGCGGGCACCCCTGCCCCCGTTTGAGGCCCTCTGGCAGGCCCGCCAGACGGTGAACCTCAACGGCAGAGCCGTGCCCACCCTGTCGCTGGATCACGCCTTCCGGCACAGCTGCCTGCACGCCGCCTCGGATCAGTGGATGACACTCCACCACCTGCTGGACGTCGCCCTCCTGGCCCGCCAGCTCCCCCCGGCCACCGGGCCGCGCCTGCGACGGGCGCGCTGCGTGCGCCACAGCTGCGCCGCCGCCTACGACGCCACAGGCTGCTCCGCCCTGCTGGCCTTCACCGATCCAGGGCGGCCCGACTGCCGGCGGGCCATCGCCCGCGCCCGCTGGGCCCAGGAGCGGCCGCCGCGGGTGAGCGCTGATGGGGCCTGGCATCCCGGCCACTGGCTGGACAACGTGGTGCGCCGAGCCTCCCTCAGCCCCTCCCCCCTCGACTGGCTGCGGGTGGTGGCGTGCTCCAGCCTGCCGCCCGCGGCCTTCAACGACCCCCTCACCGGCGAGGACCGGGGGCTTCTCGCCACGCTCCAGGCTCGCAGGGGTCGGCTACGGGAGCGGATGGCGGAGCGCCGCTGACGACAGCACGCGCTTCTACGGCATCAGCGCCAGCAGCTGGGCGATGCCGCAGAAGCCCGTGATCCCCGCGAACACCAGGCCGGCCCCCACCGTGGCGCCCGCCTGGATCCTGCTGAGCTGGTTCGCCTGGCTGAGGCCAAGGCCCAGCAGCACCAACCCCCCCGCGGAGATCTGCACCTGCCGCATCAGGGGCAGGGGGGCGTTGGCCAGGCGGTGCACCGGGTAGCCCGCCTGCTGCCAGCTGGGCAGTCCGCCCTCCAGGTCGCTCACGGGGTGGGGATGGCCCTGCCGGAGGAGGGTCTGAACCCCCCGGGCGCTGCGATTGCCGCTCTGGCACACCAGCACCAGGGGCCTTCCGGTAGTAGGGCACCGGGGAGCTGGGCCAGGGGCACGTTGCGGCTGCCGGGGATGTGGCCGGCGGCGTATTCCATGGGTTCGCGCACGTCGATCACGCTCACCCCTTGCGGTCAAGCCGGGCGGCGAGATCAGCGGCGCTGCAGCGTGGGTTGGAAAGGGAGGTCATGGATGGGGAAGAAGACGAAAGAAAAGACTTAGGGCCTCCTGAAAAAGCCAAATCCATTGCGGGGCAGCTGGTCTCGGCGATCAAGACCCGATAAACTGGGCCGGTACAGGGCAGTCCACGATTGCTGCAACTGCTGAACGCTGCAGATGTACCGCAAAACCCATAACGGCCAGCTTTCAATCGAGGAATTTCATGTGCCGTTTGGGGGCATGTTGGACCCGGACGCGCTGCTGTGCCGCAAATCCAAGGCCCATCCGGCGTTGCCCAGCTACCGGGGGCATGTGCTCATGGACAACCGCCATGCCCTGATCGTCGACTGTCGCGTCACGCAAGCGACGGGCACCGGAGAGCGGGATGCCGCCAAGGTGATGGCGGCAGATCGTCCCGGTGCCCACCAGAAAACGATCGGTGCCGACAAGAACTACGACACCAGGGGCTTTGTCGCAGAGATGCGCCGCATCGGAGTCACACCTCACGTGGCTCAGAACACTGCTCGCTCTGGTGGTTCCGCCATTGATGGCCGCACCACTCGCCATGAGGGCTACGGCAAGTCGATCAATGCCCGCCGCGGCATCGAGAAGGTGTTTGGCTGGATCAAGCAGTGGGGCGGTCTGCGTCAGTTCAAGCTGCGCGGCACCGAAAAGGTGGGTGCAGTGTTTGGCCTGCACGTGATCGCCTACAACCTGATCCGGCTGGGCAACCTGCTCAAACCGGCGATGGCGGCGGCATGAACAGGTGGTTGCCCCCCCAGAGGTGTGCCAACGAGGCGGCTTCCAGGAAGCCCCAACGGGGCAAAACGCCTGAAATCTGGCGTTCTGAACCGCTGAATCAACGAATCCAGCCCGAACAGCGCGTAATCAGATCACGCGAGGGAGGAACGCGGCGTTTCTGACGGTTTTTCCGCAAACTCTTAGGGAAGCTCTGATCAAGACCGGGAATTGAGCGCAAGCGTGTCTCATTCTCGTCAATGAGACACAAGTGGGGTATTTTGTCCTTGGCTACTCGCCAGGTGCTCCAATCCAGGGCCTGACTGGCTTATTTCTCGTGAGTTCCCCGATCATTTTTGGCTGCTCACCCTCAAGATGGCACACTTATTCTGTCATTTACGCTGTAGAAGGACAACGTTCGCGCACCATCCAGAGATTGGCGAGGGCAAACAGCATCGTCAGCTTGAGGTTGTTCTTGCGGATGCCTCGGTAGAAGACCTTCCGAAATCCAAACTGGCACTTGATGATCCGAAATGGATGCTCCACCTTTGCCCTGACATGTGCTTTCGCCGCCTCCATCAGATCCAGCAGTCTTCCCTCTGGGGTGTCCGCTAGAACTCGGCGCTGTCCGGGCTTCATGGCGATGCGCATCTCTGCTTCGCAGTCCTTGAACGCCTCACGCTTTTCGATGCCGATGTGGCCAGAGTCGCCGTAGATCACGCGTTCCTCGCCATGGACGCGATCGGGTGCCGTGTTCAGCTCATGGACGTTGGCAGCCGTGCTCACCACGGAATGGACCAGACCCGAGGCTGCATCCACACCGATGTGGCACCGCATCCCAAAGAACCACTGGTTGCCTTTGGCCACCGAGTGCATTTCAGGATCCCGCTCGCCCGTCTTGTTCTTGGTTGAACTGGGAGCGTTGATGATTGTGGCATCGAGGATCGTACCCTCCTTAAGCATCACGCCCTTCTCCCGCAGGCTCTGGTTCACCGTCTCCAGGATCTGCTCTGCTATCCGATTCTCTTCCAGGAGGTGGCGGAAGTTCAGGATCGTCGTCTCGTCAGGGATCCGGTCCTCAACCATGTCGATCCCAGCAAAGCGGCGGAAGCAGGGGGTATCGATCAGCATCTCCTCCATCAAGGGATCGGAAAGCGTGAACCACTGCTGCAGCAGGTGGATGCGCAGCATCACCTCCAGCGGAAACGGTGGGCGCCCGCCCTTGGCAGAAGGCCTGTGGTACACAGGCGAAATCAAGGCCAGGAAAGGATCCCAGGGCACTGTGGCTTCCATCTCATCGAGGAAGCGCTGCCGGCGCGTTTTCTTCTTGGCGTAGGTCTGCTCGTAGTCCGTGAAACCCAACTGGAGGGGGGCCGCCATCCGCTGCCAGTCTCATTATTGGAACTGTACTGATTCTATCGGGTTTTTCAGGGGTTCCTTAGGCCCTTTTCGCTGTCGATGAACACTGCTGGCGGCTCTTCGCCATTACTGCTGTGTTCCAGTCCCCAGCTGCCGAGCAGCTCAAGAAGGATCGTCCCATCCAGCGGCTCGCCATGCCAGCACAGGTTTTCCGGGTCCCAGAGCAATCGGTCCCAACTTGGCCCATTCCCAATCGGCCCCGCTGACGGAAGGAGCAGCTTTCCCCGCACCAACACCTCCACGCGATCGCCCATGTTGGTCTGCCAGCCCAGTTCCGAGTCCTCAGGTCGCAGGAGTATCCCAAGGATGGTCTCAGGGCCATCGCTCGCCATCACTTGCGGTGGATCTACTTGCCTGGCACCAGCCAGTTCCCGAACCGGGGTCCCTGGAGCGATGCCGGCAGCGGCCGCAATGGCGTTGATGATCTTGTGGTTTCTTCCCACTGTGGTTCCAGGCTGTAGAAACCGCTGCGCCAATGTGGCACTTCCCTGCGGCGGTATCACCTGCTGGAAAGACCAGGGGGTCTCACCACGACTGGTGGCCGGTCGGCCGCGCCGACCAGGGCTTGAGGCGACTAGCGCATAGGCCCATCCGTCCTTGTCTGTGATCGGCTCCCCGGTGGACTGATTCCTCAACACCGGCCAGTCGACCCCATCAGCTCTGTCCTTGGCCTCCTCTGCCAGCTCCCGTATGTTCCGTGGATCGCGGTTCAACACCTTGGCAAGCTCGTTGGCGGTCAGACGGGGGCCGGGCGGCATCTTGTTGAGGTGGCTTGCTGTGGGCCCAGCATGGCGCCACAAGTCCCTGCAAGGGCCATGACTTCACGCCTTTTTCACGCAGGGTGCGGCGCTGGTCGCTCCAGACTCAGTTCCTGCAGGCTTTCTCAGCATCGCTAATCCGCCTTCTAAGCAGCCGGTCGTTGGTTCGAATCCAACAGGGGGCGTTTCAAGCGTTGTTTGCGCGTGTCGCACTTTGAGCCCACTGTGAGCCGGGGGGGCGGTTCACGATGCGCCGGGGCTCGTGTGTAAAGCCCCTTGACGAAGCGCCACAGGCGGTAACGACTGGCGCCGCCTGGATGGGGGCGGCCCGAAACCCTCCCTAGCTTCAGCGAGCCACGTCCCGAATCGCCGTGCTGCCCAGTCCTGATCCCCAGTCGCGCTCTGAACTGACGACCCAGCTGGCGGTTGCCTGTCTCGGAGCGGGTGTGATCACCAGCGTGGCGGTCGCCCAGGGGCAGAATCCTCTTACGGCTCTAGGCATCACCTTGTTTTCAGCCGTTGCGGCCGTGGCTGTCGGTCAGGTGCTCTGACCCGCCTCATCCGATCGGTCGGGTTGTGCTTCGCGCCCGCGCTGATGCCGTGGTTCGGCAACGATTGAGGTTGGCTCGTGGGCATTGACTTCGACTCTGATCACATCGCCCACGCCACCTCGTCTTGTGCCCCCGGAACGGGATCCTGCCCCGGCCCATCCCTTCAATCGTCTGGTCGCACAAAGGGGTTGCAGCCGGTGGCCCATACCGCGAGCTGGCATGCCCTGTGAGCGGCAATGTGCACCCTTCCAAGATCTTGACCTCCTGTCGTTCCATGCCCTGCAGCAGGGCTGTCCGCAGGAGGGGTTGGCGGAGGCTCTGGATAGAGCTCTCGAGGCGCTCGGTCGCCGGCCCATGCGCGACGGCCAGCCGCTGGCGGGGAGGGAGCGTGAGGTGGTGCTGGAGAAGATGGTGACGGTTTTCCGCGAACGCACGGTACCCCTGATGCGCCGGCTGGGAGTGCTGTCATGACGCCGGTCCACACCATGGAAGAGGCAGCCGGTTCCGGTGCCCTGCGCCTGCAGATGCCGGCCCTGGCAAACAAGACCTATTTCAATTACGGCGGCCAGGGACCCATGCCCGCGAGTGCCCTGGACGCGATCCAGGCTGCCTTCCAGACCATTCAGGCGCTGGGGCCCTTCGCGGGTCCCGTCTGGCCTGAAGTGGGCCGCATCATCGATGCCCTGCGCCGGCGACTCGGTTCATCCGCCTGGCTGGGAGTGGGCCCAGGCCGGCTCGCGTTCACCGAGAACGTCACCTCGGGTTGCGTGCTGCCGCTCTGGGGACTTCCGTGGCAGGGAGGTGATCAGCTGCTGCTCAGCGATGCGGAGCACCCCGGTGTCGTCGCTGCCTGCCGTGAGCTGGCCCGCCGGCAGGGCCTGGAGCTGCAGTTCGTTCCGGTGGTCGATCTGCGCGGCAGCCACAGCGAGACCGAGACGGCCGTGTTGCAGCGCTTCGAGCAGGCCTGCACGCCCCGCACCCGGCTGGTGGTGCTGTCGCATCTGCTCTGGAACACCGGGCAGGTGATGCCGATCGCCGCGCTGGCGGAGCGGCTGCATCACCATTCCACGCAGCCTTGGCTGCTGGTGGATGCGGCCCAGTCGCTGGGATCGATCCCCGTGGCGGAGGCCGCCGCCGCCGCCGACATCTACGCCTGCACCGGCCACAAATGGTGTTGTGGGCCTGAAGGGCTGGGGGTGGTGGCGCTTTCGGAGCGGCTTCTGGAGCAGGCCAGCCCCACCCTGATCGGCTGGCGCAGCCTCGCCGATGAGAACGCCCTCGCCTCCAGCCCCGCCAACAGCCGCTTCCACGGCGATGCCCGTCGCTTCGAGGTGGCCACCTCCTGCACCCCCCTGTTCGCAGGATTGGACCAGTCGCTCCGTCTGCTGGAGGCGGAGGGAAGCGCTGAGCAGAGGCTCGAGCGGATCCGCGCCCGCTCCAGCCAGCTCTGGCAGGGGCTGGGGGCCATTCCTGGGGTGCAACGGCTGCTGCCGGTGGAGCCACCGGCGGGCCTGGTCAGCTTCACGGCCGCTGGCCGGTCCGCCGCCGATCTTGTGGCCCAGCTGGGCGAACGAGGCCTGTGGCTGCGCACCCTTGCCGATCCCGTCTGCGTGCGCGCCTGCACCCACATCACCACCACCGAGGATGACGTGGAGCAGTTGCTGCTGGCGCTGCGCCAGCTCCTGACGGCAGCCTGACGACCTCGGGTGGCCTGCCCGGGGAAGGTCAGGACCGGCATGGGCGAGTCGTTGGGGCGCATGGCCCAGACCGGCGGTCACCCCCTGACCAACACCTCGCATCGTCCGTAGCCCCGGTCGGATCGGCCCGTGAAGCCAGGGAGAGACGTGGCGTGCCGATGGGCCTGCGGCGCCTCAGCTCTCCCGCCTCCGCAGCGCCTTCTCGGCTTCCTCGCGGTCGTCGAAGTGGATCTTGGTGGTGCCGAGGATCTGGTAGTCCTCGTGGCCCTTGCCGGCAATCAGCACCAGATCCTGCGGCGCGGCCGACGCGATCGCGCCGGCGATGGCGCACGCCCGGTCTCCCTCCACCTGCAGGTCGGTGCCTTCCGGGATGCCGGCCACCACGTCCGCCAGGATCTGATCGGGATCCTCCGTGCGCGGGTTGTCGGAGGTGACCACCACCGCGTCCGCCAGCCGCGCGGCGATGGCACCCATCTGGGGACGCTTGCCGCGGTCGCGGTCGCCGCCGCAGCCGAACACGCAGATCAGCCGGCCGCTGGTGAACGGCCGGCAGGCGGCCAGGGCGTTCTCCAGCCCGTCGGGGGTGTGGGCGTAATCCACCAGCACCGCTGGAGCCGGGGTCGTGACGGAGGGGCGCACCCGCTCCATGCGACCGGGGACTCCGCGGAAGCTGGCCAGCCCCTCGAGCAGCTGAGACAGGGGCAGCTGCTGCTGCACGAGCACCCCCACCGCCTGAAGCAGGTTCATCAGGTTGAAGCGGCCCACCAGGGGAGAGCGGAAGCTGCCGCTGCCGGTCGGGGTGTGCAGCGTGCCCGACACCCCTTCGGATCCCATGGCCAGATCGCTGATGCGCAGCTCGGCGGCCTCATCGCTGAGGGAGCTGCGCCAGCAGGGCACCCCCTCCGCCTGCAGCCGTTCCGCCAGCTGCCGGCTCCAGGGATCATCCACGTTCACCACGGCTCCGCCGCGCAGCAGCGGCTGGCTGAACAGCAGCGCCTTGGCCTCGAAATAGGCCTGCATCGAGGGGTGGTAGTCGAGGTGGTCCTGGGTGAGGTTGGTGAAGACGGCGCCGGCGAAGCGGCAGCCGGCGACGCGCTGTTGTTCAAGAGCATGGGAGCTCACCTCCATCGCCCCGACGCCCGCACCGGCGGCCACCGCCTGGGCCAGCTGGCTCTGCAGAAGATCCGAGAAGCTGGTGGTGTGCTGGGCGGTGACGCTGTGGCCCGGCCAGCGGTTGACCAGGGTGCCGAACAGGGCGGAGGGGCGGCCCGTGCAGGCCGCCAGATGTTCGATCAGATGGGTGGTCGTGGTCTTGCCGTTGGTGCCCGTCACCCCGAACAGTTCGATGCGCTGACTGGGATGCCCCCAGAAGGCAGCGGCCAGTTCGCCGGCGAGCCGGCTCAGTTCATCGGCGGGAACCACCAGCACACGTGTGGCTTCCTCCGGGGGGTGCTGCCGGGCCGCCTCGGGGCTGATCAGGGCGCAGGCGGCGCCTGCGGCCAGCACTTCGGGCCAGTAGGTCCCTCCATCGACGCGGGTGCCGGGCAGCCCGATGAACAGGCTTCCGGTGCCGATGCGGCGCGAATCGCAGCTGATCGCACTGATCTCGCCGTTCGGGAGACTCTCCGGAGGTGTCAGCCCCACTTCATGGAGCAGCGGATGCAGCAGCTGAACCATGGCGATGGCGGCCCCGGGGGCCCCAGGTGAACTGGAGCCCGTTCTAAGCCGTGGGGCCAGTGCGGGACAGTCCAGGACGGCCGGCGGCTCTCCTGCCCCCCTGCGGGTCCGCTCAGTCGGTGTCCACGGCTGGGAGCGCCACACCCTGGCGCTCCAGCCACTGCGCCAGCCGCTCACCGGAGAGGCGCGGCGGCACCCGCGGCAGTTCGCGCCAGGCTGCCTCGGCGCTGCGAACGGCCAGCACGGGAACCTCCAGGCCATAGCGGCTCTGCAGCTGCGGATCCTCATCGACATCGATCAGGGTCAGCTGCGGCGCGGTTCCCACCGCCGTCAGGCCCAGATCCCGCAGGCGCTCCTCCAGTCCTTCACACAGGCAGCAGCCCTGCCGAGTGAACAGCAGCAGGCTCGTGTGGGACGCCTCGGAGGTCGCGGCAGCGGAGGCCATGGGCGGGTCGGTGCGTGAGCCGGTGGGGAGCGTTTCCGCTCGGGCTCACTCTGATGCAGCATCCGGAGAGCGCTGGCCGGAAGCGGCGCCGGGGCCCGCTGGCCGGGACTCCTCGACCCGTTCTGGCATCCCGGGATAGCCTCCGGCCGACGCTCAATCCGGCACCGGATCGCAGCTGCAGGGTGTGAACGGGTGGCACCGCAGCAGCCGCCGGAGGGTGAGCCAGCCCCCCCGCCACGGTCCATGACGCCGGATCGCCTCATCGCCATAGGCGCTGCAGCTGGGGATGAAGCGACAGCGGGGACCCAGCAGCGGCGAGATCCAGCGCCGGTAGAGCCGGATCAGCAGCAGCAGCAGGGCCGCCAGGGGCCGCTCCCGCCAGGGCAGCGGAACGGCCTCGGAAGGCGGGGGAGGGGTGGGGAGGGAGGCAAAACCGAGAGCTTCCGGCCCCACCGACAACGACAGTGCTCCGTTGGGGCCGGCCGTTCTCCCGCTCGCTCCTTCCTGGAGCAGCGGCCGCTCGGGCCGCTCGCCGGCTTCAGGACATGCTGAGGAATCAGGGATCAGAGAGGGATGGGGGTCGAGGTCTAGAGTCGGCGATCGGCCACGCATGGCGAGCGCTGACTGGATTTCCAGCATGCCGCAGACCTGCGCTTCGCCGGGCCCGTCGCCCATCGGCGATGCGGATGCCGTTGCCTCCGGGCAGCACTCAACCCTTTTCCACAACTCCTTATGTCCCGCTACCGCGGCCCTCGCCTGAGGATCACGCGGCGCTTGGGAGACCTCCCCGGTCTCACCCGTAAGGCCGCCAAGCGGTCTTATCCCCCCGGTCAGCACGGCCAGGCCCGTCGCAAGCGCTCCGAATACGCGATCCGTCTCGAAGAAAAGCAGAAGCTTCGCTTCAACTACGGCATTTCCGAACGTCAGCTGGTCCGCTACGTCAAGAAGGCACGCGCCCAGGAAGGCTCCACCGGAACCAACCTGCTGCGTCTGCTGGAAAACCGGCTCGACAACGTCTGCTTCCGTCTCGGCTTCGGCCCCACCGTTCCCGGTGCACGCCAGCTGGTGAACCATGGCCACGTCACCGTCAATGGACGGGTGGTCGACATCCCCAGCTACCAGTGCCGCGCTGGTGATGTGGTGGCCATCCGCGAACGCAAGGCCTCCAAGAAACTCGCCGAGGGCAACCTCGAATTCCCCGGCCTGGCCAACGTGCCGCCGCATCTGGAGTTCGACAAGGCCAAGATGACCGCCAAGGTGCTCGGCAGGATCGAGCGCGAATGGGTCGCCCTCGAGATCAACGAACTGCTGGTGGTTGAGTTCTACAGCCGCAAGGTCTGAGGATTCCTGTCAGCGTCGGGCCTCAGGCCCTCTCCATGGCCCCTGCCCTGCGGCTGGGGCTTTTCGTTGCCGGTTTCTGGGCTTGCGACTGTGCACGCCCATGCGCTTCCAGCTCCGCCGCCGGGCTGCAGGGCCTGGGATCGTTCAGAGCTGCAGCAGGACAGCTTCGAGGTGGCTGTGGGGTCGCTTCTCCGTCGCCAGGTAGTAGATCGCCACCAGCTCGCCCCGGTGATTCACCGTCAGCTGGGGATAGCCCATGTCCTGCTCGAAGGGATTGGCCCGGATCGCCAGGGGCGGTCCCCAGCTGCGGCCGTCGTCGCGGCTCAGCCGCAGCAGCATGCGCCGCTGCGTTCGGTTGGCATACACGCAGGCGAGCCTGCCGTCCGGCAGCCGTGTCAGCGCCGGTGGATTGCCGTTGGGAACACCCGTCTCATCCACCCAGCTGAGGAAGCGCCAGCTGCGCCCCCCGTCGTCCGAGGCGTAGGCATCGATCCAGCTCGGAGTCTCCGGGTGCCGGCGTGGATCACGGCGTCGCAATGCCGCCACCAGCCGCCCCCCACCGAGGTCCACCAGCGACGGCATCACCGCCCGGTATGGATCGCTCCAGGGAACCACCCAGCTGAGGAAGCGCCAGCTGCGGCCACCATCGCGTGTTTCCGCCACGAAGGTCTTGTCGAGACGGGAGCTGTGCGGACCCAGACGTGGATCCCGGGCTGACAGCAGGAACTGGGCAGAGGAGGGCCCGGTGATGCGGTAGGAGGTGCGCGAGGTCAGGAGCAGGCCCCGGAGCTCAGGAGCGCGCTCCAGACCCGTGAAGCGAAAGGGGCCCTGCCAGCGGTGGCCTCGATCCACAGACAGGAAGAAGCTGCCGAGTGGCGCGTCCACCCTGCCGTCGGCCATCACCCGCACCGCCAGACCAGGAGCGTCGAAACGGATCGGCTGGACCAGGACTCTCGCTGATTGCACCCGGCCCTTGAAGGGGTCGGAGATCTGCGTTTGCCAGCTGTGCCCGCCATCGCGTGAGCGAACCAGGCGTGGTTCCTGGGGGTCGCCGACCTTGTGGCCCGATCGGTCGAGCCAGGGGCCCTCGCCGAAGCCCACCAGGATTTCCCGACCGCCATCCCAACTCCAGAGACCGTGATTGGCTGGCCAGGCCAGGAAGCGGCCGGGTGTGCCGGCCACGTTCACCAGTCGGAGCACCCGCGGATCGGCCGCATGGCGCCCGTCGGCGTTGCTGGGATACCCGAACCCCTCTGCGCTCGGCGTGGCGGCAGGCGACGGGATCCTCGCCGTCTGGAGGGCCAGGGGCCGGGCCGGGCTGGCCGCTGCCGCCGCGGAGGACCCGAGGGCGGCGGCGCACGTGATCGCCAGCACAGCACTCCACCGGATCACGTCAGCGCCTTCGCGTCTCCAGACCGATTCTGGGCCGGGTCGCCGGTGCTCGCTGCCTGGTGCCTCGCCTCAACCTCACCGCTTCCAGATCCAGCGGCCATCACTGTGCTGCGCCTTGACGATGCTCTGCCGCCGTGGCCCCATCCGGCTGGCTATCGGGATAGCGGGTGGGGCTGGAGAGGGCATCCAGGTCCACTCGTGGTGGCCATGCTTGGCACTCATCGCCGCCATCACCAGATCCTGGCTGGCCCGGCTCAGCCAGTCACCGGCGCGGTTGGCCACCCGTTCACCCCCCGATCAGGGTCTCGAGGGCGGCCGTCACGTCCGGCTGACGCATCAGCGCCTCGCCCACCAGCACCGCATCAGCGCCGGCGCTCTGGACGCGGTCGAGATCGTCACGGCGGAACAGCCCCGATTCGCTCACCAGCAGCAGCCCCCGCTGCCGCAGGGTGTCGCCGAAGCGCTGCATCAGCCGCTCGGTGGTGGCCAGATCCACCGCGAAGGTGGTGAGGTCACGGTTGTTGATGCCCACGACCGTGCCGGCTCCCGGCGCCGTCAGACCATCGATCGCCAGCACCCGCTCGAGCTCCTGCTCGTCGTGCACCTCCACCAGCACCGTCAGGCCGAGGCTGCGGGCCACCTTGTGCAGGTAGCCCAGGTCCTGATCGGTGAGGATCGCGGCGATCAGCAGGGCCGCATCGGCGCCGGCGGCGCGGGCCTGATACAGCTGATAGGGGCTGAGGATGAAGTCCTTGCACAGCAGCGGCAGCTCCACCGCCTCACGCACGGCGATCAGCACCTCGAAGCCGCCCTGGAAAAACCGCCGATCGGTGAGCACCGACAGGCAGCTGGCGCCACCGGCGGCGTAACCCTGGGCGATCGCCACCGGATCGAAGTCCTCGCGGATCACCCCCTTGCTGGGGCTGGCCTTCTTCACCTCGGCGATCACGGCCGGTTTGCGGCAGGCGGCCCGCAGGGCCGCGATGACATCGCGGGGGACGGGCAGCCGTGCGACCTGCTCCTTCAGCTTCTGCAGCGGCACCCGCTCCCGGGCCGAGGCCACCTCGCGGTCCTTCTCCCAGACGATCTGCTCGAGGATGTGGCGCGGTGCCTCCTCCGGATGGGGAATGGCGTATTCGAGGTGGGCCACCTTCACCTTGGGATTGGGCGGGCGGCGACGGATCTCCATGCGGGTGCTCGTGGGGTGTTCGGAGTCGGGATCAGCCGGCGACGGCCATGGCCGCCTGCTTGTAGGCCACTTCCACCACTTCGCTGAGAGTGGGGTGGGTGTGCACCTCGTTGGCGAGCTGCTTCACGCTCTGGCGGCGAGCGACGGCGTTGGCGATCTCCTGGATCAGGTCGGCGGCATGGAGGCCGTAGATGTGGGCGCCGAGCACCTCGCCGGTGGCCTTGTTGAACAGCAGCTTCATCAGGCCGTCGCTTTCCAGTTCGGCGAGGGCCTTGGAGTTGGCCTTGAAGTAGCTGCGCACAGCCCCGAGCTCGAAGCCTTCCTTCTCGGCCAGGGTTCTGGCATCGGCCTCGCTCAGGCCGACCGAACTGATCTCGGGGTGGGTGAAGGTGGCGGCGGGAATCGAGCGGTAGTCGATCTCGCGGCCGTGGCCGAGGATGTTGTCGATCGCTACGGCGCCCTGTGCGGCGGCGGTGTGGGCCAGCATCATCTTGCCGGTGACATCTCCGACGGCCCAGAGGTGGGGCACGGGTGTGCCGTTCACGAGCACGCGCATGCGGTCATCCACCGGGATGAAGCCTCGGTTGGTCTCCACACCCACCGACGCCAGGTTGAGCTCCTGGCTGCAGGGCACCCGGCCGGTGGCCACGAGCACGGCATCGACCTCGAGGGTTTCCACCGGCTCGCGGGTCTTCATGTCGACCAGCTCGATCTTCACCGGGCAGCCGGGGGTGATCTTCTGGGCCAGCACGCCGGAGCGGGCGTCGATGTCGCGACCGTCGATCAGGTTGCGGGCGGCGATCTTGGCGATGTCGGGATCGAAGGTGGGCATCACCCGATCGAGCGCCTCGATCATCGTCACCTCACAGCCCAGGGCTGTGTAGACATCCGCGAATTCCAGGCCGATGTAGCCACTGCCGATGATCGTGATCCAGCGCGGCAGCCACTCCAGGTTGATCGCCTCATCGCTGGTGAAGACGGTGCGGCCGTCGGTCTCGATGCCGGGCGGCACGAATGGATCGGACCCCGTCGCGATGATCACGTCGCGGGCGCAGTAGGTGCGCTCGATGCCGCTGCCGCTCTCGCGCACGGTCACCTGCTGGGGACCGGCCAGCCGGCCCTTGCCCCGCAGGATCGTGGTGCCGACGCGCTCCAGCGTCTTGGTCAGGTTGGATCGGATCGTCGCCACCAGCTGGGCGGCGTGATCGGCGATCTTCTGGCGCTCGAAGCGCACCGGGGCGGCATGGATGCCGAAGCCGGCCAGGTGCTCGGCATCGGCCAGTTCGCGCACGCGGCCGCTGGCGGCCAGCAGGGCCTTGGAGGGCACGCAGCCGCGGTTGACGCAGGTGCCGCCCATGTCGCGGCTCTCGACGATCGCCACCTTGAGGCCGTGCTCCGCCGCATGCTTGGCCGCATCGAAGCCGCCGTAGCCGGCACCGATGACGATGACGTCAAAATCGAAGCCGCCCGAGGCCCCTGGGGTCGGGGCGGGGGAACCAGGAGCTGCGGTCACCGGGTACTGCTGTGCGGGATGCCGGGCATTCTCCCCCCTGAGGGGATGGCGCTCTGCCGCCAGCGTTCCAGCAGCAGCGGCGCCGCCGCCACGGCCACGTTCAGCGACTCCACCGCCGGGCTGTGGGGAATGGTGACGCGGGCATCGGCCAGCGCCGCCAGCTGCGGATCGAGGCCGGCTCCTTCGTTGCCCAGGAGCAGCACGGTGGGCAGGGTCCAGTCGACGTCCCAGTAGGGCCGGCCGCCGCTCACCAGCGTTGCCACCCGCTGAAGACCCTCCGACTCCTGACCCTGCAGCCATGCCAGCAGCTCCTGGCGCTCCAGCCGTCGCAGCGGCAGGGCCAGCGCCGCACCGCTGGAGGCGCGCAGCACCTTGGGTGCGTAGGGGTCCGCACCCTCCGCCAGCCACACCTCCTCCACGCCGGCCGCCAGGGCGGTGCGCAGCAGGGTGCCGAGGTTCCCGGGATCCTGCAGTCCGTCGAGGGCGAGCACGAAGCCGGGGCGCCGCGCCGGATCCGGCTCCGGTGGCTGCAGGGTGGCCAGCACCCCGTCGGGATGGCTGGTGCTGGCCGCCAGCGCCAGGGCCTCATCCGCCAGCGGCTGCCTGCGGGTGGCAGCGGGCAGGCAGGCCCACAGGTCGGCGTGGCGTGCGATCCAGGTGGGCGTGGCCGCCACCAGATCCGGAATCAGCTGCAGTCGCAGCGCTTCTTCCAGGAGATGGCGTCCCTCCAGCAGGAGCAGGCCCTGCTCGCGGCGGCCCCGTGGTTCATGCAGGGCGCGCAGCTGGCGCACCAACGGGTTGCGTCGGCTGGTGATCAGCTCGGAGTCCTGACCGCCTGCGGTGGGCCGTGCCTGACCGTTTCCCAGACGCAATGGCATCGGCAGCGGGCGGGAGCCCGTGCGTCTGTCCGGATCGGTTGGGCCCATTGCATCCATTGGCGACACCCTTTCAGGTTGGTCGCCAGGGCTCAGAACGTGTGCTGCGTGCGGACGTGACAGCCGTCGCGCAACACGAGCTCCTTGTCGCCGAGATCAAGGCCTCGAACCGCCGCCACGTCACCGTGCAGGCCCTGCTCACGCAGATTGTCAATCAAGGCCTTCACAACCGCATCCTCGACCATGGTCTGATCAAAGGAATCAGGCGTCAGGCTTTCGAGAAACTTGCCCATCTTCGACGCCATCACTTCGGAGGCGTTGGTGATGTTGAGGACAATCATAAGAATGAAATGCGGATGGGGAGACTTGAACTCCCACGACATTGCTGCCACTAGTACCTGAAACTAGCGCGTCTACCAATTCCGCCACATCCGCGGGCGTAAGGCCGCCGCTCGAAGCGCTCGGCAAGGGAACTTTAAACCATCACCCCCTCGGACGATCGCGCCGGCCCTTGGTGTCGCGGAGCCAGTTCCAGCGGCGGACGCCTAGACGATGGCAGGAATCATTGTCAAGATTCGGCCTCGAGACTCGTGTGGGGGATTCCGCTCCATGATCAGCACCGCCATCCCCACGCACACCGCTCTTCAGGACGAATCCGTCCTGTCGGCTGCCGCCCCGCTCGCCGGGGTCGACGCGCCGCCGGGCGCCACCGCGCCCTCCCTGCGCGGTCAGCCCCGTCTGGAGATCGAGGGGGGGCATTCCCTCTCCGGCACGATCCGTGTCAGCGGGGCCAAGAATTCGGCCCTGGTGCTGATGGCGGCATCCCTCCTGACGAAGGAGACCCTGCGTCTGCGCAATGTGCCGCCGTTGACCGACATCACGGCCATGGGGGAGATCCTCGCTGCCCTGGGTGTCCGGGTGCTGCGTCAGGGCGAAAGCCTCGATCTCGACGGCGAGACCATCCAGCGCACCGCTCCTCCCTACGAGCTGGTGAACAGTCTGCGCGCCAGCTTCTTCTGCATCGGCCCCCTGCTGGCACGCACCGGCATGGCCCAGATCCCTCTTCCAGGCGGCTGTCAGATCGGCACCCGTCCCGTGGTCGAGCACGTCAAGGGGCTCAAGGCCCTCGGCGCCCAGGTCACGATCGAGCATGGGGTTGTCACCGCTGCCGTGCCCGGCGGGGGCCGCCTGCGCGGTGGACACATCCACCTCGACTGCCCGAGTGTCGGCGCCACCGAGACGCTGATGATGGCTGCGGCCCTGGCCGACGGCGACACCACCATCGACAACGCCGCCCAGGAGCCCGAGGTGAGTGATCTGGCAAATCTGCTGATCGCGATGGGCGCCCACATCTCCGGTGCCGGCACCCCGACGATCACGATCCAGGGTGTCTCCGAGCTCCATGGCGCCGACTACGCCGTCATCCCCGACCGGATCGAAGCCGGCACCTTCCTGCTCGCCGCCGCCATCACCCGCTCGCGCCTGCGTGTCGCTCCGTTGATCCCCGAGCATCTCGGGGCCGTGCTCACCAAGCTGGAAGAGGCCGGCTGTGAGCTCAAGGTGGATGGAGACGGGCTGATCATCGATGCCAGACAGATCCGGGGCGTCGATCTGCGCACCCAGCCCTTCCCGGGCTTCCCCACCGATCTGCAGGCCCCGTTCATGAGCCTGCTGGCCACCGCCGAAGGCAGCAGCATGGTGGTCGAGACGATTTTCGAGAACCGTCTCCAGCATGTGGCTGAGCTGCAGCGCATGGGCGCTGCGATCCGCATGCAGGGCAACACCGCCTTCCTCGAGGGCGTCCCCCAGCTCAGCGGTGCCCCGGTGCGCGGCACCGATCTGCGTGCCTCCGCCGCCATGGTGCTGGCCGGCCTGGCCGCTTCGGGCACCACCACGGTCCGGGGCCTGGAGTTCCTCGATCGGGGTTACGCCGATCTGGAGGGCAAGCTCAATGGTGTCGGCGCCCGCATCCGGCGGGTGCATGACGAGCCTGTGGCCTCCTGACGTTCGGTCCCGGTCCCGGGGCGCGACTGCGGCGCCCCGGAGGGCACTGACGGATAAAGTCCTGCCAGAGGGAGCGTGCCGGAATTGGTAGACGGACTCGACTCAAAATCGAGCGCCTTCGGGCATGTGGGTTCGAGTCCCACCGCTCCCATCCCCTCGACGGCCTTGGCCACCCCATCCCCTGCCGCCGCCTCAGCGGTGATGAACACCTACGGCCGTTTCCCGCTGGAACTGGTCAGGGGCAAGGGGGTCTGGCTCACCGACCGCGATGGCCGCCGTTATCTCGACGCGGTGGCCGGCATTGCTGTGTGCACCCTCGGTCACAGCGATCCGGTGCTGCGCCGCCGCCTCTGCCGGCAGCTGCGCAAGCTGCAGCACGTCTCGAATCTGTATCGGATTCCAGAGCAGGAGCAGCTGGCCGCCGCCATTGCCGCGCGCAGCTGTGCCGATCGTGTCTTCTTCTGCAACTCCGGCGCCGAGGCGAATGAGGCGGCGATCAAGCTGGCCCGCAAGCACGGCCATGACGTCCGCGGCATCGAGCGGCCGCTGATCCTCACCGCTGAATCCAGCTTCCATGGCCGCACCCTGGCGGCGGTCACCGCCACCGGTCAGCCCAAGTACCACCAGGGCTTCGAGCCGATGGTGGAGGGCTTCCGCTATTTCCCCTACAACGACACCGTCGCTTTCGAAGCGCTGCTGAAGCAGTGTGAAGCCGAGGGGCCACGGGTGGCGGCGGTGCTGCTGGAGCCCCTCCAGGGCGAGGGCGGCGTCATCCCCGGCGATCCTGCCTTCTTCCGGCGTGTGCGGCAGCTGTGCGATGAGCGCCGCATCCTGCTGATCTTCGATGAGGTGCAGATCGGCGTCGGCCGCAGCGGCAGATGGTGGGGCTACGAGCAGCTCGGGGTCGAGCCCGATGCCTTCACCCTGGCCAAGGGGCTGGGTGGCGGTATTCCGATCGGTGCCCTGGCCGTCAAGGACGCGGTTGATCTGCTGCGGCCCGGCGAGCATGCCAGCACCTTCGGCGGCAATCCCTTTGCCTGCCGCGCCGGCCTGACCGTGATCGAGGAGATCGAGAAGCGGCAGCTGCTGCCCCATGTCCAGCGGATGGGCGAGAGGCTGGAGCATCTGCTGGCGGAGCTGCAGGCCTCCCACCCGACCCTGATCGAAGGGGTGCGCGGCTGGGGTCTGCTGCGCGGCGTGGTGCTGCGGGAGGGAGGCCCCACGGCGCCCCAGGTGGTTCAGGCCGCCATGGACGAAGGCCTGCTGCTGGTACCGGCGGGCACCCGTGTGGTGCGCATCGTGCCGCCGCTGGTGATCCGGCCGCGCCACCTCCGCACCCTGGTGAAGCGGTTGGGGCGGGCCCTGGAGCGTGTCGGCTGAGTCGGGGGCGCCGCAGCGGAGCCAGGGAGTGCTGCTTCCTCCGCTGCCCACGCCCGTTGATCTGGATGATCTGCTCGAGCCGTTCAGCCGCCGCGGCGTGGATCTCGGCCTCGATCGCCTGCGCGCCGCCCTTCAGGAGGGCGGCAACCCCCAGGAGCGCTTCGCCGCCGTGCAGGTGGCCGGCACCAACGGCAAGGGCTCGATCTGCACGTTCCTGCACAGCATCCTGCGGCAGGCCGGCCTGCGGGTGGGCACCTACCGCTCGCCGCATCTGGTCAGCTGGTGCGAGCGCATCCAGCTCGGCGATGCCTGGATCACCCCGGAGCAACTGCGGGACGACCTGCGGCGCTGGCAGGCGATCGGTCGCCGCCATGCCCTCACCCCCTTCGAGCTGCTCACCGCGGCCGCCTTCGATCGCTTTGCCCGCTCGGATCTCGATCTGGTGATCCTGGAGGTGGGCCTGGGGGGCCGCCTCGATGCCACCACAGCCCATCCCCGGCGGCCCGTGATCGGGCTGGCCAGCATCGGCCTCGATCACCGCGAACATCTGGGCGACACCCTGGCGGCGATCGCAGCTGAGAAGGCAGGCGTGATGACGGAGGCCGCCCACGTGTTCAGCGGCCCCCAGGATCCAGAGGTGGCGGCGGTGCTCGAGGCCGAGGCGCGGCGCTGCGGCAGTCGCCTGCAATGGCTCGAACCCCTGGCGGAGGTGAGCGCCGGAGGTCCCATCCTCGGCCTGAACGGTGGCTGGCAGCGTCGCAACGCCGCGGTGGCCGTGGCGATGGCGCGGGCGCTGGCGCGCCAGGGCTGGACGATTCCGGAGCCTGCGATCGAGGCCGGTCTGGCCGCGGCCCGCTGGCCGGGGCGGCTGGAGCGGCGCCGCTGGCGGGGGCGGGAGCTGCTCCTTGATGGCGCCCATAATCCCCCCGCGGCTCTGGCTCTGGCGGGCGGGCTTCAGGCCATGGGAGGCTCCGGCGGGCGGCGCTGGCTGCTGGGGATGCAGCGCCACAAGCAGGCCCCGGAGATGCTGCAGGCCCTGCTGGGACCGGCCGACCGGGCCCGCATCGTGCCGATTCCCGGTCACCGCTGCTGGGATGCGGCCTCGCTGGCGGCGGCCCTGCCCGGGCAGGCCGGTCACCTGGAGCCCGGCAGCGAGGGGGACAACGGCCTCGAGCGGGATCTGGCCTGGCTGACGGACATGGATGGCCCCCTGCCGGTGGTGGCCGGTTCGCTGCATCTGCTGGGACAGATGATCCCCCTTCTGGATCCGGAGCCCTGAGGCGCAGGTCGGTGAAGTGGCGCTGCCAGGGGCGGGAGGATTCGCTTCTGCCGCGGAGTGGGGCAGCCTTGCCGATCGCCCACCATCGGTCCGCCCCCTGCAGAGTGCTGCCCGGGGCGTCAGGCTGAGGGTGATCCCTGTGTCCCGAGGCGTCGATGAACAGCTCCACCAGCGCCCCGGACCCGGTCGATTCGCCCTGCGCACGGCCGCATCAGCCCGTGCGCGCCGCCTCCTGGCATGCCCGCTTCGGTCGCTGGCTGCTTCTTGCGCTGGTTCCGGTGTTCCTGCTGGTCGCTCCTCTGCCGCTGCGGGCCGAGTTCAGCGGTGTCGATTACACGCTCACCAACCAGAACGAGCAGGACTTCAGCGGCCAGGACCTGGCCCATACCTCCTTCGCCGGTGCCCAGGGGCGCCACAGCCGTTTCCAAGGGGCCGACCTGCATGGGGCGATCCTCACCCAGGCGGCCTTCCCCGAGGCTGATTTCAGTGGCGCCGATCTCAGCGATGTGCTGATGGACAAGGTGGATTTCAGTGGCGCGGACTTCACGGGGGCCCTGCTGCGGGGTGTGATCGCCTCCGGCGCCAGCTTCCGCGGCGCCACCGTCACCGGAGCTGATTTCAGTGATGCACTGCTCGATCGTGAGGATGTGCGCGCCCTCTGCCGTGAGGCCAGCGGCACGAACCCGGTCACCGGCGTGGCGACGCGGGAGAGCCTCGGTTGTGGCTGAGCGGCTCTCTCAGCTCTGGCCGGCTCGCTCCAGCCAGCCGCGGAGCTTGCCCGGGTTGAGCAGTCCGGCCGGGTCGTGAGCGCTCTTGGCGGCCACCTGGGCCGGATCGATCTGGCCCATGCCGCCGTCCTCGACGCTGCACTCGTGGGGATCGAACACCAGCACCCCCAGACCGCGGCAGTGATCAATCAGATCCGCCAGCGCCTCGACGCCACGGAAGCGCACCAGCGGCAGGCCACTCAGGCGAACGGCACCGTCCTGGCGCACGGCCTCCAGATGCCACAGCAGATCCTCACCCCAGCGCTGGCGCAGGGAGGCCATGGCCGGCTGCGGGTCGGCGGGCAGCAGCAGCTGCAGATAGGTCCAGTCGGGATGGGAGCCGCGCCAGTGCAGGGTGGTGTGGTTCCAGCAGAGTTCCCGCAGCGGCAGACCCCGGCCTCCGGCCTGGGGCTCCTGCCACTGCAGGGTTCCGCCCCGGGTCGCCAGCCAGGCCGGCAGCACCGCCATCGCATCGGGGGCGGCCAGCAGCAGCAGGCGGTGCTCGCCCGCCCGGGGCGGCGTGCAGCCTGACGGCCAGGGGAGCGCTGCGGCCACCGGTGCCTCGAGCAGTGCCGCGTTGTTGAGCAGCAGCGCCGTGTGGCTCAGCTCCTGCAGGGTGTCCAGGGCGGCCTCCCAGCTCATGAAGCCCACCACCAGCTGCTGCCAGTCCACGGCGGCGCAGCTGGGCAGGGTGAGGGCGGTGAGGATGCCGTTGGTGCCATAGGCATGGTTCAGCGGCGCACTGGCTTCGGCATCCAGCTGCAGCAGTCGGGGCTCCGGTTCCACCGTCATCACCTCCAGGCCGAGCAGGTTGCCGGCATCGCGCAGGAAGCCCCAGCGGAGGGAGCCCACACCGCCGGCGCCGCCGGCGATGAAGCCCCCCAGGCTGGAGCTGCGGAGGGTGCTGGGCGCCAGCCGCAGGCCGCGGCCCCGTTCCGTCAGCTGCAGATCGAGCGAGGCCAGGGTGATGCCTGCCTCGGCGGTGAACACGCCGCTGATCGGATCGAGCTGGCGCAGCTGCCGCAGACCGCTGAGATCGATCACCAGGCCCCCCGCCAGCGGCACGCACTGGCCGTAGTTGCCGGTGCCGGCGCCGCGCAGGGTGAGCGGCACGGCATGGCGGGCACAGGCTGAGACCACCTGCCGTAATGCGTCCAGGCTGTGCACCCGAACCGCCAGCTGGGCGCGGCAGGGGGCGAGCAGCGGCTCCAGCACCGGGGAATAGGCATGGAAATCCGAGGAGAGCCGCGCGAGTTCCTCGCCCTGCCGGATCGGGCTCAGGGCGCTCAGCTCCTCTGCCAGCGACGCGATCCGTGCATCGTCGACCGGCGGCGGCAGGACGGGGAGGGAACGGATCACCATCGTGAGAGGGGCGGAACGGGCAAGGTGCCGCTTGCGGCTCCCGGCAGTCTCCCGCGCCTGCGGGGCCGCAGCGACCCTGAGGATTTCAGGCGGAGAGCCTGCCGAGTCCCGCCAGCAGCGGCGAGGGCCTTTCCGCCACCGGTGGCTCCAGCCAGCTCCCGGCCCGCAGCACCCGACGCTGGGGCGCAGTGGTGAGCAGTTCCGACCAGCTGCCTGCACCCAGGACCACCAGCTCAGCCGGGCCCCCCACACGCAGCACGCCATCCCAGGGGAGGCCCAGCAGCCTCGCGGCGGCGCTGCTGAACGGTGCCAGCCCCAGGCGCCGCCAGGGCTGGCCGTGGCTGATCAGCACCGACAGGCGCAGCAGCTCGATCGGATCGAATGTCCCACCGGGATACCAGGGGTCCTGCACGTTGTCGCCACCGATCGCCACCGTGACCCCCGCCGACTGCAGCTGTTGCCACGGGGCCTGGATGCGCAGCAGGGGCGTGTGGGCCTGACGCTTGCCCAGCAGCCACAGGTTGGTGGTCGGCAGGGCCACCACACCCACCTCCGCTTCGGCCAGATCCTCCGCCAGGCGCCGGCAGGCCTGGGGGGAGAGCAGGGCCATGCTGCTGGCGTGGCTGCAGACCAGCGGCACCCGGATGCGGTGCCGGCGCAGCAGGGCCGTGAGCAGACGCAGCCCCCTGCCCGGCTGGTCGCTGGCTTCATCGATGTGAAGGTCGATGCCGCAGCCGTGGCGTTCCGCCAGTCGCAGCAGCGCCAGCAGGGCGCGTCCGTCGGTGCCGGAGGCGGCGAACGGCGGACCCACCACCCCGCCCAGCACCCCGCCGGCGGCGGCCACCCGCGCGGCCAGGCGCTCTCCCTCCGGTGTGAGCCAGTGCCGGATCGGCACCAGGGCCACCAGCTGCAGCTCCACCCGTCCGCGCCATTCCCGGCGCAGCTCCTCGAGGGCCTGCCAGCTGAGGGCCGCGGCGGGCCCGAGGCTGTCGATGTGGCTGCGCACCGCCCGTAGACCGTGGTGCCAGGCCAGCTCCAGCGCCTGGGCGCCCCGCTGGCGGACACGCTCCAGGCTGCGGCTGCCGTGCTCCTGGCTGTTGGCGGCGAAGGCACCGGCGAAGGTGCCTTCGGGGTTGGGGAAGGCCGCCGCCGTGAACGCCTTGTCGAGGTGGGCGTGGGGTTCCACCAGCGGGGTGAGGGCCAGCGGTGCCGGGCCCACGGCTGTTGCCGGCCGGATCTCGCGAACGAGCCCCTCCTGATGGAGCAGGGAGATCGTCACCAGCCCTTCGTGGTCAGCGGCCGGCAGATCCGCAAGCCGTGGATCGAGCAGCGCCCTTGGCAGACGCAGCGGGGGCAGCCAGGCGCCGCCGCTCATGGGCCTCCTCCGGGCATCCAGGCCTGGCGCTCCCGATCTCCATCCGGGCTGTTCTCACTGGCCCTCAGCACCACGAACCGTCCCGCCACCGCCAGGGTGAGCGCCTCGTAGTGCGGCAGGCGCCAGCGGGGAAGCACCTGCTGGCCCCCCAGACTGGTGCTGTACAGGCTCAGCAGTCCGAGGTTGCGGCGCCGGGTCTGCAGGGCCGCCAGACGTCCCAGCACCGGCCGCTGTGCTTCCACCATGGCCGGACAGTCCTGGATCACGAGTCGCAGCATCAAGGGCAGGCCGTCCTCGCGGCACAGCTCGTCGCGCAGCAGGGCCGTCAGGCGTCCACCGGCGAACTCCTCGAAGGCCGCCGGCCCGGGATTGGTGAGCATCAGACCCACTCCCATCGCACCGAGCAGCAGGCCCCAGCCCAGCAGGACGGGGGAGCGGACCGGGCGGGGGGGAGCCAAGAGATGGCCGGCAGGGGCATCCACCATGGCAAAGGCCGCCCTGGGCTGCCATGTTGTACTGTCTGGCTTGCGCGGCGGGCGTCGCCAAGTGGTTAAGGCAGTGGCTTGTGGCGCCACCATTCGGGGGTTCGAGTCCCCTCGCTCGCCCTTCTCATCCCATCCTTAAGGATTGCCCGGTCGTGATCTTCACGCCGGGCTTTTTTGTGCTGGCGACATGCCCGGCTGCCCGGAGGAAGGCCATGACGCCCAGGATCGGCAACCTCAGGCGAAGGCACCCACCAGGGCCGCCAGCAGGCCATCTCCCCCCTGACGGACGGGATCGCCGCAGGGCAGGCCCGTGAGTTCAACGGTCTGCTGGATGGCCGCCTCGGCTGCGGCGTCACTCAGCAGGGCGGTGTTCAGCGCCACCGCCTTCACCCGCGGCCGCACTCCATCAGGCCGCCCCTGGGCCGCGACCGCTTCCAGCGCCGCGATCACCTCCGGCAGCGGCGGGATCGCCACCGGGGCCGCTCCTGGGCGGGTGCGCACCTGGCTCTGGCCGGCGCGGTGCACCAACAGAAGATCCGTGGGCTGACTGCCGCGCAGCAGCGGCAGGGTGGCTGTGGATCCGGGATGGCACAGGGATCCCTGGCCCTCCACCAGCATGAGCGTCCCGGGGCCGGCGCCCTCGGCGGCCTGCAGCACGGCCGCCTCGACCGCCCCGGCGGCGTAGTCGACGCGCACCGCGTCGAGCGCCACCCCCTGGCCGCTGATCAGGATGCCGGCCTGTCCGGTGCCGACGAAGCGGGCATCGAGGCCTCGCTGAAGGGCCGCAGCGGCCAGCTCCAGACAGGCGCTCATCTTGCCCACCGCCATGTCGGATCCCACCGCCAGCAGCCGCCGGCAGGGCAGGGCGGCGCAGCGGGCCGTGGCCACCTCCAGCCCCTCGGGCTCGCGGCGCAGATCCCAGATCCACTGGCCCGGCCGACGGCAGGCGGCGGCGAAGCGGGGATCGTCGGCGAGGCGGCTGTGCAGGCCGCTCGCCAGGTTCAGGCCTGCCTCCAGGGCCAGCAGCACATCCGCCTCCATCTCCTCCGGCAGGCGCCCGCCCGAAGGCGCCAGCCCCACCACCGCCGCCTTCGGCCCACAGGCCAGGGCCGCGGTCATGTCGGCCACCACCGGAACGTCGCGGTCGATGCCGGTGACAGCCCTGAGATCCGCGCCGGCATGGGCCGGATCGATCACGGCCACGATCGGACCGCCGCGATGGCGCAGCATCGCCAGACCCGTCTTGCCGGAGAGGTTGTCGAGGCCGCCGTGCTGCAACAGCACCACCGGCGTGTCGGGGGTCAGCATCCGGGGCCTCCTGCAGCCGAGGCGCTGGGCCAGGCGCCCGGGCGGAGCGACACCCCAAGCCCGGGACCCGAACCGGCCCGTAGCTGATCGCCCTCCAGGGGCGGGGCCTCGAAGGGGTCGTCCACCAGATTCAGATGGCTGTCCAGGTCGGGCCACCGCACCAGCGGCAGCAGCTGGGCGGCGGCGCCGTTGAGCAGGGCGCTGTCGGAGTAGCAGCCCACCATCACCTCCAGGCCGAGGCGCCGCGCGGTGCGGGCCATCAGCAGCGCTTCGCTGAGGCCGCCGCTCTTGAGCAGCTTGATGTTCACCCCGTCCACGTAGGGCGCCAACCGCAGCAGGTCCTGCAGGTTCCAGCAGCTCTCATCGGCCACCAGCGGCATCGGACAGTCGAGATCCAGCGAGGCGAAGGCGGCGCAGTCCGCCTCGGGATCCTCAAGGGCCGCCAGGGGTTGCTCCAGCAGCACCACATCGTGAACGGCCAGCAGCTGGGCCATCGCCCTCGCTCCGTCGCTGTCCCAGCCGCCATTGGCGTCCACCTGCAGCTCCAGGTTCTGGCCGAGTCGCTGCCGACGCGCCTCCAGCGCTCCGCTCACGGCCTCCACCAGGGAGCGGTCGTGCTCCAGGCCCTCGGGGCTGCCGAGCTTGAGCTTGATGCGCGTCGCCGGCAGCTGCTCCCACCAGCGCTCGAGGCGGGCCAGAACCTCATCCACCGTGCCCAGTCCCAGGGTCACGCTGGTGGCGCTGCCGCGGCTGCCATCCAGACCCCACAGGTGATGCAGGGGCATCCCGGACCGTTTCCCCAGCCAGTCGTGCAGCGCCAGATCCAGCCCGCAGCGCGCCGGGGGCGAGAGCTGGGCCAGCAGCGGCTCCAGGCACTGCATGGGCTGGGGGGCCGGGCCCGACAGGTGGGGCCGCAGGGCCGCCAGTTCGGCCTCAAGTTCGGCGGTGTCGTAGCGGCGGTGGCCGGTGTCGAAGCCGCCGGTCTCGCCGATGCCGCGAATGCCGTCGTGGATCACCTCCACCAGCAGATGCTCCACCGAGGCGGTGGTGCCGCGACTGATCGCCAGAGGCACGGCCTTGGTGAGCGGGAAGCGGCGCAGCTGCAGATCCATCCCTTCACGCTGCCACAGGGCAAGCGGTAGCCGCGGCGACGGCGGAGACGCAGCCTGTGACATGAGATGAACGGGTCTCAGGATCCCATGGGCTCCTTTCCTGAGGTCCGGGCCCAAACGTCTCGTCGTCACCAGCCCGCGCCGCGGTGGCCCCGCGTCCCGTCCTCGCCGCACCAGCGCCCCTTCATCCCCCATCTCCGTGATCTCCTCCGCCGTGCCGTCCGATCCGGCGACCGCTGTCCCGAGTGGGGCCTCCGCCTTCCAGGCACTGCTCGAAGAGCTGCATCAGCGCCATCGGGAGCGGCGCGATGGAGCCGTGGCGGATTACATCCCCGAACTCGCCCGCGCCCATGCGGACGGCTTCGGCATCGCCCTGGCCACCGCCGACGGCCGCGTCTACAGCGTCGGCGACACGGAGGTGCCCTTCACGATCCAGTCGATCTCCAAGCCCTTCGTCTATGGGCTGGCCCTGGAGCAGCGCAACGAGGCGTGGATGCGCCGCAAGGTGGGTGTGGAGCCTTCAGGGGAGGCCTTCAACGCCATCAGCCTCGATCCGGACAGCGGCATTCCCCGCAATCCGATGATCAACGCCGGCGCCATCGCCACCACCGCCCAGGTGCAGCAGCTGGCAGGCCATGGGGCCATCGATCTGCTGCTGGATCACTTCTCGGGGCTCGCCGGCCGGCCCCTGGAGATCGATCAGGCGGTGTACGTCTCGGAGCGCGACACGGGCCACCGCAACCGGGCCATCAGCCATCTGCTGCGCAATGCCGGTGTGATCGAGGAGGACCCCGAGCCGTCGCTGGATCTTTACTTCCGCCAGTGCGCCATCTCCGTCACCTGCCGGGATCTGGCCCTGATGGCGGCGACCCTGGCCTGTCAGGGGGTGCAGCCGATCAGCGGCCGGCGGCTGCTCAGCCGCGGCACCTGCACCCGCATGCTCGCCCTGATGGGCACCTGCGGCATGTACGACTACGCCGGCCACTGGCTCCACGATGTGGGGATGCCTGCCAAGAGCGGCGTGGCCGGTGGGGTGCTGGCGGTGGTCCCGGGCCTGTTCGGGCTGGCGGTGTGGTCCCCCAGGCTCGATCGCTTCGGCAACAGTGTGCGCGGCATCGCGGTGTGCGAGGAGCTGTCCGAGCGTCTGGGGCTGCACCTCTACGACCAGAACCCGGCGGGCCACGATCCCATTCATCGCAGCAGCAACGGTGAGTGGATGCAGTCGCGGCGCCTCAGGCCGGCACGGGATCTCAGGCAGCTGAACGCGACGGGGGAGCGGCTGCGGGTGCTGCAGGTGCAGGGGGTGCTCGATGCCGGAGCCTGTGAGGTCCTGCTCACGCGACTGGAGGAGACGGCGGCCGCGGCGGATCTGCTGGTGCTCGATCTCGGCCGGGTGGTGGAGCTTCAGGTGAGCTGCAGGCCGCTGTTGCGACGCCAGCTGGCCGCGCTGGAGCAGGCCGGAACGGAGGTTCTCCTGACTCCGGTGGACCTGCTCGGAGCCGATGGCGGCGACGCCGCCGGGGCCGACGGTCTGGCGGGGCTTCGCTGGTTCGAGAGCCTCGATCGCGCCCTGGAGGCCGCCGAGGACCTGCTGCTGGAACGACCGACCGCCGATCAGCCCCGGATGGATCAGGTGGCAAGCGGTGACGGGTATGGGGAGCTGGTGGAGAGCCTGGATCCGACGGTTCGCGAGGTGATTCAACCTCTGCTGCACTCCCGCCGCTTCGCCGATGGTGAGGTGGTGATCCGCCGCGGTGAGCGCAGCGACTGTCTGCTGATCGCCCGCGAGGGCCTCTACGAGACCAGCCTGGGTCTCTCCCCGGCCGGCACCGCCGGCCCACGCACCAGGCTCGCCACCTTCTCCCCGGGCATGTGCTTCGGCGAGATCGGCTTCCTGGGCGACACCCCCCGCACCGCCGACATCGTCTGCCTCGGAGGGGGGAGCTGCTGGGAGCTCCGCCGGAACGACTTCGAGGACCTGCGCCGCGACAATCCCGAGGCGGCCTGCGCGCTGCTGGTGGCCATCGCCGCCGACATCGGCATCAAGCTGGCCCGCGCCAGCCTGCAGCTCTGCCTGCTCGAGCTCGGGTGAGTGGCTGCCAGGGCCGGTGTCCGAGAATGAGGCGATGACCAGCACCTCCCGGGTGATCACCTCGCCAGCCCACGTCAGCAGCACCAGCGATCCGGAGGCGGCCTTCACGGGCCCCGGTTCGATGCAGCCCGGTGGCGTTCCGGATCCGGTCGGCTCACCCGGACCGTCCGGCCGCGGCAGCTACTGGATCACCACCTTCGGCTGCCAGATGAACAAGGCCGACTCGGAGCGCATGGCCGGCATCCTCGAGGCGATGGGCTATCGCGAGGCGCCGGCGGAGCTGGAGGCCGATCTGGTCCTCTACAACACCTGCACCATCCGCGACAACGCCGAGCAGAAGGTCTACAGCTACCTGGGCCGCCAGGCGCAGCGCAAGCGCGCCAACCCCAACCTCACCCTGGTCGTCGCCGGCTGCGTCGCCCAGCAGGAGGGAGAGGCGCTGCTGCGCCGTGTGCCCGAGCTCGATCTGGTGATGGGGCCCCAGCACGCCAACCGGCTCGGCACCCTGCTGGAACGCGTCGAACAGGGCCAGCAGGTGGTGGCCACCGACGAGCACCACATCCTTGAGGACATCACCACCGCCCGCCGCGACAGCCGGGTCTGTGCCTGGGTGAATGTCATCTACGGCTGCAACGAGCGCTGCACCTACTGCGTGGTGCCCTCGGTGCGCGGCAAGGAGCAGTCGCGTCTGCCCCAGGCGATCCGCCTGGAGATGGATGGGCTGGCGGAGCTGGGGTACCGCGAGATCACCCTGCTGGGGCAGAACATCGACGCCTACGGCCGCGATCTGCCGGGCATCACTCCGGAGGGCCGCCGCGCCCACACGCTCACCGACCTGCTGTACCACGTGCATGAGGTGGAGGGCATCGAGCGGCTGCGCTTCGCCACCAGCCACCCCCGTTACTTCACCGAGCGGCTGATCGATGCCTGCGCCGATCTGCCCAAGGTCTGCGAGCACTTCCACATCCCGTTCCAGAGCGGTGACGACGATGTCCTGCGCGCCATGGCCCGCGGCTACACGGTGGATCGCTACCGCCGCATCATCGACCGCATCCGCTCGCGCATGCCCGACGCGGCGATCAGCGCCGATGTGATCGTGGCATTCCCGGGTGAGAGCGATGCCCAGTACCGCCGCACGCTCGCCCTGATCGAGGAGATCGGCTTCGATCAGGTGAACACCGCCGCCTATTCACCCCGTCCCGGCACCCCGGCCGCCGACTGGCCCGAACAGCTCGAGGAGAGCGTCAAGGTGGAGCGCCTGCAGGAGCTCAACGCCCTGGTGGAGCGGGTCGCCCGACTGCGCAGCGCCCGCTACCAGGATCGGCTTGAGCAGGTGCTCGTGGAGGGCGGCAACCCCCGGGATCCCGAGCAGGTGATGGGGCGGACGCGCACCAACCGGCTCACCTTCTTCCCCGCCCGGCGCCCGGACGGCACCGCCATCGTCCCCGGCGACCTGGTGGAGGTGCGGATCGACACCGTGCGTTCCTTCTCCCTCAGCGGCTCGCTGGTCTGAATCCCGGCGCGACAGCCGTCGCCGCCCCCTGGTCAGCGGCGGGATCACTGATACGTTTGGCGCCGTTTCGATGGCGCTCCCCCAGGGCGCTGCTGCGCGTCCGGATGCCCCACTCTCCCGTCTGCGTCGGTCTGGTGTTCGGGGGGGCCTCCGGCGAGCACGCCGTCTCGATTCGCTCGGCCGCCACCGTGCTCGGGGCTCTGCGGCAGGGCGCCAACGCCGAGCGCTACCTGGTGCGCTGCTTCTATATCGATCAGCTGGGGCGCTGGTGGGGCGAGCCGGAGGCGCAGGCGGTGCTGCAGGCGGGGACCCCGGCGAGGCCCGAGGAGCTTGGCGCGGTGTCCCGCCCCGGTTTCCAGGGCTTCCCTGCCGGAGCTCTGGATGTGGAGGTGTGGCTGCCGGTGCTGCATGGCCCCAATGGGGAGGATGGCACCATCCAGGGGCTGTTCACCCTGATGCAGGTGCCGTTTGTGGGCTCCGGGGTGCTGGGCTCCGCGGTCGGTATGGACAAGCAGGCGATGAAGGCGGCCTTCGCGGCCGCCGGACTCCCCCAGGTGCCGTACGTCTGTGTGCAGGCGGCCGAGCTGGCGGCCGCTCCCGAGGCTCTTCTCGATCGTCTCGAGGCCCGGCTGGGCTTCCCCTGTTTCGTCAAGCCGGCCAATCTCGGCTCCTCGGTGGGGATCAGCAAGGCGAGCGATCGCGACACTCTTCTGCAGGGTCTGCGCACTGCTGCGGCTCTCGATCCGCGCCTCGTGGTGGAGCAGGGGGTGCAGGCCCGCGAGCTGGAGTGTGCGGTGCTGGGCACGCGCGAGCTGCGGGCGTCGGTGGTGGGCGAGATCCGCTTCGACGCCGACTGGTACGACTACGACACCAAGTACAGCGATGGTCTCAGCCATACCGTGATCCCGGCGCAGGTTCCCGGGGATGTGGCTGAGCGGGTGCGCCGCATGGCGATCGAGGCCTGTCATGCCGTCGCCGCCAGCGGCCTGTCGCGTGTCGACTTCTTTTACGAGGAAGCCACGGGCGCTCTCTGGCTCAACGAGATCAACACCTTCCCCGGCTTCACCAGCCTGAGCATGTATCCGATGCTGTGGCAGGCCAGCGGTCTGGAGCTCCCCGATCTGGTCCACGAACTCGTGCGGGGAGCGAGAGAATCGCTGGCGCCTCATCACTCCCCTGGGGAGATCCACCCATGAGCCACGGCCTGCTCTGGTTGCCGCTGCTGCTGGTGTTCGTTCTGCTCACCGGCCTGGGCTGGCTGGAGCGCCGGCGTCAGCGATTGTTCCGTGAATGGGCGGAGGGCGCCGAGCTGGCCAAGCTCGATGCCTGCGGTGCCGCTCGCCTGCGTGATGGTCTGCTCACCTGGAGTCGCTTCTCGGCGGGTCGCTTCGAGCCGGAGGGCGAATTCGTCATCAAGACTCTGGAACTGGTCGAACTGCTGTCCCTGCATTCCGGGGAGGCGCCCCTCACCGAGGAGAGTCAGGGCGCCTGCCGGCTGCGTCTGGTGGGCGGCGGCCAGCAGAAGGATCTTCCCTTCGCCGATGCCCAGCGTGCCCGCCAGTGGATCGGCGAGCTCATGGCCCGCTCCCGCTGCGATCTCTGAATCCCCCACCGCCATGTCCACCCCGGAACGATGAGTGCCTCCTCCATGACCACGGGCAGCGACAGCGATCCATCCCCTGAGGCGGCGGAAGCCTCCCCGCGTGCCACGCCGGCGGCGACCGTTCCCCTGCCGCCGGGCGCGGCGCGTCGACGGGAGCTCCGCCAGCAGCGCCGGGCCGAGCGGTGGCGCAATCTCTGGAGGCTGGTGGTCTTCAGCGGCCTCTCGGCCGGCCTGGCCACGGTGCTTCTGCGACAGGGCTGGATGCTGCAGAGCCCGTCGCAGGTCGAGGTCAGCGGCAGCCGCATGGTCAGCCGCGAGCAGGTGATCCAGGCGGGTCAGCTGCGCTTCCCGCTGCCGCTGCTGGCCCTGCGCCCGCGTGAACTGAGAGCCACGCTTTCGGCCGCTCTGCCGGTGGAGCAGGTGCGCGTCAGCCGCTGGATGCTGCCGCCTCGTCTGCGGGTGGAACTGGTGGATCGCCAGGCGCTGGCCCGCGCCCAGCGGCGCGGTCTCCATGGCCCTGAGCCGGGCTTCATCGATCGCGTCGGCAACTGGATCGATCAGCGCCAGAGCGCAGGGCTGGCGATTCAGCCCCACAGCGACATCATGGTGATCGGCTGGCAGGAGCGGCACCGCCCGGCCCTGGCTGCGGTGCTGGCTAACCGAGCCTTGATCGGTCCGGGTCTCAAGGAGGTCCGCTTCGATGAGAGCGGTGACCTGTGGCTGACCACCAGGGAACTCGGCTCCCTGCGCCTCGGTCCTGTCGACGGGCAGCTGCGACGACGCCTGGAGGTGGCCTCACACCTCAATCGCACGCTGCCCGCCCAGATCCGCGGCAAGCGGCCGGAGTGGATCGATCTCAGCGACCCTGAACAGCCTGAGCTCAGCCTGGCCGGTGCGGTGCGCATCCTCGATGAGGGCAGTCCGGCGACGGCCCGCAGGCCTCCAGGGGGCCAGTAAGTACACCCCACTCCCCCACTAAACTCGCCGCGGTCCGCCAGCCATCGCACACAGGTGATTGCCTGGCGCTGCATTTGGGGACAATCTGTTCTACTCACACCAGGCCTGGGCCCTCCCCCCCGACATAATGCAACCGCAGTCCAACGGATTTCCTCCGGCGAAGGTCCTTGATCCAGGCCTGGCTGTGTCCGTTCCCCCGTCTCCCGAGCCTGCGGCGCCCCCCTACGACGAGCCCCACCACATGACCGAGACCTCGCCCAGCGCCAACGGGATCGTTCCGAGTCAGACGGCCCGCATCGAGGTCATTGGAGTCGGCGGGGGCGGCAGCAACGCCGTGAACCGCATGATCGCCTCTGATCTGCAGGGGGTGGGTTATCGGGTGCTCAACACCGACGCCCAGGCTCTGCTCCAGTCCTCGGCGAGCAATCGCATCCAGCTCGGCCAGAAGCTGACCCGCGGCCTCGGCGCCGGTGGCAACCCGGTCATCGGCCAGAAGGCAGCGGAGGAGTCGAGAACCGAGCTGCAGCAGTCCCTGCAGGGCACCGACCTGGTGTTCATCGCTGCCGGCATGGGTGGCGGCACCGGCACCGGGGCGGCACCGATCCTGGCCGAGGTGGCCAAGGAGTGCGGCGCCCTCACCGTGGGCATCGTCACCAAGCCTTTCGGGTTCGAAGGCCGCAAGCGCCTGCGCCAGGCCGAGGAGGGCATCGCTCGGCTGGCGGAGCATGTCGACACCCTGATCGTCATCCCCAATGACCGCCTGCGGGATGCGATCGCCGGTGCCCCGCTTCAGGATGCCTTCCGTGCCGCCGATGATGTGTTGCGCATGGGCGTCAAGGGCATCAGCGACATCATCACCAAGGCGGGCCTGGTCAATGTCGACTTCGCTGACGTGCGCTCGGTGATGGCTGATGCCGGCACCGCCCTGCTCGGCATCGGCGTCGGTTCCGGTCGTTCCCGTGCCAGCGAGGCTGCCCAGGCGGCGATGACTTCGCCGTTGCTGGAGTCGGCCCGGATCGATGGTGCCCGCGGCTGCGTGATCAACATCAGTGGCGGCAAGGACATGACCCTCGAGGACATGACCACGGCCTCTGAAGTGATCTACGACATGGTCGATCCCGACGCCAACATCATCGTGGGTGCGGTGGTGGATGAGGCGCTCGAGGGCGAGATCCACGTCACGGTGATCGCCACGGGCTTCGACAGCGGCGCCACCTACCGTCCCGAACCCAGGCCTAGCAGCTTCACCGAGCCGCTCACGGCCACCTCCTCCAGCGAGGACCGCGGCGCCATGATTCCACCCTTCCTCCTCAATCGTCAGACCCGCATCGACTGAACCGGCTGTTTGTGCCCTTCAGACCCGATCCCGAGCCAGGCTCAGGGACATCCCTCCCATGGAGTGGTGTCCCTGAGCCTGGCTCGCCGGTGGGATCGTTGAGTCTGGAACCCAGGCGGGTGCTCCTGCCCCGCGCCGGTGAGAGCCGCTGAGACGGTCGTTCGTCCGCCGCCTCTCCATCTTGTTCGCCGTCCACCGCGATTGCAAAGCACAGGAGCAGAGGCGTCGGGCCGAACAGCTGTCCTGCCGAAAAGCCGTCGCTCCGAACAGACGTTGTGCGAATCCGATCGGGATTGGTCCGGTCTCCTGAGGCTTGCCGGGCTCCGGAAAGATCGCGGAAGAAACCCATCGCACAAGACACCCACTCACCACCTTCGGCGAAGTGGCACGGGGAGGACTTCGCCATCCCGGACCTTGAGCGCTCCCCTCAGCCGCGTCCTTGGGCCGGGGGGCGCGGCTGCTGACGAGCTCCCTTAGCTGAGAAGAGGCCTCTGGTCGACAGCGGACCAGCCGGACTGCGACGACTCGGCCCGTGAGGGTCGGTCACCTCTGCATGTGGTGACCCGGAGACCACGCCTGCCCTGAGCATCCCGTGTGGCTGCTCCCTTCCGGTCCTGACCAGATTTGGGCGTCCGGGCCGCGTGGGTCCGAGTCGCGATGATGCTAGCAATGGCCCCTCCCCACCGGACCCTGCCGGTTTCCCGCCAGTCGTGACGATGCGTCCCGCCGATCTACAGCTCCGGAAGCAGGAGGGGCGGCCGATCTCGGTGCTCACCGCCTGGGACGCCCTCTCCGCCGCCGTGGTGGCTGAGGCCGGAGCTGATGCGCTTCTGGTGGGGGACTCCCTGGCGATGACGGTTCTCGGCCATGGCACCACCTTGCCGGTGACCCTCGACGAGATGCTGCATCACACCCGCGCCGTCGGGCGGGGTCTTGAGGCCTGGGCCCTGCAGCGGTTGCGCCACCCTGATCCGCCCGCGACCGCAGAGGAGCGTGCCGATGCGCTGGTTCGTCGGCCGCTGCCGCGCACGCCGCTGCTGATCTGTGATCTGCCCTTTCTCGCCTATCAGTGCAGCGCCGATGAGGCCCTGGCCGCTGCCGGACGGGTGCTGAAGGAGTCCCCTGCGGCAGCGGTGAAGCTCGAAGGCGCTGAACCCGAGACCCTGGCGGTGATCGACCGCATGGTGCGCAGCGGCATTCCGGTGATGGGGCACCTCGGTCTGACTCCTCAGTCGGTGCATCAGCTCGGCTACCGCCGCCAGGCCCGCGACCCATTGGCCCAGGAGCGCCTGCGGCGGCAGGCGGAGCGCCTGGAGGCCGTGGGTTGCTTCTCCCTGGTGCTCGAGCATGTGCCCTCCACGCTGGCGCTGGAGGTGAGCCGCAGCCTGCGGATCCCGGTGATCGGCATCGGCGCCGGCGACGGCTGCGACGGGCAGGTGCGTGTCACGGCCGACCTGCTCGGTCTGACGGAGCGCCAGCCTCCCTTCTCGCCGCCACTGCTCGAGGGTCGCGCTCTGGCGACCACGGCACTGCGTCAGTGGATCAGCGGCCTGTCGGCTGTCGCTCCTCCCACCAGACCAGAAGCTCACGCAGCACCGCGTTGCTGAGGGCCAGCCCCTCGGGATCGCTGAGCCGCCAGCGCGGGCCCTCCACCTGCAGCAGGCCCTGCTGCTCGAACGCGGCCAGCCGCTCGCGCAGCCCGTTCAGCATCCGAGGACCCAGCCCCACCGCCTCGAACAGCCGTTCGGCATGCACCCCTTCCCGGCGCCGCAGCCCCACCAGCCAGCGGTCCTCCCAGTCCACCCCAGGCTCCTCCGTGTCGCCGATCCCTGCAGGGGGCGCATCGACGGAGCCCATCCCGGACTCCGGGGGCCGCTTCTGCTCAGACAGCCAGGCGGCATAGGCCTCTCGGGTGCGGGGGCGTGCCTGCCTCACGCCGTGCGGGGCGGCGGTGGCGCCCATGCCGAAGCCCCACCAGCCGGCCCCGCTCCAGTACACGCGGTTGTGGCGGCTGGCATGGCCGGGCAGGGCGTAGTTGGAGATCTCGTAGTGGCCGTAGCCCGCCGCCGCCAGGTGCCGGCCTGTGAGCAGCATCAGGTCGGCAGCGGTGTCCTCCTCCGGCAGGTTCAGCTGCCCATGGCGCTGGCGGAACGCGAACACGGTGCCCGGCTCCACGATCAGGTCGTAGATCGAGAGGTGGGGCGGCTCCAGGGCGATCGCCTGCGCCAGTTGTTCCCGCCAGCGCGGCGGATCCTGCCCCGGCAGGGCCTGCAGCAGATCGAGGCTCCAGCTGCGCAGCGCCCCGCGCCGCTGTGCCTCCCGCAGCCAGCCGGCGGCCTCCAGCAGATCGGCGGCCCGGTGACGTCGGCCCAGGTCGGCGAGCACGGCATCGTCGAAGCTCTGACCGCCGAGGCTGACGCGGTTGATGCCGGCCGACAGATAGCCCTGCAGGCGCGGCTGATCGAAGCTCGCCGGATCCATCTCCAGGCTGATCTCGGCACCGGGCGCCAGGCCGAAGCGGCGCTGCAGAGCCTCGAGGAGGCCGCCGACCTGGTCGGGGGTGAGCAGCGAAGGGGTGCCGCCCCCCAGATACACCGTCGACAGAGGGGGGCCATCCGGGGACTGGGCGATCTCGCGTCGCAGCAGATTCAGGTAGCTCGCGATCGACGCGGACCCGGGGCCCTCCGCGCCATCGGCTCGGTCTCCAAGGGGAACCACGGCGAAATCGCAGTAGAAGCAGCGCCGATGGCAGAAGGGGATGTGCAGATAGGCCGAGCGCGGGTTCAAGGGCGGTAACCCAGGCCTGGCAACGGGCGCTGAATCGGGCATGCTGCGATGCTGACGCGACGGGCCTCCGGACGACGCCATGGTGGACACCCTCATCCTGGTGCTGTTCCTGATCTCCGGCGCCGCCACGGGCTGGCTGGGGGTGGATCTGCTGCCCGAGAAGCTGCTGCTGCAGGTGACCAATCCCGAGGGTCTGCGCACCGTGCTGGCCGGTTTCGGTGCCTTCTTCGGCCTGCTGGCGGGCTTCTTCTTCCAGCAGCTGCGCAAACGCCTGATGGCTCAGGTGCGCAGCATGCCCACCGATCTGCTGATCAGCCGCGCCGTTGGCCTGATCCTGGGGTTACTGGTGGCCAATCTGCTGCTGGCCCCGATCCTGCTGCTGCCCCTGCCCTGGGAGGTGGTGCTGGTGAAGCCGCTGGCGGCGGTGCTCAGCAACGTCTTCTTCGGGGTCCTGGGCTACAACCTCGCCGAGGTGCATGGGCGCACCCTGCTGCGCCTGTTCAACCCCACCAGCGCTGAGGCACTGCTGGTGGCTGAGGGTGTGCTGCAGCCCGCCAGCGCCAAGATCCTCGACACCAGCGTGATCATCGATGGCCGGATCCGCGGTCTGCTCGATTCGGGGCTGCTGGAGGGCCAGGTGATCGTGGCTCAGGCCGTCATCGACGAACTGCAGACCCTGGCTGATTCCTCGAACGCCGAGAAGCGCGGCAAGGGTCGCCGCGGCCTGAAGCTCCTGGGGGAGCTGCGCGAGCGCTATGGCCGCCGCCTGGTGGTCAACACCACCCGTTACGAGGGGAACGGCGCCGATGACAAGCTGCTGCGCCTCACCGCCGACACCGGTGGCACCCTGCTGACGGCCGACTACAACCTGGCTCAGGTGGCGGTGGTGCAGGATCTGAAGGCGCTCAATCTGAGCGAGCTGGTGATCGCTCTGCGCCCCGAGGTGCAGCCGGGTGACGACCTCCAGCTCAAGATCGTGCGGGAGGGCAAGGAGGCCGACCAGGGCATCGGCTATCTGGAGGACGGCACGATGGTGGTGGTGGAGGACGCCCGCCGCCGCATCGGGGAGCGCCTGGCGGTGACCGTCACCGGTGCCCTTCAGACCCCCACCGGTCGGATGGTGTTCGCTCGCTGCGAGAGGGCCTTCGAGAAGGCCGCCGATAAAGCCAGCCCTGAGAAGGGCTCTGACCGTGACGCTGCCCGCACCGAGCCCCAACCGACCGCGGAGATCACTGCCGCTGCCGATCCCAGCGCGGCCCGGACCACTTCAGGCGCCGCCAGCGACCGCGCGACGTCCCTAGGCCCCGTGCCGCTGCCTTCCCCCGCGGAGAAGCCCACGAATGATCGCTCTGCCGGGTCCGGCAAGGGCAGTGACCGCGGCGCCTCGGCGCCGGGTTCGCGCCGTGAACGGCGAGGCTCCGGTCGCTGAGGCGAGACCGCTGCTGTGCCCGCCCATCTGCAGGTCACACCCTGCCGCTGGTGATGCGCTGCCGGGCACTCCAGCGGCAGGGACGCGTGGCACCGCGCCTGATGGGCCGCAGGCCCCCCTCGGCCGGCTCGCCCGTTTCGCTCGGTTGCCGCTGTGGCTTGGGCGCCGGCAGGGCTCTCGCCTGCGGAGGGGACATTCGTTCCGAGCCGGCGGACGGCGGCCTCCCCGACCCGGCTAGGCTCCGGGTTCCCTCCAAAGTGTGCGTGGATGACGGCTTCGGCCCCCTACTACGGCGATTCGGCCGTGTTCCGCACCCCTCCCCCCGATCTGCCTTCGCTGCTGCTGAAGGAGCGGATCGTCTATCTGGGGCTGCCGCTGTTCTCGGACGACGATGCCAAGCGGCAGATGGGCATCGATGTGACGGAATTGATCATCGCGCAGCTGCTCTATCTGGAATTCGACAATCCAGAGAAGCCGATTTACTTCTACATCAACTCCACGGGCACCAGCTGGTATTCGGGAGATGCGATCGGCTTCGAGACCGAGGCCTTCGCCATCTGCGACACCCTGCGCTATGTCAAGCCGCCGGTGCACACCATCTGCATCGGCCAGGCGATGGGGACCGCCGCGATGATTCTCTCTGCCGGCACCAAGGGGCAGCGGGCGGCTCTGCCCCATGCCTCGATCGTGCTGCATCAGCCCCGCTCCGGCGCCCGCGGCCAGGCCAGTGACATCCAGATCCGGGCGAAGGAGGTGCTGCACAACAAGCACACCATGCTCGAGATCCTCTCGGGCAACACAGGCAAGAGCGTCGAGCAGCTCTCCCGCGATTCCGACCGCATGACCTATCTCACCGCCGAGGAGGCGCGCGAGTACGGCCTGATCGACCGGGTGCTCAGCAGCCGCAAGGACGTGCACCAGCCGGTGGCCACCGCAGCCGGCATCGGCTGAGGAGGGCAGGCTCCGGCCCCTGGCCAGCCCCTTTTCCCATCAACGACCCCCGTCCGTTCTTCCCACCCCTGAACCATGCCCATCGGCACTCCGAGCGTTCCTTACCGCCTTCCCGGCAGCCAGTACGAGCGCTGGGTCGATATCTACACACGCCTGGGTGTCGAGCGGATCCTGTTCCTGGGACAGGAGGTGAGCGACGGCATCGCCAACAGCCTGGTGGCGCAGATGCTGTATCTCGATTCGGAGGACAGCAGCAAGCCGATCTATCTCTACATCAACTCGCCGGGTGGATCGGTGACCGCCGGCCTGGCCATCTACGACACGATGCAGTACGTCAAGAGTGACGTCGTCACCATCTGCGTCGGTCTGGCCGCCTCCATGGGCGCCTTCCTGCTGGCGGCAGGCAGCAAGGGCAAGCGTCTGGCCCTGCCACACAGCAGGATCATGATCCACCAGCCCCTGGGGGGGACCAGCCAGCGCCAGGCCAGCGACATCGAGATCGAGGCGCGCGAGATCCTGCGCATCAAGGACATGCTCAACCAGAGCATGGCTGACATGACCGGTCAGCCACTCGAGAAGATCGCCAGGGACACCGACCGCGACTACTTCCTCAGTGCGGCCGAGGCAGTGGAATACGGCCTGATCGACCGGGTGATCGCCCATCCGAGCGAGGCCTGAGCCGGGAGTCGGGGGGAACGGCCCTTTTGTAGGCTCGCTGTTTGCTCCGCCCGCCGCGCCCTGATGGCCCAGCTCTTCTACGACTCCGACGCCGATCTCAGCCTGCTGAATGGCAAGACGGTGGCCATCATCGGCTATGGCTCTCAGGGCCATGCCCATGCCCTGAACCTCAAGGACAGCGGCGTCAACGTGGTGGTGGGCCTCTATGAAGGCAGCCGCTCGGCCGACAAGGCCCGTGCCGACGGCCTGGAGGTGCTCAGCGTCGCCGATGCCTGCGCCAAGGCCGACTGGATCATGGTGCTGCTTCCCGACGAGGTGCAGAAGGATGTCTACGCCAAGGAGATCGCTCCCCATCTGAGCGCCGGCAAGGTGCTGAGCTTCGCTCACGGGTTCAACATCCGCTTCGGCCTGATCCAGCCGCCCGCCGATGTTGACGTGGTGATGATCGCTCCCAAGGGCCCCGGCCACACGGTGCGCTGGGAGTACCAGAACGGCATGGGCGTGCCCGCTCTGTTCGCCGTGCATCAGAACGCCAGCGGCAAGGCCCGTGACCTGGCGATGGCCTATGCCAAGGCGATCGGCGGCACCCGCGCCGGCATCCTCGAGACCAACTTCAAGGAGGAGACCGAGACCGATCTGTTCGGTGAGCAGGCGGTGCTCTGCGGCGGTCTGTCCGAGTTGGTCAAGGCCGGCTTCGAGACCCTGGTGGAGGCCGGCTACCAGCCCGAGCTGGCCTACTTCGAGTGCCTGCATGAGGTGAAGCTGATCGTCGACCTGATGGTCAAGGGCGGCCTCACCGCCATGCGCGATTCGATCTCCAACACCGCCGAATACGGCGACTACGTCAGCGGTCCGCGCCTGATCACCGCCGACACCAAGGCGGAGATGAAGCGCATCCTCACCGACATCCAGGACGGCACCTTCGCCCGCAACTTCGTGGCGGAGTGCGAGGCGGGCAAGCCGGAGATGAACAGGATCCGCCAGCGCGACTCTCAGCACCCGATCGAGCAGGTGGGCAAGGGACTGCGCTCGATGTTCAGCTGGCTGAAGGCCTGATTGCCTCCACGGGTGTCGCAACGGCTTGTCGCGACACCCCTCGCCCGGTGGAAGGTGCCATGGCCGCGGGTCTCCCGTCCGGGAAGCACCTGCGGCTTTTTCGTGGTCTGGCCTCGCGCCATCACGCTCGCCCAGACAGGGATCTCCCTGGAGGAGCGCCCTGCCTTCCCATCGCAGGCCCACGCTCCGACTGCCGTGTTCTCCACACCCACCGATGTGACCGCGCCCCATGACCTGATCGCGGGTTCCGGAGGCGTCCTCCCGTTCTGCGCTGCCCTCGTTTGAACGTTTCTCTGCCTCCGCTGCCGGCCGCCTCCGGTCCGGGCCTGCAGGTCTGGCTGCTGGTGGCTCTGGCCTGTGGTCTTGATCGCCTTGTCGGGGACCCCCACGGTCTGCTCCATCCGGTGCAGGTGATGGGCTGGTGCATCGCCCGGTTGCGGGGTGGGGCCGAGGCCTGGGCGGGGGATCGGCCGCCGGCGCTGCGGGCGGTCGGTGGCGGGATCACGTTGCTGCTGGTGCTCGGCAGCGCCCTGGCAGGCTGGAGCCTGGAGCGACTGGCGCTCGTGGCACCCGTGCTGGGCTTGCCGCTTTTGTTGATCGGCCTGGCGAGTGCTCTGGCCGGCGGCAGCCTGCGAGAGGCGGTGCATCAGGTGCTGGAGGCGCTGCCGGATCTGCAGGAAGCGCGTCAGCGCCTGGCGTGGATTGTGGGCCGCGATGTCAGCGGGCTGAGCGAGCCGGAGATCCTGCGGGCAGCGGCGGAGACCGCCAGTGAAAACGCCGTCGACGGCCTGTTCGCGCCCCTGTTCTGGATGCTGGTGGGGGGCGCCTGGTGGGCGTGGGGCCTGCGGGCGGGTGTTGACGCCGTGCCCGGTCCGTTGGCGCTGGCCTGGAGCTTCAAGGCCGCCAGCACCCTCGATTCCATGCTCGGCTACCGGCGTGGCCGCCTGCGCTGGCTGGGGACGGCGGGTGCGCGACTCGATGATGCACTCACCTGGCTGCCCTGCCGCCTGGTGGCGCTGAGCCTGCCCTGGGCGGCGGGCCGGCCCTGGGCCTGCGGTCGCTGGTTTCAGGCAGCGCTGCGGGATGGTGCGGCCGATCCCTCTCCCAATGCCGGCGTCTCCCAGGCGGCCTATGCCCATGCGGCGGCTGTGCGCCTGGGAGGGGTGAACCGTTATGCGGACGGGCTGAGGCGCAAGCCCGTGTTGGCGGCCGGCCGGCCGCCTGCTGATCAGGAAGCGGTGAAGCGCATCATGGGGCTCAGCGATCGCCTCGAGGTTCTCTGGTTGGTGTTGGCGGGTGCTCTGGCTCTGCTGCTCTCGCGACCGTCCTGACGCGCTGAGGGGCTCAGTAGGCGCCGCGGTCGCGAGGATCGAGCACCACCATCACCGTCTTGAGAATGATTCTGAGATCCATCAGCACGCTGCGGTGGCGGGCGTAGCGAACGTCCAGCTGCACACGCTCTTCGTAGGAGAGGTTATTGCGGCCGGAGACCTGCCAGAGGCCGGTGAGGCCGGGACGCACTGCCAGTACCTCCTCCATCCGATCCCCATAGCGGGGAAGCTCGTTGCGCACGATCGGGCGAGGGCCGACCACGCTCATCTCGCCACGGAGCACATTCAGGAACTGGGGCAGTTCATCGAGGCTGGAGCGTCGCAGGAACTTGCCCAAGCGGGTGATACGCGGATCGTTCCTGAGCTTGTAGTCGTTGCGGAATTCCTCTTCAAGATCTGGAGAACTCGACAGCAGGGCGCTCAGAATCTTGTCGGCATCGCGGCGCATGGTTCGGAACTTGATGCAGCCGAAACTGCGGTAGTCGCGTCCGACGCGCTGCTGCACGTAGAAGACGGGGCCGCGTGAGGTGAGCTTGACCAGAAGTCCCAGTGCCAGGAACACCGGCGATCCCAGGGTGAGCACCGTGAGCGAAAAAATGATGTCGCCTGCCCGCTTGAAGGTGCGCGACCGGCGCGACTGCAGACCGATCAGCTGGCTGGCGCTGGGGTTGGCAGAGGCCTCAAACGGAGAAGGTTCAGACGCCAGGGCGGCGGCGTCGAAGGGTTGTGCAAACGTTCCGTATGAAGCAACCATGCCCACCCGCGCAGTTACTTGAATCTAAAGCCATGTCTCGCTGAGACTCCAGAGACTGAGGTCACTCAGTCCAGAGGCACAGGAGGGTGCAGGGGGGAGCGGCGGTGCCTCAGCTTCCGCCGGTGCCGTTCCCAGAGTTGTTCCAGCAGGGGCAGCATCCGCCGCTCGAAGCGCTCCGGCGCGAAAGTCTCCGCCCACAGGCGCTGCCCCTCCGGGGGCAGCTGTCGCCACAGGCGCTGGGCCTCGAACTGTTCCAGCGCCGCCGCCAGGCTGGCGGCGTTCTGCTCGGGGAAGAGCAGGCCGGTGGGATGGGAGGCGCCGGCCTCCAGGCAGCGCACGCTGTCGCACAGTCCACCGGCGCCGTAGCCGATCACCGGCGCGCCGGCGGCCATCGCCTCCAGCGGGGCGATGCCGAAATCCTCCAGTCCGGCATAGACGTAGGCGCGGCAGCGCTCCAGCCAGTTGTTCACCTCATGGTCGGGGCAGCGCCCCAGAAAGCGGATGTGGGGTCCGGCCATCGCCTGCAGTCGTCGCCGCTCCGGCCCGTCGCCGATCACCACCAGGGGCAGGCCGGTGCGGTTGAAGGCCTCCACCACCACATCGACGCGCTTGTTGGGCACCAGCCTGCACACACTGAGATAGGTGTCATCACGGGGCCGGTCCCAGCGGAAGCGACTCACCTCCACCGGTGGGTGGACCACATCGGCCCGGCGGTGCCAATAGCGACGGATGCGGCTCGCGGTGAAGCGGGAGTTGGCGATCAGGGCGTCGGGCCGCAGGGCACTGAGTGCATCCCACTGACGCAGCCGGTGCAGCTGCCAGCGGACCAGAGGTCCCAGGGGGCCCTGCGCCAGGGAGGAGCTGGCCAGGTAGGGATGCATCTGGTCCCAGGCGTAGCGCACGGGGGTGTGCACGTAGCTCACGTGCAGCTGGTCCGGACCGGTGAGCACCCCCTTGGCCACCAGGTGGGAACTGCTCAGCACCAGGGGATAGGCGGCGAGATCCAGTTGCTCGATCGCCAGCGGCAGCAGCGGCAGATATTGCTGCACGTGGCGTACGCCGCCCGGCAGACGCTGGATGAAGCTGGTGCCGATGCGGCGTCCTGCCAGCCAGCTGCCGGCGCGCTCACTTTCGCCATCCACCAGGGCGTAGAGCGCGGGCGGCACACCGTGGCGGCCGAGCAGGGCATCGATCTCTCGCACCACCAGCTCAGCTCCGCCTCGCGAGCGGGGGCTGAACCACTCGTGCACAAGGGCGATTGCGGAGGGGAGGCCGGCCATCGCCGCACCGTAGGCAGCCGTCGGCTGTGCCGATCCGTGGCCTACATCACGAAAACTCTCAGCCGATTGCCCCGCCGCTGCGCCCTGTCGAAGCTGGGACCCGGTATGGAGCGAATGACCGCAACCGATGGCGATCCGTGAACTCCTCGAAGATGCTCTCCAGGAGCCCTCGATCGCCAGCACGGCTCGGTTCCGCTGGCATGCGACGCCGGTGGGCATCGCCGCTCTCTGGAGTGAGGGGGTGCCGCCACCGTCCCCGCCTTATGACGTGGCGCTGGAGGAGGGGCTGGAGGTGGGCCTCGATCTCAGCCGGGAGGAGCGGGAATTCCATCAGGTCAAGTCGGGCCTGGTGCTGTTGTTCCACTCCTGATCCCTTGGGCATGGGCGGCTCCTGAGGGGCTGTGGGGGGCGGCCACGCGTTCCTCATGACATGCAGCCGCGTTCTGGTGCTGCCGATGAAGGAATGCCGCCTCCCTCGGGCGCGAGCGCTCCACTGGTGCTAGGACTCACCGACTGCCGATCAGAGCCCACGGCCGGATGGGAAGCCCGATCGATCTCGCGACCTTTCTGGGGCGGGCGCAGGCCCGCTTCGGTGATCGCTACGACTACTCCCAGATCGTCTACCGGAGCTACAAGAGCCCGATCCGCATCCGCTGTCGCGACCATCCGGTGCGCGACATCGTGATCACTCCGGAGAAGCACCTCCAGACCACGGGCGGCTGCAAGTTCTGCCTCCGTGCCAGCCGCGTGCGCCAGCTGGAACGACAGTTCTCGATCGCCGATGCCCCGGAGCCCCTGCGCGAGCTCCAGCTGCCGCGCCTGCCGGCGCTGCCCGTTCCGGAGAACTGAGCCGCTGGCGGCGCATCGGCCAATGCAAGGCGTCACCAGGGCTGAAGGCTCCGGTGCGTTGCCACTCTCGCCGTCCGGATCCCCGCTGTCGGGGTCGCGCTCCCTGTCCGGGCGACCGATCGAGGTTGCGTTGGTGAGGTGTGAGGTGGCCAGGCACTCAGCAGCAGCCGCCCGAGCTCCCGCTGCCTGGATCCGGCACACATCCGCCGCTGGCCTCCTGGCCGACCTGCGCGGAGGTCGCCCCGCGGCTGGCTGAGCCGGCCCGGAAGGGCAGACCGCCGCCGCACCCGGGGAAGGGGCCGAAATGCCGGCTGAAGTCCCCCAGGCAGTGGAAGTGGGGGGCGAAGCGCGTTTCGGCCAGCATCCGGAAGCTGTTGCCGCACACCGGCACGATCCGGCCGGTTTCGAAGCGGTGATGGTCGTCCAGATCGAAGTGGTGGGGCTGGCCCGGGAGGCTGCCCTGGTAGATCACCGCCTGGCCGTGGTCCTCACAGGTGTCCTCCAGCTGGTCGAGCTGGAACAGCCGCACCGTCGCCGCATGGAAGCGGGTCTCTCCCAGCAGGGCCGCCAGGGAGGGATCGCCGATCTCCAGGGGGCGATCGCTCACCAGGCGCACATCGGGGAAGCCAGCCTCTCGGGCCAGGCGCAGGAAATCGGGCCAGTAGAGGGCGCCACCCAGGCATTCGCCGTACAGCACCGGATCACCGCGCTGCACCTCATTCAGGCGGCGGTCGGCGTAGACATCGGAAAAATAGAACTCGCCGCCGCTGCGCAGCAGCGTCTTCACGCCCCGCAGCACCGCGGCCTTGTCGGTGGAGAGATTGAGCACGCAGTTGCTGACGACCACATCGAATGAGCCGCTCTCGAGCGGCAACTGCTCCAGCTGCTCGATCGTGCCCTCCAGGAAGCGCACGTTGTCAATGCCGAAGGCCTCGGCGTGGAAGCGCTGGTGGGTGCGGGCCACCGCCAGCTGCTCGGGGGTCATGTCAACACCGATCACCTCGCCTCCCGCTCCCACCAGCTGGGCCAGCAGGTAGACGTCGCGGCCGGCGCCGCAGCCCAGATCGAGGATGCGGCAGCCTTCCAGCAGCGGCGGACAGACCAGGCCGCAGCCGTAGTAGCGGCGGCTTACCTCCGGGTGGATCCGTGCCAGCAGCGGCCTCAGCGGCGGGGGGACCGCATCGGCATCGCAGCAGGCGTTGGTGCGCAGATCGGCCGAGCTCTGCAGCTCCTGGCCGTAGTACTGGCGGACGACCTCCTGGGTGGGCATCGGGTGCGGCGGGTGCGTGCAGAGCATTCCCATGCTGCACCGTCCGACCGTCAGCTGGGGAGCGGCGGATGCTGTCAGCCCCTGGGCTGGCCATCGCCGCTCCGCTCAGCCCTCCGGGCCCGCTGGCTTCCCGACTCCGCCCTGGAGCGGTATCAACCGATGGTCAGACGGCCGCGGCCGCCACCTCAGGGACGCTGAGCACCCGGGGTATACCCGGGGCATGGGGGGGGGTGGACCGAGGCGGCCTCAGTCAGCGGCGGCGTCGCGGTCCTCGCTGGCGTCGCTGCCTCCGTCCGCCGGCACCGTGGCCGCCTCAACGGGGCTGGCCTCGCCTCCCTCCTCCTCGCTCTCCTCCGGTGCCGGTGGGACGAGCACCACCTCCGCCAGCCGGTCGCCTGTATCGAGGCGCTGCAGGCGCACCCCCGTGGCGGCTCGGGACTGCTGCGGAATGGCGTCGGCCTGCATGCGCACGATCACGCCCCGCTCGCTCACCAGCAGCAGTTCCTCGCCGGCGCCGAGCACCTTGAGGCCCACCAGTTCATCACCGTCGCGGCGGAACTTCATCGCCCGCAGGCCCATGCCGGCGCGTTTCTGCAGGCGGAACTGGTCGACAGGGACCCGCTTGCCCAGACCGGTGGCGCTGGCCACCAGCACCCAGGGACCTTCGCCACCGCTCACATCGTCAGTGCCTTCGCCATCGGCCTCGGCCTCGTCGCCGCCGGCGAGGGCCACCTGATCGGCCAGTTCCGCCGGCAGCACGTCCATGCTGACCAGCTGGTCGCCCGGCCGCAGCTGCATCGCCCGCACGCCGCGGGCGGTGCGGCCGAGGGGACGCAGCTCCTCGTCGCTGATGCGGAAGTGGATCGTCATGCCGTTGCGCGATCCGATCAGAACGCTGTCGCCCCTCAGGGCCAGGCGCACCCAGCGCAGGTCATCACCTTCCTCCAGGGAGATGGCGATCAGGCCGTTGGAGCGGATGTTGGCGAAGGCGGACAGGGGCGTGCGCTTGACATAGCCACCGCTGGTGAGCATCAGCAGCTGCACGTCGTCGTCGAACGCGCTCACCGACAGCAGCGAGGTGATCGCCTCCTCGCGCGGGATCGGCAGCAGCTGCACGATCGGCGTGCCCTTGGCGGCGCGGCTGCACAGCGGCACGCGGTAGGCGGGCAGCGAATAGACGACGCCGCGATTGGAGAAGAGCAGCAGCGAATCATGGTCGTTGCAGCTGATGAACAGCTTCACCGCCTCCTCTCCCTGGCTGCGGGTGCCGGCCTTGCCGCGGGTGCCGCGACTGGTGGCCTCGAATTCGCTCACCGGCATCCGCTTGAGATAGCCGTTCTCGGTGAGCAGGACGACCGAGCGCTCGTTGGCGATCAGATCGATGTCCTCCAGGCCGGCCTCAAGGTCGAGGATTTCGGTGCGGCGCGGCGAGGCGTACCGGCTGCGGATCGTCTGGAGCTCTTCGGTGATCAGCCCGAACACCCGTTCGCGACGGGCGAGGATGTCCTTGTAGTCGGTGATCTTGGCGAGCAGATCCTCGTGCTCGAGACGGATCTTGTCGGCTTCCAGCGCTGTCAGACGCCTGAGCTGCATCTGCAGGATGGCGTCGGCCTGAACTTCACTCAGGCCGAACTGTTCGGTCAGCTGCATCCGGGCGGTTGCGGTGTCGGCCGCAGCGCGGATCAGGGCGATGATCGCGTCGAGGTTGTCGAGGGCGATCAGCAGACCGAGCAGGATGTGATCCCTTTCTTCGGCCTTGCGCAGCAGATAGCGGGTGCGCCGCTCGATCGTCTCGACGCGGAAGTCGAGGAAAACCTCCAGCATCCGCCGCAGGCTGAGCAGCACCGGCTCGCCCTTGACCAACGCCAGCATGTAGGCGCTGAAGTTGTTCTGCAGCGGGGTCAGCTTGAACAGGTTGTTGAGCACCACCTGCGGATAGGCGTCGCGGCGCAGCTCGATCACGATCCGCATGCCGTCGCGATCGCTTTCGTCGCGGATGTCGGAAATGCCCTCAAGCTTCTTGTCGTTGACCAGTTCGGCGATGCGTTCGATCAATGCCGCCTTGTTGGTCTGGAATGGCAGTTCGGTGATGATCACCGCATCCCGGTCGGGACGCCCCTTCACCTCCAGGGTTTCGATCGAGGCGACGCCGCGCATGGTCACCGAGCCGCGGCCGGTGCTGAACATTTCGCGAATGCCACGGCGCCCGAGGATCTGGCCGCCGGTGGGAAAGTCGGGGCCGGGTATCAGTGAGGTCAGCTCGCGGTCGCTGAGTTCGGGGTTGGCGATCAGGGCCAGCAGGCCATCGATCAGTTCGCCGAGATTGTGGGGCGGGATGTTGGTGGCCATCCCCACGGCGATGCCGGTGGAGCCATTGAGCAGCAGCTGCGGAATCCGCGCCGGCATCACGGTGGGTTCCTGCTGGGAGCCATCGAAGTTGTCGACGAAATCGACCGTCTCGGCTTCGATGTCCTCCAGCAGCGCATCGGTGGTGAGCGCCTGCAGCCGAGATTCGGTGTAACGCATGGCGGCCGGCGGGTCGCCGTCCACCGAGCCGAAGTTGCCGTGGCCATCGACCAGCGGCATGCGCATGTTGAAGTCCTGGGCCATGCGCACCAGGGCGTCATAGACCGCTGTATCGCCGTGCGGGTGATATTTACCCAGCACTTCGCCCACGACGCGGGCGCATTTGCGATAGGGGCGATCGCTGGTGAGCCCCAGTTCGTACATCGCATACAGGATGCGGCGATGCACCGGCTTGAGGCCATCGCGGGCGTCGGGGAGGGCCCGGCCCACGATCACACTCATCGCGTACTCCAGATAGGAGCGCGACATCTCATTCCGCAGATCGGTCTGAATGATCCGTGCGTCGGAGTCGCCGGGGCCGTTCGGTTGGGAGGGGTCCTCCTCAGGCCCGCTGGGTCCGGTGGGATCCGCCATTCATGACCAGCTGGTTCAGGATTGGAGTCTACCGAAGTCCACCTGTGCTGGCCTCGCTTCTCTCTGCCCCGATCCGTGAAAGCCACCGCGCCTGAGTCCCTGCCCGGGCGCGGCGAGGCGGAGCTGCTGCAGCGCCAGCGCCAGGGCCGGTTGCGGGTGCGGCTGGCGGCCGACTACCGCCGGCTGGTGCGCGAGCAGGGCCTGGCCGCCGCCTATGCCGACACCGACGTGGTGGTGGCGGCCAATGCCGAATTCACCGACCAGGCCAGCCTGCACCTGGGTCTGGGCCCGACGGATCCCCCGATCCGGCTGCGGGACCCGCAGCTGGACGGTGTGCCTGCCCAGGCCGGGGGCAGCGGCACCGATCTGGTGCTTCCTCTGGCCGGCGGCCCCCTGGAGGGCCAGCGCCGCGGCGGAGCCCAGGTGCTGGCGACCCTGCTGAGAGGCGGCAGTGTCGCCTTCAGCGCCGCGGGCGAGGCCACGCCGCTGCAGCCCAGGCGCGAGCTGAACCTGTGGCTGGATCGCCAGCAGATCGGCCAGGGCCGGTTGCTGCTGCATCGGGCGATCGTGGAGAACGGCCTGGTGGCGGTGAGCAGCGCCGAAGGCGTGGTGCGCACTCCCTGGGGGCCGTTGCTCGGACCCTGGGCCAGTGCCCTCTACAGCTGCGGTGGCGCCGGCAGCATCGGCCTGACGATGCCGGGCCTGTCGCTGCTGGGGCCGGGATCGCCGGTGCTGGTGGCCGGTGCGGTCGGCTGGGTGGTGGGCAGCGGCAGTGCCCATCAGCCCCAGGTGCGGCGCCTCGCGAGCGGCCATGCCCGCTCCCCCGGCGCCACGGCGGCGGTCTGCGTCGACTGGCAGGAGCTGGACCCCCGCTGGATCCGCTCCTGCTTCTTCGAGGGCCACGGCAGTGCCCTGCTGGTGGCGATCGCCGCGCCGGTGCCCCTGGTCCACGCGGCCATTGCGCGCCAGGCGGCGGCGGGCGACAGCGAGCTGGAGGCGCCGGTGCTCGATCTCTCGATTCCGCGTCGCCTCAAGCCGGGCTTCGGCGGCGTGCCCTACAGCCTTCTCAAGGCGGGCGCGATCACGGTCAACGGGCAGTCCGTGCCAGTCGCCCCGGCCCACAGCCCACGGCTGGCGGAGGAGCTGGCGGAGGAGCTGGCGGTTCGCCTGCGGGAGGACCGATTCCCCCTGCGTCTGCCGCTGCTGCCCCTGAGCAGCCGCCCCTCGCTGTTGCCTCTCGAAGCCTGACGCTTCGGCGCGCCGCCGGGTCCGGCCCGGGAAACGGCCGTAAGCTCCCGCCAGTGCCCGCCCAGATCATGGCCGAGACCCCCTTCTCCCCCGAATCCGGAGCCACCAGCGGCGGCACGGCTCCCGAGGACGGGAACCTGGGGAGTCCCGTTCAGCCTCCCGCCGGCTTCAACCCGGAGCCCGTGCCGGCCCCCCCGGAGGCGAGCGAGACGCCCGCCCCCGTTGAGGCCGTCTCCGGGGATCCGCTGCCCTCCGCTCCCGAACCGGTTGCGGCTCCGGAGGCCCCAGCCGCTCCACCGGAGCCTGTCGCGGCCGCGCCAGCCTTCAGCGCCGCTCCCGCGCAGACCGTGCCCTCGGGGGTTGCGGATGCTGCGGAGCCGACCCCGGCGCCGCAGCCCGAGCAGCCCGCCGGGGTGGCGGCCACGATCACCGTTCCGCCCCTGGAGGATCCCGGCACCGGAGGCGGTGGCGAGTGGGAGCTGCTGGTCGAGCGGTTCAACACCTGGTGGAACTCCGGCGAGCTGAATCGACAGTGGCAGCGGATCCGTGGCCCTCTCAAGGGTGTCGCGATCGTGCTGGCCGTGCTTGTGGCTCTGCAGGTGTATGCCACGGTCGTTCGCACCATCGACGGCATCCCGCTGGTCTCCGGCCTGCTGGAGCTCACCGGTCTGATCGTCGTTCTGCAGTTCGGCGCCACCCGCCTGCTGCGCAGCAGCGACCGCCAGGAGGTGATCGCCCAGCTTCAGAAGCGCTGGCTCGATTTCCGCGGTCGCAACTGAACCGCCGCCCCCCGCCCCAGCGGTGTGGAGGGCCGCTTCAGCCCGGTTGATAGCTTGGCCGGACTGCGAACGTTGCTCCGGTGAATCTTCAGCTGGGTCGATCCCGAACCGTCCGCCGGGCCTACGGCATCGATGAGATCGCTCTGGTGCCGGGCGGTCGCACCGTGGATCCCTCGGTCACCGACAGCAGCTGGACCCTCGGTGGTGTGCAGCGCGAGATTCCGATCATCGCCAGCGCCATGGATGGCGTCGTCGATGTGGGCATGTGTGCGGAGCTCACCAGGCTCGGAGCGCTCGGCGTGCTGAACCTTGAGGGTGTTCAGTGCCGCTACGACGATCCCAACCCCGTGCTCGACCGCATCGCCTCGGTCGGTAAGGAGGAGTTCGTGCCGCTGATGCAGGAGCTCTACAGCCAGCCCGTGCGCGAGGACCTGATCCGCCGGCGCATCGCCGAGATCAAGGAGCGAGGCGGCATCGCGGCCGTGAGCGCCACGCCGGTGGCCGCCCTGAAGTTCGGCAAGGCGATCTCCGAGGCCGGCGCCGATCTGTTCTTCGTCCAGGCCACGGTGGTGAGCACCGAGCACATCGGTCCCGAAGGCCAGGAGAGCCTGGATCTCGAAGCCCTCTGTCGCGATTTCGGCGTGCCGGTGATCATCGGCAACTGCGTCACCTACGACGTGGCCCTGAAGCTGATGCGCGCCGGCGCTGCCGGCGTGATGGTGGGTATCGGCCCCGGTGCCGCCTGCACCAGCCGCGGCGTGCTCGGCATCGGCATCCCCCAGGCCACCTCGGTGGCCGATTGCGCGTCCGCCCGCGACGACTATCAGAAGGAGAGTGGCCGGTACGTGCCCGTGATCGCCGATGGCGGCATCGTCACCGGTGGTGACATCTGCAAGTGCCTGGCCTGTGGCGCCGACGCCGTGATGATCGGATCTCCGATCGCCCGCGCCGCCGAAGCCCCCGGCCGCGGCTTCCACTGGGGCATGGCCACCCCCAGCCCGGTCCTGCCCCGCGGCACGCGCATCAAGGTGGGCACCACCGGCAGTCTCGAGAAGATCCTGCGCGGTCCCGCCTCCCTCGACGACGGCACCCAGAACCTGCTGGGCTGCATCCGCACCTCGATGGGCACCCTGGGCGCCCGCACTCTCAAGGAGATGCAGCAGGTCGAAGTGGTGGTGGCTCCCTCCCTGCTCACCGAGGGCAAGGTGTATCAGAAGGCCCAGCAGCTGGGCATGGGCAAATAGGCCCCGGGCGGCTTTCCGGCCCACACCGCTGCGCCGGTCTCACATGCTGTCTCAGAGGGTGTCCCCGCGGACCTGAATCCTCAGCGCCTGTCCGGCTCACATGCCAGTGCGCAGAAGGCCTGTCGCTGGGTGCTCGCACGGGTTCGCCGGGTGCGGCTGTCTCACTCCCAGACGGTCCCGCCTCATGCCGAGATGGAGCTAGTGTCAGGCCGTGGGGGCTACGGCTCGCACACTCCTCACACCCTCCGGCCCGGAGATCCCGGGCTTTTTGTCTTGTTCCGGGGCGCCCGGTGTGCCGCTCCATCCCCAGCCACCGGTGATCGCTTCCCCACTGAGCGGCCTCCCTGTTGCGGAGGTCCGAGGGGCCTCGCTGCCGACGCTCCTGCGCTGCAGCTTCGAGGGGCTTCAGGGCAGGCCCCTTAAGGCCTGCAACACCCTCCGCTCAGCCGGTGGTGAAGGCGAAAACCGTTGCTAGATTCCGCCAAACTCCACTTCCGGACCCGCATGTCCAGCGCCGCCGCTGTCACCGACGCCTCCTTCGACCAGGACGTGCTCAAGAGCGACGTGCCCGTGCTGGTCGATTTCTGGGCACCCTGGTGCGGCCCCTGCCGCATGGTGGCCCCGATCGTCGATGAGATCGCCAAGGACTTCGAGGGCCGCATCAAGGTGTTCAAGCTGAACACCGATGAGAATCCCAACGTCGCCAGCCAGTACGGCATCCGAAGCATCCCCACACTGATGCTGTTCAAGGACGGTCAGAAGGTCGACACCGTTGTCGGTGCCGTTCCCAAGACCACCCTCTCCGGCACGATCGCCAAGTACCTCTGAGCACTGCCCCCTCCACAGGCCCCACCGGCGCCCGCAGGCCCCTGGATGTCCTGGCTGACGAACTCCGGGGGCACCCGCAGCGTCGCCACATCGAGCGGGCGCTCGTTTCTCTGCTGCGCGTGGCCCGCGAGGAGCGCGAGCTGGATGCCTGGCGTCTGGTCAGTGGTGCGCTCGCGGATCTGAGCGAGGCCCTGCAGGTGTTCCGTCCCGTGCGCGCGTCCCGCAAGATCAGCATCTTCGGGTCGGCGCGCACCGGTCGGGATGAGCCCTGTTACGGACTCGCTTCCAGAGCTGCCGAGCTGGCGGTGGAAGCCGGTTTCGAGGTGATGACGGGAGCGGGTGGTGGGGTGATGGAGGCCGCCAACAGCGGCGCCGGTTGCAGCCACAGCTTTGGCCTCAACATCGATCTGCCCTACGAACAGCACACCAATCCCTATCTGAGTGACTGCGAGGGGCGGCTGCTGTTCTTCCGCTACTTCTTCACCCGCAAGCTGTTCTTTCTCCGGGAGAGCGACGCGCTTCTCGTGTTGCCCGGCGGCTTCGGCACCTTCGATGAGCTGTTCGAGTGCCTCACCCTGATTCAGACGGGTCGGACGCCGCCGATCCCGCTCGTGCTGCTCGCGCCACCCGGTGATCCCTACTGGGAGCAGTGGCGTCAGAGCGTGAGTGCGCAGCTGGTGGAGCGCGCCCTGATTTCACCGGAGGATATGGCGCTGATGATCGAGGCCACCAGCGCCGAGGAGGCGGTGGATCGGATCCGCCGCTTCTATCGCGTCTTCCACACGGCCCGGCTGGACGAGCAGCCGATGGAGCTGCTCCTGCATGCCCCGATTCCGGAGGAGATCCTCAGCGAGCTCAACTCCGACTTCGCTGACATGCTCAGCGAAGGGGCGATCCACAGCGGTGAGAGCGTGGACGACAACGGGCTGCTCTATCCCTGCCTGCAACTGCGCCTGGATCGCCGCAAGGTGGGCCGCCTTTACCAGTTCATCGATCACCTCAACGGTCTGGACCTGCCCTCCATCGCCGCCTTCGACCGCTCCTGTGACCGGCAGGCCTGCCCTGTCTCCGGAGCCTGAACCACCGCCACAGCATGGGACGCATCGGCCTGATCGACTACGGCATGGGCAACCTGCACTCGGTGCAGCGGGCCTTCGAGCGGCTCGGTGCCGAGGTGCTTCCGGTCACGGACGTCGCCGCGATGGAGGACTGCGCGGCGCTGGTGCTGCCGGGGGTCGGGGCTTTTGACCCGGCGATGCAGCGGCTGCGGGACAGTGGCCTGGATCAGGGTGTGCTCGCCTCCTGCGCCGCCGGCCGGCCGCTGCTCGGCATCTGCCTGGGGCTGCAGCTTCTGTTCGAGGCCAGTGAGGAGGGGCAGGAGACCGGACTGGGATTGCTGGCCGGCCGTGTGCGGGCGCTGCCGAAGGTGCCGCACCACCCGATTCCCCACATGGGCTGGGCGCCGCTGCTGCCCGCCACTCCCTCGCCCCTGCTGCCGGCGGATCACCGGGAGGACTGGGTCTACTTCGTGCATTCCTATGCCGCCGATCCCCGGGATCCCGCGATCGTCACCGCCTGGGTGGACTGGGGTGGCGTGCCGGTGACGGCGGCGGTGTGGCAGGGAACCATTGCCGCCTGTCAGTTTCATCCCGAGAAATCGGGGCCGGTGGGGGAGGCGCTGCTGCACCGCTGGCTCGGATGGCTGGCGCAGCGCGAGACGCTTCTCAAGCCGTGACGCTGCGCCTCAGCGGCGGTCGCCGGCTGCAGAGCCCGCCGGGGGACACGGCCCGTCCCACGGCGGCGCGGGTGCGTCAGGCCGTGCTCAATCTGCTGGCGGCGGAACTGCCGGCATGTCGCTGGCTGGATCTGTGCTGCGGCAGTGGTGTGATGGCGTGTGAGGCCCTGCAGCGCGGTGCCGCCGAGGTGGTGGCCATCGAGCGTGACCGGCGTGTGGCGTCGGTGGCCAGGGCCAACCTGGAGGCGGTGGCCGCCGGGATGGGCACGCCTGCGCCACGGGTGCGGGTGATCCAGGCAGACGCGCGCCGGTGGCTCGCCAGTCGCGCGCCCGATTCCGGGGTCGGCGGCCGCCGGGAGGCTGACTGTTTACCCGCGTTCGAGAGGCAGACAGGGCGCGATGGGCGCCCAATGGATCGTGGGGAACAGGAGCGGCCGTTCGATCTGATCTACTGCGATCCGCCCTGGCCCGCGGGACTGCACGGACCTCTCACAGAGGCGGTGGCGCGGGAAGGGTGGATTCAGCCCGGAGGCACCCTGGTGTGGGAGTGCCCCAGTGATGCGGTGCCGCTGCCGCCGGCCGGCTGGACACTGCGGGATCAGCGGCGCTATGGCGGCAGCACGGTGGTGCTGCTGGAACCGGTATGAGGCGGATCAGCCGCCCAGGGCGCTGCCACGGCGGTACTGGTTCCAGGCGGCGACGAACAGGCCCACCAGGGTCACCGGAATCAGTCCGAGCACGATGCCGCAGAGGAGGGGTTCGATCATCGGAGGGCAGGGAGCTCGTTTCGTGGCGCCATTCTTCCATGATGAACAGCGTGACCGCGATCCCTCGCCACCAACCGTGACCGGCCCTTCCCCCAGCGCCGTCCCCCCACCCGCCCTGGAGGCCGCTGCCCCCGAGGTCGGGGACGGGCTGTCCGGGCGCTTCACCCTGGCGCGGGCCCTGCTGCTGGTGGCCCTGCTGGCCCTGGCCCTGGTGTTGCTGGTGGGCTGGCTGCCGGCGCGGCGCAGCGATCCCTATACGCGCGCCACGCTGGCGTTGCAGGGCTCGGCCGGCGATGGCGGCCGTCTGTTCCGGCTCAACTGCGCCGGCTGCCATGGCCTGGCCGCGCAGGGGCTGGTGGGGCCGAATCTGCACGGGGTGGTGCATCGCAAGAACGACCGCCAGCTGATCCAGCAGGTGGTGAGCGGCCGCACGCCGCCGATGCCCCGCTTCCAGCCTGAACCGCAGGCGATGGCCGATCTTCTGGCCTTCCTGCACAGCCTGCCGGACTGATCCGGCCCATGCCCTCCGCCGCCTGCCGCCCCTGCCGATGAGCCTGCATCTGGTGCTGGTGGAGCCGTCCGGGCCGTTGAACGTGGGCAGCGTCGCCCGCCTCTGCGCCAATTTCGGCCTGACGGAGCTGCGCCTGGTGGCGCCCCGCTGCGATCCGCTCGATGCGGAGGCACGGCGGATGGCCGTGCATGGCCTGCCGCTGCTGGAGAACGCCCGCCGCTTCGCCAGCCTGGCCGATGCGTTGGCCGACTGCCGCCGCGTGGTGGCCTGCACCGGGCGGCTGGAGGGGCCGCCGCTACCCCTGGAGGAGCCCTCGGCCTGCCTGCCGTGGTTGCTGGGCGGTCCAGGGATGGAGACCCCGGGAACCGACGGGCCGGCGGCGTCGCTGGTCTTCGGCCGCGAGGACCGGGGGCTGAGCAACGACGAGCTGCTGCAGGCCGGCAGGCTGCTGACGCTGTCCACCGATCCGGCCTACACCTCCCTGAACCTCTCGCATGCCGTGGCGCTGGTGCTGCACGAGCTCCACCGTCTGCGCCGGCCTCCTGCGGCGCCCGCCCCGCAGCCGGCTGGGGTGCCGCCTGCGGGCGAATCCGAGGAGGACCCCTGTGCCCGCGGCGAACTCGAGGCGGCGCTGACCGACGCCCAGGCCCTGCTGCTGGAGGTGGGCTACCTCCATCCCCACACCGCCCGGGCCCGCATGGCCAAGCTGCGGGCGCTGCTGCAACGGGCTCGCATCCGCACGCCGGAGGTGGCTCTGCTGCGCGGCATGGTGTGCCAGTTGCGCTGGGCAAGCCGCCGCCCTTGTGCTGACGACGCACGCCACTAGCGTCGGGCTCCGAGTTCCCTCCTGCTCGCTCGTGACCACCGGCCGCCCGCCCCGCTCCCGCCGCAGCCCCTGGATTGCCCCGCTGCTGCTGCTGTTACGGCTGGCGGTGATGGGGCTGGGGCTGGGGGTGATCGCAGGTACGGGCCTGAAGCTGCTGGCACCGCGTCTGGCCCAGGGGGCGGTGGGGGTGCCCAAGGCCGATCCCACGCCCCATCTGCGCCCCAGCGGCGGCCTGTCGAGCGGTCGCTTCGAGCCGCGACGGGAGCTGGCGGGGCTGAGCGAGACCTGGAAGAAGCTGGCGGCGGCCCAGAAGGGCCTCACCGCCAGCGGCTATCTGCTGGTGCTGGATGACGGCCGCTACGCCCAGCTGCAGCCCGATCTGCCCCTGCCCGCCGCCAGTGCGATCAAGACGCCGATCCTGCTGGTGGGCCTGGAGGATCTCGATGCCGGCAAGCTGCGCTGGAACGAGCCCCTGACGATGACGAAGGAGCTGGTCGGAGGCGGCGCCGGCTGGATGGCGAACAAGCCGGTGGGAACGCGCTTCCCCTTCTTCGAGGCCGCCACCGAGATGATCCGGGTGAGCGACAACAGCGCCACCAACCTGCTGATCAAGCGCCTCGGCGGCAAGCAGGCCATCAACGCCCGCTTCCGTGCCCTGGGCCTGCCCTCGACCGAGGTGAAGAACTGGCTGCCCGATCTTGATGGCACCAACACCACCAGCAGCCGCGACCTGGCCCGCTCGATCGCTCTGGTGGACACCAGCGAGAAGCTCAGCCCCCGGGCCCGCGACCTGTTCCGCGGCATCCTTGGCACCTCCGGCACGAACACGCTGATCCCGCTGGGGATGCTGATGGGCCTCGGCAAGGACTCCTCCGATCCCGACAGTGAGCTGCTGCCCCTGGGCATCACGGTGCTCAACAAGACCGGTGACATCGGCATCGCCTACGCCGACGCCGCCCTGATCGAGCTGCCCAACGGACAGCGGGCGGTGGCGGCCTTCATGGTCAAGGGCCCGTTCAACGACCCACGCTCCGCCGAGCTGATCCGCAAGATGGCCGGTGCCGTCGCCAAAACACTGGTGGTGAAGGGATGAGTCGCTCCGTCCGCTGTCGTGTTCTCCCTCTGCTGCCGTTGGCCCTGGCCGCGGCGGCAGTTCTGCCGAACCAGAGCCCCGCGTTCCCACGGCGGATGGCGGCATCGCCTGCGGTCGTGGCCAATGGGGCTCCGGCTCCCGCCGCCCAACCCACCCCGGCGCCGTCCGCGCCTGCAGCCCGCCCACAGCCGCAGCTGCGCCAGCAGGCTGTGGCCCCCCTGAGCGGCAGTCTCGATGCGGTGCCGCTGATCAACGACAACAACCCCGAGCTGATCAAGGAGCCGGGGATCCTGCTGTCCACGTTCAATCCGGCCACCGGCTGGAACGGTCAGCCCCTGCCGGTGGCCGGCGCCCACCTGAACAGTCCCGTCAACGGGGTCTTCGGCCTGTTCAGTCACCATGTCTATGCCGGCAAGCCCGAGACGCTCGATTCGACGCTGTGGCTGGCGGTGGTGGCGGCGCCGCGTGGCAGCAGGCCCGTGACCCTGCGGCTGCTGAACGGGTCCACGGCCTTGTCCCAGTCCCCCGATGGCAAGCAGCCCTCCGCGCCGTTCCTGCCGCTGCCGACGCTGCTGGAGCAAGGCGCCACGCCGGTGTGGGCGGGCCCGGGCAGCCGGGTGGCCACCGAGCTGCTGCGCCGGCAGCGCAGCCCTCTGATCCCCGCCAGCTGGACCCTGCCCGCGGGGCAGCTGAGCACGCTGCTGGTGCTCCCGATTCCGGTGCGGGGTCTCGACCCGTTGCTCAACGGCCTCAACCTGCAGCTGCGCCTGCAGAGCGATGGACCGCTGGATGTGGCCACCCTGGCGGCCTTCGGCCCCAATGACCAGCCGCCTTCCCCAGCCAGCTGGGCGCCACTGCTGCAGGGAGGGCTCAGTTCGCGCGAGCACGCCCCCACGCCCAGGGGCGCCAGCGGCGGGATGATCTACTCGCGCGTCAGCGGCATCCAGCAGGGCAGCGTCTGGCGAGCCCGCCTCGGCGATCCGGGCCCCGCCGGCCTGCCGCTGATCCGGGCGCCGATCTCCTGGCCGATCGCTTCCCTGGAACGCGGCAGCCTCGGTACGGCCCAGGTGCAGACCGCCGAGCTCACGGCCTTCTACCCGGGCACCGCCTGGGCCGCCCACGGCAACTACGGCGTCGAATACGACCTGACGCTGCCGCTGGTGAATGACGGCCGCAGCCGCAGCGGTGTGCAGGTGGCCTTTGAATCGCCGCTCAAGGCCGATGCCGCCCAGGGCGGCCTGCGCTTCCTGCCGACTCCCGGCCCGGGGGTGACCTTCCGCGGCACGGTGGAGGTCAGCGGGCTGGACGGCCCCGACGGCCGGGCCCAGGGGCGACGCAGTTTCCACGTGGTGTTGCGAAGCGGCCAGAGCGGCCCGGTGCTGGGCACGGTGACGCTCGATCCCGGCGCCCGGCGCGAGGTGCGGGTGCGGCTGATCTACCCGGCCGATGCGACGCCGCCGCAGGTGCTGACCCTGCTGCCGCTGACGGCGCCATCTCCGGCTCCATCAGCCTCCACGGCCAGGCCCTGAAGCAGCTCGGGCTTGCCTGCTGAGGTGCGCCTCTGGGGGTGCCTCCGCCAGACGCACGGCCCGGCCGGGGGCCTGTGAAACAATCGCCCACACCGCCGGTTCCCGCTCCGTGAGTCAGTCCAGGACGCGCAGGGTCTTCCCCTTCACCGCCATCGTCGGCCAGGAGGAGATGAAGCTCGCCCTGCTGCTCAACGTGATCGATCCACGCATCGGCGGCGTGATGATCATGGGCGACCGGGGCACCGGCAAGAGCACCACGATCCGGGCTCTGGCCGATCTGCTGCCCGAGATCGATGTGGTGGCCGGCGACCCTTACAACAGCTCCCCCAGCGACCCCGACCTCCAGAGCGCCGAGGTGCGCAGCCGGGCTGAGCACGGCGAGACGCTGCCGATCGAGCAGCGGCAGGTGCCGATGGTGGACCTGCCCCTGGGCGCCACCGAAGACCGCCTCTGCGGCACGATCGACATCGAGAAGGCGCTCAGTGAGGGCGTGCGTGCCTTTGAGCCCGGCCTGCTGGCCAAGGCCAATCGCGGCCTGCTCTACGTCGATGAGGTGAACCTGCTCGACGACCACCTGGTGGACGTGCTGCTCGATTCGGCCGCCTCGGGCTGGAACACGGTGGAGCGCGAGGGCGTCAGCGTGCGCCACCCGGCCCGCTTCGTGCTCATCGGCTCCGGCAACCCGGAGGAGGGCGAGCTGCGGCCGCAGCTGCTCGATCGCTTCGGCATGAGCGTCGAGGTGCGCACCGTGCGCGATCCTCAGCTGCGGGTGCAGGTGGTGGATCAGCGCACCGCCTTCGACGACGACCCCGAGGGCTTCAGCGTCCAGGTGCAGGAGATCCAGGACGGACTCCAGGCGCGGGTGGTAGAGGCCCAGCAGCGGCTGCCGCAGGTGGAGATCGACGACGACCTGCGCATCCGCATCTCGGCGGTGTGCGGCGAGCTCGATGTGGACGGCCTGCGCGGCGACATCGTCACCAACCGGGCCGCCCGGGCCCTGGCGGCGTTCGAGGGCCGCACCGAGGTGACCGAGGACGACGTGGCCCGGGTGGTGGCCTGCTGTCTGCGCCATCGCCTGCGCAAGGACCCGCTCGAGACGATCGACTCGGGCGACCGGGTGGTGAAGGTGTTCTGCAAGGTGTTCGAGCGCGGCGAGCCCTCGGACCGCAGCGCCTTCCAGCTGGCGCTGGCGGCCTGAGGTTCCGGCGGCTGTGGTTGCCGCCCCTGCCCGCCGCATGACCACCGACACCTGGATCTGGACGACCGCCGACGGTCTGCGTCTGGTTGCCAGGAGATGGACCCCTTCAGGCCCGCCGAAAGCGGTGATCGCCCTGCTGCATGGCCTCGGCTCCCATGTGGAGCGCCATGCGGCGGTGGCCGGAGCCCTGTGCGTCGCCGGCTATGCCGTGGCCGGTTTTGACCAGCGGGGATTCGGCCGCTCCCAGGGCCGGCGTGGACACACCCCGTCGCTGCAGGCCTATCTCGAGGACATTGCGGCGTTTCTGGCCCAGTTGAGCCGGCGCTGGCCAGGGCTGCCCCAGGTGCTTTACGGCCACAGCATGGGGGCGCTTCTGGCCCTGGCGTTCACGCTGATGCGCCGATCGGCAGTCGTTGGTGTGATGGCCACGTCGCCCGCCCTGAGCAGCCGGGTGGCCGAGCAGCGCTGCAAGCTGCTGCTGGTGCGACTGTTCGGGCGGCTGCTGCCCACCCTGTCGCTGGACAACGGTCTCGATCTCTCCCAGCTCAGCCGCGATCCGGCGGTGCAGGCCCTGGTGGAGGCCGATCCCCTCTGCCACCGGCGGGTCACCACCGCCTGGGGGCTGGCACTGCTGCAGGCGATCGCCCTGGTGGAGGCCCAGGCCAGCCAGTTCCCGGTGCCGTTGCTGCTGCTGCATGGCACAGACGATGCGATCGCCTATCCCTGCGGGAGCCAGCGCTTCGCTGCCTCCGCCCCGGCGGAGCGGCTGACGTTGCAGCTCTTCCAGGGATTCCGCCACGAACTGCACAGCGATCCGGAGCGAGAGCTGGTGTTCGCGCGGATGGTGGAGTGGCTGGATGGGCTGCTGGGGAACCGATCGCAGCCGTGATCCAGGCGGCGAGGCCCCAGACCATTTCTGCCTGCCTGTTCTTCAAGGCAGCCCGGGCATCGCCACCGTTATCACCTTCGCTCGGGGACGTCCCGGGATGGACTGTTCCAGGTCATGCCAGGCCCCATGGGCTGTTGCACGCCTGACCTGGATCCGCGCCGGCCAGCCACTTCCGTCCGGCTGAGGCCCTCGGGCCCAGACAAGCTGACGAAAGTCGTGACTCCTTCATGCGTGCCTCGCTGCGCCGCCAGTTGCTGCATTTCGCGGCCGATCTCTCGGCTTTGGTGGAGGACCCCGGCGATCTTCACCACGGCTTCGATCTGCTGACCCGCAGCTACACCACCCCAGCCGCCGACGCCGCCCGCGCCAGCCTGCGGGCCGACCCCGCCATCCAGCCGTTGCTGAAGGAGCGCTACTGGGGGGCCTGGCCGAGTGCTCAGGAGCTGCTCCAGCTGCCGCCCGACAGCCTCGGTCATCGCTATGCGATCTGGTTCGCCGCCGCCGGTGGCCAGCCGTTGCCCGATCCGGTGCTGGAGCCGGACACGGCAGGGGATGAGGCCTGGCTGCATCAACGCGTGCGCCACACCCACGACCTCTGGCATGTGGTGAGTGGCTGCCCGCCCACCCCGGCCGGCGAGGCGGCCCTGAGCGCCATCCATGTGATGCAGCTGCGCTGGCCCGGCAGCGCCATGCTGCTGGGGGCCGATCTGATGCATCGCTGCCTGCAAGGCGCCACTCCCGGTGAGCCCGACATCGGCCTGGCGGTGGCCTATGGCCTGCAACTGGGGGCGACGTGCGCACCGCTGCTGGCCCAGCGCTGGGAGCAGGGCTGGGAGCGGCCGTTGGCGCAGTGGCGTGAGCAGCTGGGGATCGCGGCGCTGGTGGCGCGAGGCCCCTTTGCGACTTCTGCCTGAGCTGGGCCTTTTCAGATGGTCGCAGGCCCCGTGCGCAGCGAAGTGGAGTCCCTGGTTGAGATCGTCACCGATCTGCGTCAGCTGTTCTGCTGATTGCGCTTGCCGCCTGCTCTCTCGTCGCCAATGATGCGCAGAAATCTGGCCTAAGAAGAGGCCTGTATGCTTCAACCGTTTCCACACAGGGTCTGCGGCCGTGAACAGGACCTTTCGGGAGAATGTTGTCATCCTGACCGGCGCGTCCTATGGGATCGGCAGGCAGTTGGCATTGGAGCTGGCCAGGGAAGGGGCCTGGCTGGCGCTGGCCTCCCGAAGCCCTGAGCCCCTGGCTGAGCTGGCCGATCAATGCCTGCGTCTTGGCGGCAGGGCGCTCGTTGTGCCGACGGATATCTCTGATCCTGGCCAATGTGAACGCCTGATCATGGCAACCGTTGGCGAGTATGGCCGGGTTGACACCCTGATCAACAATGCCGGCGTCGGCTCGGTCACGAAATTCGGCGACCTGGAGGATCTCGCTCTGTTTGAGAAGGTGTTTCGGGTGAACTTCTTCGGCAGCGTCTATTGCACCCACTATGCCTTGCCGTATCTGCGTCAGACTCGCGGCCGGCTGGCAGGGGTGTCCAGTCTGCGGGGTTTGTATCCATCTGCGATTGCGGATGCCTATGGACCCAGCAAGTATGCGATGGCAGGCTTCTTTGATTCCCTGCGCATTGAGTTGCAGGGCAGTGGTGTCAGTGTCACGATGATCTACCCCAGCTGGGTGCGCTCCGGCATCACCAGCAGAGCGCTCAAGGCGGACTCAACGCCACTGGGAACGATCTCGAAGCATGAGATCAATGGCATGCGCGTTGATGTCTGTGCCCGCATCATCCGCAACGCAGTGGCTCATCGCAAGCGTCAGGTTGTGGTGACCCTGCAAGGCAAGATCGGCTTGTGGCTCAAACTGGTGCTGCCCGGCGTGGTCGATGCGATCGTGCGTCGGGATTTTGAGCGGTGATGGCCGGCCCGCGGTATCGCCTCTGCTGCAATCTGCTCTCTGATCTGCGGGCTGTCCGGATGGGCAGCGGCCGGGTGTGGTGAGTTCAGCATGGCGGCCGGTGCCTTGTTCCCATTTCCGCTCCGTTCTGTTGCTGGCCTGACTCGGCCGCTGTCCGTGGCGCTGCCCGCCGCATGGCCGGGGGGTTCGCCGGCTCCCGGCTGCGCATCGGCAGCACGCACGGGGCCCCGTTCGTCAGGTGCCCTGCCTCGAGGGGCATCACGTTCCTTGCGTGACGGATTCCGGGGCCTGGCCCTGGCTCCCGGCCTGGCGACGCTCGCGCAGCGCGCCGGGGATCGCCATCACAGTGCCGCAGGCGCCATCGGGGCCTGATGGTGGGCAGCGCAGGCTGGGTCAGGCCTGGAGCCAGCCTGCGCTGGATCGGCCCCGCCGCCGCCTGTCGCAGCAGGATGGCTGCGGGTGGTGCTGCATTGCGGTCGTCATCGCCTGAACGCCGCCTGTTCCGCCCATGGTCATCCTCGGCATCGACCCCGGCCTGGCCATCGTCGGCTACGGCGTGATTGAGGTGGCCGAGGGCCCGCAGGGCAGGCCTGCCGGCTGCAGCCAGCGCCTGCTCGACTGCGGCATGATCCGCACCGATCCCGGCCGCAGCGAAGGGGATCGGATGGTGGAGATCGCCTCCGACCTGCGCCAGCTGATCCGCGCCTGGCGCCCCCGCCTGGGGGCTGGCGATGCTGCAGGCGATCGCCCTGGTGGAGGCCCAGGCCAGCCAGTTCCCGGTGCCGTTGCTGCTGCTGGATGGCACAGACGATGCGATCGCCTATCCCTGCGGCAGTGAGCGTTTCGCCGCCGCCGCTCCGGCGGAGCGGGTGACGTTGAAGCTGTGGCCGGGATTCCGCCACGAACTGCACAGCGATCCGGAGCGGCAACGGGTGTTCGCGATGATGATCGCGTGGCTTGATCGGCTGTTGGAGAACCGATCACAGGCCTGATCCGAGGGGCGAGGTCGCGGAGAGTTTCTGCCTGCCCGATCTCCGTGTGCGCCGCGAAGCCGGCGCACACAACGACTTCCGGATCCGACACGCAACGGTGGGGGCATCGCTCCTGCAGCAAGCTGCGCGTCACTGGGTGTTGTGCCGGGGAGGAGTCATGAGGTGTTCTGTCAGCTAGGGTCTCGCCCGATCTGAAGCCCTGTGATGACAACGAGGGCCGCTGGGTTCTGACGAGGGCTCACCATTCACCCGCTTCTCTACCTACTGCTCGTGGCCCTGGCGGTCGGGCTCGGTTTGCCTGCCGGTGCGCTTGTGGTGGGAGGCGGTGTGCTGTTCGGTCCCTGGGTCGGACTCGTCACCGTGCTGTCGGGCGAGGTGCTGGGGCTGACGCTCAACTGGCGGCTCTGCCGTGGTGTGCTGCGGCCGCGGCTGCAGCCCTGGCTGGAGCGGCGGCGTCGCGGGCGGCGGCTCAGGCGGTTGTTGCAGCAGCCTGCTTCGCTGCGACTGATGGTGATGGTTCGGCTGGCGCTGCTGCCGATGAACCTGGTGAATGCCAGCTGCGCGCTGTCGCCCACACCGCTGCGGACCTACGCCCTGGGCAGCCTGGCCCTGCTGCCGCGCTTCACGCTGATGGTGCTGGCCGGCGCCTTGGGGGGCGAGGTGGGTCGTGGTGGCCTTTCACCCCTGGCCCTGACCGCCTGGCTGCTGGGCCTGGTCGCCACGGCGGCCGTGCTGTGGACGCTGGGGCGTGGCCTGCGGCGCGTGCTGCTGACCGACGTTGAGGAGTCTGCCGGTCGCGACTGATCACCCGGGGGCTCTGCCGTCACTCCAGTGCAGCGGTGTGCTCCGGTCGTGGTCGCCACACGAAGGCCGGGCTGAACGTCCTGGTGTGGCCATCGATCGCCCACCGACGTTGGAGCAGAACCTGGACCCGGCAGAAATGGTGCCGCTGCTTGTCGGGTGCAGGCCTTGGCTGGGCCCGCCGCATGGCGGGTCTCCTTCTGTCAGCACTCCCGTGAACGAAGCCTCCGGTGGATCGGTGGCGCTGGTCGTGCGCTCTGCCGAGACTGGCGCCGCAGTCTGCTGCCGCTGACCCATGACTCTTCCTCGTCCCGTTGACGCCGGCCCTCGTCGCCCGGTGGATCGAATCGTGGCCGGCGGTCTGGTGGTCACGATGGATCCGCAGCGGCGGGTGATCGCCGATGGGGCGGTGGCGATCGCTGAGGGACGGATCGTGGCGGTTGACAGTCGCGAACGGGTGGAGGCGATGTTCCAGGCGGCTGAGCGCCTCGATGCCAGCGGCCGCACTGTGATCCCGGGCCTGATCAACGGCCATGCCCATCTACCGATGACCCTGTTCCGCGGCCTGGCCGACGATCAGGACCTCGATGACTGGCTGCAGCACACGATCTTCCCGGCCGAGGCCATGAACGTGGATGAGGCCTTCGTGCGCTGCGGCAGCCGCCTGGGCGCCGCTGAGTTGATTCGTGGCGGCATCACCACTGTCTGCGATATGTACTACTACGAGATGGCGGTGGCCGAGGAGCTGGCGGCCGCCGGGCTGCGCGGCCTGCTGGGTCAAGCCCTGATCGACTTCCCAGCCCCCGACGCGAGCGACCATGATGCTGCCATGGCCTGCATCGAGCGCTTTGTGGAGCGCTGGCAGGGCCATGCCCTGATCATCCCGGCGATCGCCCCCCATGCGCCTTATACGGTGGGCGATGAGCATCTGCGTGAAGCCCAGGCCTTCGCTGAGCGGCGCGATTGCCGGCTGATCATCCACTTGGCTGAAACGCGCCATGAGGTGCAGGAGAGCCAGCGGTTGAAGGGCGCCCGGCCGGTGGAGCATCTGGCGGGCCTGGGGCTACTGAGTGAGCGGATGGTGGCGGCCCATGTGGTGTGGGCCGAAGCCCACGAGCTCGATCTGCTGCGCGACCATGGCGTGGGCGTGGTGCACAACCCGCAGTCCAACATGAAACTGGCCTCAGGGGTGGCTCCATTGCCGGCGATGTTGGAGCGGGATCTTGCAGTGGGGCTGGGCACCGATGGCTCCGCCTCCAACAACGACCTGAGCCTCTGGGAGGAGATCGATACCGCCGCCAAGCTGCACAAGCTGATCGCGGCCGATCCCAAGGTGGTTTCTGCCCAGGAGGCGTTTGAGCTGGCCACGATCCGCGGCGCCCGGGCTCTGCACCTCGACGATCAGATCGGTTCACTGGAGGTGGGGAAGCGGGCGGATCTGGTGGTGCTGGAGATGGAAGCGATGAATCAGATTCCGCTCAGCAGCATCTATTCGGCACTGGTGTACGCGACCAAGGCCAGTGATGTGGCCTCGGTGCTTGTGGAGGGCCGGGTTCTGTTGCGTGATCGCCAGCTGCAGACCCTGGATCAGACCTCGATCGAAACCGAGGCCCTGGCCCTGCGCCACCAGATTCTCGAACGGTTGGGCAGGGCGACCTGAGGTGGTGCCATCCCAGCAGCGCCTGCTGGAGCGCAGCCTGCGCAGGGGTGGCGTCAGGGTGGGGACTCTGTCGGTGGATGGATTGACAGGACGCGAGGATGATGTCCCCCTCCAGGCTCAGGGGTTGCTCCCATCGTCGAAACCGACCTCCCGCCGTTCACCAGCAGCCATGCGCTGCGCTTCGTGCCCACCAGCCCGGGCTTCATCCGCCGCACCCGGCTGGTGAATGCGCTGCTGGGCAGCTGGCCGATCGTGGCCGGCACCGGCTCGTGGCTGGAGGCCCATCTGGTGGCGCGGCTGGCCTTGACGGCGCGCGTGCCGAATTTCTGCGGCAGCGGCATCAACGAGCAGGAGGTGTGGGATCTGGTGCACCAGCAGGCCGCTGAGGGCGGCGACGTGTTGGTGATGCTCACCGACAGCATCGCCGCCGATCAGGGCCGTCGGCTGATCCGCCGCCTGCGGCGCAGCCAGTTCCGGGTTCTGATCCTGCTGCTGGTGCAGCAGGATCATTGGTTGACGGCCGAGTCGTTGGCTGATTGCCAGGCCCAGGCGATCGTGCATGTGGAGAGCTTCGGCAGCGGCACGTTGATCCGGGCGTTGCAGGCGCTGCGCCATGGGCAGACCTTCCTCGACCCGCGTCTTGGCGAGCGGCTGCAGCAGGAGGCCGCCATCGTCCTCAGCGGCCGCGAGCAGCAGGTGCTGGTCGGTCTGTCGCGCGGGCTCACCAACAAGGCGATCGCCCAGGAGAGCGGCATCGCCACCACGACAGTGCGCGACTACGTCAGCAGCCTGATCCGCAAGCTGGGGGTCTGCAACCGCACCGAGGTTCTGGCCAGGGCTCTGGCCCTGGGCCTGATCCGCGAACGGGGCGTCGGGCGCTGAAACGCGCGCGACAGGAGCCCCCGCCGCAGCGATGGGTCGCTCCGTCTTCCAGGAGGGCGCTCGAGTTCTTGCCGATGCCGCCCCAGGCGAGCCTGGATTGGCGGAGCTTGCCGCCATCGCGACTGCGCGGCCATTCGTGCAGAGCCGCTGCAGCGGTGGTGACGGAAGCCCACAGACCCGACATTTGTAGGAATGGCAAAGCGCTGCAGCCAGCGCAGGATCGAAGGATCACCTGATCCGCGCCTCCAGAAGGGGGCGTCTGTCATGCCGACCACCAGCTCCTTTCAGGCCGTCATCGATGCCAACGGCACCAGCCATGGCTTCCTTGTGGATAACGGCCTGCTGCTGCAGTGCCAGTGGAATCCTGAAGCGGGGCGCTGGGAGCAGGGCGAGGTGGTGCCCGGCGCGGTGGGAGGCGACAGCCTCAGCGTGCTCTACCTCGACAAGCTCTGGCCCACGAGTTCCAGCTCCAGTTCGGGCACCTGGAATCCGGGCCTGGTGGTGGCCTACCGCACCGGCCGCGGCAATGGCAGTGAGATCCAGGCGGTGTTCGGGCAGTGGAGCAGCGACGGCGAGCTGCAGTGGAGCGCTCCGCAGCCACTGACCAGCAATGGCGTCAACGAGAAGGAGTACAGCCTGGTGGCGGGGCTGAACGGCGGCTTTTCGCTGGTGAGCCAGAAGCAGGAGGAACGGCCTGGAGGCGAGGGCACGGCCACTGTCCTGGGGATCGCCAGGCCCGACACCGAGCTGTATCGCGAAGACTTCGCTCTCCAGCGCGATGCCGACAGCCCCAGCGGCTATGGCCTGCAGGCGGCGGGCGGCAGCAGCCTGCAGGACCTGGTGCTCAATCCCGCCAGCGCGCCCCTGGCGGCGCCGAGGGTGGCCACGGGGGAGGGGATCCAGTTCAACCGCAGCACTCTGGTCTTCAGCGGCAACAATGCGCTGCCGGGCAGCGGCTTGGGAGGCGTGGAGGCAAGTGGAACCTTCCTGGGTGGCCAGACGACCACGGGCGGCAATGGCTTTCTGAACTTTGGCGCGCTGGGGCGGCCTGTGAAGTGGCAGATCAGTTTCCCTACATATACTGCACAGAATAAAAATTTCGTCAGCGACGATATCTCATCGCGCTCCAGCTCCTTCGCCTCCGCCGCTGGTGAGCCGGTTGTCATTCTCGAAGATGGCCGGAGAGTGAGCAACAGGCTTAGCGTTCTTAGTAACGATTTCGAACGGCCGCGGAGCCAGTCATCATCCTTTCTCAGCAAGGGCCTGGGACCCATTGTTCTCACAGGCGGAAACTCTGCGTTCATTGGAGGTGATGTCAGCAGGGCGAGTAGTGGTAGTGGCGACTGGCGCTGGGGCGTTTACGTGAGGGGATCGTTTGGCTTGTTGAACACGGGAGAGGGGCCGGCATTTGATAGCTTTGCGAAGTTGGCATTCGTTAATTCGACAACGGATGCAGTGCGATCTCTTAATGATCAAGTGAGGTTTTTGCTTGCAGGGGAGGCTAAAGTCTCCAAGAATTATGCATTTGGGGCTGCGGGATCAGTTGGCTCGGAATTTCTCTATTCCAGTCTGAGCGCCCAGCCAAAGCTCCCGATCAAGGTCGCCAGTCGGGAGGCAGTTTCCTTCGACCTGGGTGCCTTCTATACCCGGAGAAAGCTGCTCAAGGCAGACGCTGGATTTCCGGTCCTTCAAGTCTTTAATATCAAGGCCGCTGATTCCTTTGGTTATCAGTGGGTGCAAACGCTCTCCAATAATGGGTTGCCCATCCCCGGCGCAGGTGGAATCCTGCCCGAAGTGGTGGGGTTGGCGGCAGACAGCGCCACCGCGCTTCGCTTTCTGGCCAGTGCTGGGATATACAAGCCACTTGCTCGTGGGTATAATGGGTTCAATGGGGTGAACCTCCGTGGAGCAGCGCTTGAGGAACAGAGTGCTCTCAATAACCCTGATGCCCGCGCTGGGGCCTATATCAATTATGCGCTTGCCCTGGTTGGTACAGCTTCGTCCCTGCTCGCTCCAGTGGGTGTGGCCGTGCGGCAGCCGGCCAATCTGGAGAGCAAGCAGAGCCTCTACAACGCCACAGCGCTGAGTGCCGGTATCACCTGGAATGGACTGGGCTTTGAGGCTAATTTATTCAATGTTATCAGCTTCAGTGCTGGCTTGCTTGGAGCCAGTAATAACGCCTTTTTTAATGACAGGTTTCTCGCAGAAGTCGGCTTCAGTCTGCTAGGCGCCTTCCAGCCGGTTCTTCGCTATACCACCAGCTACACTGCTTCGGGCGATCCCACCGTCACCCCAGCGCCGCCGTCCACATCGGCGCCGCAAGGGTCTCCCGGGCTTGCCGGGGAGGGTGTGGGTGCTGCGCAGCCGGTCGAAGGCACGGACCCTTCGCCTTTCTATTACAACCCAAGCCTCGGATCGACGGCCAGTGATGGGGCGGGTGCCTCCACGCTGAGCAGCACGGTCAGCACGCTCTATTCGTTGGTGGTGTCTGCAGGGCCCACTGATCTGGTCGGCACCCGACTGTTCCAGCTGAGTGGCAGCAGCGGCCGTGGCTTGAATGATGGCAGCTACACGAATGTGCGCCTGCTGGGTGTCGTGCCGGAGGATAGCAACAGCTATGCGGAAGCCAGCATCGTGGTGACGGGTGGCGCCATCACCAGTGTGGTGATCACCAAGACGGGCACCTATCTCTACCTGCCCCCCTACAGCACCATCGGCAACACCGACTCCGCTGGCGAAGTGGTGCTGGTGCCAGAGTTCTACACCGTCAATCCCGCCACCGGCACCAGCCTTGCCGACCCGGCTGCCGTGGCCCAGGGCAGTGTCGTGCTGCCCACCATTCTGGTCACCACCAACCCTCCGGCTGGAGATCCGCCTGCCCAGCTGAGCAAGACGCCGATCTCCGTGTTCAGCCAGGTCACGGTGGCCTCCGGTGGCTCGGGCTATCCCCTCTGGGATGCCAGTACCGCCACCGCCACGGCCCCCGTGCCCGGTGACAACACCCCCTACACCTACAGCCGAGTGCTGTGCACGATATCTGCGGCCGATGGTTCAGGGCCTATCACCGATCTGCAGGGTGCCACCAGCACCTACGCCACGGTGGTGCTGGTGGGCGGCAAGATCCAGAAGGTGATCCTTGATCAGCCGTTCTACACCACGGCCGTGGCTAGTGCGGCTGGCTACAGCCTTGATCTGCAGCTTCCTGAGGGTGTGTTGCCTACGGCTGCCGCCAGCCTCAGCCTCACACCATCCAGCGCCAGTTACAACAACTTTGTTGATGACGGCAGCTTTTCTGCCCAGGCCTTCGCCCCTGGCAGCGAGCCCACCGGCGCCGGCGTCTACATCGCTGCGGGCAACACCGACAGCGCTCCCCTGTATGCCAATCAGCAGGCGCTGCCGCTGCAGAGCCGCGTTGTCTACCGCGATTCCGATGGCAACAGCACCTACCTCAATGCCATCAGCTGGATGGCGGCCACCCCAACGCAGCCAGCGTATTGGGGTGTGACCAACAACCGCGCCGTGTTGCCGGTGGATGGCTATCAATCCACCCTGCCGGAGTTCTCCCTCGCCAGTCAGCCGGTTTCCACTCAGGTGAGCAGTACCGGGGAGCCACTGGTGGCCTGGGTGGAAAATCTCACCAGCCAAGGGGTTGTGCAACGCGCCATACCCTATTCAGGGGCCAATGGCCTGGAGAGCTATCAGTCATTTATCGGGGATGTCTACAGCAATCAGCGAATTGCCTACTCTTACAAAAATCGGCGCGGCGAGTGGGAGACCAATCCGCTCTACTACATCGCCGCTGACGGCGCGATCATCCAGAACCTCCAGGTGGTCGACACCACCCCCGTGGGCTCCGGCATCCCCAAAGTGCTGATGGTGTGGACGGAAACCTCGATTGAGGCCATGCAGGGGCTGAAGCCCCAGCTCTCCAGCCTGCAGAACGGCTTCATCCCCACGGTGATCAAATCCGCCCTGTTCGACCCCCTGAGCGGCCGCTTCTCCACCCCCCAGGAGGTGCCCTGGGATCCGAGCACCGAGGTGGGGCTGGGCGTCACCGATCTCAACCTCAGCTCCCATTGGAGCCTGGCGGCCGACGGCAGTCTGGTGCAGACGCCCTCGCTGAGCTGGAGCCAGTACGTCGCCACGCCCTACCAGCAGTCGGTGCTCAACAGCAGCCCCGTCGTCTACGACCCCTTGAATCTGGAGGGGCCCGGACTGAGCAACAACAACCTCGGCAACCTCGCCAATTCCCCCCTGACTCTCACCAGCGCCTCCAGCACCGGTCTGCAATTCGGCGTCGCCGGCGCCCTGCAGATCAACAGTGATGCCGCCGTGCAGAACAGCGATGGCACCGGTGTGCTCAGCATCGGCGTGGGCTCCCTCAACGGCTATGAGCAGGCACTGGCGGCCCAGTCCGGCGTGCCCAGCACCACAGCCGGCCAAGCCCTGCCCCGCAGTCCCTACAGCCTGGAGTTCTGGGTCAAGGCCCCCGCCGGCACGAACCCCGAGGGCGCAGGCTTGCTGGCGCTGGGGCAACCCTCCGAAGCAGCCGTGGGCGCCGCCGTGCTGCCCCAGGGTTGGTCGCTCACCTCGAGCTTTGTGGTGGAGCAGCTCACCTGGGCCCAGGCCGCCGCCCAGGGACTGATCGCCAGCAGCGCCATCCCCAGCGGTCAGGAAAACGACCTCTATGGCTACATCTGGGGCCTGGTGGCTGATGGCGCCAACAGCACCGCCAGCGGCGCCAGTAATCCTGGCGGCAGCAACCTTTACAGCAACGCTCTCAGCATCACCAACCTGGTGGCTGGCAATGCCCTGCCCGGCATGGCCCAGTTTCTGGCCAGCTACGGCCTCAGCAGCGATGTGCTGACGGGGAGCTCCGGGGTCAGTGCCAGCCTTCTGGCCACAGTGCCAGTCACAGAGCTGCAGTTCAACACCGCCCTCGTCGATGGCAATCCCAGCTCCAGCCTCAATGCCATTGCTGTTGACACCAGTTCGGCCCTGATCAACTCCGGCGTGGTCACTGCCGACAGCAGCAGCTGGACAGACAACGCCAATCTTCAAAGTCTGTTCGCCAATCTGTGGGCTTATCAGCAGAGTTATGGCAAGCCCAAGGTGAACTTCACCCTTGATCCTGCCAGTAGCTCCGCGCCTTCTGCTTCGACCCCATCCGCCACCGCCCAGGAACAATACGCGGCCTACGCGCTCAACTTCCAGCTCAATCAATCCACGGCCGTTTCCATCAACGCCAGCGGCAAGCTTGTCTTTGATGTGGGGGCCGCTTCCAGCCTGCTCAGTGACGCCGCCATCAATGATGGTAACTGGCACTATGTCGTTGCCACCTACCTGCCAGACTATGCCCTGGCAACGATAGCTGACAGGCAATATCAGGTTCCGCTGCTCACCGGTACGGCTTCGCTCTACATCGACGGCAAGGCTGCAGCCGCGCCGCTGTCGATCGATGATGTGTTCTCCCCCACCACGGAGGCCGAATCAGCCCTGCTTCTCTATGGAAATGCCGGTGGCAGCATCGATGAAGTGGCTTTCTACACCACTGCCTTGACGGCGGTGGAAGCCAAGCCAGCCGTTTTCGATCCCCAGAATCCCTGGCCGATGATGTCCGGGCGGGAGGCTGTGGAGCTGGTGCAGGCACTGGGCTACGACATCGCCCAGCTTAATCAGAATCCCGGTGTTGAGATCGGCGCGATCAATCAACACTGGCAGGCACGCAGTGTGGATCCAAACGGCGCTGAAAATGCCACCTTCACCGCCACCTACGCCACGGATGCCAGTGGTGATGCGGTCTGGACGCAGGCCCGGCCCCTCAACCTGCAGGCCGCCCCCATCGCCACCCTGCCCAGTGCCACGCGGCCAACGCTGGCTGAAGATCTGGCGATCGTGACGGTCTCCGGCGACGACTGGAGCAGTTTCAACCCTGCCCAGCGCACTCTCGCTTCGGTCACCGCCCAGTACGGCACGGTGGTCAACGGTGCCTTCACGCCCGTTGGCAGCGCCTTCAACCTGGCTCCCGACCAGATCCTGCTGGGCAACAGCACCCTGCAGCAGCTGCAGCCCGCCGGCAGCGACACCAACCTCAGCTACACCTTCCTCAGCAATACTCCGGAACTCAACCTGCTGGTTCCCCTCAGCGAGGAGCTGGCGTTGCAGCAGCGGCAATCAGGCAACGCTTATGCCGTTCGCTACAACCTCAACTTCGCGCCCAACCTCACCAGTACCACCCCTCCACCCACGGTGTTGTCGGGCACGGTGACGCCTTCGCGGTTGCTGCCGGTGCGGCAGCAACTCAATCCATCCGCGCTGCAGAAAAAGTCCTTCTTCCCGAGAGCCATCGCCACAGCCGATGTGCTTGAGCAGGCCACCAGTCAGCTGCAGTACATCGACAGCGGCGTTGTGATCCAACGCCAGAGTGTGCCATCAGCTTCCAATCCCGCTCTGCCCACGCCGATCCAGGGATTCGGCTACTCCACCATGGCCGGACGCTTCAACAGCGACACCAGTACCCCTTCCGGCTGGCTGGCGATTGCCCAGCCCTTCACCCCCACAGCCGGCAGCAATCCGGCCGGCCGGATCTGGATTCAGTACACCGGCCAATATCCCAGCAGCGGCAATCCCAGCACAGCTGAATCACCGATCACCTGGCTGAATGCGCTGGCTCGCAGCAGTTTCTCTGATGCGGTGCCCAATCTGCCCCTGCTGAACGATGCCCGCAACCCCAGCAGTGGTGGCGGCCTGCTGATCCAGGCGGATCCCACCGCTGGCTGGGGCGGCAACATCGGCAACACGATGCTGGTAGCGGACCTCAACGGCGATGGCCATGATGAGTTGATCGTTGCCGCACCTAATACCAATCTCGGCGGCACTGTTTATATCATCGACGGCAGCTGGATCCAGGCAAATCTCGCCACCAACCCCGAGATTCTTGATCTCAGCAATCCCGAAAACCTCGGGGATGTTGTCACCGTGCTCACACCTGATGCGGCCGGTGGCTTGCCGGCTGGTGACGACAACAGCAATGCCCTGTTTGGCACAGCACTGGCCTTTGATGGCACCAATCTGATCATCGGTGCGCCTGGCTATCGACGGCAGCTGGTCAACGGCGATAGCAGCACGGCGGTCAGCATCGGCGCCGTCTATCGCTTCAACGCCAAGGTTCAGGCTCTCGGCAGCCCAAACCCCAGCCTCAGTCAGCAGCTGGGGACTGGCGGCAGCCTCAAATCCCTCAATCCCCTCGGCGAAACGGTCAACAGTTACTGGGGTGAGCAGCTCGGCAGCGCCATCACGGCCTCGCCGGAGACCGGCGAGGTGGCGATCGCCGCCAGTGGCTATACCGCTGCGCTCCAGTACAGCGGCAAGCAGGTCGTGCAGAACGAGCTGGACGCCAACTCCAGCCCAGGATCCTTTGGCGATGGCGCGCTGCTGAAGTTGCAGCTTGGTTCCGCGCTCAACACCACGGCGGGCAGTGGCAGCTATGCGGATGTCGCCAACGCCAGCCAGGGCAACGGTGCGGAAGCCAGCGGCTATATGCAGCGGCTCAAGGCGTTGATGACCGATCCGATCGCCAAAGCCACTTCCTACGTCGATCAGAGTCTTACCGCCAATGCAGTGGGTGCGGTCTACTACTACGCCGCCGCGTCTGCCGTCAGTCAGCCCACGGCCACCTTCTATGGACCCTCGCCCTGGAACACCGGCCCTACTGGCTTCGGCTCCAGTCTGGCCTTTGCCGATCCCAACAACACCAACACCAAGACTCTGGTGATCGGTGCGGGGACCAGTGGTGGGCCGGGCGCCACCTATTTCATCGCCCCGGAGAAGCTTCCCGCAACGGCCCTGGTCGATGCGAGCAGCGGCAGCCCCCAGTATCTGGCCTATCTCAGTGCCGGCCTCACCCTCTATGGCAACGACACCACAGACCAATTCGGCTATGGACTTGCCAGTGGTGATGTCAACAACGATGGCTATGACGATGTGCTGATTCAGGCCCCCAATGCCGGCAGCAGCCAGGGTGCTGGCTATCTGGTGTTTGGGACCGACAGCATCGATTACGCCAATGCCTTTCTCGCTGGCGATGGCCCCTACACCGGCACGATCGGTGCGGGCGGCATCGGCTCGGTCAGCAACAACGCCGGCAGCCTGGCGCTGGATGTGCTGGTGGAGTCCAATGCCGTGGCCAACGCCGAGACCGGACGTGGCAGTTTCAACATCAAGGATGTGGATGGCAATGGTATCCCGGACATCCTGCTTGGCGCCCGTGGTGCCGGTAGTGCCTATATCACCTACGGCAAGGATTATCTCGCCGACATCAGCAGCTTCCAGCTCAACAAGCTTGCCAGCAATAATGGCTTCATTCTCGAGGGCCTGGCCAGTACAGCGCAGGGTTCTCTGCGTTCCATCGGTGATATCAACGGTGACGGCTATGGGGATTTCTTCTCCCGTCAGGATGGCGCCCTGACCAGCACCATCCGCATTGAGCTGGGGGCCTCCACCGAGGACATTCTTGCTCAGGCCGCCAAGAGCTTCATCAGCTTCAGTGTCAGCAGTGACACCCAGGTGCTGGCCGCCGGCGATGTGAATGGGGATGGCCTTTCCGATCTGGCTCTGTTCCGCCAGGTGGATGTGCCGGGCGACAACTCCCCCGGCGCCGGCAGCCTCACCGGTCTGTTGTTTGGCGATGTCAGCAGCTCTCTCCAGCTGGGCGAGAATGCTGGCCTGCTGGTTGATCCTTACAGCGCACCGTTGGCTCAGCAGATCAGTGATGGCCTCACAGATCAGGCCCCGGCGATGACGGCCGTGGGCGACACCCTCTACAGCGTCGTCAAGGGCCTGGCTAACACCAATCTCTATATCAACAGCAGCAGTGATGGTGGCAACACCTGGCAGGCCTGGTTTGACATCACCACTGAAAGTCAGGCGGGTGTGGCCACCAAGCTTGGTGCCTCAATCGCCTACTTCGATGGCCTCTTGCAGCTGGCCTATGTGGACGCCACGACGGGCACGATCTGCCTCACCAGCCTCAATCCCGATGGTGAGGCTGATGGCTGGAGTGTGCCGCAGCGCCTCCCTGGTTTCACCACCAGCGCCCCACCGTTGCTCCTGGATGAGGGATCGCGGCTGGCCCTCTATTGGCTGGGGGAGGCTGGCACCATCCAGCAGGCCTTCTTCACCCCTTCCGACGGTCCCCAGGGCAACTGGACCAGCCCCCAGGCGATCACCACGCCCACCGGAGAGCCGATCACCAGCCTCACGGCTCTGTCCGGTGTCGTCAGCGGCGGTCGCACGATCCTCGCCTATGGCGGCAGCAGCGCAGATGCCGCCAGCCTCGGCCAGCCCACCGTTGAACTGATCGCCTCCACGCCGAGTGATCTGGCGTACACCAGTCTGGACTCGCTGCTCAGTGCCGATCGGGTCGCAGACCAGGCGCCGGGCTTGACGCTCACCAGCACTGGCCCTGCCCTCACCTACACCACCAACGCCGGCACGGTGCAGCTGGGAACTCTGGATCTGGCTGCGGCCAGTATCTCCGGCGAAGAGCCATTCTGGAGTTTCGCCAGCGTGGCAGGCCTGAACACCCAGCTGGCCACCACGCCGCTCTTCCACCAAGGGGCCCTGCTGATCAACAGCAGCCTCGCTTCCAACGATGCGGTTGAGCTCACCGCGATCGGCACCAGCAGTGGCGTCACCTGGCTGAACACCACGGCCGAGCTGGGTGCCGGCCAGAGCCAGAGCCTCAGCCAGCGGGCCGGCGTGGCCAATCCCGTCAACCAGCCGGTGTGGAGCGGTGCCATCGGCGGTGCTTCCCCCTCGGCGCCAAGCATGGCGACCAGCGGCAGCACGATCAGCCTCGCGGTGCAGGGTACCGACAACCGGATCTACTGGAACCAAAGCACCGATGCCGGCAGCACCTGGAGCGGGTGGGAGGCGTTGCCGTCTGGCATGACCACCTACAAGAGCCCCTCGATTGCTGTGTTCAACGGTGAGCTCTATCTCTGCTATCTGGGGGAAGGCAACAATCTGATCAATATCACGCGCTATGTCAATGGATCCTGGGTCACGCAGTATCAGATTCCTGGCCAATCGGCCACCGCGGCCACGCTGTTGACCGAGGGCGACAAGTTGGCGGTTTACTTCACCGCCAACGATTCCCGCGATCTGATCCTCAAGGCCTACAGCGCCTCCCCAGCCAGCAGTTCCGGTTGGAGCACCACGGCTATCAACTATGCCAATGGCACGCAGACGTTCCCCCAGACGGCCAGCTCCGCGATTGCCGCCACCCGTTTCAATGGCCAGACCTACCTCGCCTATTTCGGCGGCACCAGCAGCAACCCCAGCAGCAGAATCTTCATCACGACCACCCCAGACAGCCAGGTTGACAGCAGTGCTGCCTGGGAATTCCCATCGACCCTGAACGAGGGCACCACACCGCCGGTGCTGGCGAATGGCCTGGGCCTGGCGCTCACCAGCGATGGGACGAACCTCGTGCTCAGCTATGCCGACACGGCCACTGGCAACAAGACGCAGCTGCTCCGCAGCGGTGATGGCGCCAACTGGGTGGCTGATTTCGGCAGTCTGGCCGCGTTTGACTCCAACGCAGCGATCGCCCTCGGTTACAGCCAGGCCGCCGGCGCCAGGGCCCCTTCCCTGGTGGCCGCCGGGATCAACTCCTCGGAAGCGATCCAGTTCTTCGGGGCGCCGAACACCGCCAGCCTCAGCGCCAGCCAGGTCGCATCCAGTCTGCAGGCAGTCGGCGATGTCAATGGCGACGGCTACGACGATCTGATGGTCACCGCCGCCAACGTGGCCTACGACCCCACCGGCAGCGGCCAGTTCACTGGCCCTGACGCCAGGGCGCTCAGCACGGCTCGGCTGCTGCTCGGTGCCCCCACGCCCACGGACCTGGCCGCCCAGGTTCAGGTGGGTGCCAGCCAGGCTCTGATTCAGGCGTTCGAGGCGCCCGCCCTGGGCACGGAGGCGCCCCAGCTGCGACCGACCGGAGCGCCGGCTCCGGCCGCCAAGCCGCTGCAGGTGGCGACCGCACTGGCGTTTGCCCAGCGCACCCCGGCAGGCAATCTGCTGAGTCCGTCATGGCCCGTGACGGAGGCCGAGATGCTGGCCAAGGCGAGCGATCCTGCCTCCCTGCTCACGGTCAGCAACCTGTTGCTTCCCAGTGGCGTGATGCTGCCGGAACCGGCTGCCGCCAGTACTGGTCAGGGGGGGCTGAACAGTGCCGCAGGCTATGGAGATCTCAATGGCGATGGCTATACCGATTACCTCGCCGCCGATGGCCTGCTCAATCCCTATGCCCCCGCCGGCAGCGGCTATGGCGTCTGGAGCATCCGCGCTGCAGGCGATGTCAACGGCAATGGCTGCGACGATGTCTTCCTGGCCCTCAGTCCAGTGGAGACCGCTGGTCAGTTCATCCAGTCGGTGCTCGTGGATGGGGCCCTGTTCCATGTGGTCGACAACCAGTTCAGCCTCAATCAGGCCGGCCTGAGCAGCAGCAGCAGTGGAGCGATCTGGACGACCCCAGGCCTGAAGGCAGCGCTCGATCCCTACACCTATGCCTACAACGATCCCACCGGCGGCGACAGCATCCCCAGCCTGCAGACCTGGTTTGAAGGGATCCAGAGCTACCAGGGAGCGAGCAGCCTGACGGCAGCGCCGACCCTGGCAACAGGTGCGAAAATTAACGGTGGTGGTGGCATGGTGGCCCTGGCAGGCGATGGCTCAGGGCTGATTTTTGCTCCCTCGACAAATAGCTTGACTGGGAGCTATTACTTCGGGACGCTTGCTGACTCCAGTTGGCAGTTCAGGAGTCAGCCAATTCTCTCTGGTAAGACCGCTTCGAATTTTGCTTGGTTCGAGGGCAGGCTTTACGCTGCCTTCACCAGCACAACTGGTAGTGGCAAGAGTGCCGAAGACAATGTGATCGGCTTTGCCTACTGCTCTGATCCCACGGCTGTCGATCCTGTCTGGACGGTCGTCAGCACGCTCAACGGTGAGAAGGCCCTGTCATCGCCAGTGCTTGTGAATGAGGGATCGTATCTGGCCCTCTACTTTGTCGGTACCGATAGTAAAATTCACTATCTCTTCTCCAGCGATCCCTCCAGTCAGGCCCAGTCGAGCAGTGGCAGCACGGGCTCGTCTTGGGGCAGCTCCCTCCAGGCGGGAAGCGCGGGTTCGGATGACGCTTTTGTCGGCACCAGTGGTGTGGTTCTGTATAGCGGCGGTGTGCAGACCAGCTCCGGCCAGCTGAGTGCCGTGCGCTTCCAGGGGCGAACGGTGTTGGCCTATTTCAGCGGCACCAGTAAAAATCCGGAAGCCGGCATCGGCATCACGATGCAGCCTACGGCTACTCCCTGGCTCGACAACAACTGGGGCAACGTGCAGTTTGTCAGTGCCACAGCCACTTCGAGTGGGGACCTGGCCTTGGCTGCCACCTCCACCCAGCTCTACCTCACGGCAAACGTTCCAAAGGCTTCCCCACGGCTGTACACGGCAAGCGCCACCCGTTCCAATAACAGCGGCGCTCCTGTATTGAACTGGTCCTCGGGGCAAGCGTTCACCGGGTTTAATACCACCAGCTTTGCCGGGATCCCTCAGTTGGCAACTGTAGGTGGCCGCCTTTTTTCGGTTGTCTCTGCGGATAACAAAACCTACGCCGTCACGCTCGATCCCAGCCTCGCTCCGGCTGCCCAGCAGTCATTGGCTGGATACTCTATCGATGCCAATCTCGACATAAATGGCGATGGCTTCCAGGATCTGCTGATCAGCGATCCCAGCAACCCCTCGCTTGGCCTCGATAATCAATACGCGCTGTTTGGTGGCGACTTCCTCGATATCGGCACGCTCATCGGCACGCCCGCCGATGACACGCAGATTGGAACCCCTCTTGGTGACGTGATCTATGCACTGGAGGGTTCCGATGTCATCATCAGTCATGGAGGTCGTGATCTGATCCTGGCTGGATCCGGTAACGACGCGATCAGCATCATCGATGCACGCTTCCGCCGCGTTGATGGTGGCATCGGCGTAGACAGCCTCCAGCTCGAAGGGCAGGTGAATCAGGACTGGAACTTCAGTCTCAACACGGCTGCGATCAATCCTGCAGCTTTTTCGATTCGTCCGGGTAATCAGTTGCGTTCAATCGAGGTGATCTCCAGTCAGGGATATGGCGCCAATACCCTGCAGATTGATGCAGCAGCTATCAATGCGATCAACAACAACCACACCCTTTTCCTCACGCCTGACGCCACTGACAGCATCCTGCTGAGCGGCGACCTGCAGCGCGATTCCTCCCGTGACACGGTGTACGCAGGGTTGCGCTGGAATGCCTTCTCCGGCTCCACCACCGCAGCCCTTCTCTACGTTGCTGTTCCCAGTTCAGAGACCGCCCTGACCCCCTCGGGTGAGAACGCCTGGCTGGCGAGCCACGTCAGTGCTGTTAGGTCGCAGGCTGCGGCTGCTGCGCTCTCCTCGCAGCCGTCGGCGAGCAGCGAGCCTGCCGACCCACTGCTTCCCAGCGCCATCTCCTCTGAGGTCGATTTCGGCAGGGGCCTGCGCCTGCTGTCCTACAAGACCTTCGACGCCAGCGATCGTGTCCGCTTCGTCGTTGAGCGGTTCGATACCAGCAGTCGTCAGCTGGTGGCCTACGCCTCGACTCCGGCGAACAGCAGCGCAGAAGCCGGTCGTCATTACACGCCGGTGGCCGGACTGGTGATCTTCAAGCCTGGCGAGGCTCGTCAGGAGATCACGGTGCCGATCAACTCTGAGGCCTTCCAGCGCCTGCGCGGCGCCCGCCTGTCGCTTCAGGTCGAGGAGCTGCCCGATCTGGGGCAGATGCAGGAGCGCCATCTGTTGTTCGAGCCCGCTGCCGATGGTCGTGGCAGCCTTCCGGTGCTGTCGGGCTTCGGGTTCGCCGTCGATCCCTCCAGCCGGAAGGCCACGCTCAGCTTCCGCGCCGACGCGAACAATGCCGGGGATGCCTCCACCAGCCTGTCCTTCGCCATCGCCCAGCGCAGCGCTGCTGACGCGGCCCCAACTGGCGGACAGAGCGTGGCGATTCTCGATGCCGTGAGGCTCGCGCCGGACGCCGCCCCACCGGCCTACAACCAGGATCCCAATGGCCTGGCCCTCGATACCGACGGCAGCACCAACGCCCAGGTGCGCAGTCAGCTGACGCTGGATCTGATGGCCAGCGGCAACGATCCGGCGTTGTTCCTGTCGGGCCCTGATCTGGTCTGGAGCTCGCCGGCCTCCAGTCCCAATGGCAGCGCGCTGGTGTTTGACCAGAACGTGAGCCTCTCGGCCTGGCGTGCTGACCAGGGCAGCGGCGCGGTGAGCTTCGCTCTGGTCAGTGGCGGGCGCAGCGTGTCTCTGCTGCAGAACGCCAGCGGTGGCGTGGCGGGTGCGATCACGCCCGAGTCTGCCCTCAACCCGGACCCCAGCAGTGGCTGGCGTGCGACAGAGGGTCTGGCGGTCGGCGGCCAGGCGGCGCTGACCAACCTCGATCTGACGGACGTCAGCTGGACTCCCACTGCCAGCCTGGATGGCCGGCAACTGGGGCTGCAGGGCGTGGAGGTCGACGGGAGTCGCATCACGGCGGCGTTCGAGGGCGGTGTGACCCTGCAGCTGTTCCTCGAAACCATCACCAGCACCTCGAGTGCCGTCTCGGTCCGGCCTCAGGTGGATATCCAGCGCTTGGCGGGCCAGAACAACGGTCTGGGCTTCTATGCAGTGGATACGATCACCGGGCAGGTGGATGGGCTGAATCCGGGCGACGGTGGCTACCTGGATGCGGCGCTGGCGCGTGCCGAGCAGGCCGGGTTGCTCCTGGGGGCTGATGCGCTGCCGGGCTTCGGGGAGAAGCGCAGCTACCTGGATCTGGCGCTCGATCCCAACCGGCAGTACGGGGTGCTGCTGCTGGTGGATGGCAGTCGCACCAATCTGATCTCCTCATTCGCGGCGGCCAATCGCGGCGGAGCGGCCCAGATGGTGAGCCTGGGCAGTGACAGCACCGGGATGGTGCTGGGAATCGAGGACCTCGATGTGAACGGAGGTCGTAGTGACGGGGACTTCAACGACATCGTCACGTGGATCCATGGGCTGCAGGTCCCGTTGATCTGAGGGGGCGCCGGGCCTGCCAGCTGGGCCCTCCCCGCCAAGTGGCGGGCGTGTCATCGTCCAGGGCGCCCCCACCGACGCGCGGTTCTTGGTCATCCTCGGCATCGACCCCGGCCTGGCCCGCGTCGGCTACGGCGTGATCGAGGTGGCCGAGGGCCCGCAGGGCAGACCCGCCGGTGGTAGCCAGCGCCTGCTCGACTGCGGCATGATCCGCAGCGATCCCGGTCGCAGCGAGGGGGATCGGATGGTGGAGATCGCCTCCGACCTGCGCCAGCTGATCCGCGCCTGGCGCCCCGATCTGGCGGCGGTGGAGAAGTTCTTCTTCTATCGCTCCAGCACCACGATCGCCGTGGTGCAGGCCCGCGGCGTGCTGATCATGACCCTCGCCCGCTTTCGCATCCCGGTGGTGGAGTTCCCGCCGATGCAGATCAAGCAGGCGCTCACCGGCGACGGCCACGCCGACAAGGAGATGGTGCTGGATGCAGTGATGCGCGAACTGGAGCTGGAGCATCCCCCGCGCCCCGATGACGCCGCCGATGCCCTGGCGGTGGCCTTGACAGGCTGGTTCCAGCGATGACGCCGCAAGACGACAAGCCAGCCCTGCGGCGTCACTTCCGTGCCGTGCGCCGTGAGGCCCTGGCTGGGGCGACGGCGGCTCTGCGGGCGGCCGCGCTCGCCCGGCTGCCGGAGCTGCCGCCGCCGGGACGGTGGCTCGGTGTGTACTGGGCCGTGGGCAGCGAACCCGATCTCGATCCCTGGGCGCCGGGCGGCCTGGCCGAACGGCTGGTGCGCGTCGGGGGCGCGGCTCGGCTGGCCCTGCCGGTGGTGCTGCCGCCGCAGCCCGGTGAGCCGCAGGGCCGGCTGATCTATCGCCCCTGGCGGCGGGAGAGCCCGCTGGGGCCCGACGCCTGTGGCATCCCGGCGCCGCTGCCGCCCGAAGGCGAGCGCATGCAGCGGTTGCTCCTGGAGGCTCAGCCGCCTGATGCCCCGCCTGGCGCTGTTTCCCGGGCCGGGTGCCTGCATCCTGAAGGGCTCCCTCCTGAGGCTCTGGCTCCAGGCGCCTTGCCGCCTGAGGCGCTGGGCCTGTTGCTGGTCCCTGCCCTGGCGGTCGATCGTGCAGGCATCCGCCTGGGCTCCGGCGGCGGCTGGTACGACCGGTTGCGCGCCGATCCCGCCTGGCGAGCCGTGCCGGCCCTGGCCGTGCTGCCGGCGGCCTGCGTGGTCGCTCAGCTGCCCCGTGATCCCTGGGATGTGCCCTTCAGTGGCTGGCTCGATGAACAGGGCATCCACGCGGTCGGTGCTGCTCCGGTCGCGTAACAGCAGATTGCAAGCCCGTGGCGCCGGTGGGCACCTCTCTCGCCGGCGGGCAGGATTTGCCAGGATCGCCACCTACGGAACGTCATCCCTTGGACCTGACCACGCTGCAGAACCAGGCCACCCGCAGCGCCACTCCAAGCGCCACGTCAGCTCCTGAGGCCCGTGATCGCCGCGGCTTCGAGAACCATGGCCGCCCCCGCACCGCCGCCGAGCAGGTGCTGGCGGCCGAGCTGCAGGCCCGAGGTGACGACTCCGATGCCCTCTCGATGATGGTCAGTTCGATCGCCCGGATGGTGCAGGCCGGAAAAAGCAGCGATAGTCGCTGGAAAGCCTCCTGATCCCAGGATCTGAATCCTCAGATGACCCGTTTCCCGCTGCTGCCGGTTTTTATCGCCGCCGGCACCCTGCTGCTGGCCCCCGGCGCCGCCCGCGCCCATGGCATCGAATCGAGCCTGGAGCGCTTCGGTGGGCTGAGCGCTCAGCTTGAGAGCAGCTTCTCGAGCGGACAACCCGCCAGTGACGCCGAGGTGCGCCTGGTCCCTCCAGGCGGCGGCGACCCGATCGCCCTGGGCCACACCGACAGCCAGGGCCGCCTCAGCTTCCGTCTGCCCTCCCAGGCCACCCCTGACTGGGAGATCCAGGTGGATGCCGGTCCCGGCCACCGGGACTATCTGGAGGTTCCCGACGTCACGGCTGGCAAGCAGGCTGCGGTGAGCACCAGCAAGGGGCCCCTGCACGGGAAGTTCTCCAACGCCCTGGCCCTGAGCGCTCTGGGCCTCTCCGGACTGATGGGTGGCCTGCTCATGCGGCGGCCCCGTGCCTGAGTCCCCGTCCCCGGCGGCGAGCACCGGCAGTCCCGCCCTTGATCGCATCGTCGAGCGGCTGGCCACCACCGCCGACCCGAAGCGTCGCTACGAATACGTGCTCTGGCTGGCGAAGAAGCTCGAGCCCTTCCCGGATGCGCTGCGCCAGGACGCGTTCAAGGTGAAGGGCTGCGTGTCCCAGGTGTATGTGGTGGGCTCTCTCCGGGACGGTCGCCTGCACTGGCTGGGCGATTCCGATGCGGCGATCACCAAGGGCCTGCTTGCCCTGCTGATCGAAGGACTCGAGGGGCTGGAGCCTGCCCAGGCGGCGGCTGTCGACCCGGCCTTCCTGGCCCGCACCGGCCTGCAGGCCAGCCTCACCCCGTCGCGCGCCAACGGTTTCCTCAACATCCTGCGCCTGATGCAGGCCCAGGCCGCCGCCCTGGCCGAGGCCTGAGCGCCGGATGGCCCGGGGCCTGGCGGCTCGCGGGGCACCTCTGCCGACGGATTTCTAGGATCCCCGTTTGCACATGGGGCAGCGCATGACCATCGGCATCGGCTTGCTCGGGCTGGGCACGGTGGGAGCCGGCGTGGCGGCGATCCTGGCGCAGCCGGAGGGGCGCCATCCGCTGGTGGCCGATCTGGCCCTGCGGCGCGTCGCCGTGCGCGATCTCAGTCGGCCCCGGCCGGTCGATCTCGCCCCTGAGCTCCTCTGCACCGATCCGCAGGCCGTCGTCGACGATCCGGCCGTCGACATCGTCGTGGAGGTGATGGGTGGCCTGGAGCCGGCCCGCTCCCTGATCCTGCGCGCCATCGCCGCCGGGAAGCCGGTGGTGACGGCCAACAAGGCCGTGATCGCCCGCTACGGCCAGGAGATCGCCGCCGCCGCCACCGCCCGCGGCGTCTACGTGCTGATCGAGGCCGCGGTGGGCGGCGGCATCCCGATCATCGAGCCGCTCAAGCAGTCGCTCGGCGGCAACCGCATCCAGCGGGTGAGCGGCATCATCAACGGCACCACCAACTACATCCTCAGCCGCATGGCCGATGAGGGCGCCGCCTACGAGGCGGTCCTCGCCGATGCCCAGCGGCTGGGCTACGCCGAGGCCGATCCGGCCGCCGATGTGCAGGGCGGTGATGCCGCTGACAAGATCGCGATCCTGGCGGGCCTGGCCTATGGCGGCCCCGTGGCGCGCGAGGCGATCCCGACCGAGGGCATCGACCGCCTGCAGGCCCGCGACGTGGCCTATGCCAACCAGCTGGGCTATGTGGTGAAGCTGCTGGCCGTGGCCGAGCGGCTGGGCGAAGGGGCCGGCGGTGAGGCTCTGCCCCTGGATGTGCGGGTCCACCCCACGCTGCTGCCCCGTCAGCATCCGCTCGCCGGGGTGCATGGGGTCAACAACGCGATCCTGGTGGAGGGAGATCCGGTGGGGCAGGTGATGTTCTACGGCCCGGGTGCCGGCGCCGGCCCCACCGCCTCGGCCGTGGTGGCCGACATCCTCAACATCGCCGGCATCCGCCGCGTCGGTGGGCCGGAGGCGGGGCTCGATCCGCTGCTGGCCGCCAGCAGCTGGCGCCAGTGCCGGCTCGTGGATGGCGCCAGCACCCGCCACCGCAATTACGTGCGCCTGCGCACCTGCGACGAGGCCGGAGTGATCGGCCGCATCGGCACCTGCTTCGGCCAGGCCGGCGTGTCGATCCAGTCGATCGTGCAGTTCGAGAGCAGCGAAGCGGGCGCTGAGATCGTGGTGATCACCCATGAGGTCAGGGAGTCGGCTTTCCAGGAGGCTCTGGAGGCGATCCGCGCCCTCCACGAGGTGGAGGCGATCGCCGCCTGCCTGCGCACCCTCTGAGACGGCTGGAATCAGGGCTGCTGATCCCGGCGATCACGACGGCTGAGCTGTACAGGTGGTGTGGGAATCCCCATCCAGGTTGGCCGTGTGGGCGTCAGCCACTGCGGTGACAGGCATTGGCCCTGCTCCCGCCGTCGCCGTTCCCTGACCCGGGATTACTTGTGTAGCGGCGCGAACACTTGCGTCCGTGGGCGGAAGGAATCCTTAAGGCATAAGGTGAACTCGGGGCCCAAGGCCCCTCTCTGAGACCAGCCCCCATGACTCTTCTTCAGGGCGACTGCATCCGGCTCGGCGATGACGAGCAGCTGTATCAGGTGATCGGCGTCGACGATCGCGGTGACCGCTGCTGGCTGCGCCGCTGGCCCCTGGCCCGCCACGGCTCGCCCGTGCTGGAGATGCCCCTCCACCACGTGCAGGCCCACCGCCGCCATCGCCCCCATCCCCCTGCCCAGCGCCACTGAGGTGCTGCACCGGCCTCCGTCGCCGGGTTGAATGGGGGCGCTCCGGGCGCTCCCCTTGCCGCTGTCGCTGCCTGCTCCGGCCCCCTCTCATCGCCCGAGCCGCCGCAGAATCGCCGCGGCTGCGTCCCTGATTGCCGCGCTGCTGCTGCCGCTGCTGGCCGGTTGCCAGCCCCGCCGCCCTGCCGGCCTGCTGATCCTGGCGGGCAAGAGCCGCATCGACTCCCTCGATCCCGCTGCCGCCTCGCGGGTGGGTGTGCTGCAGGTGCTGAGCGCCCTGGGTGATCCCCTCTATGCCATCTCCAGCGAGGGCCGCCTCGAGCCCCGCCTGGCCACCGCTCTGCCGCAACTGAGCGCTGACGGCCTGCGGGCCCGCATCCCGCTGCGAGCGGGCGTCCGCTTCCACGACGGCACGCCGTTCGATGCCGCGGCGCTGGTGTTCTCGCTGGAGCGCTTCATGGCGATCGGCACCCTCGGCTATCAGCTCAGCGATCGGGTGAAGCGCGTGCGGGCCACCGGGCCACTCGAAATCGAGCTGGAGCTCAGGCAGCCGTTCAGCCCGCTGCCGCGGCTGCTGAGCGCGATCTTTCTCACCCCCGTCTCGCCCAGTGCCTACCGCGCCCATCAGGGCAAGCCCCTGGCGGAGCGCTTCGTGGGCACAGGCCCCTACCGGCTGGCTTCCACCAGCGGCCAGCAGCTGCGCCTGCTGCCCTGGAGCGGCTACTGGGGCCGCCGCCCGCGCAACAGCGGGCTGGTGATCGTCAGCCTCAGCAATTCCACCGCCTTGTACGGCGCCCTGCGCAGCGGCGAGATCGATCTGCTGCTCTCCAGCGGCCTTGAGATCGACCACCAGCAGGCCCTGCACCGCGAGGCCCGCGCCGGCCGTCTGCATGAGGCGGTGGGCCCGTCGCTGAACATCGGCCTGCTGTCGCTGCGCAGCGACCAGCCGCCCCTGCAGGATCGCCGCCTGCGTCTGGCCCTGGCCCACAGCCTCGATCGCCGCACGATCAGCGAGCGAGTCAGCCTCGGTGTGCGCCCGCCGCTGCGCCAGCTGGTGCCGCCGGGGCTGCCCGGCTCCGATCCGGCTGCCTGGCCCGCCTACGACCCGGCTCGCGCCCGCTCCCTGTTCCGCCAGGCCGGCTACTGCGAGGGCAAGCCGTTGAACCTGCCGCTCACCTTCCGCTCCGACATCCCCAGCGACCGCCTGTTCGCCCTCACCTGGCAGGCGCAGGTGCGCCGCGATCTGGGTGACTGTCTGCAGCTGGAGGTGAGCGGCATGGAATCCACCACCGCCTACGACCAGCTCGGCAAGGGAACGCTGCCGCTGTTCTTCTACGACTGGAGCGGCGACTATCCCGACGCCGAGAACTTCCTGGTGCCGCTGCTGGGCTGTGAGAAGGCCGAGGGCGACCGCTGTCTCAAGGGCAACGCTGCCCTGAGCGGCAGCTTCTGGAGCGCCCCCGGCCTGGAGCAGCTGCTGATCCGCAGCAGCAGCCTGGAGGGCCCGGAGCGCGAAGGGCTGCTGCGGCAGATCCAGCGGCGCACCGCCGCCGCCAGCCCCTATCTGCCTGTCTGGCTGATGGCGCCGGTGGCGTGGGCGCGGCCGTCGCTCGCACCGCCCCGCTTCGATGGTGCCGGCTGGCTCGTGCTCGCCGATCTGCACAGCCAGTCCCATTCCGGAGGGAGCCGCCGATGAGCCGCCGCAGCGACCTGCTCCGTTATCTCGCCGCCCGCCTCGCCCTGGCGCCGCTGATGCTGTGGCTGATCGCCACGCTGGTGTTCCTGCTGCTGCGGGTGGCTCCCGGCGATCCGATCGACGCGCTGCTCGGCCCCAAGGCCCCGGCCGCGGCCCGCGCCGCCCTGCGCGCCCAGCTGGGCCTCGATCAGCCGTTGCCGGTGCAGTACGGCCATTTCCTAGGCGATCTGCTGCGCGGCGATCTGGGCCTGTCCCAGGCCAGCAAGCAGCCGGTGCTCGGAATCATCCAGGACAGCCTGCCCGCCAGCCTGGAGCTGGGGGTGGTGGCCCTGCTGCTGGCCGCGGTGCTCGGCCTGGCGGTGGGCTTCAGCGGCATCGCGCGGCCCGAGGGGAAGCTTGATCTGGCCGGCCGCCTCTATGGCATCGGCACCTACGCCCTGCCGCCATTCTGGGCGGCGATGGTGGTGCAGCTGGTGTTCGCCGTCTGGCTGGGCTGGCTGCCGGTGGGTGGCCGCTTCCCGCCGACGCTGGTGCCCCCCAGCGGCAGCGGCTTCTATCTGCTCGACAGCCTGCGCAGCGGCGACTGGCAGCAGTTCAGCGGTGCCCTGCGCCATCTGGTGCTGCCCGCCTCCACCCTGGCGCTGCTGCTCAGCGGCATCTTCACCAACGCCCTGCGTCTGAACCTGCGCCGCGCCCTGGGCTCCGACTACGTCGAGGCGGCCCGCAGCCGCGGCCTCAGCGAGACGCGGGTGGTGCTGCGCCACGCCCTGCCCAATGCCCTGCTGCCGGTGCTGACGATCACCGGCATCACCGTGGCTTCCCTGATCGGTGGCGCGCTCCTGATCGAGGTCACCTACTCCTGGCCCGGCATCGCCTATCGGTTGCAGGAGGCGATCGCCCAGCGCGACTATCCGCTCGTGCAGGGGATCGTGGTGGTGGTGGCGGCGCTGGTGGTGCTGGTCACCGTGGCGGTCGATCTGCTGGTGGCGCTTCTCGATCCGCGCATCCGCTTCTGAATGCCGCCAATGCCGGCCGCTGCCCAGCGGCAGACCTCAGCTCCATCCAGGCTACGGACGATGGCGACGGGCCCTGGTCGAACACCTCAGGACTTCAGGCGCCTCCGCCAGCGTCGCGCCGCCGCCGGATCGAGCACATAGGCCCGCACGCCCTGCTGCAGTCGGACCTGGGCCGGCAGAAGCACCGGCAGCTTCAGGCTGTGCAGAAATTCGCTGCCCAGCCCGAGAAGCAGGGTCTGCACCGTCGCCGGATCCACCCCCACCCATTCGCGGCCGAGTTGCAGCACCGCCTCCTGGCGCTCCGCCAGGCGCACCGGTGAGAAGTGGCTTCCCCCCTCCACCAGCACCAGCCGGCTGCGGGGATCGCCGGCGGGCAGGAACAGCTGCAGCTGTTCCTGCAGCGGCGGGGTCACCAGATCCAGGCTGCCGCCCACCATCAGCACCGGCACCGGCAGGGAGGCGGTGGCGCCATCGGGCCAGAGCAGACTGCCGAACCCGTTGAACAGCACCAGGCCGCGAAGGTCGGCCGGGCGTGGCAGGGCCTGTGGCAGCCCTGTGGTCACGAGTTCGCACTGCAGCAGCCGGGAGGGATTGCCGATCGGCAGCCGTTCGATCGCCTGGCTGCAGCGCCGGGCCAGCCCCGGTTCCGGCTCGACGCCGGCCGCCAGCAGGGCGGTCAGCCCACCGAGCGAGTGCCCCACCAGCACCATTCCGTCGCCGCTCAGGGGCAGCCGGCCATCCCTGCGGGCCGCCAGCACCGCGGCGACATCGCGCAGCCGGGTTGCCAGGGTCGCGGCCCCGGGCGGGGGCGTGCGTCCGTCGAGGGCATCGCGCAGGGCGCGCCCGTCGCTGCCGGGATGCTGGGGCACCGCCACCGACCAGCCCCGCTGGGCCAGGGCACCGGCGAACCAGCCGAGCTGATCGGCATTGCCGCCGAGCCCCGGCAGCACCAGCAGCCAGGGGAGACGGCTGGCTTCCGGCCCCTGGCCCGGCCAGAGATCCACCGGCAGGGGTTCGCTCCGATGCGCCACCGTCAGTTCCACCCGCCGCGGACTGAGCTGGGTTTCGGCCGGCAGCAGCGCTCGGGCGTTGCGTTTCGGCAGCGCCAGGGTCTGCAGGGCCGCCAGCGCGTTGCTCTGCTGTCTGATCTGCCGTCGCCACTGCTCCGCCAGGTCGAGCAGGCTGTCCAGGCGCAGCCGCACCTGGGAGACCGGCAGGGAGCGCAGCAGGGCGAGGGTGGTCACCTCACGACGCTCGCGCAGCAGGCGACGCAGGGTGCTCTGCAGCTCCGGGGCGGTGCTCCGTCCCTCGGGGGTTGTCAGCAGCTCGCCGACCTCAGCCAGCATCTGGCCGCCGGCCCAGCTGTCCAGCAGCTGGCTTCCGAAGCTCTGCTCCCGGAGCAGGGGCGCCTGCAGCAGGCGCGCCACGCCGCGCCGGCTCTGGGGTTCCAGCAGGTTCAGCCACACCTCCAGATCGCTCCCCGTCTGCGCTGTGTCTGGGTTGAGCGTCCCGCTCTCGCCGGTCAGGCGGGCATCGCCGGCGATCGGGAAGCCGCTTGCGGACGGGCCCTGGTCCGCAGTCGTGATGGCATGCGAGTCGGTGCCGGAGACCAGGGAATGGGCTGGGCCAGGGCCTGTCGCGGAGGCCGGCAGTGGCGTTTCTCCGGAAGCGCGTGCGCCATCCCAGGGCGGCAGCGATGGCTCGCGGCGGCTCCAGGCCTCCAGCTGGTCGAGCCGCACCGGGATCTCGAGATCCTCCAGCTGGATCACCAGCAGTTCGGCTGCCGAGGCCGGTCGGGCCGTCCACAGCAGCAGCAGCGCGCTGCTCAGCAGACCGAGCCCCAGGCATGCCCCGCCCAGCAGGGGCCTGGATGGGCGATGACGGAAGCTGGGTCGTGACGCAGGCAAAGGCGGGTGCCGGAATGAAGGCCTGGTGGTTCCAGTTTCCCGCGCCGCTGCGCGCTCTGGCCTCGATCCGCACGATCGCCATGGTGGGCGCCGGCGGCGTGCTGTACCTGACGCCCATGGTGTTCCATCGGGAGGCATTCAGCGCCAGCAGTGTCGGCGACGGCCTCGCCCTGGCCGCCCTGGCCGGGATCGGTGGGCGTCTGTTCAGCGGCCTCCTGCTCGATCGCGGCCGCCGCGCCTCGCTGCCGGTGGCGCTGGCGGCGGTCTGTGCCCTGCTGGGCGACAGCAGTCTGTTGTCCGCGGAAGGCTTCGGGGGCTATGTCTCCGGCCAGCTGCTGCTGGGCCTGGCGGCGGGCCTCTACTGGCCCGCGATCGAACTGGCGGTGCCGCTCTGCTGCGGGGCGCTTCCCTCCGCACGCGGCTTCGCGCTGGTGCGCAGCGCCGACGCCTTCGGCGTGGTCACCGGTGCCCTGATCGGTGCCCTTCTGGCGGCCCTGGGCTGGCTGCGGGCCATCTATCTGGTGGACATCGCCTGCGTGCTGACGATGCTGGCCCTCGTGCTGCTGCGGCCCCTGCCCGCCAGCCCCAGCAGGACCCATTCCGCCGCCGCCGCCGGGCTGCCTCCAGGCCGGTGGCTGCCACCGCTGCTGCCCCTGCTCGCGGTGACGGTGATCGCCACCGCCATCCCGGCTCTGATGCAGGGAGCGCTACCGCTCGATCTGGTGCGGGGCGGTCTGCAGCGTCCGCCGCTGCCGGAGGCGCTCGGGGCCCTCACGGTGGGGCTGCAGCTCGGGCTGCTGCTGTTGCTTCAGTGGCCGGTGGGGCAGGCTCTGGCGAAGCGGCCTGTGGGAACGGGGCTGACGCTCAGCCTGATCTGCTTTGCGGTGGGTGGCGGCCTGCTGGCCCTCTCAGCGCTCACCCCCCATGGCCTGCCCGTGCTCCTGCTGGCGCAGGTGCCGGTGGCCCTGGGGGCGGCGGCCTTCCTGCCCACCGCCACCGAGGCGGTGGTGGAGCTCAGCCCGCTGCACCGTCAGGGCCTGGCGATGGCTCTGTTCTCCCAGTGCTTCGCGATCAGTGCCTTCAGCGCTCCCCTGGTGGCCGGTCGCCTGCTCGACAGCCAGGGCCACGGTGTCGGGCTGTGGCTGGGCATGGCGGCGTTGTCGCTGCTGGGTCTGCCGCTGGTGGCGCGGCTGGAGCGCTTCCAGCGCCGCAATCTGCTGCAGGTGCTCACCGGCCGCGGGGGGACCGGCGGCGAGCGGAAGATTCTGTACCGCTTCCCGCTGGGTTCCGCTGCCGGGGAGCGGGGAGCGGCGCCTGAGGTGTCGGATCCGGGAGGTGATGCGTCTGGTGCTCCAGGTGATGCCTCATCGGACTGAGGCCCATGGCGTTGGTTGGCGGGGGCGACGCTCGATCGCTGCCCCCACGGCCAGGGGAGGTCGCGCTTCAGGCGGAGGCGTTCTCCCCACTCGCTGCGGCTTTGCGGCCGCTGGCCCGCTGCGCGGTCAGCCAGGCCTCATGGGGCAGAGGTTCGGTGCCGTACTCCCAGTCGTCGTAGTCGGGGTCGTTGCGGATGCGGCGATGCTCCTCCTTCTGGATGTCGAAGTTGTGATGCGCCCCGGCGTCGGCGGGATCGGCGGGCGTGCCGGCGGAGGGACGGGACTCGTCAGACGTCATGGCCCAGGCGGCGGAATGGAGCCATTGTCTCCCCTGTCAGCCCTTCTCTGAACAACGGCGCTGGGCGACCCGGCAGGGCGGGCGGGGCCCATCCCCCGCTGCCGTCGCGGAGCGTCCCTGGTTCTCCTGTCCGCTCCTGTTGACCGTGACCCATCGCCTTAGCGTCAGGGCCGTCTTGCCTGGTCCGCACCCTGATGGCCCGCTTTCTCCGTCTGTCCGCCTCTCTGCTGGGCCTGTCCCTGGCGGTTGCGGCTCTGCCGGCCAGCGCTTCCAGCCCTCAGGCGTGGTCTGCCTATGGCCAGCAGGTGGTGAAGGCCTGTCTCGCCGCCAGCGGCCTGCGCAACCCGAAGCCCGTCGGCGAGCGGGTTGACCTGCCGGGTGGCAGCGATGCGCTGACGAGCGCACTCCTGCTGGAGGGCACCTACCCGCAGCCCCACATGGCCGGTCGCCGGGGTCTGGAGCTCTGCCTCTATGACGCCCGCAGCAAGCAGGCCCGGGTGGCGGAGGCCGACCGACTGATCTCGCTCTCCCGGAAGCCCTGAATCCGCCGGACCTGACCGACCCTGGCCGGTCGGTCCGCCTGACGGGGTGCGGCCGGCCCGACGTTGCGCCAGGCTGGTGTGATTCCAGTCCCTCCTGCCGCTCTGCCGCCATGGTCCGTGCCGCGCGTGCCGCAGTCCTCGCCGGTCTGCTCGGTCTGGCGACTCCCGCCTTCGCCGGTTCGTTCACCGGACTGCAGCAGGCGGCCCGCCGCTGTTTTGAGAGCCCCTCGGCGGCTCTTTGCGATGGCCTCTGGGATCTCTCCGCCGAGCTCAAGCAGCGGGCCGACAAGAGCAATCAGCTGCGCTGCTACACCGCTCTCCTGGCGCTGGAGGCGAACGTGGCGAAGGTGAGGCTGGGGGCGCCGGATCCCGCTCGCCAGGCCAGCGCTCTCGAAGAAACCTCCGTGTACTGCCGCTGAGTGGGCCCCGGAGTCCGGCGAGGCGGGGAATCCTGCCGCCGGGCCGGACCTGAGGCCGTCAGCGGCCATCCGGGTGCAACCGTTCAGACGTTGAACAGGAACTCCATCACGTCGCCTTCCTGCACGACGTACTCCTTGCCCTCGCTGCGCAGCCAGCCGCGGTTGCGGGCTTCCGCCAGGGAGCCGGCTTCCAGCAACTGCTCCTGGCCGATCGTCTGGGCGCGGATGAAGCCGCGCTCGAAGTCGGTGTGAATCACGCCGGCAGCCTGGGGGGCGGTCATGCCGGCGCGGATCGTCCAGGCGCGCGTCTCCTTCTCGCCGGTGGTGAAATAGGTGCGCAGGCCGAGCAGGCTGTAGGTGGCGCGGATCAGGCTCTGCAGGCCGCCCTCCTCAACGCCCAGACCAGCGAGGAATTCGGCGCGCTCCTCCTCGGGCAGTTCGATCAGCTCGGCCTCCACCTGGGCCGAGATGCGGACCGTCTCCGCTCCCTCCCGTTCCGCCAGGGCGACCACGGCCTCGCAGAAGGCATTGCCGGAGGCCAGGTCATCCTCGCTGACGTTGGTGGCGTAGATGATCGGCTTGGCGGTGAGCAGCCCCAGGGGCCTGACGAAGGCGGCCTCCTCGTCGGTGAGCTCGACGCTGCGAGCGGCACCGCCCTGCTCGAGCACGGCCTGGATGCGCTCGAGGGCACTGTCCTCGGCCTGGGCCTCCTTGCTGGTGCGCACCTGCTTCCTGAGGCGTTCGCGCCGCTTCTCCACCTGGGCGAGATCGGCCAGGGACAGCTCCAGGTTGATCACCTCGGCGTCGCGCACCGGATCGACCGAGCCCGACACGTGGATGACGTCGTCGTCCTCGAAGCAGCGCACCACATGCACGATGGCATCCACCTCGCGGATGTTGGCGAGGAACTTGTTGCCCAGGCCCTCACCCTGACTGGCCCCCTTGACCAGGCCGGCGATGTCGACGAACTCGACGCGGGTGGGGATGATCTCCTTTGACCCCGACAGGGCCGAGAGCCGTTCCAGGCGCGGGTCGGGCACCGCCACCACGCCGGTGTTGGGCTCGATCGTGCAGAAGGGGAAGTTGGCGGCCTGGGCCTGGGCGTTGGCCACCAGGGCGTTGAACAGGGTCGACTTGCCGACGTTGGGCAGGCCGACGATTCCGGCTTTGAGCATGGCCGGAATCTAGGGGGCCCCCGATCCGGCCCAACCGGGCGCCGGACCGGCGACAATTTGTAACAGCACTGAGGTCAGCCATTTCCGCTCTGTCCCCCCTGCGGCCCAGACCCGCCGACACGGCCGAGCCGGCTGTGTCCCCTTCCCCTGAACCCAGGCCGTTGACGCCACTGCCCGGCTCCCCGCCGATCCGCGGTCGTTCGCGCCGCCCCCTCTGGATCGGTCTGCTCGTGGCCGCCGTCCTGGTGAGCGGCCTCGGCCTGTGGCAGCGTCAGCGCAGTGCCGTCCGCCGCGATGTCACTCCCTTCACCGTGGTGGCCCGGTCCGGGGTGCTGCCCGGGGTGGTCTCGGCCACCGGTGAACTCGACGCCATGGTGCGCGTCAATGTCAGCCCCAAGCGCCAGGGGGTGCTCAAGGACATCTACGTCGATGAGGGAATGCCGGTGAAGGCCGGTCAGGCCCTGGCGGTGATGGACAGCAGTGACCTGCTCGACCGCTTCCAGGAGCTGGAGGCCAACCTGCGCTCCGCCGAGGCCGAGCTGCAGCGCAGCCGCAGCGAGCTCAGCTTCAACGAACCCCTGTTCCGCCAGGGGGCGATCAGCCGCAGTGACATCAACCGCTTCCGGGCCGACTACCAGGTGAAGCGCATGGCGGCCCGGGCGGCCGCCGAGCGGCTCTCCCAGCGGCGCGTCGAGCGGGAGGAGCTGGTGGTGCGTGCCCCCTTCGATGGGGTGATCAGTCAGCGCTATGCCGATCCAGGCGCCTTCGTGACTCCCACCACCTCCGCCTCCACCAGCCTCGGCGCCACCAGCTCCTCGATCGTCGAGGTGGCCAGGGGCCTTGAGGTGGTCGCCAAGGTGCCCGAGAGCGACATCGGCCGCCTGCGGGTGGGAATGCCGGCGACGGTGCGCGTCGATGCCTTCCCGGACCGGCGCTATGCCGCCACGGTGCGTCAGATCGCCCCACGGGCGGTGAAGACCAACAACGTCACCTCCTTCGAGGTGAAGCTGGCCCTGCAGGAGCCGGCACCGGAGCTGCGCATCGGCATGACTGCCGACATCGACTTCAGCACCGGTCAGCTGCAGGCCCGCACCGTGATCCCCACCGTGGCGATCGTCACCGAAGAGGGGCGTCCGGGGGTGCTCGTGGTGGGGCGCGACCAGCAGCCCGAGTTCCGGCCGGTGGAACTGGGGGCCAGCAGCGGTCGCGACACCCAGATTCTCAAGGGGCTCGACCCGGATACCCGCATCTTCATCGACCAGCCCCCCTGGGCGAAGAAGCGCAAGAGCTAGCTCCTGATGGGCGCACGGGGTGCGGGTGGTGTCGTGTCATCACCCAGCGCCGATCCGTTCTTTTTGCCCGCGCCAGAGCCGGGACGGGCCGCGTCGGTCAGGGCCTGTTCCTTGCGCAGAGGCGCAGCACGTTCAGGCGCTGCTCAGGCGTTGACGGCTTCTGCAACGGTGAGGCCCAGGAACCGGCGAGCCGCGGTCACGATCCGCCCCGAAGCCCTGCCATCGCCGAAGGGGTTGTGGGCCCGGGCCATCGCCTCGTAGGCCGCCGCATCGCTGAGCAGCCGGCTCGCCTCGGCGACGATGTCGGCGCTGTCGGTGCCGATCAGCCTGGCGGTGCCGGCGCTGACCGCCTCCGGCCGTTCGGTGGTGCGGCGCAGCACCAGCACCGGTTTGCCGAGGGCCGGCGCCTCCTCCTGCAGGCCGCCGGAATCGGTGAGCACCAGGGTGCAGCCGCGCATCGCCGCCACCAGCTGGTCGTAGTCGAGCGGTTCGGTCAGGAAGGCGCGCGGATGGCTGCCGAGCATCGCCTGCAGCGGCTCGCGCACGATGGGGTTGCGATGCAGCGGCAGCAGCAGGGCGGTGTCGGGGAAGCGCTCCAGCAGCTCCAGGACGCCCCTGCCGATGTCGGCGAGGCGGTCGCCCCAGTTCTCGCGGCGGTGCACCGTGGCCAGGATCACCCGCTGGCTCTGCCAGTCGAGGCCGGGCTGTTCGTAGGTCGGCGCCTGCTCGGCCATCAGCAGCAGGGCGTCGATCACCGTGTTGCCGGTGGTGAGCACCTCGCCGATCACGCCGGAGGCGCGGCAGTTGGCCGCCGACACCTCGGTGGGGGCGAAGTGCAACTGGGCCAGCTGCGAGATCAGGCGGCGGTTGGCCTCCTCCGGGAAAGGATCGAACAGGTTGTCGGTGCGCAGGCCCGCCTCCACGTGTCCCACCGGGATCTGCTCGTAGAAGGCGGCCAGAGCCGAGGCGAAGGCGGTGGTGGTGTCGCCCTGCACCAGCACCAGGTCGGGCCGGTGGGCGGCGAACTCCTCCTTGAGGCCCTGCAGGGCGGCGCAGGTGATGTGGGTGAGCGTCTGCTTCGGCGCCATCAGGGCCAGGTCGTGATCGGCGCTCAGGCCGAACAGCTCCATCACCTGACTCACCATCTCGCGGTGCTGGCCGGTGAGCACCACGCGGGTGCGGAAGTCGGGGGCGGCCTGGAAGGCGCGGATCACCGGCGCCAGCTTGATCGCCTCCGGTCGGGTGCCCAGCACGATCGTCACCAGAGGGATCGCTGGCGTGTCCCGGCCCGTGCGGGTTTCAGAGGGCGAGGGCACAGCGCCGGAAAGTGAGGTCAAGGCCGCGACACGGACCGGGCGGATCCTAGGCAGGCGGCCCCGCCGCGCCGCTCCCATTCCCGGGAGGCGGTGTCAGCATGGGCACCACTGCCCTGATCCCCGGTCCCATGGCGGAACTGCCCTTCGGACCTGCCGCTGTCGTGCCGCCGCCGCCCCCGCCCCAGGGGCACGGGAGCCCGCCCCCGCCCCCGGCGGCCAGCGCTGCACCCGCTGCAGCCACCGCTCATGTCGGGCCTGCCACCTTGAAGGAGATCGTGGCGATCGCCCACGACAACAAGTACTCCGACATCCATATCGGGGTCGGTGAGCAGCCACGCTTCCGCGATCGGGGCGAGATGCATCGCACCGACTGGTCCGTCACTGACACGATCCGCTTCCGCGACTGGGTGCGCGAGATGCTCAGCCCCGCCGAGATCGACAGCTTCCTGCGCGAGAAGGAATACGACGGCGCTTTCGACTTCGGCTTCGTGCGGGTGCGCATCAACCTGCTCGACACGCTGCGCGGTCCGGCGATGGTGCTGCGGCTGATCCCCCAGAAGATCCTGACGATGGAGCAGCTGGCGCTGCCGCCGGTGCTGGCCGAGCTGGCCGAGCGACCCAAGGGCATGATCCTCGTCACCGGACCGACGGGATCGGGCAAGAGCACGACGCTGGCGGCGATGATCGATTACATCAATCGCACGATGAAGCGTCACATCCTCACAATCGAGGATCCGATCGAATTCGTGCATCAGAGCCAGCAGTCCCTGATCCGTCAACGGGAGGTGCATCAGCACACGCGGCTGTTCGCCAATGCCCTGCGCGCCGCCCTGCGGGAGGATCCCGATGTGATCCTGATCGGTGAGATCCGCGACCAGGAAACTCTCAGCACCGCCATGGAGGCCTCCCAGACCGGACACCTCGTCTTCGGAACCCTGCACACCAACTCGGCCGTGCGCACGGTGGAGCGCATCCTCGGCATGTACAAGCCTGAGGAGCAGGAGCAGATCCGTCGCGCCGTCTCCGAAACCCTGCTGGCGGTCGTCTCCCAGGGGCTGATCAGGACCACCGACGGCAAGCGCTGCGGCTACCACGATCTGTTCGTCAACACCGATGCCTGCCGCGACTACATCCAGCGCGGCGCCCTCGACGAGATCGAGGAGATCATGCGGCGCAGCAGTTTCGACGGCATGCAGACCAGCAACCAGGCGCTCGCGGCCCTGGTGCTGGCGGGGCGGGTCGAGGCCGAGGATGCCCTGGCTCAGAGCGCCAAACCGGGCGAACTGGCCCAGGCCCTGCGCGGCCGGGTGTAGAGGCCTGTGGCTGCGCCGCTCAGCTGTGGCCGCCGGCGGCCAGACGCACCAGCAGCAGCACCCCCAGGCCCACCGACAGGCCGAGCATGGCCAGTCGGCCGTTCCAGATCTCGGCCTGGGGTGTGAAGCCCCGCCGCCAGGCGTTGAGCTCCTCCTGGGATACCGGCTCCACCACCGGTTCAGGTGCGCCGGCCGCCGAGCCGTTGACCCCGGTCTGGTTCGCCTCAGTCATGGTCCTCGGGGAGCAGGATGGGATGCGTGGGACAGCCGGGCGGGCCGTGGCTGACACCCTAATGGCAATCAGAAGCAGGCCCGGGCCTCGTAGAGACGGTCGGCCTGCTCGAGCGGCAGCCGGGCCGCCACCCCCAGGTCCAGGGGGCTGCGGCACCCTGCCTGCAGCCGCCGCTCCGCTGCCACGGCGATCATCGCGGCGTTGTCGGTGCACCAGGCCAGCGGCGCCAGCCGCCACTGCAGGCCGCCGGCCTGGCAGTGGCGCTCGAGCAGCCGCCGCAGCCGGCGGTTGGCGGCCACGCCACCCACCAGCACCAGCGTGTCGATCGCTTCATCCCGGGCGCAACGGCAGCTGCGTTCCACCAGCACCTCCGCCACCACCTGCTCGAAGCTGGCGGCCAGATCGGCCAGAGGGAAGGGTGCGGCCTCGGCCCGCAGCGCCTGCACCTGGCGCAGCATCGCCGTCTTGAGACCGCTGAAGCTGAAGTCGTAGGGGTGGAAGCCACCCTCCGGCCGCGATACCCGGCCCTTGGGCAGCTGGAAGCGCTGCGGATCGCCCCCCTCGGCGGCGGCCTGGATCGCCGGGCCGCCGGGATAGCCCAGCCCCAGCAGCCGCGCCACCTTGTCGAAGCACTCCCCGGCCGCGTCGTCGTGGCTGCGGCCCAGGCGCCGGTAGACGCCGGGGGCATCCACCCGCACCAGCTCGGTGTGCCCCCCGCTCACGAGCAGCACCAGGTGCGGGTGCGGTGGTGGCTCGTCCCCCAGGGCGGCGGAGCAGAGGTGGCCTTCGAGGTGGTGGATGCCGAGGAAGGGCAGGTCGTGGCGTCGTGCAAGCGCGCGGGCCGTCACCGAGGCCACCAGCAGCGCTCCCACCAGGCCCGGCGCCACCGTGGCCGCCACCGCGTCGAGATCGCTCATCGCCACACCGCTGCCTGCCAGCACCTGGGCGATCAGCCCGGGCAGGGCCTCCACATGGCGGCGCGAGGCGATCTCCGGCACCACGCCGCCCCAGCGGGCGTGCTCCTCCATCTGGGAGGCGATGGCGCTCGCGAGCACACGCCCGTCACGCACGATCGCGGCGGCGGACTCGTCACAACTTGTTTCGAGGGCAAGAACGGTGGACATGAGCCTGAAACGCCTCCCCTACTGTCCGCTGGTGACATCCTGCCGCTACGGCAGACCTCCATACCGGCCCCCTCTCCATGCGCCGTCTCTTCGCCGTTCTTCTGTCCGCCTTCCTGCTGTTCGGCTTCGCCTCGACGGCGCACGCCGACATCGGCGGCCTGACCCCCTGCGCTGAAAACGCCCGCTTCCAGCAGCGGGCCGCCACGGCCTCCACCCCGCAGGCCAAGGCCCGCTTCGAGATGTACAGCCAGGCCCTTTGCGGCACCGACGGGCTGCCCCACCTGATCGTCGACGGTCGCTGGAGCCACGCCGGTGACTTCATCATCCCCGGCATCGCCTTCCTCTACATCGCCGGCTGCATCGGCTGGGCCGGCCGCGGCTATCTCCAGGAGGTGGCCAAGCGCAAGGACGCCACCATGCACGAGATCCAGATTGACGTGCCCCTGGCCCTCAAGGCCACGATCGCTTCCGCCACCTGGCCCCTTGCTGCCTTCAAGGAGCTGACCACCGGCAAGCTCACCGAGGCCGATACCAAGATCACCGTGTCCCCTCGCTGATCGAACGCAACAGGGTTGTTCCGGCTTGTTGATTCGGCCGGAACAATCCCGGTTCATTCGGTAGAGCCGCCTCCGCTCATTCCAGGAAGCGAACATCCTTCTCCAAGCTCACCTCGTCACTGCCTCTGGCCATGAAGAAGTTTCTGACCACTGCTCCCGTGTTCGCCGCGATCTGGTTCACCGTGACCGCCGGCATCATGATCGAGTTCAACCGGTTCTTCCCCGATCTGCTGTTTCACCCCCTCTGAATCGCAGTCTCGATTGTCGGGTTTTCAGGCGGCCGAAGGGCCGCCTTTTTTGTTGGCGGTTGTTCCGTTCTGGATCGATGGGCCCAGGACCAGGGAAGGCTGCTTGCCGTGGTGTCGTGAACGGCCTCGCTCCCTGGCTGATCAGCCGTTCAGGCCCATCAACCGTTCCAGCTCGGCCAGGGCGGTCTCCAGGTCGCCGTTGACGAGACGGGCATCGAATTCCGGCGCGGCGTCCAGTTCGACCCGGGCCCGCTCCAGCCGTCTGCTGATCGCCTCCTCGCTGTCGGTGCCGCGGCCGCGGATGCGGCGCTCCAGCTCCTCGAACGACGGCGGCTCCAGGAACACCTGAAAGCCGGCTGGAAAGCTGCGGCGCACCTGGCGCGCCCCCTCCAGCTCGATCTCCAGCAGCACCGGCCGGCCCCCGGCGAGGTGCTCCTCCACCGGCTGGCGCGGGGTGCCGTAGAGGTTGCCGGCGAACTCGGCCCACTCCAGCAGGCCCCCTTCCGCCGCACGCTGCTCGAAGGCCTGGCGCGACAGGAAGAAGTAGCTGCGACCCTCCTCCTCCCCCTGGCGGGGCGTGCGGGTGGTGGCCGACACCGACAGCCAGATCTCGGGGTGGCGCTCCAGCAGCAGCTTCACCAGGGTGCCCTTGCCGACGCCGCTCGGTCCGGTGAGCACCGTCAGCCGGCCGCCGGCGGGAGGCGTTGCGCTGGTCATGGTGGGGCAGGGACCTCGAGGCTGCGGCTGCACAGTAGGCAGGAGCCAGCGGGGGCAGGCCCTGCGGCCTGGATGGCTCGATCGTGGGCCGCCGCTGGGGCTCGGAGCCCGGTCACTGCAGCCGGCTGCGATCGATCACGCAGGCTGCCGAAGCGTTTGGCCGGCCTGTTCGCGTGGCGCCATGGTCCCCGATCGGCCTCGGATCGGCCGTCTGAGGGTGCAGCCTCCATCCGCCCCTTCAGGCGGCCGGGGCATGGGCCTGCCGGCAGGCCTGCAGGACCCTCCGGGGCCGACCTGACAGATTCAGGCGAGTGATCGCCGGCCGAACCCTGGACGGTCTCGACAGCGACGCCGGCGCGGAACCGAAGGCCATGCACAACCCGGTCCCCACCGCTGCGATCCCTGCCTCGCCGTCGGCGACGCCTTCCGGCACGCCGACCCTGCAGCCGCTCGACTACACCAGCCTGCGGGCGGTGCTTGCCGAGCTGGAGCCCGTCGTGGTGCCCAGCCGCTTCGAGAAGGCGCAGCAGAGCGATGCCCACACCCTGCAGCTGGGTCTGCGTGGCCTGCAGGGCACCCAGTGGCTGGAGCTGAGCTGGCTGGCGGAGGCACCGCGGCTGCTGGCGATTCCACCGCCGCCGCGCCAGGGAGACGGCAGCACCCTGGCCCAGCAGCTGCAGCACGGCCTGCGCGGCCTGGCGCTGGTGGCGCTGCATCAGCCCGCCTGGGAGCGGGTGGTGGAGCTGCGCTTCGCGCCCAGGCCCGGCGAGCCCGTCGAGCGCTCCCTGCTGCTGGAGCTGATGGGCCGCCACAGCAACCTGTTCCTGCTCGACGGCGAGCGGCGCGTGATCGCCCTGGCCCGTCAGGTGCGTGACCGCCAGTCGCGGCTGCGGCCGATCGGCACCGGCGACCCCTATCAGCCGCCTCCCTCCCAGGCGGGAGAGCCGCCGCGGCCGCAGGAGAGCTTCGAGTCCTGGCGCCAGCGGCTCAGCCTGCTGCCCCTGCCCCTGGGCAAGGCCCTGCTGGGGGCCTATCAGGGCACCAGCCCGGCCCTCGTGCGCCAGCTCCTGGCGGATCCCTCCTGGGCCGCCCTGCCGGTGCATGCGCTCTCCGACAGCCAGTGGCAGGCCCTCTGGCAGCGCTGGCGGCAATGGCTGGACAGCCTGGAGCGGTCGTGCTTTGAGCTGCAGTGGGGGCCCTGCCGCAGCTTCCGCTGCTGGCTGCCGGGCCCGAGGCCCGAATCGCTCGCCGGGGCATCGGCGCCTCCCGGGCTGTTCGGCCAGGAACGATGCCGTGACGCAGGGTTCCGCGGCGAGCCGCCAGACGGCGCATCCTGCGGCTCGAATGCGCAGCCATCGGCTGTCGTCGCCGGTGCGGCGCCTGCTGTGGGGGTGATCGGCTCCGGCGGCGCTTTCGCCTCTGCGGCGGGCGAAGCCACGGTTCCCGCTGCGGTCGAGCGGGACGGATCCGGCCGCGGTCGTTCGGCGTCGGCGGTGAGGAGTGCGGCGGCTGACGCCTCCCTGCCGATCAACCGGGGCCTGGCCGAGTACTACGGCGCGCGGCTGGCGGAGCGGACCTGGCGCCAGCGCCGCCAGACCCTGGAGACCCGGCTGCGCAACGCCATGGCCCGGGAGCTGGAGCTGCTGGCGCAGCAGCAGGCTCTGCTGGACGCTGTGCCCGCTGCCGAGGAGCTGCAGCGGCGCGCCGACGGCCTGCTCTGCCTGCCCGAGCCCACGCGCGAGACGATCGACGAGGCTCAGGGCCTGTACCGCCGGGCCCGCAAGCTGCGGCGCTCCGTGGCGGCGATCACCCCCAGGATCGCTCTGCACCGCCAGCACCTGGAGGGGCTGGAGACCAGCCTCACCTTCCTGGACCAGCTCGATCGGGATGCCGAGCTGGCGCCCCTGGAGGAGGAGCTGCTGGAGCAGCTGGAGCGGCTGCGGCCCCGGGGGGCCGGCGAGCCTGCGGGCGGCCGCAGCCGGGGGCGGCGACGGCAGGGGGGGCAGGGCGAGCCCCAGCCCCTGGAGCTGCGCAGCTCCGGTGGCCTGAGGCTGCAGGTGGGCCGCAACCACCGCCAGAACGAGTGGATCAGCCTGCGCCAGGCCCGCCGCGGCGATCTCTGGTTCCACGCCCAGGAGCTGCCCGGCAGCCATGTGGTGCTCAAGGGTTCGGAAGCACCGCCCGGCGAGGCTGATCTGCAGGCCGCGGCCGATCTGGCGGCCCACTTCAGCCGCGGCCGTGGCAACCGTCGGGTGCCGGTGCTGATGGTGGCGGCCGAGACGCTGCAGCGCATCCCCGGCGCCGAGCCCGGCACCGTGCGCCATCGCGGTGGTGAGGTGCTGTGGGGCGAACCGGAGCGGGCGCAGGCACTGCTGCAGGTGGCGGACCGGCCGGCCGAGCCCGGGAGCGAGACGCCGCGAGCCGAACCGAAGGCCACCTCCCTGCAGGGAGAGGCGCCAACGGGGCCGTCCGCCGCGGGCGCCTCCTAACCTCGACCTTCAGCCGCTCCGCAGGAGCATCGAGCCCCACCGGGAGCAGCCGTGGACCCCAGCACTCTGGAGAGCGAAGCCAGCGGCAGCCGGCATCTCGATGCCGCCGCCGCGTCCTCCCCTGAGCGGACAGCGCCCGCGGCCGGCCTCCACGGCGAGGCTGCCGGTCCTCTGGCTGTCGCGGGTCCGGGGGATGCCGCTGCAGTCGCGGCCACGCCCATGTCCGAGCACACGGCGGACGCCGTTGTGCTGGCCGATGCGGCCAGCGCCGGCTCAGAGCCGACCGCCTCGATGAGCGCAACGGAGCTGGCCGACGGTGCCGCCGTGGACGCTGCGGGTGAGGGCTCATCCACGGTCGTTGCGGACGCCGAAGCGCCCGCCGCCGCCGAGCCCCCGACCGAACCCGGCCCCGCTGCCGACCACAGCCTCCGGCACGAGACCTCACCGGCGCAGGGCGAGGGAACAGGGGATGGCGGCGGCGGGGATCCCCCCGCTCTCCTCTCGCCCGATGACGAGTTCCCGGGGGAGGTGGAGATGCCCCTGGTGGACCACCTCGAAGAGCTGCGCCGGCGGGTGCTGCGCAGCCTGCTGGCGGTGGTGGTGGCGGCGGCCGGCTGCCTGGTGTTCGTGCGGCCGCTGGTGAAGCTGCTGGAGGCCCCGGCTCAGGGGATCCGCTTCCTGCAGCTGGCCCCCGGCGAGTTCCTGTTCGTGTCGCTGAAGGTGGCGGGCTACGCCGGCCTCACCCTGGCGATTCCCTGGATTCTGTTCGAAGGGCTGGCCTTCGTGCTGCCCGGCCTGACGCGAAAGGAGCGTCGCCTGGTGGCTCCCACCGTTGCGGGCTCCACCGTCCTGTTCGCGGCCGGGCTGGCCTTTGCCTGGTGGGCGCTGGTGCCGGCGGCCCTGCGCTTTCTGGTCAGCTATGGCGCCGATGTGGTGGAGCCGATCTGGTCGATCGAGCGCTATCTCGACTTCGTGCTGCTGCTGATGGTGGCCACGGCCCTGGCCTTCCAGCTGCCGGTGCTGCAGCTGCTGCTCGGGGCTCTCGGGCTGGTGGATGCCCGCCGCATGCTCGGCGCCTGGCGCTGGGTGGTGCTGGTGAGCGCCCTGGCCGGGGCGGTGCTCACCCCTTCCACCGATCCGGTGACGATGCTGCTTCTCAGCGGGGCGATCACGGCCCTCTATCTGATCGGTGTGGGCCTGGTGGCGGTTGTGTCGCGTCCGAAGCAGCGCTTCGGCCAGGCCTGACTAGCGTCCGTGCAAGCGGCCGGTGCCAGGATGACCTTCAGTGGTTCCCTCGAGGAGCTCTCAGCTCTGGTGCAGCAGCTGGGCCTGCCATGCCACTGGGAGCACAAGGGGGCGTTCGAGCTGTGCGTCTTCGATGATGGCGTCAGCAACCTCAAGCTCAACTGGTGGCCGGAGACCGGGGCGCTGCGCCTTGTGGGCGATCCAGAGCAGCGCGTGGACGTGGAGCGGCGCCTGGCCGAACTGCTGGCGGGCTGACGGCCGCCGCTCCGCAGGCAGCCGACTGTGTCGTGTCATCGGATCCCCGCTGTTCCCGTGACCCTCAGAGCAGAAATTCGCTGGCCCGGCCCGCCGGCAGCTCCAGGGGCAGCGACAGGGCCCGGCCCAGCCGCGGTCTGTCCCGGGTGGTCTGCAGCCAGCTGCGCACCTGATCGGCGACGCCGAGGCCGTTGAGGCTGGCGACGATCTCCTCCAGCGCCTCGCGGTAGTCGGCCTCGCTCAGCGGAAAGGACTGCTGCTCCAGGTGGTTCCAGATCACCTGGAAATAGAGGCGGCCGTTGCGCTGGACCAGCTGCAGACCGTGGGAGGCCTGCCAGCGGGCACGCAGCAGCGCCAGCACCTCGTCCGCCTGCAGCGGCGGGGCTGGCTCTTCGTTCGCGGGGGAATCGAAGCGGAGCACGCCGGGCGGAATCGCAGCACAACAGCATGTTGCAGCGGCGGGCGGGCCGGCGTGGCCTGGGCACGGGCCGGGAACGGCGGGATTTAATGTGGGCGCCACGTTGCGCCGGACATGCCGGAACGCTGCCCATGACCCAGTTCCCTGCGGCCTCTTCGAGCGGTGATGTGCCCGGCATGGGTCGTCGGCAGTTCATGAACCTGCTGACCTTCGGTTCCGTCACCGGCGTGGCCCTCGGGGCGCTCTATCCGGTGGTCAATTACTTCATCCCGCCGCGTGCCGCCGGCGGCGGTGGCGGCACCACCGCCAAGGATGAGCTGGGCAACACCGTCACCGCCAGCGGCTGGCTCGCCACCCATAAGGAGGGCGATCGCAACCTGGTCCAGGGCCTCAAGGGCGACCCCACCTACCTGCTCGTCGAGGGCTCCGATGCCATCGGCAACTACGGCATCAACGCCATCTGCACCCACCTGGGCTGCGTGGTGCCCTGGAATGCCGCCGCCAACAAGTTCATGTGCCCCTGCCACGGCTCCCAGTACGACGCCACGGGCAAGGTGGTCCGCGGTCCCGCCCCTCTCTCCCTGGCCCTGGCCCACGTCTCGGTCGAGAACGACAACGTCTTCCTGAGCCAGTGGACCGAAACCGATTTCCGCACCGGCGACAAGCCCTGGTGGGCCTGAGTCCTGCCGTCTGATCCGCCAGTTCCCGCCAACGCCTGCCGCCTTCCCCATGCGCCGCACCCTCTCCCTGCTCTTCGGCAGCCTGCTCTCGATCTCGGTCCTGCTGCTGGGCGCCACCCCCAGCTGGGCCTATCCCTTCTGGGCGCAGCAGAACTACGACTATCCGCGTGAAGCCACCGGCAAGCTGGCCTGCGCCAACTGCCACCTGGCCAAGAAGCCGACCCACGTGGAGCTCCCCCAGGCCGTGTTCCCGGATGAGGTGTTCAAGGTCGAGGTCGAGATCCCGTACGACACCGCCGTGCAGCAGGTGGCCGGTGACGGCAGCTCCACCGGTCTGAACGTCGGTGCCGTGGTGATGCTGCCCGACGGCTTCAAGCTCGCTCCGGCCGATCGCCTCAGCGATGAGCTCAAGGAGGAGACCGCCGGCGTCTACGTCACCACCTGGAACGAGGACAACCCCAACATTCTCCTGGTGGGTCCTCTGCCCGGTGATCAGCACCAGAAGATCGTCTTCCCGATCCTCTCGCCCGATCCGGCCGAGGACAGCTCCATTCACTTCGGCAAGTACCAGCTGCACGTCGGTGGCAACCGTGGCCGCGGCCAGGTGTATCCCACCGGTGAGAAGAGCAACAACACCGTCTTCACCGCTTCGGCCGCCGGCACGATCACGGCCATCAACGCCGGCGACAACGGCGCTAGCGTGATCGAGATTCAGACGGCCGATGGCAGCGTCAGCGAAACCATCCCGGCCGGCCCCACCCTGGAGGTTGCCGTGGGTGATGAGGTTGCCGCCGGTGCACCCCTGACCAACGACCCCAACGTCGGCGGCTTCGGCCAGCTCGATGCCGAGGTGGTTCTTCAGAACCCGGTGCGCATCTACGGTCTGCTCGCCTTCTTCGCCGCCGTGGCCCTCGCCCAGATCATGCTGGTGCTCAAGAAGCGTCAGATCGAGAAGGTGCAGGCTGCGGAGGGCGTCTGATTCCTTCTTCTCTGTCCTGCGGCGAGTCGATGCTGCTGGCCACCTTCACCTCTCCGGGGCCTGTGCTGGTTCAGCTGGGCCCCTTTTCCCTGCGCTGGTACGGCCTGCTCATCGCCACGGCGGTGCTGCTCGGCCTGCTGCTGGCGATGCGCCTCGGGCGCCAGCGGGGCGTCGATCCCGCGCTGATCGCCGATCTGCTGCCGCTGATGGTGCTCGGCGCCGTGATCGGAGCCCGCGCCTATTACGTGGTGCTGGAGTGGAACCATCAGTTCCGCGGGGCTGGGCTGATCGATCTGATCGCCATCTGGAGGGGCGGCATCGCCATTCATGGCGCCCTGATCGGCGGCACCCTGGTGACGATCCTGTTCTGCCGCTGGCGCCGCCAGCGCTTCTGGCCGCTGCTTGATGTGCTGGTGCCCGCCGTGGCGCTGGGCCAGGCCATCGGCCGTTGGGGCAATTTCTTCAACTCCGAGGCCTTCGGCCTGCCCACAAACCTGCCCTGGGGGCTGACGATTCCGCCCGCCAGCCGGCCGCTGCAGTTCCTGGATCGCAGCACCTTCCACCCCACCTTTCTGTACGAATCCATCTGGAATCTTGGGGTCTGTGCGCTGCTGCTGCTGCTCATCCGCCAGGCTGCCCGGGGGCGCCTGCGGCTGCCCGATGGGGCGCTCAGCTGCGTCTACCTGATGGCCTACAGCAGCGGCCGCGTCTGGATCGAGGCCCTGCGTCTCGACCCGCTCTGCCTGGTGGGTCTGCCCCCGTTCTGCGCCGGGGGCCTGCGGATGGCCCAGCTGATGAGCCTGCTGCTGATCGTCCTCGGAGGCCTCGGGTTGTGGTGGTTGCTGATCAGACGCCGTCCGCTCCCCGACCCCAGCGGGGTTCCGGCTTGAGCGATTCTCCCGTCCCCTGCCGCGATGCCGTGACCGCCGATCCGAGTATGCCCTCGCCTGTGATGATCGTCGGGGCCGGCCCCGGCGCCCCCGATCTGATGACCCTCCGGGCCGCCCGTGCGGTCGAGGCCGCCGAGGTCCTGGTGTGGACCGATTCGCTGGTCAGCCCTACCATTGCGGCCCTGGCCCCGGAGGGCTGCGAGCGTATCCGCACCAGCACCCTCACCCTCGAGGAGGTGCTCGAGGTGGTGGTGCAGCGCGCCCGTGACGGCCGCCGGGTGGTGCGCCTGCATGACGGTGATCCCTGCCTCTACGGCGCCCTTCAGGAGCAGATCTGCCGTCTCGCCGACGCCGGCCTGGCGGTGGAGGTGGTGCCGGGCATCAGCGCCTATCAGGCCACTGCCGCCGCCCTCGGCCGCGAGCTCACCATCCCCGGGGTGGTGCAGACGATCGTGCTCAGCCGTGCCGGCGGCCGCACCGGCGTTCCGGAGCGCGAATCGCTGGAGCGCCTCGCCGCTCTGCGGGCCTCGCTCTGCCTCTACCTCAGCGCTCGTCACGTCGAGGAGGTGCAGGCGGAGCTGCTGCGCCACTATCCGGCCGACACGCCGGTGGCCATCGGTTACCGCGTCAGCTGGCCCGACCAGTGGCTGACCGTGGTTCCCCTCCGCGAGATGGCGGCCGTGAGCCGCGAGCGGCAGCTGATCCGCACCACGCTCTATGTGGTCAGCCCTGCCCTGGCGTCTGCGGGAGAGGCCCGCTCCAGGCTCTACTCCGCCGATCACCACCATCTGTTCCGCGGCGGCGCCGACTGAGGCCAGCCGGTCGAGCCACTCCCGAGGTGATCGACCGCCACAGCGTGGTGAGGGACTCCGCTTCCGCTGGCCCTCGCATCCGGCGCCTGGGTCGGGAGAATGGAGCTCCCCTGGCCGTTCAGCCGCCAGGCCGTCGCCGATGCCGCTTCCCTTCCCCCCATCCGCCCCCGCCTTCGACGCACGCCCGCTGCGCAGTCGCCCGCCTCGCTGGTCGCTGCTGATCAGCCTCGGCCTCCTCGCCAGCTGTGCCCTGGGTTGCCGAACCACTCCACCTCCCGGGACGCCTTCCCCGGCCGCCCAGGCCGAGGCCCTGCGGGAGCAGAACAGGCAGCAGGAGCTGGCGGCACGTCAGTGCCGGAAACGACGGCAGGAGCTGCAGCAGGATCTGGCCGAACTGCGCCGTGCCGAGGCTGTCCTGGCCGAGGAGCGCGCCGTGCCCCTGTCGCCCCTCCCGGCGCCACCGATCTGGGATGAGTCCGCCGAGCAGCGCTTCAGCAAGGTGGATCAGCAGCTGGACCGCCAGCGCTACGAGCAGGAGCTGGCGGCCTGGAAACAGCTCCGGGCCGAGCGCCGCGCCGAGATCGACCAACAGCGCCTGCGCCTCACCCAGGCCCAGCAGCGGCTGGACCGTCAGGCCCAGCGCCTGCAGAAGCGCTACCCCGGCCTGTTCACCGGTCCCACCAGCATCGAGGTGAAGCCGCAGGAACTGGAGCGGCTCAACCGCTGTCCGGCGACTCCGGCCTGATGCCTGCCTGACGCAACTGAGCGCCGCCCCGACTGCCGGCGGTGCCTCTGCCCCTGGGCGAAGAGGCCATGCGTCCGATCAGGTCTCGGCGGCGAGATGGCCTTCCAGCCAGTCGGCGATGGCGGCGGCGATGGCGGCCTTGCCCTCATGCCGGCTGGTTCCGCCGGCGCTGACCAGCCAGGCGCGCTGCTCGCTGCCTTGCACCTCCTCGGCGTGATTGGCCACCACCAGCTGGAAGCGCTCCAGGCGGCGGCGCGCCTCGGCGAGCAGCTCCTGCTCGCTGGCGCCCTGCAGCACCTTGAAGGTGACCATCGGCAGATCGGGGGCGGCCTGGCGCACCCGATCGATCACCTTGGCGGTGGGCTCCAGTTCGAGGTGGAGCTGGGGCTGGCCGCTGGCCAGCTTGCCGGCATGCACCTGACGCGGCTGGTAGTCGGAGACGGCAGCCGAGAGGATCGCGGCGGCCGGCGGCCGGTTGGGCGCCGTCGGGGCTTCATCTGCGCCCACCGCCTCCAGCACACGATCGCGGTAGGCCTCGTAGGTGGACACCCACTCGTGGGGCAGCCAGGCCGGAGGCGGGCTGGAGCCCTCCCCCAGCAGCAGCTCCGGATCGGCTCCCCGCAGCAGCAGCTCCGTGGCGATCGCGGTCGCCAGCCGGCCGCTGAAGCGGTTGACGATCCGCCGCACCCCATCGATCGGCACGGGCGTGGGGCCGCCGGTCACCAGGATGCGGCGGCCGCGCAGCGGACCTGTCGCCAGGGCCCGGCAGACGCAGGCGACCAGCACGGCGGCATCGGGCAGGTTGTGCTTGCCGTAGGCGTCGCGCGGGGCGATCATATGCACCCCCAGCTGCGCCAGGCGCTGCGCGTGGCCGGTGAGGATCGACGTGTGCAGCGACCCATGCATCGTCGGCGCCAGCAGCAGCTGGGTCTGCCCCCGCTCCATGCGCCCCAGGGCTGAGGCCAGGGCGGCGCTCACGGGCGTGTCGGCGATGCCGCAGGCCAGCTTGGCCAGGGTGTTCGCCGTGGCGGGGGCCACCAGCCAGGCATCGAAGGCCTCACCGTCGCTGAGGTGCTCGGCACGCCAGCCCAGCGAGGTGATCACCGGCCGGCAGGTGGCCCATTCCAGGGCCTGGCGTCCCACGAACGGCAGGGCGTCAGCCGTGCAGAAGGCGGTCACCTCGGCGCCGCGGCGGCGCAGGGCCCGGGCCAGATCCGGTGTGCGCAGCGCGGCGATGCCGCCGGTCACCACAAGGGCGATGCGGCGGCCCTGCAGATGGGCCGACTCCGCCGGCACGTCATGGTCCCCCAGCGCCGCTGAGCGGGGGGGCTGGCCATCCCAGTCGTGGTATCCGGTGGCCACGGGGAGCTCCGCAGAAGGGTTCAGGTGAGCGCCTGCAGCTGCGCCACCTCCTGCAGCGGAAAGCGCAGCAGGGTGCGGTGTTCGCCGTCGAGGCTGCGCCGCTCCAGCGGCCGGCCGCCGATGTGCTGGTAGACGGGCAGCAGCCGATCGGTGCTGGTGGCGTCGGCGCTCTGGAATCCGTGCGCCAGCAGGGTGCCGGCCACCTCGACCAGAAAGGTGCGCAGCCCCACCAGATCGGCATCGCGCTGGGAGAACAGGGCCAGGATCTCGCAGTGGCCGCTCAGATCCGGCGGCGGTGGGGGGAAGCCGAGCCGGGCCGCCTGGTAGTCGGCCAGCCGCCAGTTCACCGCGCCGGCCGTGTCCACAGCGCCGTCGTCCTGCCAGCGCACATAGACGTGCTGGTCGGCGTAGGGAATGTGGGGGCGGGTGCGGCCGGCCGCGTCATCCCAGTGCCAGAGGCGCCGCGCCAGGCGATTGCCCTTGGCGCGGGAGAAGGCGGCGTGGAAGGCCCGCTCGAACCGCTCCAGGGCCACGGGGTCGGCCGGATCGAGCCGTTCCAGGGTCATGGTGGTGGGGATGGGATCCCGGTGCTGAACCCGGGCGCTGCAACGCTACGCGGCGACCAGGCCGGCCGGGCGGCCTGCGACGTGAGGCCGTCAGGCTGCCGCTGGGCAGCACGCATGGGTTGGCTGGAGGGGGACCCGGGGCCGGTGCCGGGAACGCGGCTCAGGCCGCGGCGTCCAGCGGCACGGGCGCCGCGCTGCGGCGCAGCAGATCCCGCTCCAGCCGCGCGTGATCGACGCGGCAGCCGAGGCGCCGCTCGATCCCCTCCAGGTCGCGGCAGGCGTTGCCCAGGCAACAGGTGCCCCCCGGTGAGGGGGTGACGTTGAACACCAGCCCCGGCAGGGCCGGGATGCTCACCTCGCCCAGCATCAAGCGGCGGTTCTGCTTGTCGATCAGCTGGGGGCGGACACCGCCGTAGCCCTCGGCGAAGCGCAGATCCGACAGCTGCATGCCGGGCACGATCTTGCGGGCGTCGGCGAGGAACAGGCGGCGCCTGAGCCAGGGCACCTCGAACAGCAGGTTGCGCAGGATGTAGTTGCGGATCGTGGCGACGCCGAACAGCTGCCAGAACACGGCCAGCACCGACCAGTCGAGCCGCAGCACTTTGAGGAACTCCCAGAACGAGGCGGGCCTGTAGCGCTCCAGCAGCGGCAGCAGCAGGGCGGTGGGGCCGAAGCGCGTCTTGCCGGGGGCGCGCACGTCGGGATCGCCGTGGATGGCGGCGAAGGGCAGCTTGTCGTTCTGCACGGTGTAGACCTTGCCGCGCAGCAGATCGGGCGTGAAGTAGAAGCTGCCTGCCACCGGCAGGCAGGAGTACTGCAGGCCGAAGCCCAGCTGCTGGGCCATCAGCAGGCTGTGGGCGCCGGCGTTGACCACCACGTGGCGCGCCCTCAGCTGCTGCAGGCCCTCAGGCCCCTCCAGCTCCACCAGAAACGAGGAGGGCTGGGCCGGATCCTCCCCCTCGGGCGTGATCCGCCGCACGGTGGTGCCCAGGCGCAGGTCCAGCTGACGGCCGGGGGTGTCGGTGCTGGCGCGGGCCTGGCCCACGAACGACTCGGCCAGGGCCTCGTAGTCGACGGCGGTGGGAGAGCGACGGATGCCGATGGCGGCGATCGGCTCGGGCCGGGGCTGGCCGTCCACCAGGGCCACGGCGGGCTCCCATTCGGCGATCTGCTCGCGCTCCAGCCACTCCATCGCCGGGAAGTGAGGCGAGAAGGCCTCGAAGCGCCGGCGCAGGAAGCTGCACTCCTGCTCTCCCACCGCCAGCACCATCTTCGGGGTGCGGAACACACAGCGGCCGGCCTCCTCGGGCTCCAGCAGTTCGGCGTAGTGGCCGATCATGTCGGCGGTGCGCTTCACCGAAACCGCCTTCTCGAGCGTGTAGTTGGTCTCGATGTCGCCGCAGTGGATCGTCTGGCTGTTGTTGGTGGCCTTGGAATTCACCTGCGCCAGAGCGTCGTAGCGCTCCACCAGGGTGAGGTGGCCGAGGTCGCTGTAGCGGGCCAGTACGAACAGCAGGGCGGTGCCGCACACGCCGCCGCCGACGATCAGCACGTCGGTCCCGGGGATCGTCGCCGGTGTTCCGTTCGTGGTGGAGGCGTCAGAGCCGGCCGCGGCAGAGATCGGCATCTCGGACGGGGCGGAGTCGGACGGGGCGGGCAAGGGCCGGATCGTGGTCAGGGAAACCCCATCGTGACCGATGGCGGTGGCCGGCCCGGGCCTCAGGAGCGCGCCGCCAGCAGCACCAGCACCGCCCCGCCCGACATCAGCGCCGCCGCGGGCAGCCGCAGCGAGCCGCTGTACTCCCCGAGCCAGAGCACGCCGATGACGCTGCCGAACAGGGTGCTGAGCCGCTTGATCGCCACCACGTGCACCACGGCGGTGAGCCGCAGCGCCTCCATCTGCAGGGCGGTGCCCACCAGGGCCAGCAGGCCCACCGCCAGCAGCTGCTGCAGGCGCCGTCGCCCCTCGGGACCGGCGAACAGTTCGCGGGCAGGCCCTTCGGGGCTGGCGATGAGCTGATGGGGATCGCCGGCCGCCAGGGCGCCGAGCAGCAGCGGCGTGCCCACCACCAGGTTGAGGCCGGCCACCCACAGCAGGCTGCCGCCGGCCTGCACGCCCAGCTTGTCGATGCTGGCGCCGATGCCCCAGAGCACGGCGGTGAGCAGCATCGCCCGGGCTCCGGGGGCCCGCAGCAGGCCCCGGCTCAGGGCGTCGCTGCGGCCCAGAAGAATCGCCCCTCCCACCAGCAGCGCCACCCCGGCCACCACCAGGCCGCTGGGGCGCTCACCCAGCACCAGCCAGCCGCTGAGCAGCAGCACGAGGGGGGAGAGGTTGATCAGCGGCAGCACCAGACTCAGTTCGCCGCGGGCGAGGGCACGGCCATAGGACCAGAAGGCCACCCCGTTGATCAGGGCGGTGGCTGCCAGGGCCGTCAGCAGGGCGCCCGGCTGGATGGCGGGCCGCAGCAGCAGGATCAGCGGCACGGCCAGCAGGGTGGTGATGCAGCAGCTGGCCCCCATCGCCAGGCGGGCGGTGAGACCGTGGCGCAGGAGGGAGCGCAACTGCAGGTCGGCGGCGGTGGTGCAGGCGGCGGCGCCCAGGGCCAGCAGGGACCAGAGGGGCACAGGCGGTGGCCGCGGCGGGATGGCCCCAGGTTGGCGGGCGGCGTGCCGCCCAGGAGGCGGGATCACCTGTGGGGTACGATCGCCACAACGTCAGCCGGCGTCAGCGGAACGGTTGCCTCTGCGGGCACTCCCCTCCGCCAACGGCCGATCGGTGCTGCTTCAGCAAGGCAGCCTTCCGAGATCCAGCTGATCACGTGATCCAGGATCACGAAACACGGGCGATTAGCACAGCGGTAGCGCACTTCCTTCACACGGAAGGGGTCACTGGTTCGAATCCAGTATCGCCCATTTGATGGTCAGAATGAAGCAGCGCTTTGGTTGTGATCCGGCAACCCTGAGCCTGATGGTTTGTCTCAGCTGGTCCTGAAGCGCACCGTGGCCCGCGGGGTGAACGGAACCTGCAGCAGCACACAGGCCTCGATCGAGGCCACCAGGATCGTCACCAGCAGGATGAACGCCTGCTCATGGGAGCTGAGCCCTGACTGCTGTGCCAACAGGGGAGCCAGGGCCAGCCACAGCGGCGACGCCTCCGCTTCGGGATAGACCCGCCGCAGCCGCTTCTGGTGGCGCGCATCCGCCAGGGAGGGCTCACCGGCGCTGTGGGCGAAGTCGTTGCGGACGCTGCGGACGGCGTGCAACGAAGCCTCGATGGAGCTGTCGATCAGACCGAGCCGGGCCGCCAGGGTGATCTTGGCGGCGAAGCTGCCGAGGGAGCGCTCCGGGGTGAACAGGCGGTCATCGGTGTCCTGGCTGGGAGCCATAACGGCTTTGAGCAGATGCTCCACAGCCAGATCGAGCCGGGCCGCGCCGACGAGCACGACGCCGCGACCGCGCTCCGCCATCATCTGCAGCACCACCGTGCGGGCCTGTTCGGCAGCAGCGATGGTGAGCGGATCAGGGGTCATGGTGCTGAGCCTGATCGCGCAGGTCTTCGTAGAGGCTGGTCTGGTTGATCAGGATGTCCTTCAGCCCCTCTCGCACCTCCTGTGAATTGAGGGCCTGGCTGCTCATCGCCTTGTGAGCATCGAGGGCGCCGATGATTGCATCCATCAGCTCGGTGCCGAAATCCGGTGAGTTGGCGAACTGCTCCTTGCTGTTGGCGGCGGCCTGCTGACGCAGGGTCTCGGACTCGAGCAGCTTGCCCTTGATCACCGAGCGCACATAGACCACCTTGTCGCTGTCGCTGAGATCGCCGCTGAACAGCTCATTGAGCTTGGAGATGATCTCCTCCAGCTGCACCTTGTCCTTCTCCTGCACGCCACCACCGCCGGGGGCCATGCCGGGGATGGCGACGGCGTCGCCCTTCTTGAGATCCAGGTTGTTGCTGCCGAGCTTGCGCAGGTGATGGTGGGTGAGCACCACCTTGGAGAGATCCACCGTGTTGATCTCGCGCTCGAACTCCAGCAGCGGCAGCAGCCGTTTGTAGAACAGCCAGCGTTTCTCCAGGGCCGTGTTGCCGTAGTCGAAGATCTGCGAGAGAAAGGTGTAGAAGCGGACATAGGTGCCCATGTCGCTGCGGAACAGCGTCAGGGCATCGAGCGTCTCCTTGGCTTGCTTCTGCTGATCGGCATCGTTGCTCTCCTCGGCGTGGCGGTGGGCCAGACGTGCTTCTCGGTAGCTGTTCATCAGCCGCTGGGCCACCGGCTCCAGGGCCGCGCTCAGCTGCCTGGGCTTGCTGGTGGGATCCAGCAGCACCTTCACCACCCGGTCGATCTCGAACGCGTCGTAGTGGCCCTGGGCATCGAGCTTGGTCTTGAGATCGAGGATCAGGGCCGGATCGGTGGCCTCCGCCAGGGCGGCGGTTTCGTAGTAGGTCTTGAAGGCCGCCAGGATGTCATCAGGTTCGTTGACGAAATCGACCACGTAGGTGGTGTCCTTGCCCGGATGGCAGCGGTTCAGGCGTGAGAGGGTCTGCACCGCCTGGATGCCGTCGAGACGACGGTCGACGTACATGGCGCAGAGCAGCGGCTGATCGAAGCCGGTCTGGAACTTGTTGGCCACCAGCAGGATCTGGGTGTCGTCGCCCTTGAAGGCCTCGCGGATGTCACCCTTGAGGCCGGGGTTGAGGCTCTGGCTGCGCTCGCTGAAGGCCTCCGGCCCGCTCTCGGGATCGTTGACCTCGCCGCTGAAGGCCACCAAGGCACCCATCGGGTAGTTCTTCTCAGCGATGTAGCGGTCAATCGCCAGCTTCCAGCGCACGGCCTCCTTGCGCGAGCCCACCACCACCATCGCCTTGGCCTTGCCATCGAGCAGCGGCCAGACGTGCTGACGGAAGTGCTCGACGATGATCTCCACCTTCTGGGCGATGTTGTGGGGGTGGAGCTTCACCCAGCCCATCAGCTTCCTGAGGGCGGCACTGCGTTCCACCTCCTCGCGGCTATAGCTCTGCCCCTGCTGGGCCAGGCGGAAGGCGAGGGAATAGGAGGTGTAGTTCTGCAGGACATCGAGGATGAAGCCCTCCTCGATCGCCTGCCGCATCGAATACACATGGAACGGGGCCGGCAGATTCCCCTTCCCGGCGGGCTCACTGGGGTTGGGCCGCCGTCCGAACAGCTCCAGCGTCTTGGCCTTGGGTGTGGCGGTGAAGGCCACATAGGTGATGCCGCTCTGGTTGGCGCGGCTGGACATCGTGGCCGCCAGCAGGGTCTCGGTGTCCAGCTCACCGCCATCGGCCAGGTCCGCCGCCTCGGAGGCTGCGAGCACCTGCTTGAGCTTCTGGGCCGCTTCGCCGGTCTGGGAGCTGTGGGCCTCATCGGCGATCACCGCGAAGCGTTTGCCGCTGGTGGCGGTGAGCTCCTGCATCTTCTTGATCAGGGCCGGGAAGGTCTGGATCGTGCAGACCACGATCTTTTTGTCACCGCTGAGGGCGGCAGCCAGCTGCTCGCTCTTGATGCCCTTCTCGGTGGTGATCGAGGCCACCACGCCCTTGCGCCGCTCGAAGTTCTCCAGCGTTTCCTGCAGCTGGCTGTCGATCACGCTGCGGTCGCTCACCACCAGCACGGTGTCGAACAGCTTGCGGTCGTGTTCGTCGTGCAGATCGGCGAGCAGGTGGGCGCTCCAGCCGATCGAGGCGGTCTTGCCGGACCCTGCCGAGTGCTGAATCAGGTAGCGCCCGCCGGGGCCTTCCGCCAGCACGGCGCGGATCAGCAGCCGGGTGGCCTTGAGCTGGTGGTAGCGCGGAAAGACCAGGCGGCGGATCTGCTTTTTGCTGTCGCGCTCGGCGATGCAATAGCGCCCCAGAATCTCCAGCCAGCTGTCTCGCTCCCACACCTCCTCCCAGAGGTAGGCCGTGGGATGGCCGTCGCCGAGCGGATTGCCGGCGCCGCAGTTGGCCCCACCGGGATCGCTGCCCTGGTTGAACGGCAGGAACTGGGTCTGGGGGCCCTGCAGCCGGGTGGTCATCTGCACCTCGCGGTTGCTGACGGCGAAGTGCACCAGGGCACCACTGGGGAAGTGCAGCAGCGGTTCGGGAGCCTGGCCGGCGGGCCTGGGGTGGCGATCGCTCTTGTACTGCCAGACGGCATCCGCGATCGACTGGGTGTTGTCGGTTTTCAGTTCAACGGTGGCGACGGGGATGCCGTTGAGCGCCAGCACCAGATCGAGGCAGTTCTGGTTGTGGGTGGAGTAACGCACCTGGCGCAGCACTCGCAGGCGGTTGGCGCGGTAGCGGGCCAGGATCTGTGGGTTGAGCCCGAAGGCCGGCTTGAACTCCGCCAGCTTCAGGGCCTTGGGCAGGCCGAGCACCTCGACGCCATGACGCAGCAGATCGAGGGTGCCCACCTGATCGAGCTGCTTGCGCACCCGCTGCAGCAGGGTGGATTCGGCCTTGCTGCCATGGTTCTTCTGCAGCACCTCCCACGCCTCGGGGTGGGCCTGCTGCACCCAGGCGATCAGATCCGGCGGGTAAAGCGCTAGCTCACGGTCGTAGGCAGAGGCGGCGCCGTCTTCGTAAAGCCAGCCGTGACTGCCGAGGTGGTCGCAGATCTCCTGCTCGAAGGCGCTCTCGTGATGGAGGCTCATGGACTCAGGGCCTGAGGAAGCGCCACTCACGCAACCCAGCCTAGGCCGTGCTGAATGGAGACAAGTCCCGTCGTCTCAGCTATGCGATGGCTGCATCACCTCGCCCAGATCCCATCGTTCAGTCGATGGCTCATGGCTGAATCACTTCCACGCAGCAGCGCAGGCCGGGGGCCCTGGCGATGCGGGCATCGGCGGTGAGCAGCGGCGCGTCGAGTTGCTCAGCCAGGGCCACATACAGCGCGTCGTAGGCATAGAGGTTGGCGCGCAGCGCCCAGGCCCGCGGCCAGAGGATGCGAGTGGGGTGGCGACGCAGCCCCAGTTGCGAGGCCGTGGCCAGGGCCTGCAGTGCATGCGTCTCCGCCAGGGTTCCGGCGAGCACCAGGCGGCGAAGCACCGAGAGCAGTTCCGCGTCAATCAGCTCCGGTGCCTGCAGGTTGGCGCTCGCCAGCCGTTCTCGGGCGGCACCGGCCACCAGCAGGGCATCCACCAATGCCGAGGCGTCGATCACCACCATCAGCGCTCGGTTCGGCTGTCCTGCAGGGCCTCGAGGATGGTCTTGTGGTCGATCGACAGCGACGGGAGTGCGTTCAACAGCTCGGCGTTGTCGGCACGGCGGGCGGTCTCGGTGAGCTCCTGCAGCGCGAAAGTGCTCAGGGGCAGGCCGGCCCGGGCGGCGAGCTTCTCGAGGCGGGCGGCCACCTCCTCGGGCACGTGGCGGATGTAGAGGGTTCGAGCCAAGACCGGGGGCTGCTTGCTGGCTGCTAGCAGGCTAGGGCGGATGATTGAGTCACGCATCGGTCTCGCCAGGCTCCGGTGGGATCTCGCCGCTGATCAGGGCGAGGAAGGCCCGCAATCGGGCTCGGTTGGTGGCGGAGGGGTCGAGCTGGACTCGGGCGGAAAGCACAGCCGCTGTATGGAGGCGTCCAAGGCTCTTTCCCTGGCGTTCTCGGCTCTCAGCTGCTCGATTTCGATCTCGATCAGCCTCGTACGCTCCTCGATCAGCCTCGTACGCCGCTCGATCTCGCGCACGGGTCGCCAGTTGAGAGTCGACAAGAACTGTCGCCACCGAGGCAGCGATGAGAGGGATTCCCCACTGCTGGGGGAGCGGGAGGCTTCGACCGGCGAGGGTGATGTGGTCATAGGAGGAGAACAGGGCAATCAGACCGAGCAGCAGGCCACCGATGGACTGGAGGAAGACGAGCCGATCGAGGCCAGGCCAGGGGCGAAGGGAGTCCATCGATTCTGGCGGAGCCGCAGGCGGCTGACGGGCAGGGCTCTCGGGGTCGGGCATGGGCTTGGAGGCTGAGGCAGGGACGGGGTCGCGAACCGGGAGTCGCTGCCGATCCCCCTTCCTCAAGTGCCACCAATACGGCCTGGTGTCCCATCGGCCACGCCCAAGCAGGCCCATGGCCTCTGCCAGCCCGATGGGCCGAGCGGGGCGAGTGGGTTCTCCCAGCCAACGGGCGTGGCCTGGAAGTCCAACTAAAGTGCCCCTATGACAAGTCTCCAAGCCATTGAGGCTGCTGTGCAGCAACTGGATCCCGCAGGCCGAGCCCGATTTCGCGCCTGGTACGAGCGCTTTGACGCAGAGGACTGGGATCAGCAGCTGGAGAACGACGTGGAAGCCGGCGCGCTGGATTGGCTGGCGGAGGAAGCATTGGCCGACCTGAAGGCGGGACGCTGCAGGCAGCTTTGAAGCATCAGGCCAGTCCTCGCCTCTGGCGCTGCTACGACGCGCTGCCCAAGGCCGTGCAGGAGCAAGCCGATCGGGCCTATGCCCTGCTCAAGGAGGATCCGCGTCACCCTTCCCGGGTGACAGAACGCGCGTGGGACTCACCGTTGGGCAGGACAATCAGAATGGTCTTAGGGGTGCTGCTCAGGCAGCGCTGGCCTCAGGCACCAGACCCCGCACATCGATCTGGCCGGTGACGGCGGCGGAGATCAGGGCGGAGCGACGTTCTTGGAGGAGACCCACCTGTGTTGCGGCCAAGGAGGGCTTCCTGAGAAAGTGAGAGGGAGGTCAAGCTGTCAAAGAGCCGAGCCTGAGTGAGGCGGAGACTGGCCGTTCATGTGGGGCTGAGATGAGTGCTCACACACACGAATGGTGACCCCTTGCCTGGTTGATTGCACAGGAGAAGTTGCAGCCAGGACGCAAAAAGAACAAAAAGAAGCTCCAGCAGCTTCTCGAGGTTCATCACCAGAATATTGAGTGCGATGGTTGAACCCTGGGTCACAGCGAGCTTCTCACGTATCAGGCCCAGTCCAAAACGCCTCTTGCCTTGGCCGATCTTGCCTTCAACGGCATTCCTTTGGCGCTGGTCATCGATGAACTGCTGCTTCTCGGCAGCCACCAATTCAGGATCGTTCTTCGGCCGTCCAAGTCGCGGGCCACTCAAACGGATTCCATGGCGCTGGCAGAAGGCACGGTTCGATCTTGTGCGGTAGATCTGGTCAGCACAAATCACCATCGGATAGTGACCATGGCGACGCCGATAGGAAATCGCTTGACCCTTGAGGTCTTCTCCTTCGTTGTAGGGGTCATAATTCAGGCGATCGAGGAAGGTGAATCCCTCGCCGGTGACAGAGATTGAGATCTTGGCTCCGAACTCAACATTGCAACGAGCTTTCCCGCGGACAATCGGCCTGATATGTGCCTGGCAGAGGCTGACGATGCGATCTGGGATGCTTCTGCTGTCTGCGTGATAGAGAATAGTCTGCTGGCGGACCAGCTCGCTGATCACCAGCAACTTCCGGTAGATATGCCGTCCGGCGGCCAGAAGGCTGCCACCACAGGCGATCAGGGCGTCAACGCTTGCCAGATTCCGCTTGAGGTGACCAAGCTGCTGCTTGATCGCTTTGCGGATCTTGCTGATCCTTGGCTTCTTCTTTTTGGCCACTGCAAGAAACTGCTGCCTCGCCTTTTTGCGGTGTGTACGCGGCTTGTAGCCGAAGCGTTCCCTGACCTGGGGATGCATCGCATCAATCAGGATCTCAGTCACCTCCCTGGCTTCATTGAGCAGGGATAGATCGGTGGGATGACGGATATCCACCGGCGCACAGGTGGCATCGATCAAGAGTGAACCCTGATTCGGCTGCTTCTGCAAGGATGGCTTTGGTTGGTCGGGAGGACTGGTCGATCCGCCACTGCCGTCGTCATCCCCTGTGCCCTGGGGATCTGATGAGCGAATCATTTTCAGGCCGTGGCGCACAATCCTTTCATTGCATTCATTCACAATCGCTTCTGGCAAGCGCTTGCGGAAATACACCATCATCGATGGATCAAACGGCGCCGAAGACTGGAACGCTTCCAAGCCAATGAAAAACTGGAGATAGGGGTTTTCCTTGATCTGCTCCACCAGTTCTTCATCCGTGAGCCCGAGACGGGTCTTGATGATCAAGGCACCCAGTGCCATGCGAAAGGGTTTTGCCGGTGCTCCAAAGCCCTTACAGAATTGCGCTGCGTAGTCGTCCTCCAGTTCATCCCACGGAATGAGCTCAGCCAGCTTGATCCACCGATTATCACCGGAGAGTTTGCCGCCAAACGGCAGGAAGAAGTCTTCGAACGAGAGCTGATAACGATGCTCACGCCGATACATGTGGAAAACTCCGGACCGCTTTTGGGCTCAGATCAGCCCTTTCACGCACATTTTACCGTCAGAAACTGCCGAGATCCATTGCACTGCAGTGGATCTGCCCTTATTCAGGAAGCCCCAAGGAAGCAGCTGAATCAAGAGACTGAAGACTGGCCTCAACTTTCTGGACGATTGCATGCTGCTCTGCAAGCGGAGGCAGAGGAAGCCTGAGAGATCGAACTATCTCTTGATTGATATTCGGCTGGCCACCACCCGTTGCCAAGGAAAGCAGATGACTCCGGGCTGCCAAGATAAAGAGCAGCAAGAACTCGCCGATGATTTCTGTGCCAGGAGGAAGAACACAGCAAGCCTGATTGACCGTCGCCTCTACTCCAAGGATTGCTGCCTTGCCAATTGTGGCACCGTACATCGCCACAACCACTGAGCCCACCACATGCAATTTTAAGGCCGAATGTTGATGGACTGCTGCTTCGGTGACATGATTCGAACAAGCCACCAAAACGGAGTCGTTCAGATCACCCGTGACCACCCATGGAACTGCCCCATCCTCGTAGAATTCAGGCATATCACTTTTTGGCGTGGTCCCGCTTCCAATTTCCTTGCATAGCTGAGATAGCTTTCTTACCCTCCAATGCTCAGGCACCTCCCCCAGCCACTCCACCCCCGAATCCTTCATCGGCGCATCTGGATTCAGCCCCTTGGTAACGGCATGGGAGATCACGGTCTGGCGCTTTTCCTGCAGCAGCTCGATCAGGCGTTGCTGCTCGGCGATCAGGGCATCGATCTTGGCGGTTTCGCAGTCGAGGAAGCTGATTATTTGTTGCTGCTCGGTAAGCGGGGGAATGAATGATCTGAAATCACGGACAAAGGCTTCTGGAACCCGCTTTTGGCCGCCAGCCCCATACATCGCCGCTTCACCAAGGGATCTGAAGGGATTGGACCTAAAAAGATAGTCAAGGAACTTAGCCAATAAGAGATGTGTTGTTGGCCGAGCGACGATCAGCTCCGTTGTTCCGAATCCGATGCCTCCCTTCAATCCTCGGAGAATGGCCCCTTTCCCGTTTTCAAAGCATGGGGTAATTTTGGCAATGCATACATCACCTTCCTTGAAGTAGGTGTAGCCATTCAGGCATTCGCCAACCTCCTTCACCTGTTCAAGGTTGAGGCTTCCATCCTCGCCAATCGCCTCCATCGGAAGGAAGGTGACAAGATCATCATCCGCATACGATCTTGCCTCCTGTTTGGATGGATTCAGGGTGGCTGCAAATCGAAGCCTAAGGCCCTCCCAATATTCCGGCACCTTCCCCAACCATTCCACGCCGCTGTCTTTGCAGGCCGTGTAACGGGGAAAGCTCATGCCGACAGCCCTCCGATCATCGCCAGAATCCGATCTGTCACTTGCTTTAGCTCGGCATCAATCACCTCAAGTGGTCTGGGTGGCGTGAACACATAGAAGTGGCGGTTGAAAGGGATCTCATAGCCCACTTTGGTCTTGTCGTGATCGATCCAGGCATCACTCACGTGGGGCAGTACCTCCCGCTCGAAGTAGGTCTGCACGTCTTCGCAGAGCGGCACGTTCTCGGTGTCGCGCAGGCTGCTGTCGGCCTGGGGCTGGCCCTTGGCCTTGCCGCGCTGGCCGAGCACCACGTTGCCGGCTTCATCACGCAGCGGGCGTTCCACTGTGATCGTGCGGTAGCCGAAGTCTTCGTTGCGGAAGATCCTGCTGATCGGCTTGCCGTCCTGCTCGGCTTCCTCAAAGTTGCCGAACAGGCGTGTGATCGCATCGATGTGCTCGGGGCTCAGCTCCTTGCGCTTGCTGCCCAGGCTCTTGCGCATCTTCTGCCAGAAGCTGCTGGCATCGATCAGCTGCACCTTGCCCTTGCGCTCTGCCGGTTTGCGGTTGCTGAGAATCCAGATGTAGGTGCTGATGCCCGTGTTGTAGAACATATCGGTGGGCAGGCCGATGATCGCCTCCACCAGATCGTTCTCCAGCACATAACGGCGGATCTCGCTTTCGCCGGAGCCCGCCCCGCCTGTGAACAGGGGAGAGCCGTTCAGCACAATCCCGAAGCGACTGCCGCCATCCTTGGCGGGTCGCATCTTGCTGATCAGATGCAGCAGGAACAGCAATGACCCATCGCTCACGCGGGGCAGGCCAGGGCCAAAACGGCCCGCATAGCCGAGGGTGTCGGCTTCGCGCTGCACCTCCTTCTGCATCTTCTTCCACTCCACGCCGAAGGGTGGGTTGGAGAGCATGTAGTCGTACTTCTGATCGCCCAGCTGATCGTCCGAGAGCGTGTTACCAAAGCGGATGTTCTTGATGTTCTGCCCCTTGATCAGCATGTCGGCCTTGCAGATCGCGTAGCTCTCGGGGTTGAGCTCCTGGCCGCTCAGCACCAGCCGGGCTGAGGGATTCATGCCCACCAGGTGCTCTTCGGCCACGCTCAACATGCCGCCGGTGCCCGCCGTGGGGTCGTAAAGGCTGCGCACGATGCCGGGCTGGGTGAGCGCCGCGTCTTCTTCGATGAACAGCAGGTTCACCATCAGACGGATCACCTCGCGCGGCGTGAAGTGTTCCCCTGCCGTTTCGTTGGAGAGTTCAGCAAACCTGCGGATCAGCTCCTCGAACACCAGGCCCATCTCGGCGTTGCTCACCGTCTCCGGGTGCAGGTCGATCTGGGCGAAGCGCTCGCTCACCATGTAGAGCAGCCCCGCCTTCTCCAGCCGGTCCACCTGCAGGTGGAACTCGAAGCTCTCGAAGATGTCACGCACCTCCGGCGTGAAGGCCTGGATATAGCTGCGCAGGTTCTCGCCGATGTTGTCCTGATCGCCCATCAGCCGCTTCATGCTCAGGGCCGAGGTGTTGCAGAAGGCCTGCCCCGCCACCCGCAGCAGGAACGGCTCGGGATCCAGGCCCTGGCTCTCGCGCAGCTCCTTCTCGGCCAGCACCGCCTCCTTGGTGGGCTCCAGCACGCAGTCGAGCCGGCGCAGCACCGTGAACGGCAGGATCACCTTGCCGAAGTCGCTCTGCTTGTAGTCGCCCCGCAGAAGGTCGGCGACGCCCCAGATGAAGGCCGAGAGGTTCTGTCTGCCGGTGGGCTGGGGGCCAGGGGGAGGAGCCGCTTGCGGGGCTGATGGACCCCGACTGCCGTTCACGGATGTCGATCGAGCCGGAGGCGGCTGCTCATTCCCGTTGCCCAGGCTTACCGATCCCCCGCGACCGCGACCTGGCACCAGCTGGCCGGAGGCCACGAGGGGCCCCTTCACCGCCTCATAGGTGGGCTCATCCCAGCCCAGCAGCTCGCGCAGCCTGCCGTTGCCGGCGGAGCCCCCCAGGGCCTCCAGGGCGCCGAGGAGTGCCAGCTGCTGCTCGTTGGGCTCCATCAGGACTCGGGATCCGCGCGTCGTGCTGGGCAGCCTGCCAGGCACCTGGGTGGTTGACCCCTATCTGGGCATGCCTGGCGAGATCGCCGTCACCCCGATGCAACACCGGCGGCCGCTGGGGCCACGCTGAAGCGGGATGCAACGGCTTCGTCCCCCACGGGGGTTCCTGCCTCCTGGGCTCAGCAGCTCGATCGCACCCTGGCCTTCTGACGCGCCCCTCCATGACCATCCCGATTGCGCTCACCATCGGCGGCAGCGACTCCGGCGGCGGCGCCGGCATCCAGGCCGACCTCAAGACCTTCACCGCGCTCGGTGTGCATGGCTGCTCGGCGCTCAGCTGCGTCACCGCCCAGAACACCTGCGGGGTCAGCCGCGTCGATGCCCTGCCGCCCGAGGCGCTCACAGCCCAGATCGAGGCGGTGCTCAGCGATCTGCCGGTGGCGGCCCTCAAGACCGGCATGCTGCTCAACGCCGCTCTGATCGAGGCCACCGCCGCCGCGCTGGGGCCCCTCACGATCCCGCGGCTGATCGATCCGGTGATGGTGTCGCAGGCCGGTTCGCTGCTGCTCGAGCTGGAGGCGCTCGCGGCCTACCGGGCTCTGCTGCTGCCCCTGGCCGAGCTGCTCACCCCCAACCTGCAGGAGGCCTCCCTGCTCAGCGGCGTCGCGATCGAGGGCGCCGAGGGCGTCGAACGGGCGGCGGAGCGGCTGCTGGAGATGGGTCCCGGGGCGGTCCTGATCAAGGGTGGCGGCCTGGCGGAGCTGCGCGGCCGCGACTTTCTGCAGGTGGCCGGTGGCGCGGGGCTCTGGGTGGTGCATCCCGCCGTCGACACCCCCCACACCCACGGCAGTGGCTGCACGCTGGGGGCGGCGATCACCGCCTCGCGCGCCCGCGGCCTGCCACTGCGTCAGGCGGTGCAGGCCGGCAAGAGCTTCGTGGAGGGAGGCCTGCGCCATGCCCTGGCGATCGGAGCCGGCCAGGGACCTCTCTGCCACTGGCATCCCCTGCTCTGATCGGCGTGTTTCTGTCCGTTTCCTTGTGGCCCCGTTGTGCCTTCGACCACTGAGCTGCTGCTGTCCCTGCTGATCAGCTCGATCGCCAGTGGCTACCTGGTCTATGGCCGCCGCCAGTCCTCGCCGCCGGCCCTGCTCAGCGGCTTCGCCCTGCTGGTGCTGCCGTTCCTGGTCTCGGCTCCGCTGCTGCGCATCGGGCTGACCCTGCTGCTGATGGCCCTGCCGATCCTGCTCAGCCGCCGCTGACTGCGCGCTGGCCCCGTTCGGGCGGACTGGCCATACTGCCGACACCCTCTCCCCTCTCCGACTGTGTCGTTCGCCTCCGCCAATGGGAAGGCCGCAGCGGCCGTTGAGGGTCGTTCCCCTGCCGCCAGCGGTACAAAGGCACTGGTGGCCCTGGGAGGTCGCCTGCGTCAGGCCCGGGAGGCCAGCGGCCAGGAGGCATCGGTGCTGGCCGATCGGCTGCGCATCGGTGTCGAGCAGCTGGAGGCTCTGGAAGCGGGAGATCGTTCGCGGTTGCCGGAGCCCGTGTTCGTGATCGCCCAGGCGCGGCGTGTCGCCGGGGCCCTGCAGCTGGATATCGGGCCTGAACTGCAGGCCCTGCGTGCCTCCGGTGATCTGGATGCGGCGTCGGGTGCGCCCCTGCGGCCCTCCCCTGCGCCTGCGGCGCCCAGCACCTCGGCCGCTTCCGCCCCTCGGGTCCGTCCGTCCGTCCGGCCCTGGTGGTGGGCCGCTGCGGTTGTGTTGCTGCTGGCGGCCGTCGGGGTCGGCTGGCGGCTGCGCACGGCGGTGGTTCCGGCACGCTCGGATCAGCCTGCTGCAGCACCTGCCCCCGGCGCAACGGCTCTGCCTGCGGCCTCTGGTGAGCGCGGAGGCGACAGGGCGGTGATCCCAACGGCGGAGGGCCTTTCGGCCAGCCCCGGCGGCACCGCTGAGCCCGTTGCCAAAGCGGGCACCGTGGTTCTCGCCAGCCGCGAACCCAGTTGGGTCGAGGTGCGTCGCCCGGATGGCAGCACCGCATTCCGTGGCCTGTTGCAGGGGGCTCGTGTGTTTCCGCTCGCCGACGGCCTCGAGGTGCTGGCGGGACGCCCTGATCTGGTGACCAGCCGCGTCGGCTCCGAACCGGCCCGCGTGCTCGGCCCGATCAGCGACGTGCGCTGGCGTTCGCTGCCGGCTGACCGCTGAGTTCCGCAGCGGAAGCCACCTCGAGACTGAGGCCGGTGGCTTCGCGCACGGCATCGGTGCAGGAGCGCAGACTCCAGCATTCCAGGCTGAGGTCCGTGGTGGGCTGTTCGGCTGAGTCCGCCACCGGATGCAGCACGATGCGCAGACCGCTGGCGTCGTTGCGGGCTCCCACGGCGTCCAGGCTGACGCGATCGAGGACCGCTGCCGGGCGCCGGTCGAGGGCGGCCGCCAGACGCAGCAGCAGTGCCAGGTTGGCCACGGTGCGCTTCTCCTCCCGCCCCTCGATCAGCTGCCACGACTCGTGGCGTTTCTTCGGCAGGCCGCGGCGGTGGTAGCGGGCGATGGCGGCCACCATCAGGTGCTCCAGCTCGGAGTAGCCGAGCAGCTCGCCGTGGCGGATCAGATACCAGGTGTGCTTGTGATAAGCGGCGCTGTTGATGTGCTTGCCGCAGGCGTGCAGCTGGGCGGCGGCCCAGAGCAGCAGGCGGCCGCTGCCGTCGTCGTGGTGCAGCAGGCCCCGGCTCTGGTCGTAGAGGCTCAGGGCCAGGCTGGAGACCCGATCGGCGCGGGCCTGATCCACCCCGTAGATGCGGGCCAGATGGCGCACGCTTCGCTCGCGGATCGTGCTCTGGAAGGCGAAGCGATCACCCAGCAGGTCGTTGCGCAGCATCCAGTCCACGATCAGGCCCTCGCGCAGGGCCCGGTCGCAGACCACCAGCTCGCGCGCCCCGAGCATCTCCATGGCGGTCTGGAGGATCAGGGCACCGGGCACGATGATCTCGGCCCGCCGGTCGTTGATCGCGGTCAGGGCGCGGCGTTGTTCGGGGGTGAGCAGCACCAGGCGCTCCACCAGCTGGTGGATGCGCTCCCGGCTGAGGCGGTAGCCGCCGAGCCTGAGGGGCGGTTTGCCGTCGTCGGCGGCCGCCAGGGCCGCCAGGGCCATCGCGGTGCCGCTGGTGCCCACCATCACCGGAGACTCTCCCGGGCGCAGGGCGGATCGCACCTCCGCCACCGCCGGATCGAGGGCGCCCTGGATGTAGGCCTTCAGGAAGCGCCGCCGCTCGGCCGGCAGCGGATCCTGCTGGCAGAACTCCCGCTGCAGGCGCACCGCCCCGATGCGGGTGCTGGTGAAGGCGCGGCCATCGCGGCCGTCGGCGAGCACCAGTTCGGTGGAACCGCCGCCGATGTCGAGGATCCAGTGGGGCGTCTCCCCGAAGGCCATGCCGGAGACCACGCCCAGGTAGATCAGGCGCGCCTCCTCCGGGCCGCTGACCAGATCGACCTCCAGGTCCAGCTGCTCCTGCAGGGCCAGCAGGAAATCGCGCCCATTGGGCGCTTCGCGCACGGCGCTGGTGGCCGCGGTGACGATCTGTTCCACGCCGTGGCTGAGCGCCAGATCGCGGCAGTGACGCAGGGTGCGGAAGCCCCGTTCGATCGCCTCGGCACTCAGGTCACCGGTCTCCGGATCGCGCTCGCCCAGCCGGGTGGTGGATTTCTCCGCCAGCAGCACGCGGAAGGAATGCAGCCCAGGATCGATCGCCGCGATCAGCAGGTGGATCGAGTTGGTGCCGATGTCGATCGCCGCCACCCGCCGTTCACCGCCGGAGCGCACCGCCTGGGCGGACGGATCCTCGGGCCTGGAATCCTTTGGCGGGGGATCCTTTGGCGTGGAATCCATGGGCGTCGGGTCCATGGGGGCTCGCTGGCCAGGCGGCGCCACTTTGCCACCGCTGCCGTCGGCAGGGAGGCGCCGGCGCCAGGTGCCACGACAACGGCTCCGGCGTGCCACGGCTCCGCCTCGGGACGATCCCGTTCCCTGCTGAGCTGCCCTGGGCCGGCGCCAACCCCACCGACCCGCAGACCGGTCGATGGAACCCGGCCCAGCCCGGGTTCGGCGCCTGTCCGGCCGGCCCCTAGCCTGCGCAGAAGCTCCAGCAGCGCATGACGGACAGCGGCGATGGGCGCCCGGCCAGGCGCGAGGGCGGCCCGCTCGCCTGGCTGGAACTGGTGCGCTGGCACAAGCCCAGCGGTCGTCTGATCCTGCTGATCCCGGCGGGCTGGGCCCTGTGGCTGCAGCCCCAGTCGCCGCCGCCGGCAGCCCTCGTGGGCTGGATCGTGCTGGGAGGCCTGGCGGTCAGCGCCGCCGGCTGCATCGCCAATGATCTCTGGGACCGCCGCATCGATCCGCTCGTGGAGCGCACCCGCAGCCGTCCCTTGGCCGATGGCCGGGTGGCCGTGGGCACCGCCTGGATCCTGATGCTGCTCTGCCTGCTGGCGGCGTTGCTGGTGGTGCTGGCGCTGCCTCCGGCCCACCTGGGGCTCTGCCTGGCGCTGGCCGTGGCGGCTCTGCCGCCGGTGCTGCTCTATCCCTCGGCCAAGCGCTGGTTCCCCTATCCCCAGCTGGTGCTGGCCCTCTGCTGGGGGTTCGCGGTGCTGATCCCCTGGGCGGCGGCCAGCGGCACCCTGCAGGGCCTGCCGCTGGCGCTCACCTGGCTGGCGGTCCTGAGCTGGACCTTCGGCTTCGACACCGTCTACGCCATGGCCGACCGGGACGACGACCGGCGCGTCGGCGTGCGCAGCAGTGCCCTGAGCCTCGGCGACCAGGCGCCTCTGGCGGTGGCGCTCTCCTATGGCGTCACGGTGGCGGCCCTGGCTGGGGCGGCCCTGCTGCGCCAGGTCGCCACGCCGGCGTTCTGGCTGCCCTGGGCCCTGGCCGCGCTGGCGATGCAGTGGGAGGCCTGGCAGCTGCACCGTTCCGATCTGCCCCGCAGCGCCTACGGCCGCCACTTCGCCAACCAGGTGCGGCTGGGGGCCCTGTTGCTGCTGGCCCTGATCCTCCCTCAGTTGTGAACGCTCCGCTGCTGCCCCTGCCCAGCCCCCTGCGACGCGGCGACCGCGTCGGGCTCGTGGCCGCCAGCTCCGCCCTGCAGAGCGGTGAGGCGCTGCTGGCGGGTCTGGAGCTGCTGCGCTCCTGGGGGCTGGAGACCGACGGGGACCCCGAGGCCCTGCTGGAGCGCCGCTGGGGCTATCTGGCGGGGCAAGACCGCGAGCGACTGGCTGATCTGAGCCCGTCCGGATCGGAGCCACCGGCCCTGCTGGCCTGCGTGCGCGGCGGCTGGGGAGCGGCCCGCCTGCTGGAGCGGCGGCCGCCGGCCGAGGCGAACTGGCTGCTGGGCTTCTCCGATGTCACCTCGCTGCTGTTCGACCGCGTCGCCCAGGGCCGCGGTGGCGGCGTCCACGGTCCGCTGCTCACCACCCTGGCCGCTGAACCGGAGTGGAGTCAGGAGCGGCTGCGGGCGCTGCTGTTCGGCGAGCCACTGCCGCCGCTGCAGGGCGAGAGCTGGTGCGGTGGAGTCGCCGAGGGTCCGCTGCTGGTGGCCAACCTCACGGTGGCGACCCATCTGCTCGGAACGCCCCATCTGCCGCCGCTGGCCGGGGCGATCCTGGTGCTTGAGGACGTGGGCGAGGCTCCATACCGGATCGAGCGCATGCTCACCCATTGGCGTCTCTGCGGTGCTCTGCAGCAGCTGGCGGGTCTGGCCTTCGGCAGCTTCAGCGGTTGTGATGACCCGGAGGACGATCGGCCCGCTGAACGCCGCTTCAGCCTCGAGCAGGTGCTGCGCGAACGCAGCAGCGATCTGGGTATCCCTGTCGTGGCGGGGCTGCCGGTGGGCCATACCCCGGGAAATGCGGCTCTGCCGCTTGCCGTGCCGGCATGCCTCGACGGAGACCGGGGCGTGCTGTCCTTGCTGAGCTGATGCAGCCGTGAGGTCACCCGAGATCGTCATCGGCAGCTCCTGTGGAGAACCTCCATGGCCCCGATGGCAACGGGGCTGACAACGAAGGGATCAGGTGTGCCGGCCCACGATCATTGCGAACTGGGATTGGTGCCGCCGCCGCCGCCACTGCTGAAGGCACCGCTGGCGGCGGCCACCCCGAAGCCCACCACGACGACACCGAGGATCACGGCCCAGGTCGGGATGGTGGAGGCGGCGGCCCCAGCCAGCACTGCCGGCCCGATCACCTGAGGCGAATTGAAGCCCACATAGAGCGGTTGGCCCACAGGCTGGCTCGGATAGACGCAGGGACCCTGATCGCAGGTGCTCGGGAATTGAAAGGCAAAATTGGTGCCGGCTGGGAGATCGGTACCCGGTCTCAGGGTGACCTCCAGACCATCCTGCGAAACGGTGTATTTACTGATCTGCTGTTGGGTCTCGCCGAGAGTGTCATCCGAATTGATGAAGCGAACCGTGATGGGACCCTTGAGATCTGTCGGAATCGCTTTGTTGAAACGAAGGGTGAGGCTGTTCTGATCCAGGCTGGCGGTCAGTTGCCCTCCCTGAGGGTTGACTTCCACCTTCAAAGCCTGGTCGACTTCCAGCACCTTGGGATCGGACAGGCTGCCGTCGGCCTGGGCGATCAATTGCAAAGAACCTCCCTCGTCAGCCCTGCTGGGGCTCAGGGCTGTGTCTTGGGAGACCCCTGTGCGGGTCGTCGTTGAGAGGGTGGAAACCGCCAGGACGGATGGGTTGCTTGCGCTCCGCTGCCGATCAGCTGCTTCAGCAGGAACGAAAATCTGCCCCTGGCTCTGAGATGGGGTTAAGGCTTGCGGTGCCACATCGCTCGTGGCGGCGGCAGGCCGCTGGGACTGGGTCGTCGCGTTGAGCAGAGCGCTGACCGCAGGCATCGGTTTCATCCCCTGGCCGTCAAGGCGGAACAGCTGCAGGGAGGCCGCTGGCAGGGCACGGGCCGGTGAGGCGAACAGCGCAAATGCCGCAAGCACCGGCAGAGAGAGGAGCGCGGTCAGATCGGCGCTCTTGCGGATCCGGAATGGGCCGGAGAGAGAAGTGAAATTCTGGTTATCACCTGCTTGGCGACGGAAGTGATTTGGAAGTGAGCTAATCATTAGCAGCTTTATTTTGAAGTGTAATATCACCGAGCCAGCATCGGTCGGCCTCGCTTCTGTGCCAGTGCTTGTATTGGCATGAGCTTCTCAGTCTCTTGCTGTGATCTCGTTTCGGACCGTCAGCACCGCCTCGGCGAGGGTCAGGTCGATCGGTGTCGTGAGCTTGATGTTGGACGGCGGCGCCTCCAGCACCCGCACCGGCAGCCCCAGCCGCTCGAACAGGGAGGCGTCGTCGGTGACGCTCCAGCCTTCGGCTTCGGCCCGGGCATGGGCGTCGACGAGAGCCTCGACCGGAAAGCCCTGGGGGGTCTGTGCCGCCCACAGACCCTGGCGATCCGGCGTGGCGTGGATCCTGCCGTCAGCATCCACCTGCTTGATCGTGTCGGTCACAGGGGTGGCGGCGATCACCGACTCGCCCCGGGCCACCGCCTCGGCGCAGCGCGCGAACAGAGAGGGTTCCACCAGGCAGCGTGCGCCGTCGTGGATCAGCACCCCAGCGGCCTGTGCCGGCAGGGCTGCCAGACCGCGGCGCACCGACTCCTGGCGCGTTTCTCCGCCGAGGATCCACTGCACAGGCCTGTCGGCACCGGAGGCCGCCACGATCGCCGCCACCGCCTGTTCATCCACGGGCTGGCCGACGATGCCGATCCAGCGGATCGCCTCGCTGGCCAGGGCGGCTTCCAGGGTCCAGGCCAGCACGGGGCGGCCCAGCAGCGGCAGCAGCAGCTTGTTGGCGGCCGCACCCATGCGGCGGCCGCTGCCGGCGGCGACGATCAGCAGATGCACAACTCGCGTTCTCCTGCGGGGGAGCCTTCAGAACCCTTCCATACAATCAGCCCAGGCAAAAGACACTCCCTCCCGGCATGCGTGCGCTCTTTCTGATCCCGGGAGATGAGCTCAGTCAGGTGCAGGCCCTGCCCGCGGCCGCGGCGGTGGCCAGCCAGCTCGGCTTCGCGCTGCAGGTGGCCTGTGCGCCGGCGCTGGCGCCGCTGTGGAAGCTGCTTCCCGCTGTCGAGAAGACCATTCCCTTCGACTTCCGCAACGCCAGCCTGGCCGACTGGGCCAACCTGCTGGGCTCGGTCCGGGAGCCCGATTTTCAGGTCTGCATCAATCTGGCCCGTGGCCGCCAGGTGGATCTGATGCTCTCGATGAGCCATATCCCCACCCGCATCGCCGCCGCTGGCTTCTCCGCCACCAGCAGGGTGGCTCCGACCGACGCGGGATGGCCGGCCCAGGCCCTGCAGGCCTATCTGCAGCCGATCGGCGTGACCCTGGCGGCCGACGCCTTTCGCCTCGCGCTGCCCCCGGAACTGTTGCGTGAGGCCCAGGCCAGCCTGCCCGCCGGCGACGGGCCGATGCTGTTGCTCGCCCCCGCCGGCGTGCCCGGCGACTGGCCGGCGGAGCAATGGCAGCGGCTCCCGCAGCGCATCCGCTCCACCCTGCCGGGGCTGCGCAGCCTGGAGCTGCCGCCGGCGACGGCCGCCACGGCCCTGCGCCGTGCCGCCCTGGTGGCGGCCAGCGATGTGGTGCTCGCCAGCGATCCGCTCAGCGAGGAGCTGGCCCTCCTCTGTGGTGTGCCGCTGGTGGCCCTGGGCCGCGAGGACGACAGCCTCCCGCGTCGGGACGGAGTAAAAGGACTCACATCCCGCAGTGGCCTGGGTGCCCTCAGCAGCGACGACGTTCTCGCCGCCCTCGGCCTGGCCTGAGCGGTCGCGCCGGTGGCGGCGGCTTCCTCCCCCCCCTGGGGAGGCCTGCCATCTGCGCATCCGGGGAGTTCGATGACGCGGTTGACGCGCCGCTGGAACCCCCGCAGGCCCCCGCCGACCAGCCGCTCCCGCCGCCCATGGCTGATGCCGCTGGCGGCCCTGGCCCTGGTGGTGAACCTCAGCGCTCTCGGCTACCGGATCACCGAAGGCTGGGACTGGGGGGACTGCTACTGGATGGTGGCGATCACCATCCCCACCATCGGGTATGGCGAGGTGCAACCGCTCACCCACGCCGGCCGCTGGGTGACCGTGTTCTCGGTGGTGGGTGGTCTGTTCGTGGTGCAGCTCACGATTCAGAGCCTGCTGGGACTTTCGGAGACGGGCTATTTCCGGCGGCTCCGTCAGCGCCGTTTTCTCGACTGGTTACGCACGATGCAGGACCATGTGATTCTCTGCGGCTACGGCCGCATCGGCCGTGAGATCGCCAGCCAGCTGACCCGCGAGGGTGTGCCGCTGCTGATCGTGGAGATGGATCCGGAGCGGCGGGATGCCGCCGAGGAGAAGGGCCTGCCGGTGCTGATGGCGGACGCCACCCTCGATGAGACCCTGCTGGAGGCCGGCATCCTGCGTTGTCGCAGCCTGGTGGCGGCCCTCCCCAACGACGCCTCCAACCTCTACGTGGTGCTCAGCGCCCGCTCGATTGCCCCTGCCATCCGCCTGATCGCCCGCTCGGACAGTGAGGAGGCGGAGCGCAAGCTGCGTCAGGCCGGTGCCGACAGGGTGATCAGCCCCTATGTGGCCGGAGGGCGCACCATGGCCGCCACCGCTCTGAGGCCCCTGTCGGTGGATTTCATGGATCTGCTGGCCGGCTCCGACTGTGAGGTGGAGGAGTTCCAGCTCAGCGAAGATCCCGCCAGGCTGGGGGCGATCAATGGACGCACCCTGCAGGAGCTGCATCTCAAGCGCCACACCGGTGCCCTGGTGCTGGCGGTCCGCAATCCGGAGCCGGCCCCGGCCAATCCCTATTCCTATCGGGGCAGCAGCTATGTCAAGACGGGCCCCGAACTGATCGCCAATCCCGGCGGTGACGTCAGGGTGATGCCGGGCCAGCTGATGGTGGTGCTCGGCAGCAAGGAACAACTGGCCCGCTTCCGCGCCCTGCTCGGTCCGGCGGTGGTGGAGGAGAAGCCGATGCTGGCCTGAGGCGGGGGCATTCCGGCGCCGCCATACGATCACCGCCGCCGGACCTCCCCGGTCCCTCCCCAGAGGCTTGTGACGATGCCCCCCCCGCCCTCCGATGCGTCCCACTCCAGCGCCCAGGGCAAGGTGGCCCTGGTCACAGGGGCCGGCCGCGGCATCGGCCGGGCCATCGCCGAAGCCCTGGCGGCGGCTGGATTCACGGTGGTGGTGAACTACGCCAGCTCCGAGCAGGCGGCCTCCGAGGTGGTCGCCGCGATCGAGGCCGCCGGCGGCCAGGCCTGGAGCCATCGCGCCGATGTGGCCGATGAGGTCCAGGTCGAGGCGATGGTCAGGGCGGTGCTCGAGCGGGAAGGCCGGATCGATGTGCTGGTCAACAACGCCGGCATCACTCGCGATGGCCTGCTGATGCGGATGAAGACCGCCGACTGGCAGAGCGTCATCGATCTCAATCTCACCGGCGTCTTCCTGTGCACCCGGGCCGTCAGCAAGCCGATGCTCAAGGCGCGCAGCGGCCGCATCATCAACATCACATCGGTGGTGGCCCTGATGGGCAATGCCGGCCAGGCGAACTACAGCGCCGCCAAGGCGGGCCTGCTGGGACTCACCCGCAGCAATGCCGCCGAGTTCGCCTCCCGCGGTGTCACCGTCAACGCGGTGGCTCCCGGCTTCATCGAGAGCGACATGACCGCCGAGCTCGACAAGGAGCCGATCCTCGCCGCGATTCCCCTTGGGAGAATGGGCAGCGCCGCTGAGGTGGCGGGCGCCGTGCGTTTCCTGGCGGCCGATCCCGCGGCGGCCTACATCACCGGGCAGGTGCTGCAGGTGGATGGCGGCATGGTGATGCGCTGAGGACTGCCCATCGTCGCGGGCCTCACCTCACTCGTTGATCAGAGGCGCTGTCAGCGCTTCACGGGTGCGGCGGATCTGCTGCAGCAGGCGGAGCCTGCGGCTGCGTTCGGTGATCGTCAGGAACACACGGATCGGCACGTACACCAGTGCCATCGCCAGGCCGAGGCAGGCGATCAGCAGGAACACCATGCCGTTGGCGGAGGTGGCCGGTCCCAGGCCCGCCTCCGCGGCGGCACTGGCCGCGGCCGTGTCGAGGGTCTGTTGCAGGAGGTCGTCCATGGGCGGACCCTATCGAGCCGCTCCGCCGTGCGCAGCCGTCGATGGGCGTGCCGTGGCCGGCCATTCGGCTTTCCCCACCGGCTCGCGGATGACGCTCACCGGGCCGCTGTGGGAGGGTGCCCCGATCCTCGTTCTGTCGCCTTCGCCCCGATGGCCAAGCTGATCCGCTTCTCCGATCACTCGCGCGATGCCCTTGAGAAGGGCGTCAATGCCCTGGCCGAGGCGGTCAAGGTGACGATCGGCCCGCGCGGCCGCAACGTGGTGCTCGAGAAGAAGTACGGCGCCCCCGACATCGTCAACGACGGCGTCACCATCGCCCGCGAGATCGAGCTGGAGGATCCCTTCGAGAACCTCGGAGCCAAGCTGATCCAGCAGGTGGCCTCCAAGACCAAGGACAGCGCCGGTGACGGCACCACCACCGCCACGGTTCTGGCTCAGGCGATGGTGCAGGAGGGCCTGCGCAATGTGGCAGCCGGCGCCAATCCCGTCGAGCTGCGCCGCGGCATGGAGCGGGCGGCCGCCCGCGTCGTGGCGGGCATCGCCGAGCATTCCGTCAGCGTCGCCGGTGACGCGATCCGGCAGGTGGCCACCGTCAGTTCCGGCAACGACGAGGAGGTGGGCCGCATGATCGCCGCCGCCATGGAGAAGGTGAGCGCCGATGGCGTGATCACCGTGGAGGAGTCCAACTCGCTGGCGACCGAGCTGGAGATCACCGAGGGGATGGCCTTCGATCGTGGCTACGCATCCCCCTATTTCGTCACCGACCAGGAGCGGCGCGAGTGCGTGTTCGACAACCCGCTGCTGCTGATCACCGACCGCAAGATCAGTGTTGTGGCCGATCTGGTGCCGGTGCTGGAGGCGGTCTCGCGCAGCGGCCGGCCGCTGGTGATCCTCGCCGAGGAGATCGAGGGTGAGGCCCTGGCCACCCTGGTGGTCAACAAGACCCGCGGCGTGCTCCAGGTGGCCGCCGTCCGTGCCCCGGGCTTCGGCGACCGCCGCAAGGCGATGCTTGAGGACATCGCCGTGCTCACCGGTGCCCAGGTGATCGCCGAGGATCGCGCTCTCACCCTGGAGAAGGCCACCCTGGCCGACCTCGGCAGCGCCCACCGGATCACGATCAGCAAGGACGAGACCACAATCGTCGCCGATGACAGCCGCCGCGCCGCCGTCGCCGACCGGGTGGCCTCGATCAAGCGCGAACGCGACAACACCGACTCGGACTACGACCGCGAAAAACTCAGCGAGCGCATCGCCAAGCTGGCCGGCGGTGTGGCGGTGATCAAGGTGGGGGCCCCCACCGAGACCGAGCTCCGCAACCGCAAACTGCGTATCGAGGACGCCCTCAACGCCACACGGGCCGCCGTCGAGGAGGGCATCGTCGCCGGTGGCGGCACCACCCTGCTGCAGCTGGCCGATGGGCTGGGCTCCCTCGCCCAGGAGCTGCACGGTGACCAGCGCACCGGTGTTGAGATCGTTCAGCGCGCCCTCAGCGCCCCGGTCCGGCAGATCGCCCACAACAGCGGCGCCAACGGGGATGTCGTCGTCGAGCAGATCCGTCAGAGCGGTCAGGGCTTCAACGCCCTCAGCGGCCGTTGCGAGGATCTTCTCGCCGCAGGGATCGTCGATGCCGCCAAGGTGGTGCGCCTCGGTCTCCAGGATGCGGTCTCGATCGCGTCGCTGCTGATCACCACGGAGTGCGTCATCGCTGACAATCCCGAGCCGGCGGCACCAGCAGCCCCCGATGGCGGCATGGGAGGGATGGGTGGAATGGGAGGCATGGGTGGCATGGGTGGCATGGGCATGCCCGGCATGATGTGATCCCTTCCTCCCCGCGCTCACAACCTCGGGATGTCGCTCTGCGACTCAGAGGCTGCGCACCAGCTGGGCGTGCAATCGGCAGACGTTCAGGGCCTGACGGGGGGGATCGCTGCAGAGCTTTCCCAGCTCACGATTGAGGGCCTGCATCTGGGACAGGTGCAGGCCGCTCATCGGCATCCCGAACAGCGACAGGCTGAAGAGCAGCACCCCACCCCCCGTCAGGGCATTGCGCCGACCCTGAAACCAGTCACGAAGCTGGACAAGTCGGGAGGACGGCCTGGCGGAACCCCTGATGGCGGGATTCGGGAGTCGGCCCGTCGAGGGTGCAGGGACGGGGATGCCTGCCGCTGGCGCCGCCGTTCCTGACCGGACACCGGCCTGAGGCGACAGCGGCGGCACTGGATGGGGCCGGGAGGCTGGTGTGACAGAGGTCAAACCGCACCGCATGGCCTTGCTGCATCGCTGGTCTTATGTTGCACGCCTGTGCCGGGCTGATCGGCGGCCGCAAACAAAATTTCCAGGAGTGGCGCCGCTCAGGCCCCCGCAACGTCCATCGCGCTCCGATAGGCAGCCACCTGCAGATCCACTCCGGTGATCGCCGTGCCCACCACCACAGCATCGGCGCCGCTCTCAAGGGCGCGTCGGGCGTCCTGGGCCGAGGCGATCCCCCCTTCACAGATCAGGGTCACCGCCCCGGGAAGATTCTGGCGCAACGGCTGCAGCAGCTCCCAGGCCGGCGGTCGGAGCGTGCGGGTGGATTCGGTGTAGCCGAACAGGGTGGTGCCGACCCAGTCGCAGCCCCATTCGGCTGCCTGGAGGCCCTGCGCGACGCTGGCCACGTCGGCCATGAGCACCGCCCCGAGCTCTCCCCGGGCCCGTCCGATCAGATCCGCCAGCGTCTCACCGTTCGGCCTCGGGCGCTCGGTGGCATCCAGGGCCACCACATCGGCCCCCGCTGACCACACGGCCTGGATCTCATCCCAGCCGGGGGTGATGTAGACGGAACTCTCGGGATAGGTGCGCTTCCACAGCCCCACGATCAGGGCCTCCGGGCAGCGGCGTCGGACCGCCGCGATGTGTTCGGGGCTTTCCAGGCGCACTCCGGCGGCGCCGTTGTTCAGGCTGGCCTGGGCCATGGCGGCGATGACCTCGGGATCGCGCATCGGCGAACCCTCCGGGGCCTGGACCGAGACGATGAGGCCGCCCCTGAGCTGCTCACGGCTGAGCCGGGTGGAGTGTGTCGGCATCGCTGAGGTCCGCTCAGGAGGCCCGGGGCAGATCGCCCGAGTCCGGAAGCCAGGCCCGCAGGTCCGAAAGGGCGGCAGGGGTCGGTGCGGGCCGATCGCCGACGGCCGGTTTGGCAGGAGGGAGTCCGAACCGCAGTCGGGAGGATGGGGCCTGCCGGGAAGGCGAAGGAGCGCCGCTGGCCGCATCGGCTGTGGTGGCCTGACCCGTGGCGGCTGGGACGGAGGGGCTGCTGCTGGTGGCGGGGCCGGTTGCGGGGGAGGGCAACGGATCGAGGGTCCAGGAGAAGTCGGGTGCTGCCTGGGTCGGTGGGGCCGCCTCCAGGGACTGGTTGGTCGCGAAGCCGCCGTTCTCCTCGTGGTGTTCCGCCTCAGGGGTGCGCAGCAGTGCCACCGTCTCTTCGACGCAGTCACGCATCACAGCGCGCAGGCGGGACAGCCGCGGCAGGCGGCCTGTCTCGATCCGTCCCCGCAGACGCTGGAGGAGGCCGTCCTGGCTCGTGGTTTCGGTGGCGTTCTCACCGGCAGCCGCCGCCGGGGTGCTGCTGGTCTCACCCGGCTTCGTGGTCGCTGGGTCTGCCGCTGCCCCGTCCTCGCCGCTGCTGGGCAGGGTTGGGTGCAGCTCCGGGATGGTCGGGTCGTCCTGCATGGTCAGGCCCGGCGCCGCCACCGCCACTGCCACCGCCTCCGCTTCGCAGAGGTGTGTCTCGAGGATCGGGGCCTGTTCGCCCCGTGGTGTGGGGATCGGGTCGCTTTGTGCGTCGGCGGCATGGCTGCTCCCGCCGTCGGCGCCGGCCGGGCTGAAGGCCGAGCTGAGGCTGGCTGCGGTGGTCCGCAGGCTGGGCCACAGGCCGCCGCGGACCGGCAGTGGCTCCGGAACGCCGGACGCTGCCGACGATGACGCGTCGGTGATCGGCAGTGGTGCCGGCGCGCTGATCTGCTCCGGTTTCTCGAAGGACTCAGCCAGCGCCGCGAAGGCCTCATCCACCGCTGCCACGGCCCGGGTCTGCAGCTCCTGCTCCTGGGCCGGCGATTCCTGCAGGAATGAGGACTCCGAGGCGGTCAGCGGCGAGGAAAGCAGCTCGGAGGCGTCGACCGGGGGCACCCCGCCGATGCTGGAGGCTGTCAGGACCGCGGCTGTGGTCTCGCCCTCCGGTGCAGCGTCAGTCATCACGAGGCTCGCGTTCCCTGCGGCCGCGGCGTCCGCCAGGTTGATGGAGCCGGCTTCTGCTGCGCACGTCGCAGTGGAGGCGGTGGCAGGGAGAGTGTCACCGGGCCCCTCGAGGGCCAGCAGGTTCTGAAGCCAGGTGGACGCTTCAACGTCGAGGCTGCCGACCAGCTCGGTGCTGCAGAACCGCCGTAGGTCACCGACGCTGCGACGGTGCACCCATTGCTGGGCCAGCTGCAGGCAGCACTGGGAGTGCCGCTGCCGCACCGCTTCGAGAAGAAGGGCGCCCGGCTCGGGGCGAGGGGCGAGCGGAGCGGGCAGGGGGGGCTGGGGCACGGTGTCGGCTCAGGAGAGTTTGCGGTCCAGCAGGGGGCGGATCGCGAGGAACAGGCCCATGGCCAGCAACGCCAGGATGCCGAGGCAGGTGGCGGCCGTGAGGTCGCCGTACGGGGCGTTCAGCACCACATCGCTGAGGTGGAACGGACCGCTGTAGGCGGCGCGGATGGGTTCGATCGCGAAGGTAAGGGGATTCAGGGCCGCGAGCCAGCCCAACCAGGGGGGCATGAAGGAAATCGGCGCCAGGGCGGTGCTGGCGAACAGCAGGGGCAGGTTCGCCACGAAGATCACCGCGATCAGTTCGATATGACCCGGAAGGGCGAAGGCCAGACCGAGGCTCAGGGCGGTGACGGCGAACACCAGCAGCAGCAGGGTGACCAGAACGAGCACCAGCCCGGCGGCCCCTGGCCAGCCGTAGCCGAGGGCGGCGGCGGTGAGCAGGATCGCCAGGCTCTGCACCAGGCTGAGGCTGGTGATGTAGAGCACCGAGGCCAGAACGATCGAGCTGCGGGCGCGCAGGGGCGCCACCAGCAGCCGGTTGAGGAAGCCGAATTCCCGATCGAACATCAGCGGCAGGCCGGCGTTGAGGGCGCCGCTGAAGGCGGTGAACACGATCACGCCGGCCCCGAGGAAGCGTCCATAGCTCATGCCGCCGGGCAGCAGACCGGCCGGGGCGTTGGCGAACAGGGCGCCGAACAGGATCAGCCAGATCAGCGGCTGCAGCACGCCGGCCACCAGGGTCGAGGGTCGCCGTGCGAGCTGGACGAAGAGCCTGCGCGTCAGTGCCAGCGTTTCCTGGCTGATCTCCGCGAAGGCCGACTGCGGCAGCTCTGCGGCGTCCGACAGGGGGGCAAGGCTGGGGGAGGCGCTCGTCATGGCAGGCGATCGGATCTGGCGAAAGGCAGGCGTTCAGGGCCGGAGCCGTCCTGTGGAGGGACCGGTTCGGCCGGGCTGCTGGGGACGCTGCACGGGGTGGCTCCGATTCTGGGCGTGGGCGGTGGCCTTCCGGGAGGCCCGGGGACAGCCCCTGGCCTGGGGCTGCCCTGCTTCTGACCGGTCACGCCGCGCTGTTCACACCGGCAGGCCCCGTCCAGTCAGCTGTCTCAGAACCGTCTCGGTGGTGTCTCGGCAGGCTGTCTCAGCGCATGGTCTGTTTGCGTTCGGTCTTCGGGTCGCGCAGGCCGGCCACCGACAGCTCGGCATCCATCAGCGTGCGGCCGGTGGCCCGCAGGTAGACGTCATCGAGACTGGGGCGGCTCTGGGCCAGCGAGAACACCGGCAGATCGGCTTCCGCCAGCTGGCGCCGCAGGGTCTCGATCGCCTCGCCGTTCTCCACGACCAGGTTGAGCGAATGGCCCTGGGCACGGTTGATCACCACTTCGCGCACCCCAGGACAGCTGCGCAGCAGGTTCTGCACCTGGGTGGCCTCGCCTTCATCGCTGAACTCGCGCACCCGCAGGGTGACGCGGTCCCCACCCAGGTCGGCCTTGAGCTCCGCCGGCGTGCCTTCGGCGATGACGCGGCCGGCTTCAAGAATCGCCAGGCGGTCGGCCAGGGCATCCACCTCCTCGAGGTAATGGCTGCTGAGCAGCACCGTGGTGCCTTGGTCGCGCAGCTGCCTGAGCACCTGCCAGATGGCGGCACGGCTCTCGATGTCGAGGCCGACGGTGGGCTCGTCGAGAACCAGCACCTGGGGCCGGTGCAGCAGGCCTGCGGCCAGATCGAGGCGGCGGCGCATGCCACCGGAATAGCTGCCGCAGCGGCGGTCGATCCAGTCGCCCATCCCCAGCAGGTCACTCAGTTCGGCGATGCGGCGGTCCCGCTCGGCCGGGCGCAGGTGATACAGATCGCCCTGGAGGGAGAGCAGTTCCCGGCCCGTGAGAATCTTGTCGAGGGCCACCTCCTGGGCGACATAACCCAGCAGACGGCGCACGCCGCGGGGGGCGTCCAGGGCATCGAGCCCCGCCACCCGCACCGAGCCGGCATCGGGTGCCAGCAGGGTGCAGAGGATGCGCAGGGCGGTCGTCTTGCCGGCACCGTTGGGACCGAGAAGGCCGTAGAGACAGCCGGCGGGAACGCTGAGGGACAGGTCGTCGAGGGCCTGGACCGGTTGGCTCTTGCGCCCGCCGTAACGCTTGCTGAGGTGCTGCAGCTCGATCAAGCCGGGAGTTCTCCTGAGCGGCGGGGGCCGCAATCTAGGCAGCGATGCCGGCCGGGAGCGGGGGCCAGTTTGAGGTCAGCAAGGACAGGCCCAGCTCCTGGGCCTGGGGCAGCCGCGCCAGCAGCAGCAGCAGGCAGAGGCCGAAGAGATAGAGAATCGACCAGCGGAACAGATCGCGGGCCCGGCGGTTGTCGTGGGGATCGTCGGCCAGGCGGCCGCTCAGCTGCAGCAGGCGGGCATTGAAGGGGATCGCCAGCAGGGCATAGAGCAGTCCTCCCGCCGGCAGGGCCATGGCCCCGAGCAGGCTGAGGCCTGCTGTCACCCAGCTGTAGCGCTGGATCTCACGCACGGTGAGCGGCACGCCGTGCACCACCGGCAGCATCGGGATGCCCACCGAGCGGTAGTCCTCGCGCAGCAGCAGCGCCAGGGACCAGAAGTGGGGTGGCGTCCAGACCATGACCAGGGCGAACAGCCACCAGGCCGACCAGCCCAGGACGCCGCTGACCGCCGCTGCACCCACCAGGGGGGGGATGGCGCCGGCCACCCCGCCGATGACAATGTTCTGCGGCGTGCGGGGCTTGAGCAGGGCGGTGTACAGCAGCACGTAGCTGCACAGGCCCAGCAGGGAGAGGGAGGCGGCCAGCGGATTCACCACCAGCACCAGCAGGGAGGTGGCCGCCAGGGTCAGCAGCACCGCCAGCGCGAAGGCCTGACGCCTGGCCAGGCGGCCGGAGGGCAGGGCACGGCGGCTGGTGCGCTGCATGCGGCCATCGAGCTCCTCTTCCCAGAGGCAGTTGAGAACGCCTGCTGCCGCGGCGGCCAGCGCACCCCCGGTGAGGGTGGCCATGACCGTGCCGGGGCTCGGGGGTGGACCGGCGCTCAGGGCCATGCCTCCCAGGGTGGTGGCCAGAAGCAGGGGGATCAGCCGGGGTTTCGCCACCTCGAGCCAGGCAGGCAGGCGCACGGAGGGGCGGATCGAGCCGGCAGCGGAGCCGGCTGCAGGCGGGGAAATGGGTTGATCGCGGTCGGGACTGAGGGCGGTGGCGCTAACCATGGACAGCCTCCAGGGTGGGTTGACGCAGCGGGGCGAGCCCCAGCAGGCAGCGCCCCAGCAGGGCGCCGAGCAGGGCCACCAGAAGCCCCGCCAGCAGCTGATGGGCGATCGTCACGGCCGGAACCTGCAGCTGCAGGCGCAGGGTCTGGACACCGAGCACGACCTGGGCCATGACCAGCAGGCCCGAGGTCAGCGCCAGGGGGCGAGGGCCTGGTGCAGCCGGTCCGGTGAACAGCGAGCCCACCGCGAGGGTGAGAATCGCGAGGGCGGCGGGATAGGCGCCGAGCCGATGGGCCAGCAGCCAACGGCAGCCTTCGCCGGCCTGCAGGCACAGATCAGCGGCCCATTGGCTGGCCATCGAGGCTCCCAGCACGCACTGGCCGAGCAGCAACAGGGTTGCGAGCCCACACAGCAGAGCCCACCACAGCGGTGGTCTGACAGCCGCAACCGGTGCTGTCAGCAGCTGATGCAGGCTGCTGAGCACCAGCAGAAGCAGCAGCGCCGTGGCCAGATGGGCGGTGACGGTGCCGGCCGCCAGCAGCTGGATCACAGTCAGGGCGCCCAGGGCACCCTGAGCGGCCACCAGCAGGAGAGCCAGGCCACTGAGCCAGGGCAGCCACCGGGGCAGAACGGCGGCCCAGCGCAGGCTGACGGCCAGGAGAGCGATCAGTGCCAGCCCCACGAGAAAGGCGTCGAGCCGGTGGAACCACTCGAGGAAGACCTGCAGGTTCATCTGGCGGCCTGGCAGCAGGGCCCCATAGCAGAGGGGCCAGTCAGGGCAGGCCAGGCCCGCCTCCATCACCCGGGTGGCTCCGCCGATGACCACAAGCGCCACCACGGCGACGACCAGATGGGAGCTGAGCAGGGTCAGCGCCCGGCGGACTCCGGCCGGGGCCGCGGTCAGGCTGTCCCCGGTGGGAGGCGCTGTGACATGCGCCTGAGACGTGCCTGCCGGTGCGAAGTCCACTGGTGACGCCTCAACCGAACGGGGTCACAAGGTAGCGAGTTTGTGCTGATGGGCGATCCCGCACATCTCAGGAGCTGATTGTTACATTTCCCGCCGTTTGTCCGCATGGGCTGGCAGCCGCTCTCGCCGCCGCGTCCACCCCCATACCCTTTAGGTCGGTCGACGCTTTCCTGATGGCGATCCCCTCCTCCCTGATCACCCTGCTGCTGGGGATGGCCCTGGTGCTGATCGGTTTCTGGGTGGGGCAGAACGTGAATCTGCTGCCACTGGATGCCAGCAGCAACGCCCCTGTCTACGACGATCTGTTCCGGGTGCTGTTCGTCATCGGCACCATCCTCTTCATCGGCATTGTCGGGCTGGTGGTGTTCAGCCTGATCCGTTTCCGTCGTCGGCAGGGCGATGACGGTGACGGCCTGCCGATCGAGGGCAATCTGCCCCTGGAAATCGTCTGGACGGCCATCCCGGCCATCGTTGTGCTGTTCGTCGGTATCTACAGCTACGACATCTATGAGCGCATGGGGGGGATGGCTCCCCTCAATGATCACTCCGCCCACATGGCTCATCAGGTGCAGGCGATGGCCGCTCAGCAGGCCTCCGTCTCCGCGTCCGAGGGTGGGGAAGAGCCCCGCGTCTGGGGCGGGATCGGACTGCTGGATCCGGGTGAGGTGGCGCTGCCTGTCGACGTCACCGCCATGCAGTTCGCCTTCCTGTTCCACTATCCCGGTTCGGACATCATCAGCGGTGAACTTCACGTCCCCAGTGACAGGCCCGTGGAGTTGCGCATGGAGGCCAAGGATGTGATTCATGCCTTCTGGGTGCCCCAGTTCCGGCTCAAGCAGGACGTGATCCCCGGCCAGACCACCGTGCTCACCTTCACGCCCACCAAGCCCGGCAGCTATCCGATCGTCTGCGCAGAGCTGTGCGGCCCTTATCACGGAGGGATGCGCTCCACCGTTGTGGTGCATGAGCCCGATGAGTTCGATGCCTGGGTGCAGCGCAACGCCCCGGCCCCCCCGCCACCGGCGACCGTGGCCAGCGCTGCGCCCATCGCTCCCGTGGCCTGAGCCCGCCCGGGCAGCTCTCCCGAATCCTTCCCTGTCGTACACACAACTTTCCGATGACCGTCGCCACTCCCGGCAGCTTCGAAGGCCCAGGCCTGCAGCCGCAGGGCTGGCTGCGTTACTTCAGTTTCAGCCTCGATCACAAGGTGATCGGCCTTCAGTATCTGGTCACCGGCTTTCTCTTCTATTTCCTCGGTGGTGCGCTGGCCGGTGTGATCCGCACGGAGCTGGCGAGTCCGATCAGTGATTTCGTCAGCCGCGACACCTACAACGAGGTGCTCACCCTCCACGGCACGGTGATGATCTTCCTGTGGATCGTGCCGGTGGTCAACGGTGCTTTCGGCAACTATCTGATCCCGTTCTATGTCGGCGCCCGGGACATGGCCTTCCCGAGGCTCAATGCCGTCGCCTTCTGGCTGATTCCTCCTGCCGGGCTGCTGCTGATCAGCAGCTATTTCCTGGCGGGCGGAGCCGCCCAGTCCGGCTGGACGGCCTATCCACCGCTGAGCCTGACCACGCCGGCGCTGGGTCAGGTGATCTGGATTCTGAGTGTGCTGCTGCTCGGCGGCAGCTCGATCTTCGGCGCGATCAACTTCATCGCCACCATCCTCAAGCTGCGGCGTCCTGGCCTGAAGATGATGCAGCTGCCGATGTACTGCTGGGCCATGCTCGGCACCAGCATCCTGGCCGTGCTGTCGACGCCGGTTCTGGCCGGCACGCTGGTGCTGCTGAGCTTTGACATCATCGCCCACACCGGTTTCTTCAATCCGGCGCTAGGCGGCAATGTGGTGGTCTATCAGCACCTGTTCTGGTTCTATTCACACCCAGCCGTCTACATCATGGTCCTGCCCGCCTTCGGGCTGGTCAGTGAGATCCTGCCGGTGCATGCCCGCAAGCCGCTGTTCGGCTACACGACGATGGTCTACTCCATCATGGGCATCGTCGTGCTGGGCCTGATCGTCTGGGCGCATCACATGTTCACCAGCGGCACGCCGCCGTGGATGCGCCTGTTCTTCACGATCGCCACCTCCTTCATTGCCGTTCCAACGGGCATCAAATTCTTCAACTGGCTGGCCACACTCTGGGGCGGCAAGCTGGCACTGAACAGCGCGATGCTGTTTTCCTGTGCCTTCATCGTCAATTTCGTGTTCGGTGGCATCACCGGTGTCGCCCTTGCCCAGGTGCCGTTCGACATCCACGTGCATGACACCTACTTCGTGGTCGGGCACTTCCATTACATCGTCTACGGCGGCACGGTCTTCGTGATCTTCGCTTCCATCTATCACTGGTATCCCAAGTTCACCGGCCGCATGCTGAATGAATCCCTTGGCCGGCTTCATTTCCTGCTCACCTTCATCGGCTTCAACCTCTGCTTTGCTCCCCAGCACTGGCTGGGTCTCAACGGAATGCCGCGCCGCGTCGCTGAGTACGACCCCAGCTTCACCACCCTCAACCAGGTCAGCAGCGTCGGTGCCTTGCTGATGGCCCTGAGCACCCTGCCCTTCCTGATCAATGTGATCGTCAGCGCTTTCAACGGCGCTGTCGCCGGCGACAATCCCTGGAAGGCGCGTACGCCTGAATGGCTCACCACTTCACCGCCCCCGGTCGAGAACTGGATCGGTGCCGCGCCCCTGGTGGAGCATCCCTACGGTTATGGCGAAACCGCCGCGGCGCTCGACATCCGTGCCGCCAGCGCCGAACAGATCTGGAGCGGAGATCAGCGATGAGCACCACCACCCCGGGATCCACCTCCGCCCCCCTGGCTGCCAGCGACCCTGCCCTGGCTCCGGCCCATGCAGCCGGCCACGCTGAAGAACACGTCGACGCCCGCATGTTCGGCCTCGCCACCTTCCTGATGGCCGACGCGATGACCTTTGCCGGCTTCTTCGCGGCCTATCTCACCTTCCGCGCGGTCAATCCGCTCCCCGAGGGCGCCAATTTCGATCGGGAGCTGCTGCTGCCCACGATCAACACCGTTCTGCTGCTGGTCAGCAGCCTCACCTTCCATCGGGCCGGATCGGCGTTGCGGCGTGGGGAGTCCTCGGGCTGCCGCACCTGGCTGCTCCTGACCGTCGGCCTCGGGGCTGCCTTCCTGGCCGGTCAGATGGTGGAGTATTTCAACCTTCCCTTCGGGCTCACCGACAACCTCTTCGCCAGTACCTTCTACGCACTCACCGGTTTCCACGGCCTGCACGTCACGCTTGGTGTGATCTGCATCCTGATCGTCTGGTGGCAGGCGCGGCCAGGTGGTCGTCTCACTGCCTCCGAGCACTTCGGCCTTGAGGCAGCTGAGCTCTACTGGCACTTTGTCGATGGGATCTGGGTTGTCCTCTACGGCATCCTTTATCTGCTCTGAGCCGCTTCAGGCTTGGCGCCGTCGATGCCCCGGCCGGTTCCATGTTTCCAGCGCACGGCAAACCTTGGCGGTCCGCGCCGTTCTCCGCCACAATCCGGCAGTTGTCGCCACCGACCCATGGCTGCTGGCAGAAGCGCGGACGGGGCGGGCCCGATGCTTGAAGGCAAGGCCCTGCTCGACAAGGCACGCTCCCTGAGCAATCGTCCCGAGGACCAGATCGCCCGGGCCTGCGGGTACGTCGGCCCCAGCGGCCGGGTGCTCAAGAAGAGCTTCTACAGGGCCCTGGTCGCGGCCAAGGGCTACACCCTCCCCAGCACCCTGGCCGGGGGAGGCTTCAGCAAGGGGCGCCAGGCCGAGTTCCGCACCCGTGTGCACGGCAATGGCAATCTGTTGATCGGGCAGGCCTACACCCGTCGCATGGGTCTGGAACCTGGCCAGGAGTTCCGCATCGAGATCCACCACGAGACAGGCGCCATCTGGCTGCTCCCGCTCGAGGACAACGGATCTCAGGACTGAGAGGGAGCTGGTCGTCCGCCCGGACGGGCAGGGCTTTCACAGGATTCCTGCCCCCCGGATCCTTCACCCCACCGGTTCAGGAACTGCGGCGGTGGAAGCTGGCGCTGAACACCAGCAGATCGATGCCGCTGAACAGGAAGCTGATGCCCACCAGCAGACCCAGGACCCCCATCAGGGCAAGCGGCTTCATTGTCAGGATCAGCAGGCCGAGGATCAGGGTGACAATGCCGTTGGTGAGTCCCCAGCCCCAGCCTCTGACCTGACGGTTGCCCAGGGCGACAACGCAGGCCACGAGCCCCTCGACCAGGAACACCACCCCCAGAGCCAGGGCAAGGCTGGCCACCTGTCGGGCCGCGCCCTCCGGACCGGAGGCGATCTGGGTGACGATCCAGGAGCCGGTGATCACGAACAGGGTGGCCACCACCAGCCGCCAGAAGCACACCAGCTTCTGCAGTCGGCTGGCGCGAGCCAGGGTGCTCACCCAGCTGACCAGTCCACCGACCAGGAAGGCGATCCCGAGCATCGCGGCGATCCATTTCGAGGCCAGCACCGGGCAGGCGAGCGCCAGCACCCCGAGCACCAGCAGCAGGATGCCCTCGGCCAGGGTGAGGCCGGCCAGGGTGTCTTCGGCGTTGGCCCTCGGGTCTGGGAGTTCGGCGTTCATGGCGCCCGGCAACAGCTGCCGACAGGCTGACAAGGACTGGGCTGAGCGGCAACGCCGCTGTTGCGCTCCGCTGCGCGAGGGCCTCGCCGGGGGGCTTGGAGGTGATCCGGCGCCACCCCGGCCTGGTGCGTCCGGATCGGGCGCCCCGTCCATGGATGGCGGCTTGGAACGGTCACTTGGGAGGGATCGATGCCGCGATGGAACGGCCGTGCTCCACCGGTGCAGGCCGTGCCGTTTCCGGCGGTGATCAGCTGCAGAGCGGTCCTGGCGCCGTTGCTCCCGCCGCCGGTCCTGCTGTTCAGCCATGAGCAGGGGAGGGGTCTGTGCGCCTCCGGTTCCTGTCAGGGGTGTCAGCTGCCCCAGCCGTGCTCCGCCAGCCAGCCGGCGGACAGATCCCCTTCCCCTGCGCTGGTCTCAGCTCCTTTCAGGCGATCGGCGAGCAGCCGTTCGGCGTACTTGGCCAGCAGGTCGGCCTCCAGGTTCACCGCATCGCCTTCGCGGCGATCCGTGAGGGTCGTGCTCGCCCACGTGTGGGGGATCACCGCGATCCAGAACGCGCCGCCATCCGGCTCGCAGCCCGCCACGGTCAGGCTGATGCCGTCCACCGCCACCGAGGCCTTGGAACAGATGTAGCGGCCGAAGGAGGGATCGCGCCAGGCCAGGCCCAGCCGCCAGGAGCCCGCCTCGCGGCGGATCTCCCTCACGACCCCCAGTCCATCGACATGGCCGCTGACCAGATGGCCACCGAGCCGGTCGGCCAGGCGCAGGGCGGGTTCGAGATTGACGCGGCTGCCGGCGGCGGCCCGCTGCGCCAGGGCGCTGCGCCGCAGCGTCTCCTCACTCACATCGGCCCGGAAGCCGGCCACCCCGCCATCCCCCGCCGGAAGGCATTCGGCCACGGTCAGGCAGATGCCATCGACCGCGATGCTGTCCCCCAGCGCGATCGCTCCGAGTGCGCCGCTGGTCTCCAGCCGCACCCGCACGCCACCGGTGCAGCGTTCGAGGTGCCCGAGAGCCCGCACCAGACCGGTGAACATCCGCCGTGCCATCCGCTCTGGCCATAATCACCGTACGCGCTGCGACACCGCCGAGGAGCGAAGCGACCATGGTCGAGATGCGGGTGGCGGGAATCGCCCTGGATGCAGCGAGCCGCAGTCCGATCGTGCTGCTGCGCGACCCCTCCGGGCGCCGTCAGGTGCCGATCTGGATCGATCAGGCCCAGGCCCACAATATCCTCGCCGGGCTCGACCATGAGCGCCCCCCCCGCCCCCTCAGCCACGATCTGATGGTCAGCCTGCTGGAGGCCGGTGGGCTCACGCTGGAGCGGGTGATCATTCACACGATCGAGGAGAACACCTTCCGGGCCGTGCTCAAGCTGCGCAATGCGGCTGATGAGCCGCAGGAGCTGGATGCCCGCCCCAGCGATGCCATCGCCCTGGCCCTGCGCACCGGCAGCGGCATCTGGATGCTGGAGGAGGTGGTGGCGGACGCCTCGATGCCCGTCGATGCCGAGGCCGATGCCGAGGAGGAGGAGGACTTCCGCCGCTTCCTCGAACGCACCAGCCCCGCCGAGCTGATCCGGCATCTGCGCAGCAGCGGCGGAGCTGAGGCCGGACCGGATGTCGATGCCGAACCCGGCTCCGGCGGTCAGGAGCCGCCCGGTGGAGAGGAGGGGGAGAGCGGTGCCCCGGACGTGTCCTGAGGGTGCCTGAAGACCACCGCACTGCCGCCCCCGAGGGCGGTGACCACAGCGGAGCTGCGGAGCCCGGCGAGGGGAGTCAGGTGTCAGGACCCGAGCCGCGTCCCTTCGGGGCGGGGCCTCCGGTCAGCCCCTTCACCCTGGGCACGATGCGGGCGCTGGACAGTCCAGCGCAGATGGCGGCGGTGCTCGACGCTGCCGTCTGCGCAGGCATCAACCACGTCGAGACCGCCCCTGCCTACGGCCCTGCGGAGGTCTTTCTCGGTGCTGCCCTGCAGCGACTGGCCCAGCGCGATCTGATCGGCCGGCGCGCTCTGGTGCTCACCAGCAAGCTGCTGCCCGGCACGGCCGTGGAGTCGGCGCGCGAGCAGCTGCGGGCCCTGCTGGCCAGGCTCGCGATCCCCCGCCTCGACAACCTGGCCGTGCATGGCCTCAACACTCCGGAGCACCTGGAGTGGACATTGCGGGGCGATGGCCGCGAGCTGCTCGCCTGGGCCGAAGGCGAGGGGCTGGTGGGCCAGGTGGGCTTCTCCAGCCACGGCGCCACGGCCCTGATCGAGGAAGCGCTGGTCTCCGGGCGCTTCCGCTTCTGCAGCCTGCATCTGCATCTGTTCGACCAGGAACGGCTGCCCCTGGCCCGTGCCGCGCTGACGCAGGGCATCGGCGTGATGGCGATCTCCCCGGCCGACAAGGGGGGGCGTCTCTACGACCCTCCGGCGGAGCTGCTGGCCGACTGCGCTCCCTTCCATCCCCTCGAACTGGCCTACCGATTCCTGCTGGATCAGGGGATCTCCACCCTCACCCTGGGTGCGGCCCAGCCCGCCGATCTGGCCTGGGCCCGGGCAATCACGGCCACTCCTGCCGCGCCAGGGGCCTGGCTGAGCCCGGAGCAGCGCCTCGCCCTGGAGCGTCTCGCGGCGGCCGGCCGCGAGCGGTTGGGGGAGAGCCTCTGCGGCCAGTGCCGCCGGTGCCTCCCCTGCCCGAACGGGGTGCCGATCCCGTCGCTGCTGCGGCTGCGCAATCTCGCGGTGGGGCATGGCATGGTGCCGTTCACCAGCGAGCGCTACAGCCTGATCGGCCGTGCCGGTCACTGGTGGGAGCAGGTCGATGCCAGCGCCTGTCAGCGGTGTGGCGACTGCCTGCCGCGCTGTCCGCTGCAGCTGCCGATTCCCGAGCTGCTGGCCGACACCCATCGCCTCCTGGCGGCACCGCCCCGGCGACGTCTCTGGGGGTGAGCCGCTTCGGGGTTGTGTGACCTGAGTCGCTCCGTCGGCCTCCAGGGTTGCGTCCCGGTCGGGCTGGCCCGGGCCCGGTTCCCGTCCTGGCGCCGCCGGCTCCGGGGGCCGAGGGCGTCTTGATGGTGCTCACCGGCAACGCCCCCGCTGCTCTCCGGCGGACGGTCCTGTGCTGCCCGAATCGCTCGCTCAGGGGGCACGGCGGGCCGGAGGAGGCTCAGGGCGGGGATGGTGCCGCTTCATCCCAGAGCTGTTGCAGGTTCCGGCGTTCCTGCTCCGTCAGCGGCGGGAGGCTCCAGCAGCGCTGCAGCACGGCATCGGGCGGGACCAGCAGCTGCCGTTGCTCGCCCGGCAGGGAAGCGGCCGCAGCCTCCAGCTGCGGCCTTGGCAAAGGGGGCACCCAGCCTGCGGCCAGCAGGCGCGGCAACAGGGGGGGCTGCAGTGCCGCCTCCAGCCAGGTCAGGGGAGATGGTGCCGAGGAGCCGGCGGGTCGCAGCAGCAGATTCCAGCCCAGAGGGGCACCCTGGACCGGCAGCACCACGGCCAGGCGTGGATCACTGCGCAGCAGTGGCACCGCCCGGCGGCGCGGCAGCACCATGGCCTCTGCTTCCCCTGTGAGCAGCAGGCTGAGGCCGTCGCGCTCGTCATTGGCCAGGGTGGCGCGGCGCAGCTGGCGCAGTCTCTGGGGGTCTGCCTCCACCAGCGAGATCGTCAGGCGCGGGCTGGAGGGCATCACGAGCCGTCCGCGCAGGCTGGGGTCCAGCAGCAGGCCCCAGCCCTCCTCATGGCGCCGGGCCAGGTCGGGGCGGTCGCGCAGCAGCAGCACCCATGGATCCACCGCCCACGGGAAGGCCAGAGCCGGGGCGCCTTCCGGAGCGAACAGGCGGCTGACCGGGCCCGCCAGGGGGGCCAGGCGGCTCAGCAGCTCGGGTGCGCCGAACGGCTGAAGCACGGAGGCGGGCAGGGCGGTGGCCCAGCCATCCCAGAGCTGCGCCAGATCCGGACGTGCTGTCGCCGCGCCAAGCACGCTGCGGCTGACCGCCGCCGGCTCCTCCAGGGTCTGCAGGGTCCAGTCGCGCGGCAGCCGAGCCGTCCACAGCGCCGGCAGGTCCCTGCGGCTTGCCGCCAGGCGATGGCGGTCCTGACGGCAGCCGCCCAGCAGCAGCGGCAGAGCTGCGGCTCCCAGCTGGAGCAGCTGGCGGCGGGGCAGGGGGGAAACGGCCATCGCCGGACCGTAGGTCGCCACGGCCTGGGCGCGCCGTCGGTTCAGCGGCGGCGCTTCCTCACCGGAGCCGCGGCGGCTCACCAGCCGGGCTGGATCCGCTCGGCGGGGTCCTTCCATCGGTTGCCGCCTTCCCCGCCCAGACGGAGGTTGTGCGGATCGTTCGCTGGGGTCCCTCCCCACGGCGTGGTCATTCGCCCAGCAGCTGCCGGCAGGCCCGGTCGCAGCCCGCCGCCAGATCCGCCGGGCTGCCGCCGCGCAGCTGCCACAGCAGTGCCAGGCCGCCGGCACCCACCCCCTCCTTCACATAACCGCGCTCGTAGTCGCGCAGGGCCCGATGGCAGCCGGCGCCGAAGCGCAGTCCGGCGGCGAAGGCCAGCGGTTCCACCTGCCAGCGCTCCCCGATTCGTGCCAGCAGCCGCTCCAGATCGCTGCCGGCTTCCTCCGCCACCCAGGCGGTGGTGACCACGGCGGCATGGCGGCTCAGGGCCTGGCGCTGCTCGGCCGGTGCCAGGGCCAGGGCCAGGGCCAGCACCGCGGCCATCTGACTGCCCCCGGCCAGCAGCACCGGCAGGCCGGCAGCGGCGGTCGTGAGGGTGAGGCTCGCTGCCAGGGGTTGCATCGCATCCCCGACGGCGGCCACCACGGCGGCGGGCGTCGCCTCGGCTGGCAGCCGGGCGGCCGTCAGGCCACGGCGCACCAGCATGCTCTTGAGCCCATGGGCCGGCTCCCGCAGGCTGCCGCTCACCAGCCCTTCCACCTCCAGCCCCAGGCCGCTGAGCAGCGCCTGGGCCGTGCTGGTGCCGCCGGGTACGCATTCGGCCAGCAGCAGCGGCCGTCCCCGAGCCACCAGCCGCTGTCCCCAGCGGCGGCCGAGCTGCAGCAGGGCCTCCACCCGCTGGGGTGGCAGGGCAGCGCCGCCGCTGAGGCAGGCGGCCACGCCGCCGCCGGCAGCGCCCGTCGGCCGCAGATGGGGAACGGCCGGCGCCTCGCTGCAGCCGAGGTCGATCACCAGAGGCTCCAGCCCCAGGGCCTCGATCACCACATGGCTGATCAGGGCGGGACTGACGCCCGCCGGCAGGGGGGGAAGGGCATGGGGCCGGGGGGCGAGGGGGCCGTACAGCAGCAGCTCGGCATCGGCGGCGGCGGTGCGGCGACGGCTCTCGGGTGTGGAGCCGGCAGCCGAGATCCCCTCCACCGCGGCGGTCTCCGTGGCCGCCAGCAGCAGCAGGGGCAGCGGCAGCGACCTGTCCGGTGCCCAGGCCCGCTGCCAGGCGGTGGCGACGTCGATGGGGCCACAGAGGCGGCGCGCCGCGCTCATGGACGCTCCGATGTCACAGGGGATCGAGTGCCACCAGGGCCTCCAGCGCCCGCGGCGGCTGAGGAATCGGCGCCTGCAGGCGCGGGAAGATCCAGTAGGCGACCGCATGCAGGCAGAGCACCACCAGCAGGTTCTGGACCAGAACCAGGGCCAGGGCCATCAGCTGCACCTGGCCCAGATCGAAGCCGGGGCCCAGCGACAGCAGCGACAGCAGCCGTTCGAGCAGACCGGCGGCGGCGGTGGTGACCAGCACCCAGAGGTTTTCACCCAGCAGCAGCGACAAGACCGCCACCCGCACCAGGAAGCCGAGGGCGCCGATCAGCCCGCCGAGCGACAGGGTCAGCCACCAGCTCAGCCCTTTCCGCCACCCCCAGCCCAGCCAGAGAGCCAGACAGCCATAGGGGAAGAGCATCAGCAGCCCGCGGATCGGACCCATCAGCGCCAGCAGCAGCAGGGACGCCACCAGCACTCCCTCGACGGCGCAGCGCCAGCCGTGGCGCAGCTGAAGCAGCGCCAGGGGCAACGGCAGGGCCAGGCGGAACAGGGGGCCGCCGACCGGCAGGTAGTACAGCGCCAGCCAGAGCAGGGCGGTGGCGGCAGCCAGGTAGGCGGTGTCCATCAGCTGGCGCGCCTGGCGGGGACTGAGCTGACGGTCGGGACGGTGGGGCGGCATGGCTCAGCGGGGCTCCGGAGCCGGCCGGCTGACGGGCGCCTGGGGGACGGAGGGAGTGCCCTCGCGCCCGAGCCGTTCGATCGTCTCCACCTCAAAGGGCACACCGGCGGCGCGCAGGGCCTGGGTGACTACTTCGGCGGGGGCGGCGGAATCGGCCTGGGGCAGCAGGATCGTCACCCGGTAGGGGGCAGGCCGGGGAGGCTGGCTCGATGACGGGGGTGCGGCGGGTGCGCCGGGCTTGCCGCTCGATGGGCGGGAGCCTTGGGCAGGGCCTGCTGCAGGGACGGGCTTGGAGGCGGCGGTGCCGTCGGGTTTGTCGCTTCCGGCCCCGCTGGTAGAGGTGCCGGCGGCCGCTGTCGCCCCATTCCCAATACCCGTCGAGGTGGGCCCGGTGGAGGCGGCGGGTTGGGGTGTGGCCGTTCCTGCCGGGGCCGGGGAGCTGGTGCCGGAGGGCGCGGCTGTGGGGGGATCGGCGGCAGGGGCGCTGGAAAAGCTGCGCGACAGCGCATCCCCGAAGCGGGTGCCGCTGCATCCCGCCAGGCCCGGCAGCAACAACAGCGCCAGAAGGCAGGCTCCCCGGCGGCGGGCCGAAGGGCTGGGGCGTGACGCGGCGGGCGGTGGGGGGCTGCTCAACTGCCCGCGGGTTTGATCACCCGCACGGCGCTGGCGCGCAGGCGGCCGGTCTTCGTGGTGGCCGGCGGTTTGCTGGCGCGGGCAGCAGGGGTCTTGCCGGCCGTTGTCTTCCCGGCGGCGCTGGTCGCCTTACCGGTGCCGGCGGTCTTCGTGCCGCGACCTTTCCCCTTGCCGCTGGCAGCCTTGGCCGCCAGCAACTCCACCGCCTGTTCCAGCGTGATCGTCTCGGCGGTGCTGCCCTCCGGGAGGGAGGCATTGACCTTGCCCTGTTTGACATACAGGCCATAGGGGCCATCGAACAGCTGGATCGCTTCGCTGCCGCCCTCGGGGGTGCCCAGGTCCTTCAGCGCCGTGCGACCACCGCGGCCCCGTTTGGGTGTCGCCAGCAGCTCCAGGGCGCGGCTCAGACCGATCACCAGCACATCGTCCTCGGCCTTGAGGGAGCGGTAGTCCTTCTCGCCTTTGCCCTTGTGATGCACCACGTAGGGGCCGAAGCGCCCCAGCCCGGCCTCCACCCTGCCGCCATCGGGATGGTCGCCGAGCTGGCGGGGCAGCCGCAGCAGGCCGAGGGCATCCTCGAGGGTGAGATCTTCGGGTTTGACGCCCTTGGGCAGCGAGGCGCGCTTGGGTTTGGGGTTCTCCTCGCTGACCTGACCGCGCTGCAGGTAGGGGCCGTACTGGCCGAACAGCAGGTAGATGGCGTCGCCGGTCTCCGGATCCTCGCCGAGCGCTTCGGGGCCATCGGATTTCTGGCGGAGGATCTGCTCGGCCTTCTCGGCGTCGAGATCCGCGGGGGTGATCTCCTGGGGCAGGGTGGCCTTGAGCAGCTCCTCGCTGCCGTCGTCCGCCACGCGCTTGGCTTCCAGGTAGGCGCCGAAGCGGCCGATGCGCACCACGCAGGGCAGGTCGTCGAGAGCGACGGTGCGGGAGGCGCCGGGATCGATGTCACCCTCGCGCTGCTGCACCTGGGTCTCCAGGCCCTTCTCGCCCTTGTAGAAGGCCTCCAGGTAGGGCAGCCACGACACCTTGCCATGGGAGATCTCATCGAGGGTGCTCTCCATCCGGGCGGTGAAGCTGGTATCCACCAGATCGGGGAAGTGCTCCTCCAGCAGGGCTGTGACGGCGAAGGCCGTGAAGCTGGGGATGAGGCTGTTGTTCTGGAGCGTGGCGTAGCCGCGGTCGACGATGGTGCCGATGATCGAGGCGTAGGTGGAGGGGCGGCCGATGCCTTCCTTCTCCAGCATCTTCACCAGGGCGGCCTCGCTGTAGCGCGCCGGCGGCTGGGTCTGGTGGCCGAGGGCCTCCACCGCCTTGCAGGCGGGGCTGTCGCCCACCTTCAGCGATGGCAGCAGCACCTCCTGGCCCTCGATGGCGGCGTTGGGATCGTCGCTGCCCTCCACATAGGCGCGGAAGAAGCCGGCGAAGTCGATGCGCTTGCCGCTGGCCCGGAAGGTGGCCGGGGCGAGAGGCGAGCCCGGGGCGCTGGCCTCCAGATCCACTGCCAGCATCGTCAGCCGGGCATCGGCCATCTGGCTGGCGACGGTGCGCTTCCAGATCAGGTCATATAGCGCCAGTTCACGGCCATCGAGGCCGGTTTCCGCGGGGGTGCGGAAGCTGTCGCCGGCGGGCCGGATCGCCTCGTGGGCCTCCTGGGCATTGCGCGCCTTGGTGGAGAACTGGCGGGGCGCCGGGCTGAGGAAGTCCTGGCCGTACTTCTCGCTGACGCAGTTGCGGGCGGCGTTGATCGCCTGGTCGGAGAGGTGCACCGAATCGGTGCGCATGTAGGTGATGAAGCCCCGCTCATACAGCGCCTGGGCGGAGCGCATCGTCTCGCGGGCCGAGAGGCGCAGCTTGCGGTTCGATTCCTGCTGCAGGGTGCTGGTGGTGAAGGGCGGCACCGGCTTGCGGGTGGTGGGCTTCTCCTCCACCGCCGCCACGGTCCAGCTGCCGCTCTCGATCGCCTGGCGCAGGGTCTGGGCCTCGTCTTCGGCGAGCAGGCGCACCTTGCTGCCGGCCTTGAGGGCGCCGGTGTTCTCATCGAAATCGGAGCCGCCGGCGATGCGGCTGCCGTTGACGTGGGTGAGCTTGGCCTCGAAGCTGCTGCCGGCCTGCTCCAGGCGGGCCTTGAGATCCCAGTAGGTTCCGCTGCGGAAGGCGCGGCGCGCCCGCTCGCGCTGCACCAGCAACCGCACCGCCACCGACTGCACACGGCCGGCGGAGAGGCCCCAGGCCACCTTCTTCCAGAGCAGTGGCGAAAGGGTGTAGCCCACCAGCCGGTCGAGGATGCGACGCGTCTCCTGGGCGTGGACCAGCTCCATGTCGAGGTCGCGGGTCTCCTCGAGCGCACGGCCGATCGCCGATTTGGTGATCTCGTGGAACACCATCCGCTTCACCGGCACCTTCGGCTGGAGCAGCTGCAGCAGATGCCAGCTGATCGATTCGCCCTCGCGGTCCTCGTCCGTGGCCAGCAGCAGCCGGTCGGCTCCCTTGAGGGCGTCCTTGAGTTCCTTCACCACCTTTTTCTTGTCCTTCGGCACCACATACAGGGGCTCGAAGTCGTTGGCGGTGTTGACGCCGAGGTTGGCCCACTTCTCGCCTTTGTGGGCGGCGGGAATCTCGCTGGCGTTGTTGGGCAGATCGCGGACGTGACCCATCGAGGCCTCGACGCGGTAATCCTTCGGCAGGAACCCCCGGATGGTGCGTGCCTTCGTAGGGCTCTCGACGATGACCAGTGTGTGGGCCACGGGCAGGGGCGTTACCGCTTCCTTCTTTATCGCACCGGCTGCCGGGGTGTGGAAGGCGGTCGCCGCGCGCACCCGTCCCCTCCGGCTGGGGTCGCTACAGTCGCGCCCACCAAAGCCCTTCCCCAAGTGGCCGTTCTGCCCCTGGCTGCCACCACGGCCGCCGAAGCCAGCGCCGCCATTGCCGCTGGTCTGAGCACCGGCAGCCTGAACCTTTCCCTGCACGCGGCCGCGATCGCGCCGGAGGGGGCTGTGCTGGTGGCCCTGCTGATCTGCCTGCTGGTGGATCTGGCCGGCGAGCAGGTGGCCAGCCGCTGGGTGCCTCCCATCTGTTACGCGGGCCTCGGCAGCGCCCTGGTGCTGCTGGCGCTGCAATGGAACGTCCAGCCCGAGGCGGCCTTCCTCGGCTCCTTCCTTGCCGACAACCTCGCGATCGCGTTCCGGGCGGTGGTGGCTGCGTCCACGCTTGTATCCCTGCTGCTGAGCTGGCGCTATGTGGAGCGCAGCGGCACGCCGGTGGGCGAATACGCGGCGATCCTGCTGGCGGCCACCCTCGGAGGAATGATTCTCTGCGGCGCCACAGACCTGGTGAGCATCTTCATCTCCCTCGAGACCCTCTCGGTCTCGAGCTATCTGCTGGCGGGCTACATGAAGCGCGACGCCCGCAGCTCCGAGGCAGCGCTCAAGTACCTGCTGGTCGGATCCGCCGCTGCCGCCGTGTTCCTCTACGGCGCCTCCCTCCTCTACGGGGTCAGCGGTTCCACCAGCCTCGAGACGATCGGTCTTGCCCTGCGCACCGCCGATACCCCGATCACGGCTCTGGCCCTGGTGTTCGTGCTGGCCACGGTGGCCTTCAAGATCGCAGCCGTGCCGTTCCACCAGTGGACGCCGGATGTGTACGAGGGCTCGCCCACACCCGTCGTCGCCTTTCTGTCGGTGGGTTCGAAGGCCGCCGGTTTCGCCCTTGCCCTGCGCATCCTGGTGGGCTGCTTCTCCAGCTTTGATGAGCAGTGGAAGTTTCTGTTCACCGTGCTCGCCGTGCTGAGCATGGTGCTGGGCAACGTGGTGGCTCTGGCTCAGACGTCGATGAAGCGGATGCTGGCCTACAGCTCCATCGGTCAGGCCGGTTTCGTGATGATCGGTCTGGTCTGCGGCACGGAAGAGGGATACGCCGCCATGGTGCTTTACATGGCGGCTTACCTGTTCATGAACCTGGGGGCGTTTGCCTGCATCATCCTGTTCTCGCTGCGAACCGGCAGTGACCGCATCGCTGATTACGCCGGCCTTTATCAGAAGGATCCGTTGATCACCCTCGGTCTGAGCCTCTGCCTTCTCTCGCTCGGTGGCATCCCGCCGATGCTCGGTTTCTTCGGGAAGATCTATCTCTTCTTCGCCGGCTGGGCCGATCATCAGTATCTGCTTGTCGTGGTTGGCCTGATCACCTCGGTGGTCTCGATCTACTACTACATCTCGGTGATCAAGATGATGGTGGTCAAGGAGCCTCAGGAGGCATCCGACGCTGTCAAGAACTATCCCGCGATCACCTGGAATCTCGCTGGCATGCAGCCTCTGCGCGCCGGCCTTGTCACCTGTGTCGTGGTGACCGCCGTTGGCGGCATCCTCTCGAGCCCTCTGTTCGACTGGGCCAGCTCCACGGTTGCCGGGACACCGATTCTCCAGCAGGCATTGGCCAACATCCCCTCGCTTCCTGTGGGCTGATTCTCGATGCAAGAGCCGAAGGAACCCCTGTCAATCCGCTCGGCCGGCTCCGCCCCTGCCGCTGTTGCATCCAGGCAGGAGCAGCCTGAACACCACAGCAACGCTCAGGAAGCGGCTGCCGTCGCCGAGATGCGCGACATCTGCAAGGTCTATGGCAGTGGTCCCACGGAGGTGCGTGCTCTCGACCACCTGTCGCTGAGGGTCAACCGTGGGGATTACCTGGCGATGATGGGATCGTCGGGCTCGGGCAAGAGCACCGCGATGAACATCCTGGGCTGTCTGGACCGTCCGACCAGCGGTACCTACCTGCTGAACGGCACGCCGGTCCAGGATCTCAACGAGGACCAGCTGGCCGATCTGCGTAATCAGGATCTTGGGTTCGTGTTCCAGCAGTTCCATCTGCTGCCCCAGCTCACGGCTCTGGAGAACGTGATGCTGCCGATGATCTATGCCAATGTTCCCCGCCAGGAGCGCCGGGAACGGGCGACCGAAGCTCTCATCCGTGTCGGACTGTCGGCGCGTCTCGACAACCGCCCCAATCAGCTGTCCGGTGGCCAGCAGCAGCGGGTGGCCCTGGCACGGGCCATCATCAATCAGCCCGTCCTGCTGCTCGCCGACGAACCCACCGGAGCGCTGGACTCAAGCACCACCCGTGAGGTGCTCGATCTGTTCGACGAACTGCACGATCAGGGCATGACGATCCTGATGGTGACCCATGAAAAGGATGTCGCCGATCGCGCTCAGCGGGTGATTCAGTTCCGCGACGGCCGCATCACCGAAGCCCTGGGGGACTGGCTGCGCACGGTCTGAGGAGCGGCGTCCGCTCCCCCCATCCCGGTCGCTGTCGCGCACGCCCTGGATGAGTCTCCAGGCCGTTTCCTCTCCCTGGGGACGGCGGCGAAGGGCTGACGGGGCCCTGGACGGCCACAGCCCGGATCAGCCCTGGCTCCGGGGCGGCAGGGGAGCAGGCGCCGGCAGGCTGCGTTGCGGTGGCAGCGGTTGGCTGGGGCTCGGGGCGGCGGCGGCGTTGCCGAGGGGACTGCGTGGTCGCTCCAGGGTCTGCACCAGCTGACCCACGAGCATGGCCACTGCATCGTTGGGCATCGCCCCGGGCAGGCCCGGCTGCCCGGGCGGGAACATGCCACCTGGATCCAGCGGGCCGGGATCCACCGCCACCCAGCCGCCCTGCTGGGGCAGTCTGAGCTCGAAATGCAGATGTGGGCCGGTGCTCAGGCCGGTGCTGCCCACACGGCCGATCACCTCGCCCTGGCGCACCACCTGCCCCTCACGGACATAGAGCTCCGAGAGGTGGCCGTAGAGGGTGCGGCGACGCGGGTTGGCGTGTTCGACCTCGACTGCCAGGCCGTAGCCGCCGGCAAGTCCGCTCATCACGACACGCCCGCTCAGGGCGGCGACGACCGGGGTGCCTTCCGGGGCCGCCAGATCCTTGCCGGCATGCATCAGCCAGCTTCCGAGCACCGGATGCAGGCGCCAGCCGAACTCGCTGCTGGTGACCGCCGAGCCGATCAGCGGGAAGATCAGTCCCAGGTTGCCGTTCCCGGCGATCGGCGCCGGCCGTGGCGTGCGGCCGAACACATCGGTGAGCCGGAAGCTGCCAGCGGCCCCCGAGAGCAGCGCCGACACCGGCACCGAGATCGGGGGCAGGGGGGCCGCGTCGGTGCGGAACCCGGCGGCGGTGAGGGTGCCGGAGGACCCGGGCAGATCACCACCCTCCAGTCCGCCGGGGAGGTCGCCGCGCCCGCGGCCGCGCATCACCACGCCAGTGCTGCATTCCTGCTGGGAGAGAGCACCACTGCTGCAGGCTTCACGGCGCTGGGCGTTCATCGGCCCCAGCAGACCGCGGTGGACCCGCACGCGCTCATTCGGGGAAACGATTCCTTCGCGGACCAGGGCATCGAGGGAAGCGTCGAAACGCTGGGGCGTCTGAGCCCGTCGTTGCTCCGCGCCGGGTCGCAGCGGCGAGGGTGCGGGAACCGCTGCGGGAGCGGCCGTCACCGGAGCCGGCGGTGGGGCGGGAGCCGGGGTGGGGGCACTGAGGGCGGGCTCCGTCGCGGAGATTGAGGCAGGCTCCTGCGACGGGGCAGACGGCATCAGCGGAGCCGATTCGCTCTGGGCGAGCACCAGGCCACCGGAGAGAACGGGGCCCATCGCCAGGGCCCCCAGAGCGGGCAGGAGCGTACGGGGGTTGGCTGGCATCGGTCGAAGGAAGGCTGGTGGGTGACGGAACAGGCGCCGCCAGTCTGCCGGCGAGATGTGACACGCAATTTAAGGAATGGTCCCCGGATCCGGCCCGGGTGGCCGCCGGAGGGGCAACCGGCGCTGGCCAGCCCTGGGTGTGACGTCGGTGCCGAAGCGCGATCCCTCCCCGTTGGCCGCGCGGAGGCTGCCCGGAACCGGGGTGATGATGGCGCGCCGGAGGTGTGCCGCCACCGGCCCGTGGCGGCCGCAGCTCGGCCGGAGGTCAGTCCGGTTCAAACCGCCGGTGCAGACGCTGCCGTTCGTCACCGCGGGCCAGCACCAGGGCGCCGTCGTCGGCCAGGCCGTGGGGCTGCCACCCGTCGCCGGCTGCCTGCCAGCTCTGCGGGGTGACCAGCAGGCGCTGCTCGGCCAGCTGCCGCACCCAGGTGGGTTCCGCCGCCGCAGCCATCGCCCACTCGAGAGCCATCAGCACAGTCGTCGCCAGACGGTGCGGCTGGGCCCGCCTCAGGCCGAGGCTCGATCGCAGGTTCGTGGCGCCCGCCGGCACCGGGTTGCAGCCGTTGAGGCCGATGCCGATGCGGGCCCAGCGGATCGTGCCTCCCCGCAGACGCAACCTCGGCAGCAGGCCGGCCAGCTTGGCCGGCCGCCCGTCCGGGCTCGCCAGCAGTAGATCGTTGGGCCATTTCAGCCGTAGCTCCAGCCCGAGCGCTTCGAGCTGCAGCGCCAGGCCCACCGCCACCGCCAGCCCCGGGGCCGCCGCGAGGGATGGATGGCTCGGCCAGGGCAGGGCGGCGCTGAGCCAGACGCCTCCGGCCGGCGAACTCCAGTGGCGCCCCTGCTGGCCGCGGCCGAAGCGCTGCCGCCGGGCGATCACCGCCAGCGGGCCGGGCAACGGATCGTCCGGGTCGGGTGTCAGCCGGTGCAGCCAGCGGTCCAGCTCGATCTCGGTGCTGGCGCACACCGGCAGGCTTCGCAGCCGCCAGGTAACCGGCGTCGCCGATGGGCAGGCCGGTGCCGGCTGCAGCGTCACGTCGGCCCGATGGTCCGGCCCATGGCGCAGGCGCCGCCGCTCGCGCGCCAGCGCCCCGTTCATCCTGCTGGCCTCACAGCTGCCGCAGCCACTGGCCGATCCGCTCGGCGCCCTGCTCCAGCTGCTCGATCGGGTGCACCAGGGCCAGCCGCTGCCAGCCCTCGCCGCCGGGTCCGAAACCGTTGCCCGGCGTCAGGCACACCCCCGTGCCCTCCAGCAGGGCGGCGCAGAACGTTTCTGAATCCATGCCGCGGGCCCGCTCCGGCACGGGCAGCCACAGATAGAGCGCCATCGAGGGCAGCGGTACCGGCCAGCCCAGGGCTTCGAGGATCGATGCCATCCGGTCGCGCCGCTCGCGGTACACCCCGCGCAGCATCGCGGGCCAGTCGGCCGCCTGCTCCAGGGCGGCGATGGCGCCGGCCTGCAGGGCGAGCGACTGGTTGAAATCGACCACGCCCTTGAGCTGGCGCAGGGCAGTGATCAGCCAGGGGGCGCCGATGGCGAAGGCGAGCCGGTAGCCGCCCAGGCACCAGCTCTTGGAGAAGGAGAAGAATTCGATGCCGCACTCCCGCCAGGCCGGGTGGCGCAGCAGGGCCGGCGCCTCGCCCTCGAGGGCCAGATCCACATAGGGGTTGTCGTGGGCCAGCACGGCGCCGTGCCGCAGGGCCCGCTCCACGGCCTGATCCACCCAGGCCTGCTCGCCGGTGGTGGCCGTGGGGTTGTGGGGGAACCCGAGCACCATCAGCCGAATCGCGTCCCAGTCGGCGTCTGACACACGCCCGAAATCCGGCCGCCAGCCTTGATCGGCCTCCAGCGGCAGCAGCACCGGCCGGGCCGAGGCCAGATGGAGGCCGCCCATGTGCGAGGGGTAGTAGGGATCGAGCAGCAGGGCCGCGTCGCCGGGATCGAGAACCGCCAGGGGCAGGTGGGCCGTCCCCTCCTGGGAGCCCACCAGCAGCAGCACCTCCGTCTCCGGATCGACCTGCACCCCGAAGCGCCGCTGGGCCCAGGCGGCCACGGCCTTGCGGAAGGGCAGGGTGGCGCCATGCAGGCAATAGGAGGCGCTGGCGGGCTCGCTCAGGGCTGCCGCGATGGCGTCGAGGGCCACCTTGGGCGGCTGCAGATCGGTGGAGCCGAGCGACAGATCCAGCAGCGGCGGCAGGCCGTTGCGCTCACAGGACTGGCGGTAGGCCAGCTTGCGCAGGTCGTTGCGGGCGAAGACGCCGCTTCCCAGTCGGGCGACCCGCCCGCTCACCCGCTGGGAGACGCGCTCAGAGATGGGCATCCAGGAAGGCCTGCAGCTGGGGCTTGGCCATGGCGCCTTCGTGGCGGGCGATCTCCTCGCCGTTCCGGAACAGGATCAGGGTGGGCAGGCCCTGGATCTTGTACGTGTCGCGGATGGCGGGGTTGGGGTCGGCCTCGAGCTTGCCCACCCGCAGCTGCTCGCCGTAGGTGCTGGCGGCCCAGTCCATCAGAGGAGCCATCAGCCGGCAGGGCCCGCACCAGGGGGCCCAGACATCGACGAGCACGGTGCCGGGAGCGGCCAGTACGTCGGTGGGAAAGCTGGCGTCGCTCAGCGTCAGAACGGCTGAGCCCTGGGCGGTGTTGCTGTCGCTCGACACGGCGTTCCCGGTTGCTGTGGGGCCGATTGTATGGAGCGGGATGGGGCGGGCGCAGCCGCCGCCCGAACGGCCTGTTGCCGGGGGCCCGCAGCCGCGGCGGGGGTGCGTCCGGGGACCAGTGCCCGGGCGCAGGCCCCGGTTCGTGGCTCAGAGCTTGTCGATCGAGCGGCGCAGCGCTTCGAGCTCGGCATCCACTTCGGCGGCCTTGGCGGGCTCCAGCTGAGCCACCGGGGCGTTGTCAGCCGGCAGGGCGATGGGGGGCTTGCCGCCCTCGAGCTGGTTCTTGAGCGCGGCGAGCTCGTCGTCGACGCTGCTGCCGCCCAGAGCAGCGAACTGGCTCTCCAGATCGGCGCCGGCCAGCTCGGCGGCCGCCTGACTGCGGGCCTCCATCGCCAGCACCTTCTCCTCCATCTGCTCGAAGGCGGCCATCGACTTGTTGGTGCCGAGGCCGCTCACGGCGCTCTGCAGCTGCTCCTGGGCCTGGGCCGCCTGGGCGCGGGCCTTGAGCATGTCCTTCTTGGTCTTGGCCTCGGCGATCTTGCCTTCGAGCGCCGTCAGGCTGCGCTTGAGCGTGTCCACCTGGCCGGCCTGGGCTGTCAGCTGGGCATTCAGCGAGGCGGCGGTGTCGGCGTAGGTCTTGCGGCGGGTGAGGGCCTCGCGGGCCAGGTCGTCGCGGCTCTCGCGCACCGCCAGCTCGGCCTTCTGCTGCCACTGGCCGGCCTGGGCCTCGGCCTGCTCCGCCTGGTTCTGCAGGCGCTTCTGGCTGGCGATGGCGGTGGCGACGGCCTGGCGCAGCTTGACCAGGTCCTCCTGCATGTCGACCACGGACTGGTCGAGGATCTTGACCGGGTCCTCGGCCTTGCTCACCAGGTCGTTGAGATTGGCGCGCAGCAGGCGGCTGAGCCGATCGAAGAAGCCCATGGTCGAGGGTTGGGGCGAGGCCCCGACAGTAGCCACCGAGGCGGGCAGCGGCCGGTGCGGGTTGCAGCGGTTTGCCGCCCCTGGCCGGGGGGGCGCCCTAGCCTGCGCCGATGGACCGACCCGGCCGCTCAGACCAGCCTGTCTCCGGCCCGTCCGGTCGTCCGCGCCGGATCGCCGCCGGCCGTCGCCGCGGAGGCGAGACGGGGGCGGAAAACCGTCGTTTCGGCAACCTGTCGCTGCTGCTGCCGCCGCGACGGGCCCCCGCCACCCCCCTGGCCGCCTGCCTGGACGGGCTGCAGCAGGAGTGGAAGCAGGAGGGGCGGATCGCGGCGCTGTGGCAGGCCTGGCCGACGATCGCCGGCCCCCAGCTGGCGCCCCACTGCCGGCCGCTGCAGCTGCAGGGGGATCTGCTCACGGTGGGGGCCGCCCCCGGCCCCTGGCTGCAGGCCCTGCAGTACAACCGCCACCAGTTGCTGGGATCCCTGCGCGGTGCCGGCTTCAGCCTGCGTGATCTGCGTTTCCGCCAGGTGCATGCCACGCCGCTGCCGCCGCCGGGCAGCAGCCAGGAAGAGGAGGCCTGGGCCCTCCATCCCAGCCGCGTGGATGTGCATGGCCTGGCTGACTGCCCCGCCTGCGGCCGCCCCGCCCCCGCCGGCGAGATGGCTCGGTGGGGCCATTGCAGTTTCTGCCGCCGGCAGGTGCTGGCGGAGGCGTTGCGCGGTCCTTCCCCCACTCCCGGGGGCCTGGACGCCTGAGGCCCTGGCGGCCGACGACAGGACGATGGGGTGTGGCGCCGCTGGTTGCGCTTGCCTGCGTGTGCGGGCTCAGAGCCGCAGGGCGAAGCCGCCCCGATGGTGGAAGTCGGCCTGCGGGCAGGGGTGGCGCAGGGCCCAGTAGCTGATTGCAGCATCCCGGTTCGCCACGACGGCGGTGACCGCGAGCTCCAGAGCGGGCGCCATCGCCAGCGGCGGCGGCAGGACCAGGCAGACCTCGAACTCCAGCACCCCGGAGTGATCCCTGCGCTGCAGCCGGGGGGCTTCGGGGCAGGCGGGTTCCGGGCGGAGTCCCTCGCGATAGGCGTCCAGCTGATAGAGGTTCCAGTCGCCCGTGGGAGAGACGTTCAGCTCCCAGTAGCCCGGATCCTCGGGGAGGGCCAGGAAGCACTCCAGGCAGGTGGTCTGCCAGAGCCCATCGAGCCGCCCTGGGGTGGCGTCCCGCTCCGGGATCCGCAGCTGCTGCAGCGGACCGCTCAGGGTGTAGCGCAGGGTGAGGCACTCACCGTCGCGGCCGGCACTGCCGCGGATCCCCAGGCCCTCCGGCGCCGGCTCCCCCGGGAAGGGACTCAGCTCGTAGGGAACCGTGGCGGCGGCAGGATCCGGCGTCGGCATCGGGATCAGGCCGCGCTCGCCTGCCGGCGCAGGCGCTCGACCAGGGAGCGGATCTCCCCCTGCTGTGTCTCGATGCTCTCGGTGAGGCGGAACTGCACCAGGGCGCGCTGCAGGTTGTGGCGCGGCCGGCTGGTGCGGAAGTAGACGTCGCCGGCCAGGTGATCGGTGAAGAAGCGCAGCCCCAGCTCCAGGCTGAGCAGCCGGATCGCGTCGGGGATGTGGTCGTAGTCGGCGTCCTCCAGGAAGCGGTGGGCCCGGCTGATGTAACCCTCCAGGACCCCCTCGCACAGCTCCAGGTCGAACCGAACCGAGCGCCAGTCATCCGTCTCTTCGCCCAGCCGGTTGCAGCCGGAGCGCAGGCAGTCGCCGATGTCGTAGTGGATCAGGCCAGGCTTGACGGTGTCGAGATCCACCAGGGCGATCGCGTCGCCGCTGTCGCTGTCGAACAGGATGTTGTTGACCTTCGGATCGCCGTGAATCGGCCGCTGGCGCAGCCTGCCGGAACGCTGAGCCTCCTCCAGCACCGGCATGAAGGCCTCACGGTCGCGGATGAAGGCGATGCAGTGCTGGGCCTGGGGTGTGAGCGGCACCTCGGTGCGGCGCAGCACCCGCTCGAAGGCGGCCAGATAGCCGGGGGTGACGTGGAAGCCTTCGAGTGTGTCGGCCAGCTCGGCGGTGGGCAGGTCGTGGATGAGGCTGTGGAAGGTGCCCAGGGCACGACCCACCTGCAGCGCCTGGCGGTGGCCTGTGATGGTGTCGACCGAGCGGGAGCGCGCGATGAAGGTGAGCAGCCGCCAGACCTGGCCACCCTGCTCAAGACACGGGGCACCGCTGCCGCGCACCGGCACGACCCGGGGCAGCTCCCAGCGTCCGCCGGCGGCGGCCAGGGCGCCGGGGCGGTCGAGGTGCTCGCCCAGCCGCCGGATGTTGGCCATCACCAGGTCGGGCCGGGGAAACACGCGGGTGTTGAGGCGCTGCAGCACCAGTGCCTGAGGGCCTTCGGAGGCGGGGGGCAGATCCACGCGCCAAGTGTCGTTGACGTTGCCGCTCCCCAGTGGTGCTATCGATCGCACCGGTGCGGGCAGCGCGAAGGATCCGGCAATCTCCAGGAGTTCAGGATCGACCGACTTCTGCGTCGGCGTCAGGATCAACGCGGCTCGGCTCTCGTCCACGGGCCACCTGCCTGAATCGTCGCCCCAACGTCTCACGACGGGACTGGTCACGCCCGCCGGCTCCTGCCAGTCCGGCAGCTGGGACAGAGGCACGGCGCCTGGGGCTGCCGCCCTTCACCCCGAGGCCATCCGCTGGCCGTTGTCGCTCAGGGCTTGCCTGACCGCCTCAGCGGCCGCCTCACCGCTGCGCACGGCCCCGTCGAAGAAGCCGGCCCAGCGCGTCGCCGTTTCGGTGCCGGCCCAGTACACCCGTCCATGGGGGCGCCGCAGGGCCTCGCCCGCCGCACTCCAGAGTCCCGGGGGCATCCAGGCCGCGTAGGCGCCGCCCACGAAGGGCTCCCTTGGCCAGTCCTGTTCCTGGTAGGCGAGGGGTGAGGCGGCCCGGGGGCCGAACAGCGCCACCAGGTCGTCGAGCACCGCCTGCCGGCGCCGCTCCGCATCGAGCACCGACCAGACGCCGTGGCGATGGCCCACCACGAAGGTGGCCAGCACACCCGCCCCGCTGCGCGGATCGCTGCTGTCCGCGCACAGCTCCAGGGTCGGCAGGTCGCCGATGCCGATGCCCGAGAGCCCCTGCTCGCGCCACCAGGGACTGGCATAGGCGATCAGCACCTTGGCGCAACACCCCATGGCCATGCCGGCCTGGAGCGCCCGGCGATCGGCGGGAAGCTCCGGGGTGAAGGCGATGGCGCTGGCCTGGGAGGGGGGCATGGCCACGATCACCGCCCGGCAGGGGTGGCTGGCCCGGCTGCTCTCCACCCGCACCGGCCAGGCCGCTGCCGGGCTGGCGTCGCCAGCGGCACTGGCGTCGTCCTGCACGATCCGCTGCACCGGCTCCTCCAGCCGCACCGTCCCTGCGTCCAACTCGCTCTCGGCGCCCAGCTCCCCGAGCAGATGGGGCAGCAGGGCACCGGCGCCACCGTGGATCAGCTCCTCTTCCGGGTGCTCGGCCTGCGGAGCACTGCGCTGGCCCCAGAGCACGTGCAGCAGCGACACCTGCTCCGGCTCGGCCGGCCCGAGAAAGCCGACGGCGCGGCAGAAATAGGCGAAATACCAGCGGGCGAAGGGGGTCCGGGTGTTGGCGTCGATCCACTCCTGGAAGCTCCGGCGATCCAGCTCGGCCGCGCCGGCCGCCCTGTGGGGATGCCCATCGGCGGGCAGAGCCGCCGCCAGGGCGTTGAACCGCTCCAGGGCCTGCATGGCGTCGTCCCAGTCCTCCTGCGGCACCGCCGGCGGCTGCCCTTCCGGGAATCCCTGGAAGAAGCCGGAAAAGGTGCAGCGCTCCCCGCTGAAGTGCAGCACGGTCTCCCCGCCGTGGGGCGAGGGGAAGCGCTCCAGGCCGGCGCGATCCAGCAGGGCGAGCATCCGAGTCTGGGTCGGCCCCACCCACTGGCCGCCGAGGTCCACCCAGGCCCTGCCCCCCGGCCACTCCAGCCGGGTTCGCCGGAGCCGGCCACCGGCCCGCGGCGCCGCCTCCAGCACCCGCACGCTCAGGCCCGCGCGCTGCAGGGCGCCGGCTGCCGTGAGGCCCGCCAGGCCGGCCCCCACCACCACCACATCGACGGCCTCCTGCAAGGGAGGCCTCGCTGGATCGGCTCCTTGGGGTGCAGCTTCCTGCGAGGGAGGGGGTTGAGCGGATGCGGAGGCCATGGGGGTCAGAAGGAGTAGCGCAGGCTCATCTGCAGGCCCTGGGTCTGCAGTTCGGTTTCGGTGCCGGCGATGGTGAGGCTGCGGGTGCCCCGCGGGCGAACCACCGTGGCCTTGCCCGACCTGCCGCTCACCGTTCCCAGATCAGTGAAGCGGTAGGCGAGATCGAGGCTGAGACGCTCGCTCAGCGGCACTGCGATTCCTGCGGTGAGCAGGGTGGCGAGGCCGCTGCTGCTGCCGCCGGTGGTGCGTGTCGTGGCGTCCGCGGCGATCGCCGGAAAGCGGAAGTCAAGGCCCTCCAACCGGTTGCGGGCGGCTCCGATGCCCGCTCCCAGGAAGGGACGCACCCCGGCGACGCGTGGCAGGTCGACGTAGGCGACCGCGAAGCCCGCCAGCGAGCTGCCGCTGCCGCTCACGCTCTGGCCTGGACCAGCGCCGAGAAAGTTGCTGCGGCCGTCGAACTGCAGGTGTGGGCGCCAGCTCAGCAGCGCCTCGGCCCGCAGCCAGGGGGTGAAGCGATAGCCGACCGCCCCATCGAGCACCGGGGTCTGACTGAAGGAGCCGAGGGCCTGCAGGCTGCGGCCGTTGTCACCGATCCCGCAGCCGAACAGGGCCGGAGGTGCTGAGGACGCGCAGTCACGGTCGCGCAGTCGGCTGGGGTCGGACCAGTCCAGGCCGCCCCCCAGACGCAGATAGGGGCCCCGCTCTGGCTCGCTCCCCTCGGGCTGTGGCTGTGCCTGGGGTGGAAGCGCGGCCGATGCGGCCGGGATGGTGCCGGCTGGTGATGGGGAGGCGACGGGGCCGGCTTCGGTCGTTGAGCCCGACGGGCTTTCGGCCTGTTGTTGAGCGATCGCGGCCGGCGGCTTCTGCGGCGCGCTGTCAGCGGAGTGCGCCGGAGCCGTGGCCACACCGATCGGGCTGAGTACGGCCGTGATGCCGACGCGGAGGATGAGCGCCCTTCTGCGGTGCTGGCGAACCGTGGCTGTCAGCGAAGCGGTGGGTGGCGCGTTGGGATCCATGGGTGCGGCCGACGCCAGCGGGAGCCCATGGGTTCTACAGGCGATCGCCTCGCAACGGATGAGGCTTCAGGGCAGCTCGGCGCAGCAGGCGGCGAAGGCCGACGCCGGATCGGGGGCGGCGCTGATCGGTCGGCCGATCACCAGTTGGCTGGCGCCGGCTGCGATCGCCTCGGCGGGGGACATCACCCGCTGCTGATCGCCCCGCGCCGCCCCGGCGGGACGGATGCCGGGCGTGACCAGGGCGAAGGGCTCGGGGTGTGCAGCCCGCAGGGCGGCCACCTCCAGCGGCGAGCACACACAGCCGCCGATGCCGGCCGCCGCCGCCAGGCCCGCCAGCCGGGGCACGTAGTGCTCGATCGGTTCCGCGATCGCCAGCTCACCGGCGAAGCGGGCCGCGTCCCAGCTGGTCAGCACCGTCACTGCCAGCAGGGTGGGCGCGGTCAGGCCGGCCGTGGCGGCGGCGTCCTGGGCGGCATCCTGGGCGGCCCGCAGCGCTTCGGCGCCGGCGCAGGCGTGCACGGTGATCAGCCCGGCCCCCAGCCGGGCGGCGCTGCGGCAGGCCCCGGCCATGGTGGCTGGGATGTCGTGGAACTTCAGGTCGAGGAACACCTGCAGGCCCCGCTCCCGCAGGCGCCACACCACCTCGGGGCCGGTGGCGCTGAACAGCTCCAGCCCCACCTTCACCCAGCGCAGCTCGGGGATCGCCTCCACCAGAGCCAGGGCTGACGCGACGTCAGGGCGATCGAGGGCCAGGATGACGCGCTCCGCGGGCTGCTCGCTTCCGCGGTCGACCTGTGCTGCCCGCTGGGTCATGCCCCCGCCTCCGTCGCTTCCGTTCTCCAGCGTCGCCGACGACGGCAGCTCCGTCCACGGCCGGCCGGCGGGATGGGCCACCGCTCTGCACGGGCGCGGTGGCACGCGGTGAACGGCGCTCAGCGGCGATCCTCGATCCGATCGGCCACCCAGCGGCCGAGTCGGCCGCTGCTGCGCAGCTGGGTGCGCAGGTGCTCCAGCGCCTCCTGTCGGATGGCCTGCCGCTCGGCCTCGCTGGGCACCTGATCCCGGAAGGCGATGCCGGTGCGCTGCATCAACCACCGTCCTAGGGCCCTGGGCTCATCGGGGTCGTGCAGGCTGCGGCAGAGCACCTGCGGGGCACCGATGCGCGCGCCGAGGGAGCGCAGTTCGGTGGCCTGCAGGGAGTACCAGAGATCGCCATCCTCATCACTGCTTTCGCGCAGCTCCAGGGCCCGGGCGGCGAACAGCCGTGTCACCCTGCCCGCGAAGCGCCGCTGCGCCACCAGCTCGCCGCGGTCGAGGCGCCACTCCCGTCGACCCAGGCCCAGCTAGAGCGCGCTCCAGCTCGCGGCTGTGGCGATCAGCGTCAGCATCAGGAGAAGAGGCAGCTGCTCCGGCCGGGGACCGATCTGAGTCAGCAACAGCAGCCAACCTGCATCCACAGGCAGGGCGATCAGAGCCATCGCGAGCCCGCTCCGCCGGCGCATCCGCCGGTTGGGCACGAGCACTGCACAGTCGAAGGAGATCTTCACGCACTCCCACTCCCGGGGGAGGGCGGCCCGCTCCTCGGCAGGAGGGCTGATCGCCTGGCTCTCCAACGCTTCGCTGAGCCGCTCGGCCGCCTGACGGCGCTGCTCAGGGGTTCCCAGCTGGGTGAGCTCCAGCTGACGATCCTCCAGCTGGGCGATCAGGGGGCCGGACCGGTCGCTGCGGCGCTGGGCCAGTCGCACCGCCTGGATCGCGCGGCGGGGCAGCGTCCGCCGCCGCACCCAGGGACCCAGCCGCTGCCGCCACTCCAGGTCCGTGGCCGTCAGCGTCAGCCGGTCCTCCGCCCAGAAGCAGCGCAGCCACTGCCGCAGCGCCAGCACTCCGCCCAGGGTCCAGAAGCTCAGCCAGACCACCAGGAACGCCGCGACCGGCAGCACCGCCACCAGCGCCTGGGGCTGGCCCGGCAGGGGACGCCCCTGCAGCCAGGCCCAGGCACCGCCACCCAGCAGCCCAAGCACGATGATCTCGGCGGCGGCCCAGCCCAGGAGCCACACCGAGAGGAAGGTGGCCTCGATCCAGCGGCCGGCCCCGCTGGGGCGGAAGCGCAGCTCCAGGGAGTCCATCGGCGGGACCGTCGTTCCCCCAGGGTGCGGGAGGGAGCGCCGGAGGCGCAAGGCCGGCGATGCGGCGATCCGGCTGGTGACGTCCCCGGGCCGCCGGTGGCCAGACTCCGCCCCAGCGTTGCCGGCGTCCTGGTTGCCGGCAGGATGCCAGGAGATTGCCCTGCCCCGCATGCTGCCTCGCCTGTTGAGACCCGAGGATCTGCACGGGTTCCGCTTCAGTGAGGGCGATCACTGCCGCCTGGCACTGCTGTCGTCGCCCCGCGATGCAGATCGGCGCGATGATGTCGGCCCCGCCTCCACGCCGCTCACCATCTTCGTGGAGGTTCATGACCCCATGGAGCAGGTGCCTCTGCATGCCCATCACAACGCTGCCGAGCTCTATTTCGTGCTGCGTGGACAGGTGATCTTTCACGTGGGTGATCGCACGATCACAGCCTGCGGGGGCGATTTTGTGGTGGTGCCGGAGGATGCCATCCACGATCTGCAGAATCCAGGTCCGGGGCGCCTCTATCTGCTCACGGTGCTGAGCCGGGATGCGGGCTTCTCGGAGATGCTTGAGCGTGGTATTCCGGCACCGCTGGATGACGAAGATCTGGAGGTGTTGCGCAGTCTCTGATGTCCGCCCGCCATCGCTCATCCTGAGGAGCCGTTTCGTTGCGCAACACAAGTCAGGGAGGCCAGAATCGCCTGCCCTCCTTCGCACACAAGCGTGGGTCTCAGCCAGCCACGAGCCGCCGGAAGGTCTTCTTCCCGAGCTGCAGCACCTTGCCATCGAGCTCGGCGGCGGTGGCGAACTCCTGACTGGGGTCCAGCAGTTTCTCGCCATCCAGCTTCACGCCGCCGCCCTGGATCTGGCGGCGCGCCTCGCTGCTGCTGGCGCAGATCTTGACGGCGCTCAGCAGGTAGAAGGCCTTCGCCGGGAAGTTCACCCCCGCCAGGGAGGCTTCCGGCACCTCGGCCTCGGCGCTGCCGCTGGCGCCCGCCACCAGGGTCGCCGCATCGGCCTGGGCCTGACGGGCGGCCGCCTCGCCGTGGCGCTGACGGGTGATCTCCAGGGCCATCGCCTTCTGGCGCTCGCGCGGATTCGCAGGGAGGGCCGCCAGATCGAGATCGGTGAGCAGGGTGAGGTAGTCGTCCACCACCGCATCGGGCACCTTCTCGAGCTTCGAATACATCGAGAGCGGGTCTTCGCTCAGGCCCACGGTGTTGGCGAGACTCTTGCTCATCTTCTGCACGCCGTCGAGGCCGGGCAGGATCGGCAGCAGCATCCCGAACTGGGGGCGCTGGCCGAAATGGCGCTGCAGGTCGCGGCCCATCGCCACGTTGAACTTCTGATCGGTGCCGCCGAGCTCCACGTCCGCCTGCACCTGCACCGAGTCGTAGCCCTGCAGCAGTGGGTAGAGGAACTCGTGCAGAGAGATCGGCGTGCCGGAGCCGTAGCGGTTGGCGAAGTCCTCCTTGGCCAGCATCTGGCCCACCGTGCTGGTGCCGAGCAGGTCGATCACCTGGGGCAGATCCAGTCCCGCCAGCCATTCGCTGTTGCGGCGCACCTCCAGCCGCCCCGGCGTCTCGAAGTCGAGCAGGGCCCGCTCCGGCGCCTGCCCCAGCCCCAGCTGCACCAGATAGGTCTCGGCGTGGGCCTCCACCTCGGCGGCGCTCAGCTGCACGCGGGTGGCGCTCTTGCCGGTGGGGTCGCCGATGCGGGCGGTGAAGTCGCCGATGATCAGCACGGCGGTGTGCCCCGCGTCCTGGAAGGCGCGCAGGCGCCGGAACAGAATCGAATGCCCCAGATGGATGTCGGAGCCGGTGGGGTCGATGCCCAGCTTCACCCGCAGCGGCCGGACCTGATCGGCGGCCTCCACCAGGCGGGCCGCCAGCTGCTGATCGGGATCGGCGGGTCCGCTGCCGGCAGGGAAGAGATCGGCCAGGCCGCGGCTCAGCCAGGCGGGCAGCTCGGGGCAGGGGGATGCGGAGCTGGGCTGCTCAACCATGGGGGCGCCGAGGCCTCAGGGGCGGGATGCCGGATCGTACGCAGCGGTGATGGGCGGAGGCTCCCGACCGGCCCGGTGTGGGTCGTCAGGCGGTCTTCTCGAGTTCGCCCTTCATCCGATCCAGGGTGCGCTGCATCTGCTCGAACATCGTCTCGGGCGTCAGGCCGAACTGTCCGAGCTGGGTGCGCAGCTGCTCGACCGTGAGCTTGGCCTGGAAATCGTCGGAGAGTTCGAAGCGCTTCATGAACACCCGATAGCGATCCATCATCGCCTCCATGCGTTCGATATAGAGCTTCTTGCCCTCGCGATCGAACTTGCCGTAGTCGCTGCCCAGCTTCATCAGGTTCTGGTAGTCGCCGAACAGGCTTCGGGCCTCGTCCTGGACGATCTCGGAGTCGAAGAAGGCCATGGCGCAGCAGCGGCAGGCGGCGTACGACGACGATTCTGAGCCGCCCGCCGGCTCTTTCGCGGGTGCGGATCCCACGGCCTCCCGGCTGCGAGGCAGGTTGCCGCTGGCTGCCGGGCCGGCTCCCCGCGGTCGCGACCGCCGCTAGGTTCCGTGGCGTCCTGCGCACGCTCCGGATCGGCGATGGCTCAGCGGCACTGGTTGGATCCGCTGGCCCGCCAGCTGCTGATCGCCACCGGGCAGTTGCCCCGCCCTCAGCGCCCGGTGTCCGGGCCGGAGCAGGCTTCTGAGCAGGATGGGGCTGCCACTCCCGCCCTCCGGCACGGCTGGTGGCAGAGCGGCAGGGTCGCCCCTGCGGCGGCGGCCGCTGATCCCCTGGCTGCGGAAGGGGAGCAGCAGGAGGCGATCGAGCGTGAGCTGCTGGCCCTGCAGCTGGCCCAGCAGCCCGGCCGGCGTCTGAATAGTGCCGAGGAGGTGGCGCGTGCCGCCGCCCTGGGCTGGCGTCTGGATGTCAACCGCGCCATGGCCGCCGACTGGCTGCGTCTGCCGGGCTGCAGCCCGGATCAGGCGGATCTGCTGCAGCGCCTGCAGGCCGGCGGGGTGCAGCTGAGCGGTCCTGAGGATCTGCAACGGGTGCTGCAGATCGATCCGCAGCGGCTGCGCGGCTGGCTTCCGCTTCTGGAGTTCCGCTGGTACGGCTCACCGCCCGCCGCGGCTCCGGCGCCGGTGGCGGTCAATGGCGCTCCGGCCGAGCAGCTGCGCCGCCTCCAGGGGCTGGGAGAGGCCCAGCTGGCTCGGTTGCTCCAGGAGAGGATCCGCCGGCCGTTCCGTGATCTGGCCGATCTGCAGCAGCGGCTGGCACTGCCGGCCGCCGTGATCGAAAGCTGGATCGGCAGGGTGAGCTTCGACCCGCCGCCGCCGGGGCCGCGCCTGCCGCGGGCGGCCCGCCGCCCGGGCCGATGACGAAGCTCTCCCAGCGCCAGGGCGAGCTGTTCGGCTCGGGCGGTGACCTCAGCGGCCTCTCCGGGCCGTCACCGCCGCCGCCGCCGCTGCTGCGCGGTCAGCTGCTCGCGTGGCAGGAGCGGCTCCGGAGTCATCAGGGGCCCCTCTTCCGCGGCCAGGCCGCCGGCGCGGCCCAGGCCAGCCTGTTTTCCGCAACGGAGCCGCAGGATCCGCTCCAGCGAGCCGTCTCCCTCGACCCGCTGTCGCTGCAGCCCCAGAGCCTCTCCTTCTGGCGCTGGCCGGAGGCTCCCCACCGCGGTGCCGCCATCTATCTCGTCATCGATCGCTCCGCTCCGGATGCCGATCCTCTGCTGCTCTATGTGGGCGAGACCGGCCGGGCCGACCGCCGCTGGAAGGGCGACCACGACTGCAAGCGCTACCTGGCGGCCTATGGCGAGGCCCTGCGCAAGGCCTCCCTGCCGATGGCCCTGAGCATCCGCTTCTGGTGTGATGTGCCGCTGGCCATCGGGCAGCGCCGCGCCCTGGAGCAGGCGCTGATCCGCCGCTGGTGGCCGCCGTTCAACAAGGAGACGCGTGAGCGCTGGGCAACGCCGTTCACGGCTGACCCCGACTGAGGCAAGCCTCCGGGACAGGGCGAAGGGGATGGCTACGATCGCCCCTTCCTGAACCGGGCTGATGGAATTCCGCTGCGTGCCGTCCACCGGAGACGATCTGCTGGCCGGCTGGAGTGGCGATGGGCTGGCCATCGGTCTGTTCAGCGACGAGGAGCATCCCGGTCGGCGCCAGCTGCGCGAGCGCTTCGGTTCCGCCCTCGATGCCCACCTTGAGCAGCGGCGCTTCCAGGCCAGGCCGGGTGATCTGGTCACGATCGAACGGCTCGATCAGAGTCCGTCGCTGCTGATCCTGGTGGGGCTGGGTGAAGCTGCTGATTTCCATCTGAGTGCCCTGCGGCAGGCCTGCGGTCAGGTGGCCAGGCGCGCCTCCCAGCTCGGCGTGAAGCAGCTGGGACTGCGCATGCCGGTGGAGGGTTTCGGTGGCGCCGCGGCGGCAGCGGCCATGGCCGAGGCCACCCGGCTCTCCCTCTACGCCGATCAGCGCTTCAAGAGCGAGCCCGAACCGCAGCGGCTGCCCGAGGACATCGCCCTGCTGGGCCTTGGCGAGGACGGCTGGGAGGGGCTGCTCCATCACGACGCGCTCTGCTGTGGCGTCGAGCTGGCCCGCCAGCTGGTGGCCGCTCCCCCCAACATCGCCACCCCCCAGGCCCTCGCCGATGTGGCGGCGGCGATTGCCCAGGGCTTCGATCTGGAGCTCAAGGTGCTCGAGCGTGACGAGTGCGAGGCGCTGGGCATGGGGGCCTATCTGGGAGTGGCCCAGGGTTCCGACCTGCCGCCCAGGTTCATCCATCTCACCTACCGGCCCTCCGGTGAGGTGAAGCGTCGGGTGGTGCTCGTCGGCAAGGGGCTCACCTTCGATTCCGGCGGCTACAACCTCAAGACCGCCGGCTCCCAGATCGAGATGATGAAGTACGACATGGGTGGCAGCGCGGCGGTGCTGGGGGCTGCCCGCGCTATCGGCCAGCGGCGCCCCGAGGGCGTCGAGGTGCACGTGATCGTCGCCAGCTGCGAGAACATGATCAGCGGCGGGGCGATCCATCCCGGTGACATCCTCACCGCCTCCAACGGCACCACGATCGAGATCAACAACACCGATGCCGAGGGGCGCCTCACCCTTGCCGACGCGTTGGTCTACGCCTCGAAGCTCGAGCCCGACGCCATCGTCGATCTCGCCACCCTCACCGGTGCCTGCGTGATCGCGCTGGGTGAGGAGATCGCCGGTCTGTGGGCCAACAGCGACCTGCTGGCCGATGGCCTGCTCAGCGGTGCCCGACTCGGCGGCGAGAGCCTCTGGCGCATGCCGCTGCAGGCCTCCTACAAGAGTGGTCTCAAGAGCACCCTGGCCGATCTCAAGAACACCGGCCCCCGCCCGGGTGGTTCGATCACCGCCGCCCTGTTCCTCCAGGACTTCGTCGCGAAGGGCATCGCCTGGGCCCACATCGACATCGCCGGCACCGTCTGGGCGGACAAGGAGCGGGGTCAGCACCCTGCCGGCGCCACGGGTTTCGGCGTGGCCACGCTGGTCAACTGGATCGTCGATGGCGCCGCCGCCTAGGTTGGTCCCCTGCCCGGAGCGCCATGGCTGTTCCCAAGATCCGCTGGTATGTGAAGGCACAGCTGGGGGTCCTGCTGCTGCCTGCAGGCCTCTGTCTGTTCGGTGAGGCGGTGATCCGCAAGGGCCTGCAGCAGTGGGCGAGCCTGGCGGCCGCCCAGGGAGGGAGTGGGGGGGCTCCCCAGGCGGGGCCCTGGTTCTGGTACGGCACCCTGGGGCTCGTTCTGATCAATGCCGGTGTGGGACTGATGATCGAGAGCGGGCTGTTGCGCGGCTACCCGCGCCAGCCGAAGCTCTGAGGGCACGATCTGTCGATTGTTCAGGCTGCCAGCGCCGCAGGCCGATCGCTGCGTTGCTCCGTTTCCTCGCTGCGGCCAGCGTCGGCAGGCGATTCGAGCTCGTGGATCCACCAGCGCGCCCGCTCCCGGTTGGGGCCGAGCAGGGTGTCAAGATCAGCCGCCGCGTGGGCTGGACTGTCGTAGGGACCGATGTGACGCGTCTGGAGACCGTCCCGGATGGTCAGCAGATACATACACGCACAGGGCTCTGGCAGAGTCCAGGTTAGGACCTTCAGACGGAATTGCCCACCCGAGCCCCTCCCGTGTGGTTGTGGTGCTTCGGTTCGGTTGGGGTGTCGCCTTCCCGGGGGGCGTGTGCCTGCGTCGGGAGGGCTCCTTCCAGGCTGTCCTGGGAGCAGGGCGCCGGGGATGCCGGTTGCCAGCCGCCCTCACGTGGAGACTGGCCTGGATCCGGTCCGCTCGAGGCGACATCACCGCGCCTGAGCGTTGTCTCGTCAGACCTTGCCTTTCCAGGGCTGGTCGCTGCGGGCGCGCGCGCCCCACACCTGATCGAGGCGGCGGTCGCGGCCGCAGGCGAAGCGGTAGTAGCGGTACTTGAGCGCGTTTCGCTCGGCGTAGTCCTGGTGGTACGTCTCCGCCGGCCAGAAGCGGTTCAGAGGCTTGATCGCCACCTTCAGAGCCGAGACGGGCCGTCCCAGCTCCCGGGCGGCCGCCACGGCGCTGTTGCGGGCCTCCACCATCTGCTGGGCATTGGCGGTGAAGATCACCGGCCGGTAGGAGTCTCCCTTGTCGCAGAACTGGCCGCGGCCATCGAAGGGATCGATGTTGCGCCAATAGGCGCGCAGCAGAGTGGCGTAGCGGATCTTCTCGGTGTCGAAGCGCACCCGCACCGCCTCCTGATGGCCCGTGCCGCCGGCGGACACCTGGCGGTAGCTGGGCCGCTCGAGGCTGCCGCCGCTGTAGCCGCTGACCACGTCCAGGACCCCCGGCAGCTCCTCCAGGTCGTGCTCCAGGCACCAGAAACAGCCGCCCGCCAGGACAGCCTCCTCGGTGGCGGCCAGGGCTTGCGGGGCCGGTCCGAACAGGAGGAGCAGCAGGCTGAGCAGCAGGGCGAAGCAGCGCATGGTGTTGGGAGTCAGGAGACCGCCAGGGGAGCGGCCGCGTTGCCACAGGCCATCTGCAGCTGGTCGAGAATGGCGCAGGCCGCCCGTCGCGTGACGCCCGGCTCACCGAGCCGCTGGCGCAGGCGCGTGTAACCCTCCCGCTGGATGGCCGCGGCGGTGCTCCCCGGTTGCAGCAGGGGCTCCAGGGCCGCCACGATCGCTTCGGCCTGGAAGTCGTCCTGCAGCAGTTCCGGCACCAGACGTTCGTGCAGGATCAGGTTCACCGGTGAGATGTGATCGACGGCGAAGCGCAGCAGGTGGCGCGCCACCAGGGCCGTGACACGGCTGACGCGGTAGCCGGCCACCTGCGGCACCCCGCGCAGGGCCAGCTGCAGGTTGGCGGTGCCCGACTTGGTGAGGGCGGCATCGGCGGCGGCGCAGAGCAGAGGCCAGCGCGCGTCGGCCTGATCGGCGGGGATCACCCGCAGTCGCACCCCCGCTTCGGCGCCGGCGGACTCCAGCCGCTCCCGGAAGCCGGGCTGGGCGGCGGGCAGCAGCACCTCCAGGGCCGGAAGCGTCCGCTGGAGCCGCGCCACGGCCTCGAGCATCGGCGGCAGCAGATAGCGCAGCTCCTGCGTGCGCGAGGCCGGCAACAGCAGCAGCACCGGGACGTCAGGATCGAGCCCCAGCTCCCGGCGCGCCCCGGCCCGGTCGGGCAGATCGGCGAGTGTGTCGAGCAGAGGGTGCCCCACCCAGGTGACGGCAGCACCGCGGGAGCCGTAGAAGCGGGCCTCCTCCGGGAAGATGGCCAGGATCAGATCGGTGAAGCCGATCAGGCGGGTGGTGCCGCCCTCACCCAGGCGCCAGGCCCACTCCTGCGGGGCGATGTAATAGAGGATCGGCAGCTGCGGGAAGCGCCGGCGAAGCCGCAGGCCCAGGTTGACGTTGGCGCCCATGTAGTCGATCAGGACCGCACCATCCGGAGGATGGAGGTCCAGCCAGCGGCGCAGCCGGCGCTGCAGCCGCAGGGTGGGCAGCACCAGCGGCAGGGCCTCCCAGAGCCCGATCGCTCCCATCCCCAGCGTGTCGGCCAGCAGCGTGGCTCCGGCCTGACGCATCCGCTCGCCGCCGAGGGCGACCACCTCCAGCTCCAGGCCGCGGCTGCGGGCCTCGGCGAACAGGGCCTGGATCAGCAGGGAACCCTGGAGATCCCCGGAGACCTCGCCGGTGCTGATCAGCAGGCGCACCATCAGCGCCCGGCCGGCAGCGGACCGCGCCGGCCGGGCGCCAGGGAGGCCTCCAGGAAGGCCACCAGCTCTTCGGCGGCATCGAGCAGGGGCTGGCGGCGAGCCTGCTGCAGAGCTGCGGCCAGCACCAGATCGCTCCGGTAAAGCAACGACCAGATCTCCTGCAGCTGGCGCAGCTGGGCGCCGCCGTCCCGCTCCGCCAGGCCGCTGCGGCGCAGGCCGATGCGGTTCAGGCCACGAACCCGCCCGGGGTGCCCTTCCACCATCAGGAACGGCGGCACATCCCGGTCGATGCGGCTCATGCCGCCCACCATCGCCAGGGTGCCGATCTGCACGAACTGGTGGATGCCCAGCACACCGCCGATCACGGCCCGATCGCCGATCACCACATGGCCGGCCACCGCGACGCCGTTGGCGATCACGATGCGATCCCCCAGATGGCAGTTGTGACCGATGTGGCTGTAGGCCATCAGCAGGTTGCCGCTGCCGAGGCTCGTCTGTTCCCCGTCATGGGTGGCGCGGTTGATCGTGACGCACTCCCGGATGGTGTTCTCATCGCCGAGGATCACCTCGGTGGGGGCACCGCTGTACTTGAGATCCTGGGGCTCCAGGCCGATGCAGGCACCCGGAAAGATGCGGTTCCCTCGTCCCATGCGCACGCGGCCGTCAATCACCACATGGGGGCCGATGCGACTGCCTTCGCCGATCTCCACCTCCGGACCGATGACGGCGTAGGGGCCGATCTGCACGCCATCGGCGAGGCGCGCCTGGGGATCGACCACCGCGGTGGGGTGGATCGTGGGAGCCATGGCTGCGGAGGTCATGGCTCAGTCCACCAGGGAGAACATCAGCGTGCCGGAGCACACCAGCTCACCTGCCACGGTGGCCTCGGCCTGCACCTTGCCGAAGCGCCTGCGTTTGAGGCTGAGCAGTTCGCAGCGGATGCGCAGCTGATCTCCGGGCACCACAGGCCGGCGGAAGCGCACGCCGTCGATGCCGGCGAACACGAACAGCCCCTTGGGCAGATCCGGCATCTGGGTGACGATCAGGCCGCCGACCTGGGCCATCGCCTCGACGATCAGCACGCCGGGCATCAGGGGCCTTCCGGGGAAATGCCCCTGGAAATGAGGCTCATTGAAGGTGACGTTCTTGATCGCCACGGCCATGCGGCCGGGCTCATGGGCCACCACCCGATCCACCAGCGCGAAGGGATAGCGATGGGGTAGCAGGTTGAGGATCTGTTCGCAGGCCAGGACGGCCGGTTCGACGCTGGCCCCGCTGCCGAAGGCGGCTGCCGGAGCCTCCGCCGCGACGGTGGTGGTGGCCTGGGCGGCCCCGGATTCGGGCGCGGGGGATCCGGTGGAGGAGAGGGTGGTGGCGGTCAAGGGCGGCGGACGGATGCTGAAGGAGTGGTGGCGGCGGACGTGTTGGTGGACAGGGGGGCAGCAGCTCCGGTCTGTCGCTGGAGGGCAGTTGCCAGGGCCGTGTGCAGGCCGTGGGAACCGCGATAGGCAAAGACCTGAGCCTGAGGCAGGCCCACCAATGCCAGATCTCCGATCAGGTCCAAGAGCTTATGGCGCACCGGTTCGTCCTCAAAACGCAGCGGTGGGTTGAGCCAGCGGTCGCCATCGCAGACGAGGGCGTTCTCGAGGGCGCCGCCGCGGATGAGTCCGGCGGCCAGCAGGGCCTCCACCTGATCGCGGAAGCCGAAGGTGCGCGCCGGGGCGATCTCCCGCACGAAGCGCTCCGGGGTGAGCTCCAGGGAGTGAAGCTGACGACCGATGGCGGCCTGGGGAAATTCGATCGCGGCGCCCAGCTGAAGGGTTTCACCGGCCATCGCCATCACGAAGCTCTGGCCGTGGCGCAGGGTGATCGGCTCACCGTGCAGGACCGGCATGGGACGGGGCCCGATCTCGTCCAGGCCGGCTTCGGCGATGGCTTCCACCCAGGGCAGGGCTGAGCCGTCGAGCAGGGGAATCTCGCTGCCCTCCACCCAGATCTCGGCCTGGCTGACGCCGCTGCCCGCCAGGGCCGCCAGCAGGTGCTCCACGGTCGCCAGCCGGCGTTCGGCCAGTTGCAGGGCGGTGCACAGACGTGTCTCGCTCACCTGGCCGGGTTCCAGCCGCTGCAGGGGCAGCGCGGGATCGTCTAGCCAGCCCACCCAGTACCCCGATCTGGCGCCGGGCCGCAGGCTGACGCGGGCGGAAGCACCGCTGTGCAGCCCCACGCCGCTGCGTTCCACGGTGCCCGACAGGGTCCAGGCGCGGCTGTAGTCGCTCGGCCAGCGCATCGGCTCAGAACTTCCAGCCGACGCCGAGGTTGAAGCGCCAGTTGCCGGTGAAGTCCTGGCTGGCCACTTCAAGCCGCAGCGGCCCCACAGGGGTGGTGACGATCAGACCGGTGCCCACCGAGAAGCCCTGGCCGGGCTTGAGCAACAGGCCGCCAGGGTTGCCGGGCACGTTGGCCTGGCTGCCGAAGGTGGTGCCGCCGTCGATGAACAGCTCGCCGCTGATGATGCTGAAGATCGGGAAGCGGTATTCGATCGTCGCTTCGCCGAAGCTGCGGCCCACCCCGAGATCGCAGTCGTAGTAGCCGCGCACCGAGTTGCCGCCCCCCAGGCAGAAGGCCTCGTAGGGCGGAAGCTGGCCGACATTGGCCCCCGCCGACACCTGGAAGGCCAGCGCCTGTTTGCAGTCGGCGGTCTCGCCGGGTTTGGGGCGACAGCCCTTGTACAACTTCAGCCAGTTGACCGGAATGTAGTGGGTGTAACTGGCCCGCATCCGGTTGAAGGTGGGCGAATCGGGGCCCACCGAGAAGAATTGCTCGGTGCCAACGCTGAGGAAGTTGCCCTGCGTGGGGTTGCGGGGGTCATTGAGGTTGTTCATCGTGGCCGCGACGCGAACCCCGAACAACTGGTTATTGGTGGCGCAGTTGTAGGCGAGGCAGATCACGGAATTGATCGGGACCTCAGAGCCACTGAAGTTGAAGTTGTTGCTGGCGATGCCGAAGGGATTGGAACGTCCGGAGAAATCCATCGGTGTCACCTGCTGGCCGCTGAGGCCGACGATGACGCTCCAGGGCACGCGCTTGTAGGGGTTGCCGCCGTTGAGAGGCCGGACGAATTGAAGGTTGCCTCCCACCCGTTGGATCACCACGGAGTTGCCGTTGTAGTCAAACCAGCTGAGGCTGCTGTTGGCATTTTGAGCCTCCTGCACCGATCCGAAGACTTTGCCCTCAGGGTTGTTGAGCGCGTTGATGTTGTAGGCGACACTCGTGCCTGGTGCTTCGTAGAAATTGGTGGCCGTCAGAATGCTGCCGTTGTCCTGGCTCTGGAAAATCTGCGGCACATCACGGCTGATGAACGCCTTGAGCCGGAAGGCCGTGCGGAACGGGTCTCCCTTGATCCAGGGATCGGTGAAGGTGATGTCCGCCAGGGCCCCGAACTGGCCGTAGGTGAAGCTGGTGGCCAGGTCCCAGGCCCGTCCGAGCAGGTTGCTGTCCTGCACCTGGATCTGACCGAACACACCCTGGCTCTGGCTGTAGCCGAGGCCCCCGGACAGAGAGCCGGTTGACTGCTCGACGACCCCCAGCACGATCGTCACCTCGCCGGGGTTGTCGGCCACCGGGCGCAGGGTCACCTTCACATCGGCGAACAGCCCGGTGCCGTAGAGCCGCTTGAGATCCTCCTCGAGGTTGCGGCGGTTGAACACCTGTCCGGGCTTGATCGAGATCTCGCGACTGATCACCCAGGGCTTGGTCTTGCCTCTGATCGGCTGGCCCTTGTCGTTGGTGGTGGAGCCTTCCTTGTTGACGAACTGCACCTCGACGCCGGCCACGGTTCCCTGCCGGACGACCAGTTGCACGTTGCCGTCGGGGCTGATGCGTCCCGGTCCAGTCACCCGGGCGAGGGAGTAGCCCTGATCCGCATACCACTTCTGCAGCTCCTGCATGCGGGTCTGCAGGGTGTTGAGGTTGAGCGTCTTGCCCAGATCCGGGGCGAAGGTGTCGTCCACCACCTGCTTCGGCACCTCGGCGTCGGCGGGATCGAGGCTGATCGAGGTCAGCACGGGGTTGGGCACCACCTGGACTTTCAGGCGGACCCCGAGGGGGCTGTCCTCCGGCTCGATGCGCACATCGGCGAACCAGCCGGTGGCATAGACCGCCGCCAGGTCGTTGCGCAGCTGGCTGCGGGTGATCTCGCTGCCGGGGGTGACGCTCATGGCGGCGTAGGCCGCGATTTCCAGCCGTTCCTTCTCGGGATGGCCATCGAGGCCTTCGATCACCACCTCGCTGATCAGCACCTTCGGCTCCTGGGCCGCCTGCGGCTCCAGCGACGGGGAGGGAGAGGGCTGAGCGGGAGTCGGCGCCGGGGTGGGGGTTGCCTCCGGCGCATCGCCGGCAGGGCTCAGGGGATCGCCGGCTGGACTCTGCGGATCGGTGGGGGGAGCGGCTTCAGGGGCTGCCTGGGCGAGATCGCCGATGGAGGTGGAGCTGCTGGCGGTGACGTTTGAGGTGCCGTCCCCGGGGAGTGCCGCCAGAAGCGCCTGAGCATCGGGGTCCGCCGTGGGCATGGCGAAGGCTGACGCTGATGGGGCCGATTCCGACGGGAGGGGCGGCAGGGCGGTCAGCTCAGGCCAGCTGAGGCCGGTGGTCGATCGCGGCGCCACCGGACCGGCGGCCAGCGCGATGGCGTCGCGACCGGGTGGGGGGGAGTCCTGCGCCCGCGCGGGAGGAACCAGCAGGGTCAGGGCTCCCAGCGGCAGGGCTCCGGCCAGGAAGGGCAGGGCAAGGTTGGAGGCGTTGTATGACCTGCGCGAACCAGGGCCAACCATGGGAATCGTCGGTGGAGCGGCCGCGCCGCAAGGTGCGCCGACCTTACCCGTAGACCCGGGGCGGCGGGCAGACCCCTTGGACCCGTTTGAGGACCTCCCCGTAGGCCTCGATGACGCCTCCGAGGTCCTGGCGGAAGCGGTCCTTGTCCAGGATCCGCTCCTGCTGATCCGCCGTGGCCCGGTCCCACAGGCGGCAGGTGTCGGGGCTGATCTCGTCGGCCAGCAGGATGCGCCCCTCGGCATCGAAGCCGAGTTCGATCTTGAAATCCACCAGCTCAAGCCCCACCGCGGCGAACAGCTCGCGCAGTTCTCGGTTCACCGTCAGGGCCAGATCGCGCATGGTGGCCAGCTGCTCGGCGCTCACCAGCTCGAGGCGCTCCAGCCTCGCTTCGCTCAGCAGCGGATCCCCCAGGGCGTCGTCCTTGTAATAGAGGTCGATCAGGGGCGGATCGAGGGGCGTGCCGGCTTCGAGCGGCAGCTGGCGACAGAGCGAGCCGGCGGCGATGTTGCGCACCACCACCTCCACCGGGATCACCCGCACCGGTCGGACCACCATCCAGAGCTCGTCGAGCACGCCCAGGAAATGGGTGGGCACGCCCCGGCCGGCCAGATGCTCGAACAGCAGGGCTGAGATGCGGCAGTTGAGCGCTCCCTTGCCGGGCAGGCTTGCCTTCTTGAGGGCGTTGAAGGCCGTGGCGTCGTCCTTGTATTCCACCGCCGCCACGTCGGGGCGGTCGGTGGCGTGGACCCGTTTCGCCTTGCCCTCATGGAGCAGCGCGCCGATGGAAAGAGCGGTCATGGCTGGGAAGGAACGGGGAGGCCGGATGAGGGGAGGGGCGCTGGTCCCGGGGTCGGGGCGGTAGCGGGAGGTGCGCCGGTGCGCGCGTTCCCCGATCGGCCGGGACGGCCGGAATACAGAGGTGGCAGCGGCGCCGGTGCCGGCAGGCCTTCGGCATGTCCCCCCGGGCTGCGGGGCGAGCGCAGCTGCCCTCGGAGCGCCTGGCGCCGTTCGGCGCTGGCCGGGTCGGCGGCATCCCGCAGGGCGCCCCATTCGCCGTAGGCGTCATCGAGGCGGCGGCTGAGGCGGAGACGCCGTTCCGCCGTGCGGGCCGCCGTTTCGGGGCTGGACGGCAGCGAGGCCTGCGCAGCGAGCAGTTCGCCCACCAGGCCCCAGGAGCCTGCCGCCGCCGCCTGCTCGAGTGCCCGCTCGAACAGCGGCTCACGCTGCTCAGGCGGCAGGCCGGCCAGCAGGCGCGCAGCCTGGGCCAGCCGCTCCGCCGCGGGGGCGTCCTTGTTGCGGGAGAGCAGCAGCAGGCCGGCCGCCTCGGAGGTCTGGCCGGCCGATTCGAGATGGGAGGCGAGCACCTCCAGGGCTGAGCGAGTGGCCCAGCTGCCGTCGGTTCGCTGCTGGAGAGGCAGCAGCAGGGTCTCCAGCCGTGCGGGGCGTTCCGCTGCCAGGCGCTCCAGGGCGAGGGCCGCCCGGCGGTGATCCAGGGCGGCGTTGGCTGCCCGCCACTGCAGGGTCAGCCACTGCACCCGTTCGGCGCCGCGGGCCGGTCCGATGCGATCGAGCACGGTCAGGGCGCCGTCGGGCATGCGGCAGCTGAGCATCACCTCGGCGTTGGCGAGCACCACCGCCAGCGGCTGCGGAGCCGGATGGATCGTCAGCAGGCGCTCCCGGAGCTGCCGCAGTCGGATGTCATCGCCGGCATCGACGAGTTGGCGGCAGAGCACATTGAGTCGGTCCAGGCCGGCTGTGCGCAGCAGCTCCTGGAATTCCGGTTCGCTGATGAGCGGGGGAGGCACGGCGCCAGAAGCGTCCGGAGTCAGGCTGCCAGGCTCCTGAGGCCCCGCAGGGGTTGGCGGTTGAGCAGGACCCTCGGCTGACCGGGAGGGGCTGATCGCCGGTGCGGATGACGCGGTCAGGGCCGCGCCGGAGGGTTGCCGCTCGGCAGCCGGCGCGACAGTCCCGGCGGCCGGCAGAAGCCAGGTGGCCAGGAAGGTGGCTCCAAGCGGCAGGAGGGCCCGCGAAGACCTGCGCCGTGCCGGCGGCATCGCGACGTTCGAGCCGGTCACGGACAATGGCAGGGTTGACGGCACGTCGCTCAACTTACCGGCGGTGCCGTCGCCGGGGCTGCAGCCGTTGCCGTCCCCCGCTGTCCGCGCCGCCTCTGACCCGCCCATGAACGCCTCCCCCTCCCCTGCCTCCGGCCCGGCGCGGATCCTGGTGGTCGGAGGTGGCGGCCGCGAGAATGCGCTCGCCTGGGCTCTGGCCCGCTGCCCGGGTGTGGAGCGGGTGTGGATCGCGCCCGGCAACGGCGGCAGCACGGCCATCCCCGGGGCCGAACGGCTGCCCCTGGCGGAGAGCGATGCGGAGGGGCTGACAGAGGCCTGTGCGCGTCTCGCCATCGAGCTGGTTGTGATCGGACCCGAGGCCCCTCTGGCCGCCGGTCTGGCCGACGCGCTGCGGGCGGCCGGTCTGCCGGTGTTCGGTCCGGGTCGCGACGGTGCCCGCCTGGAGGCGAGCAAGAGCTGGGCCAAGCAGCTGATGCGCGAGGCCGGTGTCCCCACCGCCGAGCACTGGAGCGCCTCCAGCGAGGAGCAGGCCCTGACGGCCCTGGAGGCCCATGGCAGGCCGCTGGTGGTGAAGGCCGATGGCCTGGCGGCGGGCAAGGGGGTGACCGTCGCGGAGACGATGGAGGAGGCCCGGGCCGCGATCACCGAGGTGTTCGCCGGCCGCTTCGGCGAGGCCGGTGCCTCGCTGGTGCTGGAGGAGATGCTCAGCGGTCCGGAGGTCTCGGTGTTCGCCCTGTGCGACGGCCGCCAGCTGGTGCTGCTGCCGCCGGCCCAGGACCACAAGCGCATCGGGGAGGGGGACACCGGACCCAACACCGGTGGCATGGGTGCCTATGCGCCGGCGCCGCTGCTCGATGCCGAGGGGCTGGAGCAGGCACGTCGGCTTGTGCTGGAGCCCACCCTCCAGGCCCTGCAGTCGCGGGGCATCGACTACCGCGGCGTCATCTACGCCGGTCTGATGCTCACCGAGTCGGGCCTGAAGGTGATCGAGTTCAACTGCCGCTTCGGTGATCCGGAGTGCGAGACGCTGATGCCCCTGCTCGGGCCGGAGCTGGCGCAGGTGCTGCTGGCCTGCGCCCGCGGACGCCTGGGCGATGCCCCGCCGCTGACGACCCTGCCGGGCTGCAGCGCCTGCGTGATCGCCGCCGCCGAGGGCTATCCCCTCAGCGCCCGCAGCGGCGACGCGATCGAGATCGACCTGGAGTCCGGCGACGACCGGCAGCTGTTCCATGCCGGCACCCGTCTGGATGAGGAGGGCGTCTGCCGCACCGCCGGTGGCAGGGTGCTGGCGATGGTGGCTCAGGCGCCGGATTTCGACACCGCCTTCGAGCGGGCCTATGAGGGGCTGGCGCAGGTGCGCTTCGAGGGGATCACCTACCGCCGTGACATCGGCCACCAGGTGCGCCGCCGTCCTGCGCCGGGGATGCGGCCATGAGTGCCGCCACCGCCCCCTGGCTGGACTGGCGCCGGCGCCTGGCGCGCTGGTGGGCCGAGTTCAGCCTGCAGACCAAACTGCTGGCGGTGGCCACCCTGGTGGTGAGCCTGCTGATGACCGGCATCACGTTCGTCGCCCTCAGCGGCATCCAGCGGGATGTGCAGCAGAGCGACACCCGTTACGCCCGCGATCTGGGTCTGCTGCTGTCGGCCAACGTGACGCCCCTGGTGGCTCAGGGGGACGACCGTGAGCTTGCGGCGGTGGCGGAGCGTTTCTGGCGTTCCAGCCGCAGCCTCCGCTACATCGTGTTCGCCGACGCCGAGGGGGTGATCTATCTCGGCATTCCGATGGGCCAGGGGGGGAGCGGCAATGGTGGAGAGGAGCTGCTCAGCCGCCGTCTGGAGTTGCCGGCCGACCTGCAGCGGCGGCCCGACAACCCGCTGATCCGCAAGCACCTGACGCCCGACGGCCAGGTCACCGATGTCTTCGTGCCGCTGCTCAGCGGCGACCGCTATCTCGGAGTGGTGGCGCTGGGCGTCAACCCGAATGAGACGGTGCTGGCCAGTGCCGCCCTCAGCCGTGAGGTGACCGTGGCGGTGTTCATCTCGATCTGGGTGCTTGTGATCCTGGGCTCGGTGTTCAATGCCCTCACGATCACCCGGCCGGTGAAGGAACTGCTGCGGGGGGTGCGCCAGATCGCCGGCGGTGACTTCGGGACCCGCATCGCTCTGCCGGTGGGGGGTGAGCTCGGCGAGCTCCTGGAGGGGTTCAACACCATGGCCGATCGGCTGGAGGCCTACGACGAGGCGAACATCGAGGAGCTGCAGGCGGCTCAGGTGAAGCAGCAGACCCTGATCGCCACGATGGCCGACGGGGCGGTGCTGCTCGATGCCGACGGCTGCATCGTGCTGGTGAACCCCACCGCCCGGCGGCTGTTCCGCTGGGAGGGGCGCAATCTGGAGGGAACCCCCCTGGCCGATCAGTTGCCGGAGGCCCTCAGCGAGGAGCTCCAGCCCGTTCTCCAGACCCTGCTCAGCGGCGAGCGCGATGGCAGTGATGTGCGCTGCAGCTGCGGTGAGCCTCCTCGCACCCTGCGCATCGTCCTCCAGTCGGTGCGTGACGCCAGCGGAGAGACGCTCAAGGGCATCGCCGTGACCGTGCAGGACCTGACGCGCGAGGTGGAGCTGAATGCCGCCCAGAGCCGCTTCATCAGCAACGTCTCGCATGAGCTGCGCACGCCGCTGTTCAACATCAAGAGCTATGTGGAGACCCTCCACGATCTGGGCGACCAGCTCAGCGAGGCGGAGAAGCGGGAGTTCCTCGGCATCGCGAACGCCGAGACCGATCGACTGACCCGCCTGGTGAACGACGTGCTCGATCTCTCCCGGCTGGAGAGTGACCGGATCTGGACGATGGAGCCCCTGGATCTGCGGCCGGCGATGGAGCAGACCCTGCGCACCTACCGCCTCAACGCGGAGGACAAGGGAGTGCAGCTGCACCTCGACGTCGAGGAACAGCTGCCTCAGGTGCGCGGCAACTGGGATCTGCTGCTGCAGGTCTTCGACAACCTCGTGGGCAACGCCCTGAAGTTCTCCGGCCGGGGCAGTCAGCTGGTGCTGCGCGCCTACCCGTGGCCCGACATCTGTCAGCTGGATCCCGGCACCTGCCCCAATGACGAGAACCCCACCTGTTCTCTCACGGCGCCGCTGCCCCGTCTGCGGGTGGAGATCGCCGACACCGGCTGCGGCATTTCCGAGGCGGATCAGGAACGCATCTTCGAGCGCTTTTACCGCGTCGAGAATGCGGTCCACACGGAAGTGGGCACCGGCCTTGGGCTCTCGATCGTGCGCGGCATCCTCGAGAAGCACGGCACCACGGCCCGGATGGCCAGCGAACCGGGGGTGGGCACCACCTTCTGGTTCGATCTGCCGCTGGAGCAGGCCGACGAGGACGAGCTGCGGCTGGCTGATGAGCGCTGGCAGGCGGAACAACGCAGTCGCTCCGCTCAGGTCAGCTCAGCCGATCTGCTGACGATCGGCTGAGCTGACCGCCCGTTCGGGCCGGTCCGCCGGAGCGCCGCTCGACTCCCTGGGGCTGCCAGGCGGTACCCCCCTGGAAGCACCCGGCTTCAGCCTGTCCCCGCCTCAGAGGTTCTCTTCGCTGCTGACGCCGCGCACGATGCGGGCCAGATCGCTGCGTTCGTCGCTGATGCGATGAGGCACGCCGCTGATGATGCGCTCGAAATTCGAGAAGGAGTCCTTGATCTCAGGGCCGTTGCCGGTGATCACGAACTCGCGGATGCCCTTGTCGTGCCAGGAGCCGCGCATCTTGAACACGTTCAGGGCGCGGGCCATCTCGCCGCGGATTTCCACGTACTGCAGCAGCAGGATGGTGTCGGTGATGGTGGAGATGTGCGAATCGGTGATCGAGTGGCTGCCCATGAACTCCTCGGAGGTGTTCGTGAAGAAGCCGGCAATCTCCTCCTGTTTGGCATAGCCCGTAACGCCGATCACGAACTGTCGGAAGGCGTTGTGACTCACTCCCCGCGCCAGGGCCGAGAGCGAGTCGATGGCCATGCGTGAGGGCTTGAACTGGCTGATCTCGGTCTTGATGATCTGCAGGTGATCTTCGAGGCCGGTCGATTCCGGATAGGCGCAGATGATCTTGAGCAGGCCGTCCTGCTCCATCTGCTCGAAATCGATGCCCCAGCTCGTGGCATTGCGCAGCAGCTGGGCACGTGATTCCTCGTAGGCGAACAGAATCGCCCGTTCCTTGTTACGGCAGGCATCCTCCACAAACTTCGACACCAGCAGCGTCTTGCCGGTGCCGGTGGCACCGGTGGCCAGGATGATCGAATCCTTGAAGAAGCCGCCGCCGCACATGGCGTCCAGGCGCGGCACGCCGGAGCTGAGCCGGACGTTCGACGAACGCTGGGTGAGGCGCATGGCGCCCAGCGGGAAGATGCTGACGCCATGGGCCCCCATCGTGAACGGGAATTCCCCCTTCATGTGGGTGGTGCCGCGCAGCTTGAGGATTTCCACCGTGCGCCGGCGCCGCTCGCCCTCGAGAACATTGCGCAGGATCACGACGTTGTCGGAGACGAACTCCTCGACGCCGTAACGGGCGATCGGGCCGTATTCATCGATGCGCTCGGTTGTCATCACCGTGGTGACGCCGATCTCCTTGAGCCTGGCGATCAGGCGGAAGATCTCGCGGCGCACGACTGAGACCGCGTCGTATTGCTGAAAGACAGCCGTGATCGAATCGATCGCCACCCGGCGAGCCTTGTACTTGCGGATGGCGTAGTTAATGCGCTCGATCAGGCCTGACAGATCAAAGCTGCCGGCCACATCCTGGCCTTCTGGGTCCGGTGAGGCATCGAGGATGAACAGCTTGTCCTGCTCCACCATTTCCTGAAGATTCCAGCCGAAGCTGGCGGCGTTGCGCAGGATGTCGAGCGGCGACTCCTCGAAGGTGACGAAGATCCCCGGTTCGTTGAAGTCGCGGATGCCGTTGTAGAGAAAATTCAGCGAAAACACCGTCTTGCCGGTTCCGGAGGTGCCGCTGATCAGGGTCGAGCGGGCGATCGGCAGGCCGCCGTGCAGGATGTCGTCGAAGCCCTCCATCCCGGTCGGGAGCTTCTGCACCTGCATCGGTGCGCTGCTGCTGAGCCTGGAGTCCTGCATCGAAGGGGTGGGCGGGGGAAACGGGGAAGGGAAAGGATCGTGGGAAGGCTCGCGGGAAGGCTCGCGGGGCATGGGGTGCAGAGACCAGCCTCTGCAGACGGTTCAGGAACCTGAGCTGTCACCTGTCGGGTCGTTGCCGGCGCCCGCGTCTGTCGCGTCGAAGTCCTCGTCCTGCTCGTTGAATTCGAAGCCCTCCTCGCTCAGTTCGCCGTAGAGCAGGTCGAGGCCGATCAGCACCCGTTCGCGGTCGGAGAGGTCGCCGATGATCCGCCGCACCGGCGGCGGCAGGATCTTGGCCAGGGTCGGGGTGGCCAGGATCTTGTCCTCCTCGGCGAGCTGGGGATTCTTGAGAACATCGATCACCTTGAGGGCGTAGACACCCCGGAATTCGGTTTCGAGGATGTTGCGCAGGGTCTTGAGCGCCCGCATCGAATTGGGCGTGTTGCCGGCCACGTAGAGCTTGAGGATGTAGGTCTTGCGGTAGGCCATCTCAGGTGTCCTTGGGCGTCGATCGGGTGACTGGGCTGGAGTGGATGGGAGGGGCGGGGTGCGTGATCGAGAGGTTCGTGGTCGCCGGCGAACGTGCAGGTGGACTGTCGCCTGGACTGATGGGAGGGTCAGGTGGGATCGAACGGCGGTACATCTCACAGAGATGCGCCATCACATCGATCAGGGCGAGGCGGTAGTCCTGCAGGAACTCGATCCTGTGGCCCTCCAGTTTCAGCTGGCTGGAAAAGTCGTCAATCAGGTTCACATGGATTTCGACGATTCTGGTGACCTGCAGGTCGATGAAGAAGGCTGTGTTGACGAAGCTCTCCAGCGCCTGGTTCGCCGCAGCCGGATCGCGGAAATAGCTCAGCAGCAGATCGCGATAGGTGCGGGTCAGCGACCGCACCAGATCGTCCCGCTCAGCGGGAACGAGGTTGCGCAGAAAGCGGGACGGGTCCCGCTTGTAGTACACCCCCAGGTAGCCGAGGCGGCCCTGCAGGCGGTTGGCCAGCTTCCAGCGGTCGGCGACCTCCGGGTCGCCGGACGCCCCCGGGGTGCCGCTCCCCTGCAGGCCGCGGCGCAGGAAGCGGGAGAGCGCCGCATCGAAGCTGTAGCTGAGCTGCTCCAGCTGGTCCGGCGGCAGATGCACCTCGGCGTCGTGGTACTCCGTGCGGCCTGTGACCTCACCGATCACCACCGCCGGCAGCAGCAGACCCCGTTCCTGAAGACCGGCGTAGACCTCCTGGGCCAGGGCGCCCTGCTCGAGCAGCACGGCGTCGAAGTCCTCGCGGCGGCCGTCGAGGGCCGCCACCGGATCCTGATCCGGAGCGATCGGCACGAGCAGATAGCGGCCTCCCCGCAGCCATTGACCACAGGCCTCCGTCAGGCGTGGATCCTGGATCAGGCTGGCGATCTGGAGGACCGGTTCGGGCATCGAGCCTGGCTGGTGGGGGGGACCCCGGGACTGGCTGAATGTTGACGGAAGTGAGGCTGCGCGTGCAAAGTCTTTGTTTGTCTTTCGATTGCCGCGCGCCAGGCGCAATGGCTGTTCGGGTTTGCCGAAACGCTCCAGGCGGGTGCCCTGCCTGGAGCCGACACCGCAACTCTCCGAGCGCCAGCCTGGCCGTGCCCCAGCGCCTATGACCGCCTCTCCCGCCACCAGCGCCGACACCGCTGCCGGCCCCTACGCCATCGTTGCCGCCTCCGGCCAGCAGTTCTGGCTGCAGCCCAATCGCTATGTCGATCTCGACCGGCTGGATGCCGAGGAGGGTGAAACCGTCACCCTCGACTCGGTTCTGCTGGTGAAGGATTCCAAGGGCACCACCCTTGGCCAGCCCTTCGTTCAAGGCGCCACCGTCGAGCTGAAGGTGATGGCTCACCGCCGCGGTCCCAAGCTGATCGTGTACAAGATGCGCCCCAAGAAAAAGACGCGCCGCAAGAACGGTCATCGCCAGGAGCTCACCCGGGTGATGGTCCAGTCGATCCAGCTGAACGGCAAGGCCGTTTCCTGAATCCACCCCTGAGCATCGGCAGACTGCCGTCATCAGGGCCATTCCGCCGGGCGCCCTCTGGAAGCATCCCGCCGGGGTGACCCGTCCTCCCCTCCTTCCCCTTCGTTCCCATGGCCCACAAGAAAGGCACAGGCTCCACCCGTAATGGCCGCGATTCGAACTCCAAGCGCCTTGGCGTCAAGCGCTACGGCGGCGAGACCGTCAGCGCCGGTTCGATCCTGATCCGTCAGCGCGGCACCTCCGTGCTCCCCGGGGTGAATGTGGGTCGCGGCTCCGATGACACCCTGTTCGCCCTGGTCGACGGTGTAGTGACCTTCGAGAGCATCAAGCGCGGCCTGCGCAACCGCAAACGCATCAACATCGCCGTCGCCTGACGACGGGCGGTTGTCGTCGGCGATGACGGTGTCCACCGGTCTGTCCCCTGCGCCCGCTCCGCGTGGCGTGGGGGACACTCCATTTGGCTTTCTCGTGCTGGATAAGCCCGCCGGGCTCACCTCCCACGACTGCGTCAGCCGTGTCCGGCGGGCCTACGGCCTGCGTCGGGTTGGCCACGGCGGCACCCTCGATCCAGCGGTCACCGGTGTGCTGCCGATCGCGCTCGGGCCCGCCACCCGCCTGCTGCCTTATCTCAGCGGCGGCAAGAGCTACCGGGGGGTGATCCAGCTGGGGGTTCGCACCGCCAGCGACGATCTGCAGGGCGAGGTCCTGGAGCGCCAGAACGTGCCTCGGCTCCATGCGGCCGGCCTCGAGCAGGCCCTGGGGCCGTTCCGGGGCGAGATCCTGCAGCGTCCACCCCAGGTCTCGGCCGTGCATGTCGACGGCGAGCGGGCTCATGTCCGCGCCCGCCGCGGCGAGGCGCTCGAGCTGGCGGAGCGTCAGGTGACGATCGAGGCACTCGAGCTGCTCGGCTGGGATCCGGCCACGGGCCAGCTGGAGCTGCACATCGACTGTTCCGCCGGCACCTACATCCGCTCCCTGGCCCGGGATCTCGGTCAGACCCTCGGTTGCGGCGGTGCCCTGGCCAGCCTGCGCCGCACCGCTGCCCTCGGCTTCCGTCTGGACCAGGCCTGCGGGCTGGAGGCTCTGCAAGGTCAGCCGCTCCCGCCGCTGCGGGATCCGCTCGAAGTCCTCGGCCACCTGCCGCAGCGTCTGCTCCGCGAGGATGAATGGCCGTCCTGGCGCTGTGGTCGCCGTCTGCCGGACGACACCGGCGCCGCTGCGGAGCAGGCGGTGGTGATCCTGGATCCCGACGGGGCTCTGGCGGGTCTGGCCCGCAGTGACGGTGCCGGTCAGCTCCAGCCCCGGCTGGTGCTCGATCCCGCCGGCTGAGCCCGCTGTTCGCCGAGCCGATGGCCGCGTGATCCAGGCACTCCGGCTCCATCTCACGCTGGTGACGATCTTTTCGCTTTTGTCCTGATTCCCGATGGCCGGCCACAGCAAATGGGCTCAGATCAAGCGCACCAAGGCCGTTGTCGACGCCAGACGCGGTGCGGTGTTCACCCGCCTGGGCCGCGAGATCATGGTGGCGGCCCGGGGCGGTGCCGATCCCGCCGGCAACTTCCAGCTGCGCACGGCGATCGAGAAGGCCAAGGCGGCCGGTGTGCCCAACGCCAACATCGATCGGGCGATCGCCAAGGGCTCCGGTCAGGGGGGCGGGGAGGCCGATCGTTTCGAGGCCGTCCGCTACGAGGGCTATGGCCCCGGTGGCGTGGCCGTGCTGGTGGAGGCCCTCACTGACAATCGCAACCGCAGCGCTGCCGAGATCCGGCTGGCGTTCAGCAAGCACGGCGGCAACCTCGGCGAGACCGGCTGCGTCAGTTATCTGTTCGAGCAGCGCTCGGTGGTGCGCATCGAACAGCCGGGCCTTGAGGAGGAGGCCCTGCTGGAGCGGCTGCTGGCCCTGGAGGAGGAGGGCGGCCCGACTGTGTTCAGCTACAGCCTCGATCCGGCCGGCGCCGAGGTGGTCGGCGCCTATGCCGATCTGGAAGCCCTGCAGGACGGTCTGCGCCGCCAGGGCCTGAACGTCAGCGAGTGGGAGCACCGCTGGATCGCCTCCACCAGCTGCCGCCTGGAGGATCCCGAGCTGCTGCGCAGCTGCCTGCGCATGCTCGATGTGCTCGAGGAGCTCGATGACGTGCGCAGCGTCACGGCGAATCTGGAGGCGGATGAGGCGCTGATGGAGGCGGTGATGGGGTGAAGGGGCAACGCTTGCCTGCCTTGTCACCGTCCAGAGGGATGTCGTTGCTGAAACTGGGGTCGGCAGCCATGGAGGTCGCAGAGCCTTGCCTGGCCAGCCTGTGCCGGATGCATCCCCATGCTCCAGGGGCATCCGCCGGCGATGCATCCCGCAGGGCGTGATCCCCGCCTGCCGCCGGCTCTTACCCCAATGCCTCCGGGTCCGCGAACACGGTCACATCCGGGTGGTGCCGCAGCCAGCTGGCCGGCAGTTGCGGGCTGGGAGAGGTCGAGAGCAGCCGCCTGAGGATTCCGGCCTTGCTGGTGCCGGTGACCACCAGCAGAATGCTGCGGGCCGCCAGGATCTCCCGCAGGCCCAGGGTGATCGCTCGCCGTGGCACCGCCCCCGGGTCGCCGCTGAAGCCTGAGGCATTGGCCTGCCGCGTCGTGGCGCACAGCGGCACGCAGCGGCAGGCCACGTCCGCCTCGCAGGGAGGCTCGTTGAAGCCCACGTGCCCGTTGAGCCCAAGACCCAGCAGCTGCAGCCCGATGCCGCCGGCTGCCGCCAGTTCTTCGCCATAGCGCCGTGCCTCGGCGTCGGGGTCGGCGGCCAGGCCGTCGGGCAGGCGCACCCGCTCCGGATCCAGTCCCAGCGGGCGCACCAGCTGCTCCTGCATCACGCGGCGGAAGCTGCCTGCAGTGCCGGGCGGCACCCCCACGTACTCGTCGAGGTTGAAACTCAGCCAGCGCTCCCGCAGACGTTCCTGCTCGGCCTCCGGCAGCAGGGCCAGCTGGCGCACCAGGGAGGCGTAGACAGGCTCCATCGTGCGGCCCGTGGCCAGCCCGAGGGGCTGCTCGGGCCGGAAACGCCGCTCCGTCAGCAGCCGGGCTGCCACCTGCTCGCTCACGCTTGCCGCATCCGGGAGCTCGATCAAGGTCCAGCCGGATTGCTTCGTCTGGGGAGCTGCGGGAGGATCAGCGGCCGGGCTCAAGGGCTGGGATAGGACAACAGCTCGACGCCACGGTAGTAGTGGCGCAGGATCTGCTCATAGCTGCGGCCCTGCTGGGCCATCGCGTAGGCGCCCCATTGGCTCATGCCGACGCCGTGGCCGAAGCCGCGCCCTTCCACCAGGAGGGCGTAGCGGGGTTCAGGGGGGGTGGCAGCGGCCGGCAGCCGGAACACGGGCTGGGGCGTGGGAGCAGCGGCGGTGGTGGTTTCCGGCCCATCGTCGTCGTCCCCGATCACGGCGCCTGTGGCGGAGTCCACCAGCGGCTCGGTTCGGGAGGGGGGCGGTGCAGGGCGTGGGGCCGCGGCAGCCGTGGCGGCCGGCTGGCTCCAGCCACGGCTGAGGGCCGGTGCGCTCAGGGATCCGCGCACGGCCTGATCGATCACGCCCGTCTGATTGCCGGGGCCCAGCGGCTGCAGCGAGAAGCTGACCAGGGTGCTGCGCAGGCCCAGCCGCTGCCGGAGCTCGGTCCCGCTCAGGTCGAGGGAGCCGGCCGGGCCGATCACCCGCGCCCGCCTGATGCGGCCGGTGTTGCTGGTGGCCAGCACATCGATGCGGCGCACCCCCCCGGTTTCGCGAAACAGGCTGCGCAGCTGATCGGGTTCAAGCCGCAGGTTCCAGCGGCTCACCGGCGAGTCCTTGTCGAAATCGGGCACGCTCACCAGATAGGGCAGCTGGCGGCTCCACACCTGGCCGCTGTCCTCGGTGCTGCCGCCGCTGCTGCTGTGAAACACCGCCAGGATCAGCTTGCCGTTCTGCATCAGCACCTTCCCTGTGGTGGCGGCGACGGCGGCGCGGGTCGAGTCGGTCTCGGCCGCCAGGCCCCGGTAGACCTGGCTGGCGACGGTCGATTTGACGTCGTAGGCCGCAGCTGGCTTGAGATGGCTGAGGGCATAGGTGCGGGCCGCCACCGCCTGGGCCTGCAGCGCCGCCTGCGGCCAGCTGGCGGGCATCTCACTGCCCACGACGCTGGCCAGATAGGTCTCCAGGGGCAGGTGGTTGATCGCCATCAGGCTGCCTGCCTGGTTGAGGCGGATCTGCACGCGGCCGCGATAGCGCTCCTTGCCGAAGGCGAGGAAGGACTGTTCCCCCTTCTCCGCCTGCGGTTCCAGCCACAGGCCGCCGGCCTGGACCGGCAGGCGACGGGTTGCCCCGTCCGGGGACACCACCTCCGCCACCACGCCCGCCGCATTGGTGGTCAGGCGGAGGCGTTCGTCCGGAGACAGACGCCGCAGCGGTTGCTCGCGGCTATCCAGCAGGCGCAGTGGGAATGCCTGGGCCGGAAGTGCCCAGTTCGAACCGGCCGCCAGCAGCACCCGCACCGTCGGTCCGCCCGTCGGTGCCGCCGGCAGGGCCTTGAGCCCCGTGCGCCCCATCTGGGCGATCACCGGCGCTGCGGCACCGGTCAGCAGCAGGGGCGCCATCAAGGCGCTCAGGAGCGTGGAGGACTGGACGCGGCGCGGGGCAGGAGACACGGCCGATCGGGACCGGGGCGCATCATTGTGACCAGCGTGCCTGAGGTGCGCCAGGCGGGGTGGGGACGCTTCCCGCTCTGACGGTGGCAGGCTGATGGAGGGGGCCGGAAGGAGCGCTCGCACCCCCTGATCGGCCGCACGATGCCGGATCCCGGCGGCGCCCCAGGGCCGTGGCAGCATGCGGCCCAGTCGTCGCCGCGGGCGTGCAGGTCACCTTTCTGGGCACCAGCTCGGGCGTTCCCACCCGGGCGCGCAACGTCTCGGCGGTGGCCCTGCGCCTGCCTCAGCGCTCGGAGCTTTGGCTGTTCGACTGTGGCGAGGGCACCCAGCACCAGTTCCTTCGCAGCGAGCTGCGCGTCTCGCAGCTGCGCCGCATCTTCGTCACCCACATGCACGGTGACCATGTCTTCGGCCTGCCGGGTCTGCTGGCCAGCCTGGGCCTGGCAGGCACCTGCCCGGGGCTGGCGCTGTACGGCCCGGATCCGCTGCGGAACTTCCTCGAGGGTGCGCTCCACAGTTCCTCCACGCGCATCGGCTATCCCCTGCAGATCCACAAGGTGAAGGAGGCGGCCCGCAGCGGCGCGCCGATCCATGAGGACGACGAGCTGCTGGTGCGCTGCGCCCCGCTCACCCACCGGGTTCCGGCCTTCGGCTACCGGGTGGAGCGCAAACCGCGCCCCGGTCGTTTCGATGTCGAACAGGCCCGCGCCCTCGGCATTCCGCCCGGGCCTGTTTATGCGGAGCTCAAGGCCGGCCGCACGGTGACCCTCGAGGATGGCCGCATCATTCGTGGTGAGGCCCTGTGCGGGCCGGAGCGGCCCGGCTGCAGCGTCGTCTACTGCACCGACACCGTGTTCACCGAGGCGGCGGTGGAGCTGGCCCGTGGCGCCGACCTGCTGATCCACGAGTCCACCTTCTGCCACGGAGAGGCGGAGCTGGCGATCGCCCGCGGCCATTCCACCAGCACGATGGCGGCCCAGACCGCTCTTGAGGCCGGGGCGAAGCGATTGATGCTCACCCATCTCAGTCCCCGCTACCTGCCGGGGAACCCCATCACTCCCGATGATCTGCTGGCGGAGGCGCGCGCCATCTTCCCGGCCACCGACGTGGCCCGTGATTTTCTCGCCATCGATGTGCTCCCGGAGGAACCGGACAGCGCTGCCTGAAGGGCCGTCCGGGCCTGCAACAGTTCGCGTGATTCCGCACCGTGGGGCCCTTTGGCCGTGATACAAGGTCTCAGTCGCGGTCTCACCGCCATTTCGCCGGCTTCCTCCATGGCCCCCTTCCTCCGCTCCGCCCTTCGCGTCGCCGTCCGGACTCTGCTGGTGCTGCCTCTGGCGTGGCTGGTCTGCTTCGCCGGACCGGCCCAGGCCGCCCAGTGGACCAGCGAGCAGCTCACCGTGCCCGCCAGCCCCGACGGTGCGCTGGTCACCTTCAGCGAGCAGGAGATCAAGGCGGGTCGCAAGCTGTTCAACACCAGCTGCGGCACCTGCCACGCCGGCGGCATCACCAAGACCAACCAGAACGTCGGCCTCGACCCCGAAACCCTGGCCCTGGCCACCCCTCCCCGCGATTCCGTCTCGGCCCTGGTGGATTACCTGAAGGATCCCACCTCCTATGACGGTGAATATTCGATCGCCGATGTGCACCCCAGCCTGCGCAGCAGCGACGTGTTCGTGCAGATGCGCAATCTCGATGATGAGGATCTGCGTCTGATGGCCGGCTACATCCTGGTGGCTCCCAAGGTGCAGGGCCAGCAGTGGGGTGGTGGCAAGATCTACTTCTGATAGCACCAACCTCTGCAGCGTCTCTCTGCGGCCCCCCTCTCAGAGGGGGGCTTTTTTGTCTGACTTTGTCGCTGATCGTGGTGCGTCTCGCAGCACGCCCTGATCAGCCGACCGCCTTCACCCCGCGGCAGGTCTGCGAGCGGATTGCCGCTGCTCTCGCCGGGAACGATGGAGCCGTTGCCCAGTCCCGTTACGGCGGCCTCCGGGGGTGTTCCGGTGCCCCTCCGAGAGTTCGTCGCGGGCCTGGCTACGTTGCCGCCGTGCCGCACCCTGCAGTTCACCTGGAGAGGAGGCGCTTCGGGCTGCGGTTTGGCCTCCAGGCCGTCGCAGACCTGCCGGGGGCAGATCTCCGGAGCTCCGCGATGGGCCCCGCCCCCAGGCCTGAGAGGAGAGTGCAGACCTCTCTGGGGGGATGGGTGGAATGGACCCACAGGTGCCGCCTGGCCCTGAGCCCATGCCTCTCGGCTGGGCGTGCTGGCGGTTCAGTCGGCCTCAGGGGGCGATGGCGGTTGGGCGTTGGCGGGATCGAGAGAGGCCGGCTGCTTGCTGTACCACCACTCCTGCAGGGCGGGCGCCAGGCGCTGGGGGAACAGGGTGATCACGGTGCGGGTGGGACGGGCGCCGGGCTGCAGCAGCTCGACCGCGTAGGAGGGGCAGCGGCGCGAGGCCAGGTCGGGCACGAAGCGTCGTCCGATGCGTCGCCAGCTCGGCTCCTTGCTGCGCCAGGCCAGCCGGCAGCAGGGCCAGGGCAGCTCCTCACGGTCGAACAGGCGGCAGCAGGGCCCGAGGATGCGATAGCTGTACTGACCGCCGGGGCTGGTCTGCTCGCTGCCGCAGGCCAGCACGGTGTGCACCTGGTGGGTCATCAAAAAGCCACCCCGGGGGGTGGCGTGGAGAGAAATGGCCCTGGGCCCGAGGGGCAGACAGGGTACAGGGACAAATCGACCGAAGGGCCCTGGGCGGCCCAGCGGAAGAGGCTCAGTAGAGCTCCTCTTCGGCGTGAGTCTTGATGGTGCAGTCGGAGGTGGGGTAGGCGACGCAGGTCAGCACGAAACCGGCTTCGATCTGGTCGTCATCGAGGAAGCTCTGGTCCGACTGGTCCACGGTGCCAGCGGTGATCTTGCCGGCACAGGTGGAGCAGGCGCCGGCGCGGCAGGAATAGGGCAGATCAATGCCCTGCTCCTCGGCGGCGTCGAGGATGTACTGGTCGTCAGGAACCTCGATCGTCTTGTTGAGGCCTTCGCTCTCATTGATGAGGGTGACCTTGTAGGAAGCCATGGAAGAGATTGGGGCTCACAGGGACCCCCGTTTCCAGGGACCTGCAGGACTCGCCTGTCCTACATCCGACAGGGGCCGTTCCAACGATTCTCAGGGCTCCGGCCCGGGAAGGCCAATCAAACCGAGGGCACAGATCAGTGTGCCTTATGCAACAAGTCAGCCCCTGCGGATCGTCATCAGTCCCCATGGATCGCGCTGGGCGCTGAGTTCGGCCTGCCAGCCTGCCGCCGCCAGCGCCCGCGCCAGGGTGGGCGCCTGATCCACCAGCAGGCCACTGAGCAGGCCCACGCCGGAAGGGGCGAGGAGCCGCACGAAGTCAGGGGCGAGCGCCTCGATCACCGGCGCCAGGATGTTGCACAGCAGCAGATCCGCCGGGCGGTTCTCCAGCAGCTCCGCGAGCGCCTCCACGGAGCCCTGCCGCACCGGCAGGGGCAGCCCATTCAGTGCCGCGTTGTCGGTTGTGGCGCGAACCGCCAGCGAATCGGTGTCGGCGCCGCAGGCCGAGGCCGCGCCGAGCCGCAGTGCCGCCAGGCCCAGAAGGCCGCTGCCGCACCCGAGGTCTGCCACCCGCAGCCCCGTCAGGCCGCCGGGCGCGGCCGCGAGCCGCTCCAGGCCTTCAAGGCAGAGGCGGGTGGTGGGGTGACTGCCGGTGCCGAAGGCGCTGCCGGGGTCGATGCGGATCACCAGGCGGTCCGCATGGTCAGGCGGACAGGGCAGCCAGGCGGGCAGCACCAGCAGTCGCTCGCCCACCGGGTCGGCCTGCCAGTGCTGCTTCCAGCTGAGGCTCCAGTCCTCATCGTCCTGGGCCTGCCAGCTCAGGGGCGGCAGTTGCAGGCCGAAGGTGGCTGCCAGGGGCTCCAGGGCGGCCTGGAGGCGCGACAGGTCGCTCTCCGGCCAGTCGGCCTGAGGCAGCCAGGCCACCAGCTGGCGCTCCTCGGGGCACTCCGGCCGGTGCCGCACCGCCACCCGTGGGATGCCGAGGTCTCCCAGCTTCCAGAGCAGCGATTCCTCCAGTTCCGGCAGGGAGAGCAGCTCGAGGCGCCACCAGGCGAGAGTCATGGGGGAGGGGCGGCGCCGCCGCCGGCGAGGGGGAAGAAGAGGAGAGGGGCGGCAGGGCGTTGCCGGTGCCCGCCGGCTGCGGGCGCATCCAGGGGCAGCGGCAGCCTGAAGGGAGCTGCCTGCGCTGTACCGATGCGCCGCCTGGCCGGGACCCGGGGTGGCTCGCACCGACGTGTCCGGTGGATCCCGGAGATCGGCCCGATGGCACGGAGGTGGCAGCACGCGCACCGGGCGGAGCACCAGGGTGCCCAGTGACCTGTTCTGGTCAGAGGGTGACCGGGTGGGCCTCCTGGATCCCGTTGATCTGGTGGATCGTCGCCAGCAGGGCCGGCGGGATCGGGTCGTCGAGGCTGAGCACCATCACGGCGTCACCGCGCACGATGCGCCGACCCACCTGCATCGAGGCGATGTTGACGTTGTGCTCGCCGAGCACCGAGCCCAGCTGGCCGATGATGCCGGGCATGTCCCGGTGGCGGGTGAACAGCATGTGGCGGCTCGGCGCCACGTTCACCGGGAACTCGTCGATCGTGGTGATCCTCAGCTCACCGTCGCTGAACACCGCGCCGGTGACGCTGTGCTTGCCTTTGGTCCCGCTGCAGACCAGCTGGAGAGAGCCGCCGGCGAAGTCGCGGCTGGCGTCGTCGCGCACCTCCAGCACATGGATGCCGCGCTCCTTGGCCTCGATGCCGGCATTGACGTAATTGATGCTGTCCCCCAGGGCGGTGGAGAGCAGGCCCTTCAGGGCGGCCACCACCAGGGGCTGGGCTGGATGGGCGGCGAAGTCGCCCTGCAGGCGGACCTCCAGCTCGTTGATCGGGCCGCCCGCCAGCTGGCTGATCAGCTGCCCGAGGGTTTCCGCCAGCTGCAGATGGGGCTTGAGCTGCTCCATCAGCTCGGCGTTGAGTCCGGGGATGTTGACGGCGCTGCGGGCCGGCAGGCCGAGCAGCACGTCGCGGATCTGCTCGGCCACGTCGATGGCCACGTTCTCCTGGGCCTCTTCGGTGGAGGCTCCGAGGTGGGGGGTGAGGATCAGGCGCTCCTTCACCGTGCGCAGCGGCGAATCGGCCACCAGGGGCTCCTTCGAGAACACGTCGAGGGCGGCGCCGGCGATCACGCCGTTCTCCACCGCCTCCGCCAGGGCTGCCTCGTCGACGATGCCGCCGCGGGCGCAGTTCACCAGGCGGGCTGTGGGCTTCATCGTGCGCAGCAGCTCCGCGTTCACCAGGTTCTCGGTGTCCGGGGTGCGGGGCAGGTGCAGGGTGATGTAGTCGGCCTCGGCGAACAGCTGGGGCAGGGGCAGCAGCCGCACCTGCATCTGCTGGGCACGCTCCGGGGAGACGAACGGGTCGTAGGCGGCCACATCCATGCCCATGGCGCGGGCGACGCGGGCCACGTGGGAACCGATCTTGCCGAGGCCGACGACGCCGAGCACCTTCTTGTAGAGCTCGTTGCCGACGTAGGTCTTGCGGTCCCAGCCGCCGGCCATGGTGCTGGCGTGGGCGTGGGGCACGTGGCGCGACAGCGACAGCATCAGCGCCAGGGCGTGCTCGGCCGCGGCGATCGTGTTGCCCTCGGGTGAGTTGACCACGAGCACACCGCGGCGGGTGGCGGCCGGCACATCGACGTTGTCGACGCCGACGCCCGCGCGGCCGATGATCCGCAGCTTCGTGGCGGCTTCGATCACGTCGGCGGTCACCTGGGTGCCGGAGCGGATCATCAGACCGTCGTACTCGCCGATGCAGGCCTTGAGCTCATCAGGCGAAAGCCCGGTGCGCACGTCGACCTGGGCCACCTGGGAGAGGATGTCGATCCCCGTCTGATCGATGGGATCGGAAACCAGAACCTTCGTCATGAACCCGGCGTGTGAAGAGGCGCCCCGCTGGCGCTGGATGGAGGTAGCGCCCTGCGGCGGCGGCAGAAGGGCACGCGCAGGGAAGGCCGGAGGTGCAGTGTATAGAGCGACGATGAAGCCCTTTCCCGGAGGCCGCAGGTGACGTTGAACGTGGTGGTGGTGCTGGACGACCGCAAGCGGCTGCTACAGCTGCGCGATCGTCTGGCCGAGCACCAGCCCGCCCCGGCCACGCTGGTGCTGATCGGCGAGGGGGAGACGGCCTTCGCGGCGGTCGATCGCCTCAACCCAGCCACCGCCCGCCGCCGCCGCCAGAAGGCCATGGCCCGCTGGCTGATGCCGTTCGGCTTCCTGGCCGGCCTCACCTTCACCCAGATGACCGACCTGCAGACCTTCGCTGCCCTCGGCCCCTGGGGGGAGCCGGTGGTCGGCGGGCTGCTGGGCATGGTCTCCGGCCTGATGGGCAGCTATGCGGCGGCCGCCAGCGTCGCCTCCGAGGAGGACGACCGGCTGCGGATCCTGCGGAACCGGCTGGAGGAGGGCAACTGGCTGCTGCTGGTGGAGCCGGCGGACTCCGAGTCCATGCCCTGGCCGCTGGTGCAGCAGGCGCGTCCGAAGGCGGTGGTGCGGCTGGGCGAGGAATGAGCCTGCTGCCGGAAGAGGCCCTGCTGGAGGGCAGCCAGCGCCGCGCTGAGCTGAGGCCCGTGATCGCCGCTGCCGAAGCGGCCCTGCGCACCTGGGAGCCGCAATGGACGGCGCTGCTGGATCCACCCCTGCGCGAGGAAGCGGAGCAACGGCTGGGGGCTCTGAGTGAGCTGGAACTGGTCAGTTGGGGAGGCCACCCGGGGGCCGAGCGCCGGCGCCTGCTGCTGCAGCGTCGCGAGGCCGCCCTGCCGCTGGAGGCCCTGGAGGCGGGCCTGCTGGGTCTGGAGATCAGCGGCAACTTCCTGTTCGACCCTGCGGAGGCGGCCGATCTGCGCGCCGGCCTGGAGGCTGCGGGGGCTGCCGAGGGAGAGCTCGGCGATCTCTGGATGCGCGGCGACCGCGGCGGCCAGGGACTGGTGGATGCGGCCCTGGCTCGCCGCCTCGATGCCCGGGAGGGCCTGGTGCGCACGGTGCCGGTGCGTTTCGCGGCGCGCCCGATCGCCGAGCTGCAGCTGCCGGCGCAACGGTTGCCGAAACGGCTGCAGTCGGTGGAGGCCTCGCTGCGCCTCGATGCCGTGGGCTCGGCGGGCTTCGGTCTGTCGCGCAGCCGCATGGCCGAGCGCATCCGCCAGGGGGCGGTGCGGATCGACTGGCAGCCGGTCACCAGCCCCAGCCGCGAGCTGGCCGAGGGGGAGCGGGTGCAGCTGGAGGGGCGCGGTGAACTGACGATCGAGGCGATCCATCCGACCCAGCGCGGCCGCTGGCGGGTGGAGATGAGCCGGCGCTGAGCGGTTGATGCCCCAGGCTCGCGCCGCCAGCCCTGCGAGGCGCCGGTGGACTTGGCTGTGGTGGTGCCTGTCGATCGCAGCGCGCCTGCGGGGCGCCGTCCGGTCGGCTGCTAAGTTCAAGCCTCGCCACGGCCGCGACACTTTGCGGTTGCGGTTCGCTCTGAGGGCGATTAGCTCAGAGGTAGAGCACTACCTTGACACGGTAGGAGTCACTGGTTCGATTCCAGTATCGCCCATTTTGTGATGGCAACTGCCGGCTTGAGCGACTCACTGCGCGCCATCCCGGTTCCCCCCTCTGTGCCGCTTCCCGCCGGCAGTCCGGTGGCGATCGTCGGTCTCGGGCGCACCGGCATCGGTGTGGCCAGGCTCCTCCACAGCCAGGGGCATCCGGTGACGCTTCTGGAAAGCCGTGATGGCTCCGAGCAGCGGGTCGCAGCCGCCTCCCTGCAGGCTGAGGGCATCGCTGTACGTCTGGGGGTCCCCCTGACGCTCGACGCGCTGCCTGAGCCGCGACCGGCCGCCGTGGTCGTCAGCCCGGGCATCCGCTGGGACCATCCGGAACTGGAGCGGATGCGCGCGGCGGGCATCGTCGTTCTCGGTGAGATGACGGTGGCGGCCCGGGCCACGGGCGCCATCCCCTGGGTGGGCATCACCGGCACGAACGGCAAGACCACCGTCACCCATCTCGTGCATCACCTGCTCAGCCAGGGCGGTCTGCAGGCGCCGCTGTGCGGCAACGTCGGCATCTCCGCCGCGGAAGTGGCCCAGCAGAGCCTGCGGGGTGAGGGCGCCATCCCCGACTGGCTGGTGGTCGAGCTGAGCAGCTATCAGATCGAGCAGTCCCCCGAGCTGGCCCCCGCCATCGGCGTCTGGACCACGCTCACGCCGGACCACCTGGAGCGGCACGGCACCCTCGATCACTACCGGGCGATCAAGCGCCGTCTGCTCGAGAACGCTGCGGTGCGGATACTCAATGGTGACGACCCCGACCTCCGATCCCGTGCCGGCAGCTGGGATGCGGCCGAGTGGATCACCGCCCGACCGCAGGCGGAGCTGCCGCCGGTATTGAGGCCTCGCCTGTGGATCGAGCAGGGGCAGGTGCAGGGACCGGAGGGGCCCCTGTTCGCCGCCGATGCCCTGGCGATGCCGGGTGACCACAACCTCCAGAACATGCTGATGGCCACGGCCGTGGCTCTGCAGGCCGGCCTCCAGCCCGCCGTCATCGAAGCGGCCCTGCGCGGCTTCCCCGGCGTGCCGCACCGGCTCGAGCGGATCCGTGAGCGTGGCGGGATCGCCTGGTTCAACGACAGCAAGGCCACCAACTACGACGCCGCCGAGGTGGCGCTCAAGGCGCTCCACGGCCCGCTGGTCGTGCTGGCCGGCGGTGAGGCCAAGCAGGGAGACGCCAGTGGCTGGCTGGAGCAGCTGCGGAGGCAGGCCTCTGCTGTGGTGCTCTACGGAGCGGCGCAGGAGGCCTTCGCGGCCCTGCTCCGCGAGGGTGGCTACGGCGGTCCGCTGGAACGCTGCCAGGGGCTCGATGAGGGGGTGCCGCTGGCGGCTTCCCTGGCTTCGGCCTGCGGCGCCCGTGGTGTGCTGCTCTCACCCGCCTGCGCCAGCTTCGATCAATATCGGGATTTCGAGGCCCGTGGCGATCACTTCCGCCAGTTGGTGCTGGCCTTGCCGGCGGAGGACTGATTCCCGGGCGCGGCAGGAGGGTGAGTCGCGGGTCGCTGGATGCTCTCGCGGCCACGGTGCAGGTCCGCCTGCGATGCCGGGGTCGCGGTCTGTATGGCGTCATCCAGGCCTGCCGGCGCACCGGTAGGCTCCGGCCGAGTGGGTGCCGACCCGGGCTGAACGATGACCTGGTGGTTGATGAAGAGCGAGCCGGATGTCTATGGCATCCACCATCTCCAGCAGGAGGGCAGCACCCTGTGGGATGGGATTCGCAATTACCAGGCGCGCAATTTCATGCGCACGATGCAGCCCGGTGAGCTGGCCTTCTTTTACCACTCCAACGCCAGACCCCCAGGCATCGTCGGGCTGATGGAGGTGCTGGAGACCGGTCTCACCGATCCCAGTCAGTTCGATCCAGCCAGCAAGTATCACGATCCGGCCTCGAAGCCGGAGGCCCCTCGCTGGGACTGTGTGCGCATGGGCTATCGCCGCACCTTCGGGCGCATGCTCAGTCTGGATGACCTGCGTGAGCAGTTCGATCCCGACACCATGCCGGTCCTGCGGCGTGGCAATCGTCTTTCGATCCTGCCGCTCCCGGACGCCAGCGCCGAACGCATCCTCGATCTCCTCGGCGAAAGCCGCTGAGAAGGGAGCAGCCCCCTGGGTGCCTTCAGAGGGTCTCTGCGAACCGGTCCGCCAGTCCTTCAAGGGCTGCCGCCAGGGGTGGGCTGGCCGCCGCTGACCAGGCGCCTTCGGCGGCGCGGGATCCATCCCCGGGGGTGAGCACGAAGCGCAGCGTCCACTGCTTGACGTTGCCGCTGAGGGCCACGAACAGACTCCCCGCGGCGCGGATGTCGCCATCGGTGGCGGGCAGACTCAGATCGAGCTCCAGATCCAGCTCCTCCTCCGGCATCAGGCCATCGAGCAGCTGGCGTCGTTGGGCCAGCAGCGTCACCACACCGTGGCGCAGGGCGCTGAGCTCGCATGGATCGAGCTCCACCGCCCAGCCCATGCCGCCGATCAGGGCGCTGTAGGGGCGTCGCCCGGGAGCCAGCTGCAGACGCCAGCCGTCGCCCTCACTGATCTGCATCGCGGCCTGAAACGGTCCAGAGGAGCCTGGCGGGATTTCAGCGTCAGCCGGGGAGCAGATCGGGTTGATCCTGCTCGTCGCTGAGCTCGATCACCGCCCGCTGCACCGGCTTGATCGGGGAGTCCTCGAGCAGGCCGTCGAAATCATCGAAACGGCGCTGTTTGGCCCGGTAGGCGATGCGCACGGTGGTCAGATAGCGGTTGCTCGACTGGCGGATCAGGCTTTCGGCGCGCTGGGCGAGCTCCTTGGCGCTGAGACCGGCTCGGCCTTGCAGGTCGAAGGGACTGATCATGGTGGCGTCGCGGAACGATTGGGAAGCCCGGTCAGGCTTGCGGGGGTGGACCTCATGCCATCGGGGTGATGACCCTGATGGGATGGAGACAGCCCGCAGGCTCCGTCGAGATGACACATGGAGCGCCGAATGAGGACGGCGGGTCCGGCAGGACTGCACGACCGCAGCAACCTGGCCTTCACGAACGGATGAATCCGAAAGGCCAGCTTAGGTCAGGGCCGCTCCGCGATGCCCGGCGACCGCTAGAACGGCCCGGCGGCGCGCGGCGATGGGCCTTCCGGCATGAACGGCACCCTGGCCCTCGATCTGGGCAGCAGCACCACGGTGGTGGCCTGGCAGGCTCCGGATCAGGCACCGCGACTCCTGGCACTTCCTCCCTACAGCGCTGACGATCCGGCGTTGGTGCCCAGCGTTCTCTGGTTGCGGGCCCCGGATGATCCCCGTCCCCTGCTCGGTCAGCAGGTGCTGGATGCCGACCTCCTCGAGCACGCGGGGCCAGGCCTCTGCCGCGACTTCAAGCGCCGCATCGGTGCCACCGCGGAGGAGGCCCCCGATCGGGCCGACCGGGCCTGGCTGGCTCCTGAGGCCGCGGCCGCCCTGCTGGTGCAACGTCTCTGGCAGGCCCTGCCCGCCGATGTGCAGCCCGCCAGGCTGGTGCTCACCGCTCCGATCGAGACCTATCGGGGCTACCGGGCCTGGCTGCAGGAGATGAGCCGCAGCCTGCCCGTGCCGGAGGTGGCGCTGGTGGATGAGCCCACGGCGGCCGCGATCGGGGCCGGCCTGCCGGCGGGCAGCCGCGTGCTGGTGGTCGATCTGGGTGGTGGCACGATCGACCTCTCCCTGGTGGCCCTGGAGGGGGGACAAGGGCGTGCGGCGCCCATCGCCCAGCTGCTGCGCTTCGCGGGCCGCGACCTGGAGCCGGACCGTCAGGCCCTGCGCACGGCCCGGGTGATCGGCAAGGCGGGGCTGCCGCTCGGTGGCCGCGACCTCGATCGCTGGATCGCGGCCGCCCTGGCGCCCCAGCAGCCTCCGGATGCGCCCCTGCTGCAGGCCGCGGAGCGGCTCAAGTGCCGCCTGAGCGCCTGCGAGCGGGACGATGAAGAGCTGCTCGAACTGGTCAGTGTCGGGGGCGGATCAGTCCCCCTGGAGCTGCGCCTCGACCGCCGTCGCCTCGAAGCGCTGCTGCACCAGCGGGGGCTGCTGGTGGAGCTCGATGCCCTGCTGGAGGCGGTGGCCGCCGCGGCGCGCCGCGAGGGGGTGGACCTCGCGCGGATCGATGCGGTGCTGCCGGTGGGCGGCAGCAGCCGGATCCCCCTGATTCGCCGCTGGCTGAGCGAGCGCCTGCCGGCGGTGCCCCTGCGCGGGGAGCGCCCCGTGGAGGCGGTGGCCCTCGGGGCGCTCGCCCTGACGCCGGGGGTGCAGCTGCGTGACGTGCTGGCCCGGGGCGTTTCGCTGCGCTGCTGGGACCGGCGCAGCTCTCACCATCACTGGCATTCACTCTTTCTTGCGGGACAGACCTGGCCCACCGAGCGGCCCCTCGAGCTGCTGCTGGCCTGCAGCCGCGACGGGCAGGAGGCACTGGAGCTGGTGCTCGGCGAGCCCCTGCCGGAGGAGCGGGGGGAGGTGGTGTTTCAGGGCGGTCTGCCGGTGCTGCGGCGCCGCCCGGCCGGTTCAGCCGCCGTCCAGCCCTGGACCACTCCGCTGCCGCCCCTTCCCCTGCGATCACCCGGCCGCGCCGGCGAGGACACCCTGCGGCTGCGCTTCCGCATCGATCCCGGCGGCCAGCTGATCCTGGATGGCGAGGACCTTCGCGATGGAGAGCCCATCGGGCCCTTCAATCTTGGTCCCGTTCGTTGAGCGACGCCTGCCCCGGCCGACCTCACGGGCCCGTCCGCGGCCCCTCCCACCGGTGCGCACCTTCGGCGGGGTGAACCATCCCCGCACAGCCTGGGCACCAAACCGGCCGCCCCCTGTCGCGTCACCCCCTCTGTGCCTGTAAAAGAGGGGGGATCGCTTCGCTGACGTCCCCGCCCGTGGCCCTGCGCCGGCACCGATTGCCCCGCTTCTGGCTGGCCTTCACCCTTGGCCCGGTGCTGCTGCTGGTGGGCCTGGTGTACTGGTGGGAACGACAGCTGCCGGCCCGGATCCAGCAGGCGGTGGAAGCCGGCCGGCTCGAGGACTGCCTGCGCTACGGCGATCAGTTGTCCGCCCTCAGCTGGCTGCCGGGTGGGGTGCCCCAGGAGCAGGGCCGCTGCCGCCGCCAGCGGGCCCAGCAGCTCTGGCAGGGCGACAGCTGGGAAGAGGCGCTGAAGCTGCAGCGCCAGCTGGTCCAGTCCCCCGCCGGTGAACCTGCGGATCGCCAGCGCCTCAACGAGTGGCAGGAGACGTTGCGGGATCAGGCGATCTCCCGGTTCCGTGCCGGTGATCTCGAAGGGGCCCTGCGGCGTCTCGAGCCGATTGCCGTCTCACCCGCCTCCGGCGGCCGCGGCGGTCTCGCCGATGAGCTGCGCCAGATCTGGGAGCGCAATCGGCTGCAGCTGCAGCGCGCCGAGCGGCTCAGCCGTCAGGCCCGCTGGTGGGAGGCCCTCGATGCCCTCAACCGCATCGATCATCCCTGGTGGCGCCAGCGGAGCGCCGCCGTGCGCGACCGTGTGCAGAAGGGGGTCGCCAGTCTGGAGGCCAGGCACAAGGAGCACGACGTGCATGGTGCTCTGCCCCATTCCGTGGATATGGCACGCCTTGATGGCCTGGTGCAGCGCCGCATCGCCGCCGGGATGGAGGAGTGGAAGGCCTTCGAGGAGTCGTGCCGCGAGCTGGGTGGCAGGGTGGTGGAGGCCGGTCCGGACAGCGCCTGCCAGCGCTGAGGACGCCGCTCGACCCTTCCCGCCGATCGATCGGGGCGCGTGACAGGATTGCCCGCCAGGCGAGATCGATGTCCATGCAACCAGGCGATCAGGTGACGGTGAGCGAGAGCGTGGTGGTGTACCACCATCCCCAGCACCGTGGTGAGGCCTTTGATCTCAAGGGGCAACAGGGCGAGGTGCTCCAGGTGCTGCATGACTGGAAAGGGCGCACCATTAGCCCGACCCTGCCGGTGGTGGTGGCCTTCGGAAAGTTCCGGGCTCACTTCCGTCCCGACGAGCTGCAGGCCGTCTGAGGCGATCGGGACCGAGAGCGGGCGCTCGCTCTCAACGAGCTCGGCAGGCGAATCCCCCGCGCGGTTCGGGGAACCACGCAGGCGCCATGCGAACGGGCGTCGATGGCCTGGGGCATCAGGCTGACGCCCTGCCATGGATGGCGCTCGAATCGCTTCCGCCCGGACGCAGCAGAAACACCCCCTCCTCCCCGTCGATCGCCTGCAGGCAGACCTGGATGCTCTCCTGTCGGGTCGTCGGCACCACACGGCCACAGAAATCGGGCTGGATCGGCAGTTCCCGGTGGCCCCGATCCACCATGGCCACCAGATGCACCCGGCGCGGCCGTCCCCAGGCCTGCAGGGCTTCCAGGGCGGCACGCACCGTGCGTCCGGTGAAGATCACGTCATCGACCAGCACCACCTCGGCGTCGTCGATCCCGACGGGCAGCTGGGTGGGTTCCACCATGCGTGTGCCCACCCGCGCCAGGTCATCGCGATGGAAGGTCGGATCCAGGCTGCCGCAGGCGATCGGATGGCGGCAGAGGCGCTCGAGCCGTTCCGCCAGTACCCGCGCCAGGGCCACGCCGCGGGTGGGGATGCCCAGGAGCACGAGCGTCGAGCTGGCCGGGACCTTTTCCAGCACCTGGGAGGCCAGGCGATCGATCGTGCGTCGCAGATCCTCTGCCCCCAGCAGTTCCAGGCGTGGCCTTGGCCAGCCTTGCGCCCCCGGAGCACCGGTGTCGTCGTCCGCTGATGGGCCGGCCCCGGCCGGGAGCTGCGGAATGGTGTCACCGCCGTGGCCGGCCATGGAGCATCGGCAGGTGCATCGATGCTACGGAGAGGCGGCTGGATGCGGTGTGTCCTCGAAAGCTGACCCCACTGCGTCCAGCTCGGGGGGATATGTGCCGGGACGCTGTAAGTTGACCAGATCAGGTCGTCGCCGCGTAGATGGCACGGCCGAAGTTCGGCATGGAGCCGGCAGTGAAGCCAGCATGTATTCCGGGATGATCGTGTGACTGCCACTTCCTCCTCCCAGAAGGCCGCCTCCGGCCCGATTGCCTCCCGGGAACGCAGCGAGAGCCTTCCCCCCAGTCCCGCAAGTCTTGCCGATTCGGGTTCGATCGCCCCGGTCGTTCTTGTTATCCTCGATGGCTGGGGTTATTCCCCTGAGGTCACCCACAACGCCATTCGTACGGCTGAGACGCCGGTGATGGATGCCCTCTGGGAGGCCTATCCCCACACCCTGATCCAGGCCAGCGGTGGTGCCGTCGGCCTTCCCGACGATCAGATGGGCAACTCGGAGGTGGGCCACCTGACCATCGGTTCGGGACGGATCATCCGCCAGGAGCTGGTGCGCATCGGTCAGGCCGTGCGCGACGGCAGTCTGGCCGCGAATCCTTCGCTCAACGAGCTGGCGGATGTGCTGATCGCCGGCGGTGGCACTCTGCATCTGGTGGGCCTCTGCTCCGATGGCGGCGTCCACAGTCATCTCGACCACCTCGGTGGCCTGCTTCGCTGGGCCCAGGCCCGGGGTCTGGGCGATGTCGCCGTTCATGCGATCGCCGATGGCCGCGACACTCCCCCGAATGCGGCGCCGGTCTATCTCGAGCAGCTGAAGCAGCAGATCCAGGAGGCCGGGGTGGGCCGCATCGCCACCCTCTGCGGCCGCTACTGGGCCATGGACCGGGACAACCGCTGGGATCGCACCGAGAAGGCCTATCGGCTGTTGAGCGAAGACGGCCCCCTCGCCGATCTCACCCCAGAAGAGGTGCTGCAGCAGTCGTACGAGGAGGGGATCAACGATGAATTCCTCGAGCCTGTGCGCCTGGCCCCCGGCCATCTCAAGCCTGGCGACGGGCTGATCTGTTTCAACTTCCGCCCCGACCGGGTGCGGCAGCTGATCCGCGCGATCGTGGTTGACGACTTCCAGGGTTTTCCACGGGAGCGCATCGATCCCCTTCAGGTCGTCACCTTCACCCAGTACGAGCAGGGCCTGCCGGTGCAGGTGGCCTTCCCTCCCGAGTCGCTTGACGGGCTGCTGGGGCAGGTGGTCTCCCAGCACGGTCTGCGGCAGTTCCGCACCGCTGAGACCGAGAAATACCCGCATGTCACCTATTTCATGAACGGTGGCATCGAGCAGGCCTTCCCCGGTGAGGACCGCCACCTCGTGCCGTCGCCACGGGTGGCCACCTACGACCAGGCCCCCGAGATGTCGGCCGGCAAGCTCACCGACAGCTGCATCGCTGCGATCCGGAAGGGCATTTATTCGCTGGTGGTGATCAACTACGCCAATCCCGACATGGTCGGCCACACTGGCCGCATGCAGGCCACCACCGAGGCGATCGCCATGGTGGATCGCTGCGTCGGTCGCCTGGTGGAGGCCACCAACCGGATGGGCGGCACGCTGCTGATCACCGCCGACCATGGCAACGCGGAGGTGATGGAGGCCCCTGATGGGCGCCCCTGGACGGCCCACACCACCAATCCGGTGCCGGTGATCCTGGTGGAGGGCGAGAAGCGCAAGCTCCCCGGGCACGGTGCCCACGCCAGCCTGCGTGAGGGAGGTGGGCTGGCTGACATCGCCCCCACCCTTCTGGAGATCCTTGGCCTCCCCAAGCCGGAGCGGATGAGTGGCCTGTCCCTGGTGATGCCCGTCAGCCAGGAAGCCGGCAGCGGCTGCATCCCCCAGGTGGCCGGCACCTGAGTGCCGCCTGCCCCACTTGCCTGACGGCTCCCCGCTAGCCTCACGCAATCAGGGCCCTGCGGATGCTCAAGACGATCCTCTCTTCGATCTGGATGCTCAGCGGTGTGCTGCTGATCATCAGTGTGTTGCTCCACAGCCCCAAGGGAGATGGCATGGGTGGCCTGGCCGCCAGCGGTGGTTCGATGTTCACCAGCGCCCGCAGCGCCGAGGCCACGCTCAACCGCATCAGCTGGACGCTGCTGGCCCTGTTCCTCGGCCTGGCCGTGGTGCTCAGCGCGGGCTGGGTGGGCTGAGTCCGCCGGTTCCGCTCCCTACCCCGAAGGTCCCCGCTGATGGCGTTGCCGCGTCGCCGCCTGTTCACCCAGTTGCTCAGCGCCCTCCCGGCTCCTCTGGTCGCTCTGGCTCCATGGCTGCGCGCCGATCAGGCCGTTGCCGCCTCCCCGGCCGGCGAGGCTGCCTGGAATCTCTCCGATGCCGAGTGGAAACGCCGGCTCAGTCCTGCCGCCTACGCCGTGCTGCGCCGTGAGGGCACCGAACGGCCGTTCTCCAGCCCGCTGGACAAGGAGAAGCGCTCCGGGATCTTCGCCTGCGCCGGCTGCCGGCTGCCGCTGTTCGATTCCAAGGCCAAGTACGACAGCGGCACCGGCTGGCCCAGCTTCTGGCAGCCCCTGCCGAACGCGGTGGCCACCAAGCTGGATTTCAAGCTGATCGTGCCGCGCACCGAATACCACTGCCGCCGCTGCGGCGGCCATCAGGGGCACGTGTTCAACGACGGCCCCCGGCCCACCGGCAAGCGCTACTGCAACAACGGCGTTGCGCTGGTGTTTCTGCCGCGCTGATCAGCGGCGGCCGTGGGCTGGACGCCTGCGCGAGGAGGTCTCCTCCAGGGGGATCGACCGGTTCCTCGCGCCTGCGCCGCTCAGCGGCGCACCAGGTCCCGCACGCGGGCCTGGCCGTCGATGATCTCGCCCACCAGCACCTGGTCGGTGAGATGGACGAACAGGCCGTTCTCCAGCACGCCCGGCAGGTTGTTGATCGCCTTCTCGAGGCCCTCCGGATCGGCGATGCCGCCGGCGAACTTCACATCCAGCACGAGGTTGCCCTGGTCGGTCACCACCGGGCCGGCCTTCTTCACGGCCATGCGCAGGGCGGCCTCGCCACCCATCTCCTTCAGCTGGCCCTGCACCTGACGCCAGGCCCCCGGAAGCACCTCCACCGGCAGAAGGAAACCGAGGTTGAGCGTGTCCACCAGCTTGCTGGCGTCCACCACCACCACGAAGCGCTTCGCCCGCGCCGCCACCAGCTTCTCCTGCACATGGCAGGCGCCACCGCCCTTGATCAGCTGGAAGGCGGGATCCACCTCGTCGGCTCCGTCGATCGCCAGGTCGATGCGATCGACGGCGTTGAGGCTCTGCAGGGGGATGCCCAGTTCAGCGGCCAGCACCTCTCCCTGGAAGGAGGTGGTGACGCCGGTGATGTCGCGCAGCTCGCCGCTCCTGAGCTTGGCGCCAAGCGCCTGGATCATCAGGGCGGCGGTGGAGCCCGAACCCAGGCCGACGATCATGCCGCTCTCGATCTGCTCGGTGGCGGCGGCCGCCACGGCCTGCTTCATCTGATCCTGCAGATCCGACATCCGCGTCTGTCCTGGGAAGGGGAGTGACCGTAGCTCAGCCGACAGCGACCTCCCATGGCTCGCGTGCACCGCAGCGGTTCGCCGGAGGCGCCGCTCCTCGCCCCGGCTCAGCCGGCCCTGCCGACGCCGATCAGCCTGGGTGGGGCAGGGCCGCCGGCTTGATCGACAGCTGCAGTTCCTTGCGCCCGCGCAGCACCGTGAGCGGCAGGGGCTGGCCCACCTGCGAGCGTTCCACCTGCTGCAGCAGGGCCGCGGGGGTGCGCACCCGCTCCTCGGCCACCTGAATCACCAGATCGCCCCGGCGGAGCCCGGCGCTCTCGGCCGGGCTGTCCGGCAGCACCCGCTGCACCAGCGCGCCGTCCTGCTCGGGCAGCTGCACCAGGGCGTCGGGGTCGTGGTTGTTCTCGCGTGCCACCCGGGCGGTGAGCGGCACCAGCTGCAGGCCCAGATAGGGATGCACGACGGTGCCGCCATCGGCCAGCTGATCGGCGACCCGGCGGGCCAGGTTGATCGGAATGGCGAAGCCGAGTCCGGCGCCGGGGCCGGAGCGCACCAGCGTGTTGATGCCGATCACCTCGCCGCCGGCGTTGATCAGTGGCCCTCCGGAGTTGCCGGGGTTGATCGCCGCGTCGGTCTGGATCAGGTCGAGACGCTTGTCGGCGAAACCCAGGCTGTTGATGTCGCGGTGCAGGCTGCTGACGATGCCCAGGGTCACGGTGCGCTCGAGGCCATAGGGACTGCCCAGGGCGATCGCCCAGTCGCCGACCTCCAGGGCCTCGGAATCTCCCAGCGGCGCCGCCTTGAGGGCGGAGCGGTCGGTGAGGCGCACCAGGGCCAGGTCGGTGACCGGATCGGCCCCCATGACGCTGCCGTCGAGCTGGCGGCCGTCGGCGAGCGTCACCGCCACCTTGTCCACCTGATCGACGACGTGGGCGTTGGTGAGCACCAGGCCGCGGCGGGCGTCGAACACCACGCCGGAGCCCTGGCCGCGCTCCCTGAGGCCCTGGCCGGGATCGCCGAACAGCTCGCGCAGAAGCGGATCGAGGATGGACGGATCGAAGGGATCCCGGCCCACGGTGCGCTCGGTGTCGATGCGCACGACCGCCGGCGCCACCCGGCGCACAGCCTGGGCCACGAAGCTGTGGGGCACCGCCCCGGGGACGGCTGTGGCCAGGGGCAGAACCGCCTCCAGGCCGGAGGCGCTGGGCGTCGGGGTGACTGCTGCGAGCCCGCCGGCGGTGACCTGGGAATCCGCGGCCGGTGCGCCGCTGGCCGTGAGGCCGCTCCGCTCGAGGGTGGCTTCAGCCGCCGCAGAGGCCGCGCTGCCCTCGCCTGGCCTGCCCGTGGCATCGGCGCTGGATGGCGCCGGGGCGTCGCGCGGCGGATCCACCGAAGCGGCGGCGGCCACGGCTGGACCCATCAACGGCATCAGCAGCAGGCTGAGTGCCACGAGGGCCGGAGCCAGCCAGCGATGCAGCGCCGCGGCCAGGGCCACTGGGATGCGGGCGGCCGGGACCTGTTTCAGCAGGCGAGGACGTCGGGGGTTCAGGGCGCCAACCAGCTCACGGCCCTCACGCTAGGGAGAAGCCGGTGGCAGCCGTCCCGTGGGCGGTTGGCGCGCTCCAGCGCAGCAGCTGGTGGCGCAGCTCGCCGTCCGTGCCCAGCTCCAGCAGGCGCCCCCCCGGATCCTGCTCACGGCCCAGTGGACAGGGCAGAACGGCGGCGAAGGGCGCCAGCGTCGAAGGGCAGCCCAGCAGCGGAATCGCCCGGTGGCCATCCGCCCCCGGCCGCGAGCCGCTCCAGTGCTGGTGGATGTGGCCGAACACCAGGCCGCGCCAGCGTCCGCAGCGACGCAGCAGCGACAGCAGCGCCTCGCCATCCGCCAGAGCGATGGCGTCCAGCCCGGGATCGCCGATCGCTAGGGGTGGATGGTGCACGGCCACCAGCAGGGGCTGCTCCGAGCGGGGCAGCTGGGCTGCGATCCAGGCCAGCTGGTGCGGCCCGAGGCGGCCCCCGACCTGCCCTGGCACATGGCTGTCCAGCAGCAGCACTTGCCAGGAGCCCCAGTTCAGCAGCGCCGGCGCGACAACGGCCTGGCGGCCCAGGGCAGCACGCAGCGCCAGGGCGTGGTCGTGGTTGCCGGCCAGCAGCAGGGGCGGCTCCAGCGCCGCGAAGGGGGACTGCGCCAGCGCCTCGGCCAGGCGTCGGTAGCCGCCCCAGCTCTCGTCCTGGCAGAGATCGCCGCTGATCAGCAGCCGACTGGGCATCTGGTCTGCGGCCTGCAGCTGGTCGTGGGCCATGCGCAGGGCGTGGCGCAGCAGTGCCAGGGGGGGGCGGCCGCGGCAGAGCCCGTTGGGATCGCCAAGCAGGTGCGGGTCGCTGAGCTGCAGCAGGCGCATGGCGATCGGGAAGCCTGTTGCGTCGGCCCCCATCGTCTCGTCAATGGTTCCACCTGGCCAGCGCTGATGGCTTGCTGCAGATCTCCGGCCGCGCCTTCAGTCGACGATCGGTCCGGCAACCGGGGTGGCGGGCACCAACGACCATCGCCATGGCAGTCGGCTCCTCGGGGCCACGCGGCGTCGACTCAGGGGCAACCGACGCTCCCGGTCGTTGCAGGTGCCTGGGTGGGACGGGAGCAGGATCTGCGGGGGCGGCTCCTGTGACCGGCGTTTTGCGTTCCTGCCCGAAGGGGCATCCGGGCCGACAGCTCCGCCTAAGTTGCCCCCAGTACCCGCGAGCGGCCATGGCTTCCATTCCCCCCGGCACGCGTCAGCGCTGCAGCCTCTGCAAGGTGGAGATCCAGGGAATGGTGGGCGGCGCCGATCTGGTGCACTTCAGCATGGGGGCCCCGGGGACCCGCGCCAAGCTGTGGGCCCGGGTGTGCCAGTACCTGCGCACCCCCGAACAGACCGGCCAGTGCCTCAACCAGGACGCTGCCCTGCGCGGAGAGGTGCGCAGCACCGATTACTACGCCGAAGCGCCGCAGGTGGATGTGGCTGCGGGCCTCGGTGGGGCCGGCCTTGGTGGGGCTGCAGGCGGCGGCGAAGCCCAGGGCTGAGGCTGCAGGGCACTGCCCTGCGGTGCGCGTCCTCGATCGGCCGGTGCGGTTGACCGCTGAACCCCATCCCGGCGCCCGAGACCGTCACGGAGTCCAGCGGGCCTGCGCCACTGTCCCTTTGGCCGACTGGGGTTGAGACTCCCCCCTGACCGGCTCCCCGCGACGGAACACCCTCTGGTGCGCCCAGGCCTCCGACGGGCCGGTGGCGCCCAGTTTCTGAGCGGTCTTGGCTGGCCCGCTGCGGTGCGCTGTGAACCGGTGGGTGAACGGCGGAGGCGGTCTCCTCTCAACCTTGGACCCGTGGAGGCCCGGGCTGTAGGGTGACCTCAGTGCCCCGCGGGCACCAGCCCTTCTCGAAGGTTCCGGCGATCACACCCTGATCGTCCCGGCCCGATCCCCGTTCAGGCGGGTGATCCCTTCAGGCAGGAGCAGTTCCACAACTGCAGGACCGGCGGGATGCTTCCCCGTCCATCCCGGCCCTGTCGCCGTGTCTCTCCCCGCTCCCGAAGCGATCGAATCGCTGGCCCGTCAGGTGGCCGAGCCCTCCGGTCTGGAGGTGCTCGGCGTGCACCTGCTCTCGCATCGCCTGCCGCTCACCGTGCAGGTGTTCGTGCAGCGAGGCGACGGCAGCGATGTCAGCCTCGATCAGTGCGCCGCCCTCAGCGGACCTCTGGGCGAGGCCCTCGAGGCCGCCGCGCTGCTCTCCGGCGCTTATGTGCTCGAGATCAGCAGCCCAGGAATCGCGGAGCAGCTGAGCAGCGATCGCGACTTCACCAGCTTCCGTGGTTTCCCTGTGGAGGTGGTGTGGCGACCTGCCGAAGGCCCCGAACAGCGCCGCGAGGGGCTGCTGCTGGGGCGCGACGAGCAGATGGTGCTGCTCAACGTGCGCGGCCGAACCGTGCGCATCCCCCGGCCGGAGGTGCAGCAGGTGCGCCTCGTGACCCCGGCTGGTGAAGCCTGAGCGCCGGTTCCCCGCCGCCTGTCTGACCCTGCCACCGGCCTGTAGGGCCGTTCCTTTCCCCTCTCCGTTCTCTTCATTCACGCCCGCCCATGGCCCTGGTTCTGCTCCCCGGTCTGAACAACCTGATCGAGGACATCAGCGAAGAAAAGAAACTGCCTCCCGCCGTGGTGGAGGCGGCCCTGCGTGAGGCGCTGCTGAAGGGTTACGAGCGCTATCGCCGCACCCTCTATCTGGGTATCAGCGAGGATCCGTTCGAGGAGGACTACTTCAGCAACTTCGATGTTGCCCTCGACCTCGAGGAGGAGGGCTACCGGGTGCTCGCCTCCAAGATCATCGTCGAGGAGGTGGAGAGCGAGGACCACCAGATCGCGATCGAGGAGGTGCGGCAGGTGGCCGAGGACGCCCAGATCGGCGACACCGTGGTGCTCGATGTCACCCCGGAGAAAGATGATTTCGGCCGCATGGCCGCCGCCACCACCAAGCAGGTGCTGGCTCAGAAGCTGCGCGATCAGCAGCGCCGCATGATCCAGGAGGAGTTCGCAGACCTGGAGGATCCGGTGCTCACGGCACGGGTCATCCGCTTCGAGCGCCAGAGCGTGATCATGGGCGTCAGCTCCGGCCTGGGCCGGCCTGAGGTGGAGGCGGAGCTGCCCCGCCGCGACCAGCTGCCCAACGACAACTACCGCGCCAACGCCACCTTCAAGGTGTTCCTCAAAGAGGTGAGCGAGGTGGCCCGCCGCGGTCCGCAGCTGTTCGTCTCCCGCTCGAACGCCGGTCTGGTGGTGTATCTGTTCGAGAACGAGGTGCCCGAGATCCAGGAGGGTTCGGTGCGCATCGTCGCTGTCGCCCGCGAGGCCAATCCCCCCTCCCGCGCCGTCGGCCCCCGCACCAAGGTGGCGGTCGATTCGGTCGAGCGCGAGGTGGATCCGGTGGGCGCCTGCATCGGCGCTCGCGGCTCCCGCATCCAGCAGGTGGTCAACGAACTGCGTGGCGAGAAGATCGATGTGATTCGCTGGTCCGCCGATCCGGGGCAGTACATCGCCAACTCCCTCAGCCCGGCGCGGGTGGAGATGGTGCGGCTGGTGGATCCTGAAGGACACCACGCCCACGTGCTGGTGCCGCCCGATCAGCTCAGCCTGGCGATCGGCCGTGAGGGGCAGAACGTCCGCCTGGCGGCCCGCCTCACCGGCTGGAAGATCGACATCAAGAACTCCCAGGAGTACGACCAGGAGTCCGAGGATCGTGTGGTCGCCGGCCTGATCGCTCAGCGCCAGGAGGAGGAGGCCCTGCAGGCCGAGGCCGAGGCGCGCCTGGCTGCCGAGCAGGCCGCCCGTGCCGAGGAGGACGCCCGCCTTCGCGAGCTCTATCCGCTGCCCGAGGACGAGGAGGAGTACCTGGAGGAGGCTGACGGGCCGCTGACCGAGGATGCGGAAGAGCCCTCCGCAGAGGCTGCTGACGGGGCCGCCGAAGGCGAGGAGGTCGTCGTGGAGGAGACCCAGGCCGAGAGCGGGGAGGCGGCCGAGGGGTGAGCCGCACCGTCGCAGCACGGCCGGTTCTGCGTCGCTGCGTCGCCTGCCGGGTCCTGCGGGATCGCAGTGAGCTCTGGCGGGTCATCCGCCTGGCGCAGGGGGGCCTGGCCCTGGATCGGGGCATGGGCCGCTCCGCCTATCTCTGCCCCAGCCGGGACTGTCTGGAGGAAGCGCGCCGCCGCAAGCGGCTGCAGAAGGGTCTGCGCTGTCCCGTCCCCGAGGCCGTCCTGGACGGCCTCGCTGCCCGCCTGGCGGAGGCGGGGGGCGCAAGCGTTGAGGCAAGATGAATGTTGGTCGCCGTGTGCGTGCGGCCCGGTGGCAGTCGCTGCCCCGAACGGTGGTCTCCTTCGGGATCCCCGGTCGGATGCGAGTCGCGGCCCCGTTCCATTGGAGACCTGAATGACCAGCAGCGGCAAAGTCAGAATTTATGAGCTGTCCCGGGACCTGGGACTGGACAACAAGGACGTGCTCGATGCCGCTGAGAAGCTGTCGATCGCGGTCCGGAGCCACAGCAGCTCGATCAGCGACGACGAAGCCGCCCGGATCCGGGCGGTGCTGGTCCGCTCCGCCGCGGCTCCTGCCGCTCCCGCCCAGCCCGCCAAGGCGATTCTGTCGGTGAAGAAGGCCACCACCGAGGCCGAGGCCCCGGCGCTGGCCTCTCCCGCCCGCCCTGCCGCCCCAGCCCCCCGTCCGGTGGCGGGGCCGGCCAAGCCCGCTGCTCCCGCTCCCGCCAGGCCTGTCGCTGCCACGCCCGCCAAGCCGGCGGCCGCTCCGGCTCAGCCCCGCCCAGCCGCCGCACCCAGGCCTGTGAGCCCAGCGGCCGCAGCCCCGGCCCGGCCCGCTGCCCCGGTGGCGCGGGCCGCCAGCGCACCTTCCAAGCCCGTGGTGATCGCCACCGGTGGGCCGGCGCCGCGCCCGTCCGCTCCCGCGGCCAAGCCCGCGGCCTCGGCTCCCGCCCGTCCGGCTCCCACCTCGGCCAAGCCCGCCGCCCCCGCGCCCAGCAAGCCGACGGCAGCCCCGTCCAAGCCGGCTGCCGCCGGGTCGGTGCCCGCCTCCCGCCCGACGCCACCGGTGGCCAAACCCGTGGCCCCACCCCCTCGTCCGTCCGCCCCTCCAGCCAGGGCTCAGGGTGGCACCTCCGGTGCCGCTCCCACCCGTCCGGGTGGCCCCACGATCACCCGCCTGCCTCAGGCGCCGCAGCGCGGTGGCCCTTCCCGGCCCGCGCAGCCGGCTCGCCCGGCGGCCGGCGCCCCCGCCGGTCGCCCTCAGCTGGTGGGGCGTCCCCAGCCCGCGGCCCCGGCCGCCGGTGGCGCCAACCGTCCGGCGGTGCCGACGCCGCGCCCGCAGCGCCCCGGTGCCCCGGCTCCCGTGCGTCCCGGTGCCGGTCGCCCCACCCCGCCCTTCGGCCGTGGTCCCGCCAGTGGCGGCCGCCCGGCGGCCACGCCCCTGGAGCTGGTCGGCAAGCCGATCCGCCGCGACACCGCCGGCCCGGGCACCCCGTCCGCCGGACGCCCTGCTGCGCCGGGACGCCCGGGCATGCCGTCGGGCATGCGCAAGCCGATGGCCCCCGGCGAGCTGATGCAGCTGCAGAAGCCGCCCGGCCGCCCCACCGCGCCGCCGCCCCGCCGTCCCGGTGAGGAGGGAGAAACCCCCACCCGCGAGACCGAAGCGGTCGTTCGGCCCACGGCCACGGCTCCGCGTCGCCCAGGCTTCCGGGCGCCACAGCCCCCGACCGGCCCGGCCCGTGCCCGCCGCCCCGACTGGGACGACAGCGCCAAGCTCGAGGCCCTGCGCAGCCGCACGCCGCAGAAACAGCGCCAGAAGGTGCACATCATCGGCGAGAACGATGACGCGCTCACGGCCGAGACCAGCGGCTACGCCGGCGAGCACGATGCGGTCGTGCTCCAGGCCAGCCTGGCTCGGCCCGCCAAGCCCCGCGCCTCCCAGCCCAGTGGCACCAAGCCCACCGTCGCGGTGCGCAAGCGCAAGAAGGAGACCACCCGCCAGCGCCAGCGTCGCCGGGCCATGGAGCTGCGGGCGGCCCGCGAGCTCAAGGCCCAGCGGCCCGAGATGCTGATCGTGCCGGAGGGCAACCTCACGGTGCAGGAGCTGGCTGACCGTCTCGGTGTCGAGAGTTCCGAGATCATCAAATCCCTCTTCTTCAAGGGGATCAGCGCCACCGTCACCCAGACGCTTGATCTGCCGACCATCGAGACCGTCGCTGACGAATTCGGTGTGCCGGTCCTCGAGGACGACGTCCAGTCCGCTGCGGCCAAGACCGTGGAGATGATCGAGGAGAGCGATCTCGCGCACCTGATCCGACGTCCGCCCGTGGTCACGGTGATGGGCCATGTCGACCACGGCAAGACGAGCCTGCTCGACGCGATCCGCAAGACACGGGTGGCGGCCGGCGAGGCCGGTGGCATCACGCAGCACATCGGTGCTTATCAGGTCGAGGTGCCCCACGGCGGCGGTCAGGCGAAGATCACGTTCCTCGACACCCCGGGCCACGAGGCGTTCACCGCCATGCGGGCCCGTGGCACCAAGGTCACCGACGTGGCCGTTCTGGTGGTCGCCGCCGATGACGGCGTCCGTCCCCAGACCCTGGAGGCGATCAGCCACGCCCGCGCCGCTGAGGTGCCGATCGTGGTGGCGATCAACAAGATCGACAAGGAGGGTGCCCAGCCCGACCGGGTCAAGCAGGAGCTCTCCGGCCTTGAGCTTGTGCCAGAGGACTGGGGTGGCAACACCGTGATGGTGCCGGTGAGTGCCATCAAGGGCGAGAACATCGACCAGCTGCTGGAGATGATCCTGCTGGTGAGCGATGTGGAGGATCTCAAGGCCAACCCGCAGCGGATGGCCAAGGGAACCGTGATCGAGGCCCACCTCGACAAGGCCAAGGGTCCGGTGGCCACGCTGCTGATTCAGAACGGCACCCTGCGCGCCGGCGATGTCCTGGCGGCCGGCCCGATCCTGGGCAAGGTGCGGGCGATGGTCGACGACACCGGCAAGCGCGTCAAGGAGGCAGGGCCTGCTGCGGCCGTCGAGGCGCTGGGCTTCAGCGAGGTGCCCACCGCCGGTGACGAGTTCGAGGTCTATCCCGACGAGAAGTCGGCGCGTGCCGTGGTGGGCGACCGGGCCAGCGAGGCCCGCGCCACCCGCCTGGCGCAGCAGATGGCCTCCCGCCGTGTGTCGCTGGCGTCGATGTCCGGCCAGGTGAGCGAGGGCGAGCTCAAGGAGCTCAACCTCATCCTCAAGGCCGACGTGCAGGGCAGCGTCGAGGCGATCCTCGGTTCACTGGAGCAGCTGCCCCAGGAGGAGGTGCAGGTGCGGGTGCTGCTCTCGGCTCCGGGAGAGATCACCGAGACCGACGTCGATCTGGCGGCGGCCTCCGGCGCTGTGATCATCGGCTTCAACACCTCGATGGCACCGGGAGCCCGTCGTGCCGCCGATGCCACCGGCGTGGATGTGCGCGACTACGACGTCATCTACAAGCTCCTTGAGGACATCCAGAACGCCATGGAGGGCCTGCTCGAGCCTGAACTGGTCGAGGAATCCCTGGGCGAAGCCGAGGTGCGTGCCGTGTTCACGATCGGCAAGAACGCTGTTGCGGGCTGTTATGTCACCAATGGCAAGCTGCAGCGCAACTGCCGCGTCCGCGTGCATCGCGGCAAGGAGCTCGTCTACGAAGGCGATCTCGATTCGCTGCGTCGCAACAAGGATGACGTCAAGGAGGTGGCCACCGGCTTCGAGTGCGGGGTCGGCACCGATCGGTTCAATTCCTGGAAGGAGGGCGACCGGATCGAGGCCTACAAGCTCGTCACCCAGCGGCGCACCCTCAGCATCTGACGCCCGCTGCTTCGCCCACCTCTGCCAGGTCCCCCAGCCCCGCCATGCCACCCCGCAGCGAACCACTGCTCTGGGTCCAGCTGATCGGGGCGGGGGTTTTCCCACTCGAGGGGTTGCTGCTGCTGCTTCTGCTGGCCGGCAGTGATCCAGGCCCGGTTCCCGGGTTGGAGCGGCTTCTCTGCTGGGCCCTGGGGGCTCTGGCACCGACGGTGCTGCTCTGGCATCGGCCTGCCGATGTCTGGTCGCTGCTGTTTCTTCAGACCCCGCTGCGGGCGCGCAGACCCCTGCAGCAGCGCCTGAGCCGACTGCAGGACAACCTGGCTCCGCGTCTGGGACTGGCCCTCGCGGGGGTGACCAGCCTGCCGCTGTTGTGGTGGCTGGACGAGCACGCTGCTGTCGCCTCCTCGCTGTCGCCGCTTCAGGACAGTCCTCGGCTGGTGGTACTGCTCCTCGCGGCTGGTCTGCTGGCGTTGATGCTGTGGCAGTGGCAGCAGCTGCTCCAAGCGTTGTGGCTGCTGAGCCGCCGCTCCGACACGGTGGCCGCGGCCCGACCGATGCCGCAGGCGGAACTGGAGGAGCAGCGGCTCTGCCTGGGCCTGCCCCTGCTGCTGCTCGATCCATTGCCGATCGCCACCGGGACGCCAGCCACATCCGGCGGTCGACCCGGGCCGGCTCCGCAGGCTTCTCCAGCTGCCGTCGCTTCCTCCGTCTCCGCTCCTCCCGTGGCCGCCACTGCCCCTGTGCAGGCCGACGTTCCAGAGAGGTCGCAGGCGGCTGAAGCAGAAGTCTCCACGGATGCTCAGTCGCTCGCTGCCGAGGACCCTGAAGTAGCGGAGGCCCACCCCACAGGTGAGACCCAACCCAGCAGTGAGACCGAGCCGCCTGCCGATGCCGCTCAGGCCTCCGGAGAACCAAGAGGCGCCTGAGCGCCCGTCAGGAGGCGGGGTCGCGGTTGCGATCGAACCAGAGCAGACCCCCGAACAGCGACAGGGCAGTCAGCTGGATCATCAGGTCGCTGGCGGCCACCGAATCCCCTGACGAGAGCCGCATGGTCATGGTGGCCAGCCCAAGGCCGGCAGAGGCGGTGAGAGCAAGCCAGAGAGCCCGTCGCAGGCCGCGCCAGGGGGTACGGGCCTCCTGAAGCAGACGTTGACGCAGGGCCGGGTCCAGACGGTCCTGGGCACCGTTGGAACGCCCCGGTGAGGGGGCCGTCGAGCGATCCGGAGCGGAGGGCGGCATCGGCAGGGGCGACGGCCCAGGCGCACGGTGCCTGGATGCTACGTTCGCTGCCATGCCGGTGTAGCTCAGCGGTAGAGCAACTGATTCGTAATCAGTAGGTCGTCGGTTCAAGTCCGACCATCGGCTTTTTCAGCACCTCTTTCTGGCAGTCGCGTTGGCAGAACCCCTCCGCATGCCGGGGGCGCTCCAGAGCGTGGGGACAGGCCTGCTCCTTCCACCGCTTCAGCCCGTCAGTTTCACGCTGACCGCTCGTCCAGGGAGACATCGTTCAGCAGACAGGGGTGCTCTGGCAGCGGCCCGGCTGCACGAGCCGCCGGCCGCCTCGTCAGCAGGCCCCCTCGGCCCGCCCCGCCCCGCTCCAGGTTGAGGGATGTGGTGACCGGATGTCGCTGCAGGGCAAGGATCCTCCTCATCCCGCCAGACCAACTCAGCACTCGGTGGTCGCGCACTTCAGAGCCAGCGAAGGCTGCGGCTGGGCCCCGTCGGCTGCGCTGACGCCCCTGTGGGCATTGGGTGCTGTTTGAGGCTGGTGATGGAGATGCGCCGAAGATGCAGGGCACATCGTTGTGGTGATGACTCCTTGGGCCTGTCCCAATCGCAACGGCCAACGATGGCATCACAGTGAGGAATTCTCCCATGAACATCACACGGCCATCGAACCCATGCGAGACGTTTTCTATGGCCCGGGATCGATCCCGGGCGGCGCGGCGCCATCTCCTCTGTGATTCGCACTGACTCGCGGGTTTCCTCATCGCTGTTGCCATGCTCTGGGTGGGCAACGCCACCACCGCGATGCAGCACGTGCATGGTTCTCCCCGGTGCCCTCCCCTGCCGGAGCTGCCGAGGGACTGCCCACCAGCCAGCGCTCCAGGCTTTGATGCGCCCAGAGTCGTGATCGGTGGTGGTCAGGCAGTAGTCAAAGTCTGCTAATTTGCCGTATTCCTTCATGGGGGCAGGGTAATGCTGATCATTCCTGCGCCCTCCGGCTCCTCGACGACGTATGGGGCACCGTAGCTTGCAGATGAGGATCACCGCTCCAGGTCATCTCCAGGTCCTGGCTCTCGTTGTGCTCTGTCTGGCCGCTGCCTGGGCCACGCTGCACAGTCCAACCATCTTTTTCGATTCCACCCTCGTGATCGCCCGCAAGCTGGGCCTGCAGACCATGGCGGAAGGGGTTGAGACACAGGCCCAGTACCAGGCCCTCAAGGAACTGGGCTGCAACAGCTTTCAGGGCTATCTGTTTGGTCAACCCATGCCGGCCGATGCCCTGGCCGCGCTGCTCTGACCTGGGCAACGTCGAGGTCGGCGATCCGCTCCGCGGGTGTGTCGCGGTCTCCGAGGGCTGAGGCACCCACCGCTGTGATCAGGTCCGAGCGCAGCCCGCCCGGGTCAGGTGAAGCCCTCAGGACGGTCCATCCTCAGGACTGCGGGCTGCCCTGCTGCCGGCCGATCACCAGCAGCAGCAGGCTGATCGCCCCCAGCAGCGCCACCAACACCGCCACCACCAGCATGGTGCCCGCTAGGCCGCTGGCATAGGAGGCGGTGAGCACGTCGATCACCTGGGATGGCGCAGCGTTGGCGTGGCTGAGCACGCCGCTGCTGAGGGAGGCGCGCACCTTGGCCTCCATCTCCGGCAGCTGCTCCGGACTGGCGCCGAGCTTGAGCAGCCGGTCCCGCAGGCTGGCGAAGCCGAAGCCGTTCACCATGGCGCCGCTGGCGGCAAAGCCGAGGGCGAACCCGAGCTGCCCGGTGGTGGTGCGGAAGGCGGTGACCGCCCCGAAGTAGCGGGCCGGTGCCTCCTGCACGAACAACGCCGACTGGGGCACCGAGACAAAGGCCAGCCCCGTGCCCGCCAGCACCAGGCCGGGAATGAAGGTGATATAGAGACTGCTGGGGCGAATGCCTGCCAGCAGCACCAGGCCCAGCACCAGGGCGCCGATGCCGCCCGCCATCAGCTGGATCGTGCGGCGCCCCGGTGCCATCAGCCGGCCGGCCAGCACGCCACCGCCGGCGAAGCAGATCAGCAGCGGCAGCTGGGCCAGGGCCACCTGACTGGTGCTGTAGCGCTGCACGAGTTGCCAGAAGTTGCTGGTCTGCAGCTGCACCACCGCCTGGGCGAAGTTCCAGGCGATGCCACTCACGATGGCGGCCGCAAACAGGCCGCGGCCGTAGAGCGACACCGGGAAGATCGGCTCCTGACGGCGGCGCTCGATCAGCAGATGCACTCCGAACAGGAGCACCCCGCCGAAGGTGGGCATCCAGAACTGGGGCGCCGTGAAGCCGCTCACGGCATGGCTGACGCCGGTGAGAAACAGCACCATCGCCAGGGCGATGCTGATCAGGCCCGGCCAGTCGGCCCGCAGGTCACCGTTGGCTGGCATCTCCGGCAGAAGCGCCGGGATCAGGGGCAGGCACAGCAGGGCGATCAGGGGCACCAGGCCCAGGGCCAGCCGCCAGCTGCTGTCCGCCAGCACGCCACCCAGCAGCGAGCCGCCGATGAAGCCCACGATGATCAGCAGGTTCCACACCCCCAGGGCCTTGCCCAGCTGCTCGGGCCGGCTGACGAAGCGCACCGAGGCGAACGTGAGGGCCAGAACAGCGCCCACGCCGATGCCCACCAGGGCGCGGCCCAGGAGAAACATTCCGGCATTGGGGGCCGACAGGGCGATGCCATCGCCGGCGATCGAGAGAAGGAGAGACCCCATCAGCACCTGACGGCGGCCGAGGCGATCGCCCAGAAAACCCATCAGCAGCACGGTGGCGGCCTGGGCCAGGGTCGAGATGCTGGCGGCGAGGGCCAGGGTGGCGCCCTGCATGTGCAGCGTCTGAGCGGCCTTCACCAGAGCCGTGTTGGCCACGGTCGGGTCGATCAGTTGCAGGCTGGCCAGCACCCCCAGAAAGGGCACCGCCAGGGCATGGGTGGTTTTCTCGCTCATGCGGGGATCAGAGAGGGGGCAGGCGAAGCGGCAGGGCAGGTGGTGGGCCAGCTGGGAGCCGGGGCGGTGGCGCGGCTGATGGCCACCAGGTGCCCCCGGCGTTCCAGGGTGCTGCGCCAGGGACGGCTGGGCGCGGCGGCCAGGCTCACCCGCTCGCCGACGCGGTCGAACGACACAGGGCCCTCGGGGGCATCGGCAAGCCAGAGCTCGCCCTTGGCGCGCAGCACCTCGGGCCCCAGCTGGGCTGCCCAGGCCAGCACCTGCTGACGTCCGAGCGGTTCGCCCTGCAGCCACCGATCACTGCGCACCAGCTGCCGTTCGCTGTGAAACGGCGGGGTTGACTCGCGCTGTCGCGCCTCAAGCTGCTGCCTCAGCCACTGCTGACGCCGCTCCGCTTCAGCCGCGCCGAGCCGATCCGCCTTGCTGAACTGCAGCACATCCACCCCCTCGAACTGCTGCTGCACCAGCTCACCCACCCAGGGGTCGTGCCAGAGGGCTTCGATGCGTTCCAGGTCGATCACCAGCAGCACCCTGGACAGGCTGAGGCCCTGCAGCAGCAGTTGGCTGGCCACCCGCTGGGGCACGGCCATGCCGCTGGTTTCGATCAGCACATGGGCCGGGGGCACCTCGCGCCGGGCCAGCTCCAGCAGAGCCGCCCCCAGGCCATCGCGCAGGGTGCAGCAGACGCAGCCGCCGCCCAGCTCGAGCAGGCGGCCGTTGTCCTGGCGCAGGCGTTCGGCGTCGATGTTGATGCTGCCGAGGTCGTTGACCAGCAGGGCCCAGCCTTGGCATGTCCCGGCCTGCAGCCAGCCGTTGATCAGCGTGGTCTTGCCCGAGCCCAGATAGCCACCGACGACGGTGGCCGGCACGCCGCGCAGGGAAGCCAGCGGCGACTCCGTTCCAAGGCTGTTGCTCATGTCCGCACACCCTCCAGGGAGCCATGAATGCACGCGCCGTCCTTGAGCGTGGCCACAACCCCGATGGCGTTGAGCTGCTCGGCCGGGGTGGCCGTGGGGGGTCGGCATCCAGGATCACCAGATCGGCGCGCTTACCCGTGGCCAGGCTGCCCTTGCTCGATTCTTCGCGGATCTGCCAGGCGGCTTCGATCGTGAGCGCCCGCAGGGCCGCTTCGGCGCTCACCCGCTCCGATTCACCCAGCACCACGCCGGTTCGCGTGCGGCGGGTCATGGCCGTTTCCACCATGCGCATCGGCTCGATCGGCGTCACCGAGAAGTCGTTGTGGTTGGAGCAGTGCAGGCCCAGGGCCATGGCGCTGGCCATCGGGCTCATGCGCCCGGCCCGTTCCGGCCCGAGGTTGGCGAGGTGTGTGTCGCCGAAGAAGAAGGCATGCACCGTGAAGAAGCTGGGGTGCAGACCCAGCTCCACGTACTGCTCCAGCTGCCCCGGCGCCATGAACTGGGAGTGAATGATCACCGTGCGGTGGTCCTGTTCAGGCTTGAGCCCCGCCCGGCGGCAGGCCTCGATCATCAGGTCGATCGCGGCATCGCCGTTGCAGTGGGCAAACAACTGGATGCCCTGTGCTGACAGCCGCTCCACCGCCTCGAAGAGCTGCTCAGGCGGGCAGACCGGCTGGCCGCGCCAGTTGGCCTCGCCGTTGGGGCCGGGAGTCAGCAGCGGCTCGCCCCAGAAGGCGGTCTTGCCCTGAGGCGAGCCATCCACCAGCAGCTTGATGCCCTGGAACTTGAGGTGATCGCGGTACTGGCCAAAGACGTCGCGCGCTGGGTGGGGCAGCTCCAGCGGTTTGCCCTGAAACGTCGGGAAGCGCTCGCGCAGCATCTCCGGCACTTCGAGCACCAGCGGCAGCAGCACCAGATCGACGCAGAGACGGCCTTCTCGGGCGGCGCGCTGAAACAGGTCGAGATCGCCGGCCACCGTGGCGCCGTCCTGCACGGTGGTGATGCCCTTGGCGGTGTACAGCCGTTGGGCCGCTTGAAACTGGGCCAGCCGCTCGTCTTCGGACGGCTGCGGCATGTGCACGAACAAGGGGATGAAGGCCGTTCCCATCACCAGGCCGGCGGGCTCGGTGCTGCCGGGCCGGCGCACGATCACCCCACCGGCCGGATCCGGGGTGCTGGCGTCGTAGCCCGCCAGGGCAAGGCCACAGCTGTTGAGGGAACCCCTGAAAAACCCGATAGAATCAGTACAGTTCCAATAATGAGACTGGCAGCGGATGGCGGCCCCCCTCCAGTTGGGTTTCACGGACTACGAGCAGACCTACGCCAAGAAGAAAACGCGCCGGCAGCGCTTCCTCGATGAGATGGAAGCCACAGTGCCCTGGGATCCTTTCCTGGCCTTGATTTCGCCTGTGTACCACAGGCCTTCTGCCAAGGGCGGGCGCCCACCGTTTCCGCTGGAGGTGATGCTGCGCATCCACCTGCTGCAGCAGTGGTTCACGCTTTCCGATCCCTTGATGGAGGAGATGCTGATCGATACCCCCTGCTTCCGCCGCTTTGCTGGGATCGACATGGTTGAGGACCGGATCCCTGACGAGACGACGATCCTGAACTTCCGCCACCTCCTGGAAGAGAATCGGATAGCAGAGCAGATCCTGGAGACGGTGAACCAGAGCCTGCGGGAGAAGGGCGTGATGCTTAAGGAGGGTACGATCCTCGATGCCACAATCATCAACGCTCCCAGTTCAACCAAGAACAAGACGGGCGAGCGGGATCCTGAAATGCACTCGGTGGCCAAAGGCAACCAGTGGTTCTTTGGGATGCGGTGCCACATCGGTGTGGATGCAGCCTCGGGTCTGGTCCATTCCGTGGTGAGCACGGCTGCCAACGTCCATGAGCTGAACACGGCACCCGATCGCGTCCATGGCGAGGAACGCGTGATCTACGGCGACTCTGGCCACATCGGCATCGAAAAGCGTGAGGCGTTCAAGGACTGCGAAGCAGAGATGCGCATCGCCATGAAGCCCGGACAGCGCCGAGTTCTAGCGGACACCCCAGAGGGAAGACTGCTGGATCTGATGGAGGCGGCGAAAGCACATGTCAGGGCAAAGGTGGAGCATCCATTTCGGATCATCAAGTGCCAGTTTGGATTTCGGAAGGTCTTCTACCGAGGCATCCGCAAGAACAACCTCAAGCTGACGATGCTGTTTGCCCTCGCCAATCTCTGGATGGTGCGCGAACGTTGTCCTTCTACAGCGTAAATGACAGAATAAGTGTGCCATCTTGAGGGTGAGCAGCCAAAAATGATCGGGGAACTCACGAGAAATAAGCCAGTCAGGCCCTGGATTGAAGCACCTGGCGAGTAGCCAAGGACAAAATACCCCACTTGTGTCTCATTGACGAGAATGAGACACGCTTGCGCTCAATTCCCGGTCTTGATCAGAGCTTCCTTGAGCACGGCGCCGTGGTTGGAGTTGTGGAGCACCATCACCGGGTTCTCCGGAAACAGCGCATCGAGATCGGCCTTGTCGAGGGGGCGCCCGTCGGACAGACCGTCGACGTCGTAGCCGTAGGCGATGACCCAGCCGCCTTTCGCCACCGGGTGAGCGGCGACGTGCTCGCGCAACACCTCCTGCAGGCTGGCGATGCTGGTGACGGGGCCCGCCGGTGGCCGCTGGACGTTGGCCCAGCCCACCACCTGCAGGGCATTGGCGAAGTGTCCATGGGCATCAATGAAGCCCGGCAGCAGGGTGCGGCCCGCCAGATCGACATGCCGGGTGTCTGGTCCGGCATGGGCCATCACCTCGGCCCTGGATCCCACCGCCAGGATGTGTCCACCGGCGATGGCGATGGCCTCGGCGCGGGGCATCGAGGACTCCATCGTGAGGATGGGGCCTCCGGAGAAGATCAACTCGGCGGCGTCACGGACCATCAGGGCAGGACATGCGGAACTCCCACGGGCTAGCCAGCCGCAGCGAGGGTGTCAGCGATCTGCCGATGGGCTTGGATGCGTGGGTTGCGGCATGGCGACGCAGACACCCCCAACCATGCGGGACCTGCAGCCCATGGTGGCCATCGTTCTCCAGGCCTTGCCCGGCGAGAGTGGCGGCCAAGGGCGCTCTGGAGCATCAACCGTCACCGCTCCCGGTGTGCTGCCGGTGGTCATCGCGGCACGGATCCAGCAGAATGATCTAGTGTGCCGTCCCGCAAATAGCCGCTACAATATGAAGTGTCTCCCGAGGGGGTCGTTTCATGCCAAGCGGGCGCCCCATGGCTCCTCTGGAGCTGTCGGCTGATGAGGCCAGCCAGCTCCAGAGCCTGGCTGGATCAAGGTCCTTGCCCCATTCGATCGTTCAGCGGGCGCAGATCGTCCTGGCCTGCGCAGCTGGTGACACCAACACCTCAGTTGCCAAGCGATTTGGCGTTCGCAGCGCAACGGTGGGCAAATGGCGGCAGCGCTACCTCGATCTGGGGATCGAGGGGCTGCACGACGAGCTCCGTTCAGGCCGCCCGCGGACCTATGAGGACGACACGGTGGCGGAGGTGATCAACCGAGCCCTGCAGAGCAAGCCAACCGATGGCAGCACGCACTGGAGCGCTCGGACTTTGGCCGCAGAAACAGGGATCTCCAAGTCCACGGTTCACCGCTGGCTGCAGACCTTCTCGCTCCAGCCCCACCGGCAGAAATCGTTCAAGCTCTCCACCGATCCGTTCTTTGTGGAGAAGGTTCGGGACATCGTTGGCCTGTACCTGAACCCGCCCGACAAGGCGATGGTGCTCTGCGTCGACGAGAAGACGCAGATCCAGGCCCTCGACCGCACCCAACCGCTGCTGCCCATGGGGCTGGGCTACGTGGAGGGTGTGACGCATGACTACATCCGCCACGGCACCACGACCCTGTTTGCCGCGCTGGACGTGGCGACCGGTGAGGTAATCACTCAGTGCAAACCCCGGCACCGCCACCAGGAGTTCCTGGGGTTCCTCAGGCAGATCGAGAAGTCCGTCCCCGAGGATCTGGACCTGCACTTGATCGTGGACAACTACTGCACCCACAAGCACGCCAAGGTGCGTGCCTGGCTGGCCCAGCGTCCCCGTTTCCACGTCCACTACACCCCCACCTACGCCTCCTGGCTCAACCAGGTGGAGCGCTGGTTTGGACTGATCACCCAGCGGGCAATCCGGCGCGGCAGCTTCTCCAGCGTCAAAGAGCTGATCGCCAGGATCGAGCAGTTTGTGGCCGCCTACAACACGACCAAGGCCCCGTTCAACTGGACGGCGACAGCTGACTCAATCCTGGAGAAGCTCCAGCGGCTTTGTGCGCAAATCTCTGGGACGGCACACTAGCCAGGAAGCGTCAATCTGCCGCCATGAGCTACCTGAGGGACATCATGCGGCGACTGGCTGCCAGCCGCCGATCAGCGGCGACATCCCCCCCCGTCCATGGGGGAGGTCCGGGCAACTGCAGGCGGCTCTGATCCCATGGACAGCGGCGGGATGCGGTCTCCGCAACCGGACGACGACGGTGCCCCGCAGCTCAGGGCGCCGCATGAGCCGGGATGAGTCGCAGGCTGGTCCGCCCGGGGCTGTTGGCCCTGCTGTTCTGTCTGGCACGGCCTTCAGTGGCGGCGGCGGAATCCTCCCCTTGTCTGGGGACGCCGGGTGGGCGGACCTGGCGGGTGGGCATCGTGCCCCAGCTGCCTCCCCGGGAGATCGTGTCCAGCTGGACCCCGGTGCTCCGGCAGGTGGGACAACGGGCGGGCCAGTGTCTGGTGCTGGTGGTCGCCCCCTCGATCCCCGCCTTCGAACAACAGCTGCGCAGCGGCCAGCTGGACTTCGCCTTCATGAACCCGTACCACCAGGTGATGGCCCAGCGCTGGCGAGGGTTCATCCCGCTGTTGCGCGATGGCCAGAGCCAGCTCGAGGGGATCCTGGTGGTGCGCAAGGACAGTCCTGTGCGCCGACTCGCCGATCTGAACGGCGCCACGGTGGCCTTCCCGGCACCCAACGCCTTTGCCGCCTCGCTGCTGCCACGGGCCCTGCTCAGCCGCGCCGGCATCCGCATCACCCCCAGTTACGTGCGCACCCACTCCAACGTGTATCGCGCCGTGATCCTGGGCAGCAGCCTGGCGGGAGGCGGCGTGAACAACACGCTCCAGCGGGAGCGGCCGGAGGTGCGCCAGCGCCTGCGGGTGCTCTGGCGCACTCCGCCCTTCCCGGCCCATCCCTTTTCGGCGGCCGCCACGGTGCCGGTGAAGGTGCGCCTCAGGGTTCAGGAGGCCTTTCTCGACCTCGGCCGAACGGCTCAAGGGCGGCAGCTGCTGGCCAGGGTGCAGTTGCCGATGGTGGTGAAGGCCGACCACGGACGTGATTACGCCCCACTCGCCGCCCTGGGACTCGAGCGGTACGTCGTGGAGGGTGGTGACTGAATCCGGGCGACCGCCACACCTGAGACGACTGCCATCGGGCACCCTGGTGGCCAGCCTCAGTGTGCTCACCGGTCTGGTGATCGGCGGGGTCTCGTATCAGCAATCCCGGCAGCTCATCGAGCAGTCCCAGGAGCGGGCGCGTGCTGCCCTGGCGCGCGGGCTGGTGGTGGGCCTGGCGGACCAGCTGGCGGTGAACGACTACGCCGGCCTGGAATCGCGCCTGCAGCAGGCGATGGCCGACCCGTCCCTGGCTTCGGCCCTGGTCACCGATCCCGGCGGCAGGGTGCTGGTCCATCTGCAGCGCGAGCGCCCCGAAGCGGAGCCCACCCTGCAGTTCGAGCCGGCCCGGATCACACCGCTGCAGGAGGACACGTCTGGCAGCCGGCGCAGTGGGTCGCTCTCGACCCGCTGGACCCGGATCGATGCGGGGACGGAACCGCTCGGCCTGCTGCGGCTGCGCACCTGGTCGAGCAGCACCGATGCGGTGCTGGCGTTGCTGGCCCGCCAGTACCTGGTGCTCGGCGGCCTCGCCACCGCCCTGGTGGGCGCCCTGCTGGTGAGTGCCCAGCAGAAGCTCCGCCGGCAGAGCCGTCGGCGGGAACTGCTGCTCCTGCAGGAAAAGGCCGAGCTGGAGCGCAAGGCACTCAGCGATCCCCTCACCGGCGTCTGGAACCGGCGCGGGGTGGAGCAGGAACTGCAGAGAATCCTCGGGGACCCTGCGGGTGGCAGCAGCCGGCAGGTGGCGGTCTGCATGATCGACCTGGATGACTTCAAGCCTGTGAATGACGCCTATGGCCACGCCGTCGGCGATCAGGTGCTGGTGGCGGTGACCCGACGGCTGCGGGGCTTTCTGCGCGAAGAGGACATTCTGGGGCGCCTCGGCGGAGACGAGTTCATCGTGATCTTCCGCAACTGTGCGGACCCGCAGATCAGCAGGAAGCTCGCCGCCAGGATCGTGATCGGGCTCAAAGCGCCTTTCTTCTTTGATGGCCTGCAGGTGCGCATCGGCGCCAGCATCGGGATCGCCCTCAATGCCGCTGATCCGGACGAATCGATGACCGCTCTGCTGGAGCGTGCCGATCAGGCCATGTATGTCGCCAAACATGGTGGTAAGGGCCATCTGATCATCGCTGAGGCTCCTGCACTGTCAGCGTGAATCGAGCAGCCGAACATCCCACCACAGGACGTGCGTCATTCGGGGTCGGTCGCTGATCAAAGTCAGCGTGGGAGAGGCGCCTCCCTGAAGGCACCGTGACTCTGCCGCCGCTGATGGCTGAGGTTGTGCCATCGGATGCCGGCCCCTGTCACCTCTGCACGCCCGACATCCGCAGGCCGGATCAGGCTGGGGACCAGCGATTTCGATCCCGCCATGCTCCGCATCCACGGCGACCGCAACAGCCTTCTGGCCGCCCTCACCGCCCACTGGGCGGAACAGCAACTGCAGATCCCCCAGCCGCTCAGGCCGGTGCTGGGGTCGATCGGGCGGAGACCCAGCCCATCGGTGAGCAAGGCCTCTCAGCCGTGAGCTGCTGGCAGGTCCTCCCGTGCCAGCCCGGGCCTGATTCGGTTGACACCACCAGGCGATTCGGGGCCCCGAACCCCTGGGAGGAGGGCCGAATCGCGGGGTTCGGCTCGCCCCTCCCCGGCTGTGGGCCGCTGCGGCGACAGTGCGTTCACCGGGGGCGATCGGAGCACAGCTTCCCCGCCCCGCGTCCCCAACCTTCGCCATCCGAACGATGCTGACCCTTCGCTCCTCCTCTCCCTTCGATCTGTTCGACCGGATCGAGCAGCAGCTCAGCCAGCAGCTGCACAGCGCCGAGCGCGTGCCCGCCGCCGAGGTGCACGAAACCCCCGAGGCCTATGAGGTGGTTCTCGAACTCCCCGGCGTCGACAAGGCCGCCATCGAGGTGAAGGCCACCGAGCGCACCCTGCTGATCAGCGCTGAGCGCCGCAGCCATCGTGCGCTTCCCGAGCCGGCGGCTGCCGATGCCGCACCCGGTGAACCCACCCGAGAAACACCTGTCCGCTCCGAGAAGCCACGCCCCCCGCAGCAGGCTCCGCTGCTGAGCGAGTTCCGCTACGGCACCTGGAGCCGCAGCTTCCGCTTCCCGGTGCCGATCGAGCGGGAGCAGCTGCAGGCCGTCTACCGCGATGGCCTGCTCACCGTCACCGCGCCCAAGGCCAACAAGGTGAGCAGCGTGACCGTGAAGGTGGAGGGTTGATGGCCTGAGTCCTGCACGGGGCTGCGGCCCACCCGATGACACCACTGGGCCCCCGGCTTCGGCCGGGGGTTTTTGGTGCAGGCCTGTGATGGTCGAGGCCGGGATGGGCGTCAGACCGGCAGGACGAGGGCTTCCGCTTCCGGGTGCTGCAGGCGGAACAGACGGTCATCGGCGGCACGCCGACAGGTGAGCAGAAACAGGGGCATGTCAATCCCGAACTCCTCTTCGAACAGGGCCAGCACCCCCGTCGTCTGGCCCAGTCCGCAGGATCGGATCGCCCGGCTCAGGCCCTGACGGGGCTGATCGGTGAGCGCGACAAACAGTTTGTTGAGGCGATGTTCCTGGAGGGCTCGCTCTGGTGTGACGCCGCGGATGCGCCCGAAGCTGAGATCCAGGCAGCCCACACTCGTGCCGAGGGCATCAGCCAGCTCGGGGATGGCAATCGGCTCCCGAAAGTGCAGTCCGAAATAGCGTAGAGCGTCGCTCACAAGTTGCAGGGGATTGCTGCAATCCAGGCAATCCAACGCAATCGCTTGCTGCGGTCTCTTGTCGTGTTTCATCCTGTTCTCACCATCGCACCACCGCTTGCCATGGAAGCTGGCGCGTTCTCCTGCCACCATGATGGACAGGAGTCGCTTGGCTGGCCAGCGATGCAACCCTCGATGCCACACTCCGCAAGATGCGGGGATGAAGCGCAACCTGGCGAGTCAAAACCATACACAGCCTGTAAAGCTGTGGTGATTCAGGAGCCTGGCCATGCTCCTGCCGAGTGTCTTCGAGGGGCGTAGGCGTCGCTCCAGCGCTCCGCCTTCAGGACTCTTGCTGGCCATGGCTGGTCCTGCTGCCTCACCATCGCTTTCGATCAGCGTCCAGGCATGGTCTGACGTGACGATCAGCCGGTGGCGTGTCGCGGCGGCGTGGGCAACCGGGTGCTGGCCGCGAACGCCAGGCCCACCAGCAGGGCTGAGCACCACAGACAGGCCTGCAGGCCGCCCACGAGAAACAGGGCGCCGGAGAGCACCGTGCCGAGCAGGCGGCCGGCGGCGTTGGCCATGTAATAGAAGCCGACGTTGAGGCTCACATCCTCGGCTTCTGTGTAGGCGAGGATCATGTAGCTGTGAATCGAGGAATTCATGGCGAACACCACGCCGAAGGCCGCCAGCCCCACCACCACAGCCACTGCGGGATGGGCCACTTCACGCCAGAGAGCGATGGCGATCAGGGCAGGAATGGCGGTGAGCAGGGCACTCCAGAACTCCACCGCACCCACACCGGGAGGGCCGCTCTGGCCCCAGCTGCGGCGCAGGGCCGGTGCCGATCCCTGCACGATGCCGTAGCCGATCACCCACAGGCCCATGAAGCCGCCCACCTCCCAGAAGCGCCAGCCCAGGGCCTGCTGCAGAAACACCGGCAGGGCCACCACGAACCACACGTCGCGGGCACCGAAGAGAAAGAACCGCGCCAGCGAGAGGATGTTGATGCCGGCGGATTTGGAGAACAGAGCGGTGAAGCCGGGCTTCTGCTTCATGCGGCCGATCTCAGCGGGCAGCACCAGAGTGAGCAGGAAAGCCAGGAACAACCCGGCCGCCATTGCTCCCACCGCCGCGTTGAAGCCGATGGTGGTGAGCAGCACACCACCGAGGAAGAAACCGACGCCCTTGAGCGCGTTCTTGGAGCCGGTGAGGATCGCCACCCACTGGAACAGCTGATTCTCGCCCTGGCTGTGATCCTCGGGCGTTTCCGGCACCACGGTCTTGATGGCGCTTTTGGCGCTCATCTTGTTGAGATCCTTGGCGATGCCGCTGAGCGCCTGGGCCACCATCACATAGGCGACGCTCCACCACTTCGGCCAGGAGTCGGCCACCGGGATCAGCATCAGCAGGGCCGCCACCTGCATCAGCGTGCCGCTCCAGAGGGTCAGGCGCAGACCGAAACGGGCCCCCAGCCAGCCGCCGTAGAGGTTGGTGATGATGCCGAAGAACTCGTAGAAGAGAAACAGGAAGGCGATCTCCAGCGTGCTGTAGCCAAGCGCGTGGAAGTGGAACACCACGAGCATGCGCAGGGCGCCATCGGTGAGCGTGAAGGCCCAGTAGTTGGCGGTGACGATCGCATACTGCTGCAGGGCCGAGAGCGCCCGACCTGGCTTGTGCATGGCTTCGATCGAGGCGGGAGGTTGATCGCTGCTCATGGCTGCACCTCAGCGCGCATCCAGCAGGGCCACGTGGCTCACCAGATCGGCCATGCGGCAGCTGTAGCCCCACTCGTTGTCGTACCAGGCGTAGACCTTGAGCTGGGTGCCGTTCACCACCATCGTCGAGAGCGCATCGATGATCGAACTGCGGCTGTCGTTGACGTAATCCACCGACACCAGCGGCCGGGTTTCATAGCCGAGGATGCCGTGCAGGGGGCCAGTGGCGGCGGCTTCAAAGGCACCGTTCACCTCCTCCACGGTGACGCTGCGCTCCAGCTCGAACACCGCGTCGGTGAGTGAGGCGTTGAGCAGCGGCACGCGCACGGCGTGACCGTTGAGCTTGCCCTGCAATTCGGGAAAGATCAGGCCGATCGCCTTGGCCGAACCCGTGGTGGTGGGGATCAGGCTCTGCAGGCAGGAGCGGGATCGGCGCAGGTCGCTCTTGAAGCCATCGACCACCACCTGGGTATTGGTGACGTCATGCAGGGTGGTGATCGTTCCGTGGCGGATGCCGAAGGATTCGTGCACTACCTTCACCACCGGTGCCAGGCAGTTGGTGGTGCAGGAGGCGGCGGTGATCAGCCGATGTTGCTCGGGGTTGTAGAGGTGATGGTTGATCCCGAAGACGATGTTCAGTGCCTCGGCTCCGGCGATTTCGCCCTTGACGGGGCAGGCCACCACCACGCGTCTGAGGCCCACCGCATCGAAGTAGGGCTGCAGCGTTTCCGGGGTCTTGATCCTGCCGCTGCATTCGAGCACCAGCTCCACGCCCGCTTCCCGCCAGGGCACGGCGGTGGGGTCCTTCTCCTGGGTGTACGAGACGGGCTGACTGCCCACGAAGAAGCACGGCTGTTGCCCGGCAACCCCCGTGTTGCCTTGGACTGCCTGCTGCCAGCGGCCGTGCACCGAATCGAACGCCAGCAGGTGCGCGGCGGTGTGGGCGTCGCCGCCGGCGTCATTGACATGCACCAGCTCGATGCCGGGACGGCCCCAGAGAGCACGGAACACCAGCCGACCGATGCGGCCGAAGCCATTGATGCCGACGCGCATGTTCTGTACGCAACGGCGCCCACTCTCTCATCAACTGGAGTTGATGGATCTTATGGCTGGGTTAAGGGGTGGCTGGCCGGGGTGGGCGGTCGTCCGCCCCCGGATCGCGACGCCTAGGTTTGTCGAGTCGCCCTGCTGCGCCTGTGCCGCTTGCCTCCTCGTCGGCGTCGTCTGCCGTTCCGGTTGATGAGGCCCGTCAACTGCTCAAGGCCCTGGCCGAGCCGATCCGCCTGCAGGTGATCGAGGCTCTCGCCGGCGGTGAGCGCTGTGTCTGCGACCTCACGGAGGATCTGGGCCTGGCCCAGTCGAAGCTCTCCTTTCACCTCAAGGTGCTCAAGGAGGCGGGGCTGCTGGCGGATCGTCAGAGCGGCCGTTGGGTGTACTACAGTCTGAGGCCCGAGTCTATCGAACGCCTGCGGGGCTGGCTGGCCGAACTGGCGGCCCACTGCATGACATCAGCTCAACCCTGCGGCTGAACCACCTGGTCCCCGTTCCGCGCGTCGGGGGGCTCGATTCACGCCGGCGATCTCCCTGAGGCCACGGTGAGCCAGCAGTGCTCTCTTTGTGGCGACCTGCTCTGGGCGCTGGGGCTGACGGATGGTGGAATGCCGGCGACGTCAGCCCCAGCGCCCGTTCACTCCACCCGGAAGGTGACCGCCATCACGGCGGTGATGTCCTTGTCGATCGTGCTGGTGTCGTAGCTGCCGCTGTCGCTGGTCTCGGTGGAGTTGGGGGCGGTGATCTGAAAGATGCCGGTATCGGCGTTGGTGATCGCTCCGACACCAGCTCCCGCTTCGGCGGCGATGGCGCGGGCACGGCTGCGGGCATCGCGGGTGGCCTTGGCCAGCATGTCCACCCGCTTCTCGGCGAGTTTCGTGTAGGTGTAGGCGGGCGGCTGGCTCCTCAGCGGCACCCCCTGGCCGATCAATTCCCCGATGCGGCCGCTGATCGCCCGGATGCGCTCCACGTCGTCGCTGCCGATCAGCACCGGTTGTGTGGTGGTCCAGGTCGTGGAGCGGATCTCGCCGCTGCGGGGATCGCGCACGTCCTCCCGTTCGGATCGCAGGGCCCCGAGGGTGAGTTCTTCCTCCTGGACGCCCTCGGCCCTGAGGAAGGCCATGGTGCGCTGCACCGATGGCTGCAGGCCCTGGTACGAGGCCTGCTGGCTGCCACCGCTCTGGAACACATCCACCGTCCAGTCGACGTGGTCGCTGCGGATGCGTTCGGTGCTGGCACCGGTGACCGTGATCGTGTCGTTGGCGCGGCGGACACCCTTGACCAGCACCCCGGTGGCGCCGATCAGGCCCACGCTCAGCACCGCCATCGCGACCACCAGCGGCGGAGTGCGGCGCAGCAGCTGCCAGGCGTGGTCGGCCTGGGCGGCCAGCTGGTGGCGGCTGGGGAGGCTTCGCCTGCCGGCAGGGCGGGACGGGTCGGGCACGATGGAGCTGCGACTGCTCACACGCTATGGAGATCGGATCGCCTGGCACAACCCCTGGTCTCCATGACCTGCCCCGCTGCGATGCCCTCTGCTGTTGGGAGAAGCGGAATCCCCCTGCCGCCCCTCCGCTCCTGGGGGGTCACGCTCCCAGCCGGATCTGGCGGGCCCCGTCGATCTCCTGGCAGCGGTCGGCATCGCAGCTGAGCAGGATCACCTGCAGACCCTGCCCGGCCGCCTGCTGCAGCATGCGATGCACACCCCGCTGGCGTTCCGGGTCGGAGTTGGCGAAGGCGTCGTCGAACAGCACCGGCAGGCTGCCGTCGTAGGCCTCGGCCAGCACTTCAGCCATCGAGACCCGCAACGCCGCCGCGAACTGCTCGCGCGCTCCGGTGCTCAGGTCCTCGAACCGGAAGGCCGCCTCATCGCCACGGCGCCACTGCAGGCCCTGGAAGCCACCCCTGGCGTCATAGGCCAGGTGCACCTCCGGTGGCTGCGGGAACACGTGGGCCAGGTAGCGGCCGATGCGGCTGAGCATCGGTGCCGTGTACTGGCTGCTCATGGCGTTCTGCTCCTCCTCCAGCAGGCGCCGCAGGAGCGTCAGCATGCCGGCCTCCTGCTCCAGCCGCTGCTGCTCCTGCATGTGCGATTCGAGCTCGGCCTGCTTCTGCTCCCGCTCCGCCTGCAGATCGGTCTGGCCATCGCCCTGCAGGCGTTCCTCGGCGCGGATGCGCGCCTCGGTGACCTGCCGCTCCTGTTGCTCCAGCTCGGTGATCCGCAGGGCCAGGCGCTGATCCTCGGCCCTGAGGCCCGCCGGATCGAGGGCCTCAAGTTCCGTGCGAAGGGCACTGAGCGCCGTCTGTAACTGCCCCTGTCGCTGCTCCAGCAGGGCGATCGCCTGGTGCAGCTGCTCCTCGGAGCCATGCCGCTGAAGCAGCGCGTCGCAGCGGGTGCGGGCCTCCAGCAGCTGGTTCTGCTGTTCGCGCAGCTCCTGCTCCAGCGCCTGGACCGCCCTGCGCTGGGCCTCCAGAGCCTGGCTGGCTTTCTGCAGTTGACTCTGCTGTGCCTGCTGCGCCGCCTGGGCCTGATCGCGGCGAGCGCGCGCCTCGCGCAGGGCTTCCTCAAGTGACGCGAGGCGGCTCTGCAGCCTCTCACCGTCGGCCAGCTCCGTCTCGTCGAGGTCGTCGGCCTCCTGCGGCGGTGGCAGCACCTGCAGCTCCTGAGCGATCGCGGCCAGCCGCTGGCGCAGTCGGGCGTCGTCGCCCTGGGCGCGGGCCTGCTCCACCAGCCTCTGCCGTTCCGCCAGCACCTCGCTGCGGCGCCGTTCCGCCTGGGCGGCCGCTTCCAGGCTGGGCAGCTTCAGGGCCTCCAGATCCCTGGCCAGGGCCTGGCGGGCGCGCTCCAGAGCCTGGGACGCATCGACCGTGCTGGTGCCGCCCCCGGGGAGGAGGCGCAGCTCCACATCGGTGCCCACCTGCAGCACCGCCGGTTGGGAGAGCAGGCGGCTGCCACCGATCTCCAGCGCTTCGCCGTCGAGCCGCAGCGGCTGGCCGGCGCGGATCACCTCGATGCCTGCCGACAGCGATTCGCAGCGCACCCGGGCGGCCTGCACCGAGGCCTCCAACCGGCGCAGGTGCTCCACCCCGGCCGCGTCGATCTCCGGCAGCGCCTCCAGTTCAGCGCTGCGCTGCCGGAATTGCCCGCGCAGCTGCTCCAGCAGCTCCAGCTGACCGCGGATCCGCTGCTGCTCCTGGCGCAGCCGCAGTCGCTGCAGACGGGCCTCGATCGCCCGTGCTTCGCCGGTGGCCTGGGTGTTGGCCTGCAGCTGGCCCTGGAGCTGGGCCTCCAGCTGTTGCAGGCCGCTTTCCAGGGCCGGTTGCTGCTCGCGCAGCTCCTGCAGCCTGGCCAGCGCCGGGGCCTGCGCCGCGGTCAGCGCCTCGGACCTCTGTCCTTCCTGCCGCAGCTGGTCCCGGTCCTGCACCAGGGCCGCCAGGTTCTTGATCACTTCATCCAGCAGCGGCTGCTGGATGGTGAGCTGCGCTTCGAGCTCGCCGCTGCGGGCCAGCCGTTCCTGCAGGGCCAGGCGCTGCTGGCGCTCCAGCGGCAGCGCCTGGCCGAGTTGGGCCAGGATGTCGGAGGCCTGCTGAAACGCCTGCTCGTCCTCGCGTTGCCGGGCGATCAGCGCCTCGATTGCCTCCAGATCCCTCTGCGCCTGGTGGCTGGCGGCCCGGGCCAGCTGCAGGGGGGATCCCTTGCGCACCTGGGGCTGGCGGTTGGCGCCGCCAGCGGTGTGGATCGCACTCCAGCGGTGCTGGATATCCTCCAGCACGGCCAGATCCAGCTCGGAGGTGACGCTCAGATCGGAGCCGGCCTGCAGCCGTTCCACCAGCCGGTCGTGGTCGTAGGCCTGGGCGCTGAGGGCCAGAGGATTGCCGCTGGCGGAGCCCTGCCATACCCAGAGATGGCCCCAGCGGTCCTTGAGCTGCCTGGCCGCCGCCGTCGTGCGATCCACTGCGGCGGTACCGATCAGGGCCGCCAGCTTCTCCTCGGCCTCATCGCCCTGCAGGCTGCGGCCGCCGCTGTCGCGCAGCGAGACGCTGCCGCGCGTGGCGGCGAAGCGCTTGGAGAGCTGCCAGCGTTCGCCGCCGGCCTCGAAATCCAGCTCCACCTCCGGCTCGGTGCGGAAGGGATCGCTGCGCATGCCCTTGTGCACCTCCCCACCGGTCTTCGCCGGCAGAAACAGGGCTCGGTGCAGGGCCTCCGCGAGGGTGCTCTTGCCCGACTGGTTCGCTCCGGCGATCACGGTGAAGTGCGGGTCGAAGTCCAGCGTCAGGTCGCGATGCAGGCGGTAGTCGCGGATGCGGGCGGAGAGCAGACGCATGGCTGGCTGAGGAACGAGAAGGGGAGGAACAGGTGGGCGAATCGCGCGGTTCTGTGTTGATGGGTCGCTGAGGTGTTGGCCGCGACTTGAGGATCAGGGCGCAGGGGCTGATCGGCGTCCTGCCTGGTAAGCATTGGATTTGCCTTGGCTCGCTGCTGGCGGCCCATCGGGGGGGCTGCCCTCAGCGGCTGACGCAGGCGCGGTGCAGCTCACGCAGGCCCATGCGTGCCAGCTCGGCCTGGTCGTCGTCCAGGGCTGCCAGCTGCTGCAGGCGCAGGGCCACCCGGGCCACGAGTGGATCGCACGCCCGTTCGATGAGCTGGCGCAGCTCTGCGGCATCGGGGGCGACGCTGGTGCGATCGCGGCGCTTGAGGCGGATCAGGCGGGCGTCCAGCCGCTGCAGCAGCTCCTGCAGGCGCGCGGCGGCAGCGAGGCTGAGACTGCCGTCAAGCTCCAGCAGCAGCAGGTCCTGGTTGCTGCGCGTGCCGATGCGATCGCGCAGTCGCTGCTCCAGCTGCTTCAGGTCGTCATCGCTGTTGAAGCGGTGCTGCAACTGGTGCCACTGGATGCCGCCGGTGGGCACCTCCGTGACGTCGGGCGCCGCGCCGCGGTGGGCCTCCACCACCAGCACCTGGCCGGAGCGGTAGTCGGCGGCTCGTGGGAAGCGGTCCATCTCATGGCAGCCGCTGTACCAGGCGCATGGGCCCACCTGCTTGAGCCCATGCCAGTCGCCCAGAGCGACGTAGTCGATCTCCCGGGCCGGCAGCGCCGCCAGGTCGATCCGGTTGGTGGGCACCGGCGGGTTCTCGTCGTCCGTGTCGTTCTCCTCCGCCCCGAAGCCCTGGATCGAGCCATGGCCGAGCACGATGCGCGGCTGATCAGCCCAGGCGGAGAAGTCCAGAGTGCGCAGCCAGGCGGTGGGATCCACCGGTTCGGCCTTGCGCAGCAGCGGGCAGGGCAGCAGCACCCCAGCGGCCAGTCCCAGCTGGCGCAGCTCGAAGGGCCGGCGCTCCAGCAGCACGGTCAGGTTGGGGGCCAGCTGGCGGCAGTCCTGCAGGAAGTAGCGCTCGTGCCAGAGGCTTCCTGCACCGCCATGGTCATGGTTGCCGGGGATCACCAGCACCGGCAGCTCGATGGCGCCGATGGCGCTGCAGGCGGCCGAAATGTCGGCATGGGTGGGCTGGTGGGTGTCGAAGAGGTCGCCTGCCACCAGCACGAAGCTGGCGCCGTGCTGGTGAGCCACGCTCCCGATGCGACCGATCGCCGCCAGTCGCTCCTGTCGCAGCAGCGCCCGCTTGTCGGGATCGCTGACGCGGGCGAAGGGCTTGCCCAGCTGCCAGTCGGCGGTATGGAGGAAGCGCAGCGGGGAGGGGGGCATGGAGGAATGGAGCTGGTGGGAGGGCTCAGTGGTGGCTTGCGTTGGCGCTGGCGATCACCCCCGATGCTGACGCGTCTGCGGTGGGGACGTCGGGAGACTTGGCGTGCAGGGTCAGCTTCGCGGTGACGCGGCTCAGATCCAAGTTCTGACCACGCTATGGACAGGATCGGGAGAGTCCAGGGGGATGCGTGCGAAGGACGGGTGTGATGGCGCCACAGGGCTGCGAACGGCGCAGCCAGGGGCCCCATCCCGGAGCCCGGGCAGGGTCATCATCGGTTCGAACGCAGGGGCTGATTGACGCCATGTTCATTGGCGTCGACCTGGAGGTCGTGTGCCTTCTGCCGGGCCTGTCGGCGCTTCACCGCGATCAGCTTGGGGCGCTCGTCGGTGGTGTGGGCCGCTGCTGGGATCGCCGGCCGCTGTCACACAACAGGCGCCAACGGGGGAGCCTGCAGAGCTGGTCGCCCCGGCTGAGCGTGCCACGTTCCAGCTGATGCCAGGGCAGGATCCAGTGGTTTGGATCCACATCCCTGAACAGCTCCTCTGCGTCTGGGTTGGGGAGGTAGATCAGACGGCGCTGCGGTAAGTCCAGCTGCTGTTTCAGCCAGGGGGTAAAGAGGTGCTTTTCGAGCAAGCGTTGATAGGACCCGTTGGCGATCGCCCGTCGGAAGCCTGTCTTGATCGCCTGCGCAAGGTCAGGATTGTTGCGGCTGACATGAAAGAATCCCGCAAAAGGATAGACAATCATCACGTGTGGATCGACAACGACGTTGGGGGCGTCGCGCAGAACCTCGGGATGTTCTCGCTCCAGTTCCGTCACGCCGCGAGGATAGAGATCAACGCGGTTGTAATGCACCAACCGCAGCAGCTCCCGCGGCCGGGTGGTGTAGGTCCGCATACCTGCCTGGTCGAGCACCTTCACATCCTTCCAGCCCACGCCTTGGAGCAGCACCAGCTCCTGAAGCTGCTGCGGCGTTCGGATCGAGGCTGTCAACGGCGTCCGATCGCGATGGATCCAACCCACCCGCAGGCCCAGGAGTCCGCCGCTGACGGGTATCGGCACAGGCTGCAACCGCCGGCTCAGCGATCTGCCGGCGCCCAGCATGGCCACCGTGATCGCCTCAGGATTTCGGCTGCCACCGATGCTGCCGGAGGCCAATGCCTCCACCACCTCATCCTGAGGATGCACGGAAGCTGTCAGCCCGATCGCATGGGGAACTCCGCTCTGCTGCAGCACCAACTGCAGCAGCTGATAATTGAAGCCACTGGCCGCGACTCCGTCATCCCGGGCGAGCACCACCGGCAGGGTGCCGGCCGGCAGGTTTCTCACCTCCGTGGCCCGAAGCACATGCTGTTCGCTGATCGTCTCGCGGCTCTGGAGGCGCAGGGCGATCAATCCGTAGCCGATCACCACGACCACCAGTGTGGTGATGGTCGAGAGCAGGGTGCGTCGACCGTGCAGCCAGCCGCTGTCGGTTGCTGCTGGCGCCGATGCAGCCTGGGAGGTCTGCGTCACGTCTGGGGTGGACTTCTCCGCGCTGCCGGAGGAGGTTCCGCTGTGCGGCTCGGTCATGCTGATGCGGCTCAGGAGCGTGCCGGCGGGATGATCAAGGCCACCCCCAGCAGTGTCAGCCCCAGATAACTGGGTAGCAGGCTGATGCGCAGAAGGGTGGCGGTGCGACTGGTCCAGCGAATGAGGTGTTCATTCAGCAGCTCGTCAATGGCGATGACATAGAGGATCCCGAAGAAGATGATGATCTGCAGGTTGCCGATGAATCCGGCCATGGCGGAGACGGGGAGTTTGCCTGCGATGAACACATAATTGCCGGCGGCTGAAACCACGGCAGCAAGAATCAGGTCGTCGCGGCTGCGACTGATCACCAGGCTCAGGCAGCAGAGGCCAATGGCCAGGATATAACCAAGGAAGTCAGGTGCAAGGTAGAGCAGGCTGCGGCGCTGAATTGTCATGTCAAAGGAGATGGTCGACTGCCGGTGAATCGCCTGCCCCGATTTTGTCTTCGTTCCCAGGTCGCTCATCAGGCTGAGGGAGGTCGGATAAGCGCTGCTTTCCTTCAGTAGCCAGCCGGGAAGATGGAGACCAGGACTGACGGCTATGGGATCGGACTCCGCTGCCTCCAGTTGCACATCGGCCAGGGGGTCGGCGAGCCCGATCTCCACGTGCAGCAATTGGTCGTCAAAGGGATAGCTCTTCAGCTTCCAGCGATTGACCACACCTGAGCGCACCCGATGCAGGGCCCAGGTGCTGTCTCCCTGGCTGGCGCTGCGTACGTTGTCAAAGCGCTGGATATCATTGTCATAGATGCCGTTCAGAACGATCAGTGAATCGCTGGGATCGCTGGCCTGGTCGCCGTTCCATAGGCTCCAGATCAGCATCTCGATGGAAAAGCGATCTTCCAGTAGATCGATATCGCTGATATTGGTGACGTAGGCTCCGATCTGGAGGACTCCCGGGCTTGCAGGTGTTGTCGGCCTGCTGTCGACACTGCCAATCTCACTCGGAAGAGTGGATGGATCCTCGCGATCCATCCGCAAGATCGGTGCGGCCACTGTCTGTGTCTCCGCGGACTGAGCATCGGCCGTTGACCAGCTGCCACGGTGGATGCATCCCAGGCCCACCATCAGAAGCAGCAGCGTCATGCAGGCCTGGAGCCGCCAGCGACGTCTCGACGGCCGTTGCTGTCCCGATGGGCTGCGGACTCGCGACCGATACCGTGCCTGTCGTCGTGACCATTGCTGTGGTAACCACGATGACAATAGGCGTAGCCTGGCAACTCGCATCAGGCCGGTCCATCAATATGACGCGCTTCAGTTTACATCTGATTCTGACCCTGTCTGTTAACGGAAGCCTCTGCATGCGATCAAGTGCCCGGGGCCGGCCGTTCGCACTCTTGATGGTTCATGTCGCTCCGCAGTCCAGACGAGGGTGAGCAGGGTGGACTGCCTTCGCTGGCCAGCCTCCTCACCTGAAAAGCGGCCGGCAGTTCATGGGATCTCCGCCCGCTCCAGATATCCCTCCACCCAGTCCTGCGCGCAGATTCCGTCGTTCCCTGGATCACCTGCGCGTCTGCCTGCCCCGCAGGTGTTGACCTCCTGGAGGTCGCTCGTCGCCAGGATCCGCGCCAGCGTCGAGCAGCGCGATGCCTGAGCCGGTCGCCATCGCGGCTAGCGTCAGCCCGGTCGAATCAAGCTGTGCGCCAGGTCCGCCACCATCGCTTCGGGTCGCCGGTGGCTTCGGGCCGATTCAGGGCTTCGCTGCCAGGTCTGCGGCTCCGGTTGACCTGCGTCCAGCGAGTCGTTCTGGCGCTCGTCCTGGCCTGCGGTCTGCTGCTGAGCGGGCTGGCCTGGCTGCCATCGGCCGCCTCGCCTCCGTCCGTGGGCACCCCCACCCAGCCGCTGCCCGTGAGCAGCGAGGCCCTGGCGCTGCAGTCCCCCTGGAGTCGGCCAGAGAGCTATCCGCTCAGCCTGAGGCCCCGCGCTGATCTTTACCGCCCCAGTGCCGAGTGGCTCGGCCGGCTGATTCTCCCGACCCCGGAGGAGCTGGCCGGCCCTGTGGCCCCGCGCGAGGACTGGGTGTGGATCGAGCTGGAGCAGGCCCCGGCCGATGCCCAGGACTGGGTCGGCCGGCGCCTGCGCCTGCTCTGGGCCGAGGATCCGGCGCTGCAACGCCTGGTGCGGGCCGTCACCACCGACATCCGTTTCGGAGAGGCCGCCCGCCGCTTGGCCGCTCGCGGCGATGTGGTGCCCAGCCGCCTCGACGGCCGCGGGCAGGTAGGGCCGCTGCAGTCGCTGGCGGGGGCCAGGCCCGCCGATGACCTCACGGTGCTTCTGGAGGGTGTGCAGCGCCGTGGCGACCAGGTGCGCATCGCCCGGCCTCCGGTGCAGATCAGCGGCCGCTGGCAGGCTCTGGTGCGCTTCGAGGGCCGTGCGAACGACAGCCAGACGGATGGTCTGTGGTGGGTGCGTCACTACGACCGCCGGAGCGGTCGTTTCGATGGTCCGCGCGAGACGATCCGCGTGCCGCTGCTGCCACCCGACCGCTTCGGCCGGAGGATGTTCGATCCCAGCGGCCTGGAGCGATCGGAGGCGAATCGCGAGGGCTGGTGGATCCAGGGAGCCCCCGCCGCTGACGGTGTGTTCACCGCTCAGGCGCTCGAGCCGCGCGCCCTGCTCACGCCCCGGCCCCGGCAGCAGATCCGCGGCACCGAGGCCAGCCTCTCTGGGCTGTTGCGCAGCAGCTGGAGTCCGCCGCAGCTGATCCGCGGCACCCTCGCCAGCACCGCCCTGCTGCCTGACGGGGCGGCCCCGCTGCAATGGCAGCCGGGCGATCGGGCCCTGCTGATGCATCTGTTCGGCGGCATCGGCGGCGCTGATGGCGAACCGGTCTCGGGCTGGACCGTCACCGGCCACTTCGCCTTCGGCGAGGCCCGCGTGGTGGAGGATCCGTTCAGCGGCCAGCCGCGCCTGCAGATCCGGTACCACCAGATCTATGCCAACAATCCCAACGGCATCGTCGCCGGCAGCCAGGACTGGAGTGCCTACGGCGGCAATCTGCAGCGCGGCTGGCTCGGCACGCGCCCCTTCTCCGATGCGCTGATCCCGCTCGGCCCGCAGGTGCTCGATGCCATCGCCCTGCAGGCGGAGCTGCTGGCGGCGCGCTACCGCAGCGGCGATGGCCGGGGGGTGGCGCTGGTGACCGCCGCCACCTCCTGCGTGCAGGATTCCGCCCAGGCCCTGTGGATCGCCCTGCAGCAGCTGCAGCAGCAGGGCCCTGGGCAGGCGGAGGTCTCGCTCGTGGATCCGCCTGCCCGGCAAGCCGTCGTGCCGGCCAGCGCGGCCGAGCGCGAGCGTCTGCGACGGCTGGGCCAGGCTCTCGACCATCTGCTCACCCCCTTCGGCCGGGTGCGCGCCGACTGGGTGCACAACAGCCGCCTGGTGCTGGCGGGCGAGCGCGGGACGTTCCAGGCCAGTCAGAAGCCTCTGGATGTGCTGCTCAGCTGGCGGTCGCTGCTGCCTCGCGGCGCCCACGACAGCCTCGCGGCCGAACTGCTCCGGGCCGGCCTGCCCCTGCAACTGCTGCGCACCAACCAGATCCCCGGCGCTGATCCCCGCCTGGAGCCCGTCGCACCCACCATCCTTCTGGGCCAGCTGCCGGTGGCCGGCACCCTGGTGGCCCGCCTCGGCGACGCCCTGTTCCCGCCACCGCAGGCCGCCGGCATCGCCTGGCCGCTGCTGCTCCTGGCGGTCTATGCGCCGCTGGCCCTGTGGCTCGGCCGGCGCGATGGTCTGCTGCCGCGCACCTGGAGCTGGCCGCCGCTGCCCCGCTTGCTCCGGCGCGGCGTGGCCACTGCGCTGATGCCCGCCTTCGGCGAGGAGCTGCTGTTCCGGGGGCTGCTGCTGCCCCATCCCCTGGCCGGGCTGACACCGCTGCAGGTGGGGCCCTGGATCGCGCTGAGCACCGGCCTGTTCGTGCTGTATCACCCCCTGGCGGGCCGCCTCTGGTATCCGCAGGGGCGCCTGCTGTTCGACGATCCGCGCTTCCTGCTCCAGTGCAGCCTGCTGGGCCTGGTCTGCGCCCTGGCTTACAGCATCACCGGCTCGCTGTGGTGGGCGGTGCTGATCCACTGGCTGGCGGTGCTGCTGTGGCTGGAGCCGCTGCAGGGGCGTCGGCTCCTGGGCGACATCCGTGCGCCCGACCGATGAGCCCCGTCAGCCGGCTGGCCCTGACTGAGGGCCGCGCTCGCCTGGTCAGGACGCCGGTGGCTGCGTCGCAGGGCGGTTCCGCCCTGGCAAGGGGGACGGGCTCCTGGAGCGTCCCGTGCCTACGGTCGGGCCGCCTCTCGCCTCGGGAGTGAGCCGATGCGTTGTCTGCGCGCCACGGCGGCGGGCCTGGCCCTGAGCCTGATCGCCGCCGCCGCTCCCTCGCCTGCCTCGGTGGCTCAGGTCGCAGCGCCCTCTCCCTCCGCCGCGCCGACGGCTCCCCCTGTTGCTGCGGCTGCCGATCCCCTTCCCTCCTGGCGCGGGGGTCGCACCAAGACCGCCCTGCTGCGCTTCGTGCGGCGGGCGACCCTGCCGACGGGCCCCGGGGCGATCCCACCGCAGGAGCGCCTGGCCGTGTTCGACAACGACGGCACCCTCTGGAGTGAGCAGCCCCTGTATTTCCCCTTCCAGTTCTGCGTGGACAGGATCCAGGCCATGGCGCCTGTGCCTGCAGAGTGGCGCCGGCAGGAGCCCTACGCCTCGGCGTTGCGCGGTGATGTGGATGCCCTGCTGGCCCAGGGGGCGACGGCGCTGGCGACGCTGCTGCCGGTCTGCTCCGCCGGCATGGACACCGACGCCTACGCCGCCGAGGTGCGCCGCTGGCTGGCCACGGCCCGCCATCCGCGCACAGGGTTGCCGTACACGGCGATGGTGTTCCAGCCGATGCTGGAGCTGCTGGCCCTGCTGCGCTCAGCCGGTTTCCGCACGGTGATCGTCTCCGGTGGCGACACGGAGTTCATGCGGCCTTGGAGCGAGGTGGTGTACGGCATCCCGCCCGAGCAGGTGATCGGCACGAGGCTGGCGCTCGCCTGGACCCATGCACCTGGCCAGGCACCGCGCCTCCTGCGCCTGCCTGCGATCGAGGCGGTGACAGATGGGCCCAACAAGCCGATTGCGATTCAGCAGGTGCTCGGCCGCCGGCCCGTGGCGGCCTTCGGCAACTCCGACGGCGACCTGCAGATGCTCGAGTGGGCCACCGCCGGGACCGGCCCGCGCCTGGCTCTTCTGGTGCACCACAACGACGCCCGCCGGGAATGGGCCTATGACCGCGACAGCCGGGTTGGCCGGCTCGCCAAGGCGCTCGATCGGGCCCGCGAGCGGGGCTGGATCGTGGTGGACATGGCGCGGGACTGGCTGCAGGTGTACCCGCACGCGTCGCCGTCGCCCTGAGCCGGAGCGCCCCCGCCGGCCGCGGCGCTCAGCCGGGCTGCTGCTCCAGGCCGGGTGTCACCACCGGGTGGCGGTGCGGCAGGTTGCCGAAGTGGGCGCGGGCCACCGCCAGCAGGCCGGCCTCGCTCAGGGCCGAGTCGTCAACGGTTTCGATCCCGGAGATGTGGGCCAGCAGATCGCGGCGGTGGGTCTCCAGGTAGCGCAGCAGCACCTGGCGCAGGTCGCTCGATCCGGTGCCGTGGCCCAGCAGCAGCACCGCGTCGGCGTCGGCCATGGCGGCGGTGATGCGCGCCAGGTAGTCGTTGTCGAGCGGCGCTTTCTGGCCGGCCTGATCGCGGTCGTGGCGATGGGTGAGGTTCTGATCGCTGCCCCAGATGCCATGCGGATGCAGCACCGCATGCTCCACCTCGTCGCCTTCAAGGCGATAGACGTCGGTGTGGCGGTGGTTGAGCAGCAGCACCAGGCGGTGGCTCTGGTCGCCACGGGGCGATGGGCCATCGGCGACCGGGTGGTCGGGGGTGACGCCCGCGTCGCGCAGGAACTGGCGCAGCCGCACCACGGCCTCGCCGTCGAGGTCGGGATGGTGAGGGCCGCCGCCGCTGTGCAGCCAGGTCTCCTGGCCGGCGGGCATGCGGATGTGCAGGCGATGGTCGGCCCGTTCCTCCACCTCGGCACCCAGCACGCGCAGCAGCGCCTCCACCTTGGAGACCCGGATCGAATGCTGGAGCGGATGGGCGAACAGGGCCTCCAGCGTGCGCTGGTGGTGGCGTTTCATGGTGTCGAAACCGTCTGCGAGAACGCTATCGAGTCCGGCTGGCGCGGCAGCGCCCTCGCCACGCTTTGAAGCCGAGCCGTCCCCAGGCCTGTCGCTTCAGTCGACCTTCACCACATCGAAGCTGCCGGAGCCGAGTCGGTGCAGCTCGATCGCCGCCCGCAGGGCCGCCTCGTGGGTATGGAAGAAGTGCGCTTCCTGCACGTCGCTCACATCCCGCAGGCTCTGATCCTCCTTCTTGAGCGCGATGTAGCTGCCGCTGTCGAGGCGCCGCAGGGCATAGCGCTCCGGATGGGTGCACTCGAGCGGATGGGCCGGATCGATCTCAGGAGCCCAGAAATGCAGGGACACGCCATCCGATCCGAAGACCCCGTCCATCAAACCGCAGGCCGGCCGAAACCACCAGCGGACTCCAGAAACACTTCGGCATCCCCCGGGCATCGGGTCCGGCAGGCCGCCGGATTCCGTAGAACGGCCTTCCTTCCTTGCGTCGTCATGGCCTGGACCGTCGCCGACATCCCCGACCAGCGCGACCGCGTCGCCCTGGTGACCGGCGCCAACAGCGGCCTGGGCCTGGAGACAGCCCGGGCGCTGGCGAACCGGGGCGCCACCGTGCTGCTGGCCTGCCGCCAGGCCGAGCGGGCCGAGGCCGCCCGCGGGCAGCTGGCGGCTGAGGCGACAGGCCGCCTCGAGATCCTGCCCCTGGATCTGGCGGATCTGGCCTCGGTGGCGGCGGCCGCCGCGGAGGTGGGCCGGCGCTGCTCCCGTCTCGATCTGCTGATCAACAACGCCGGTGTGATGGCCCTGCCCCGCCAGCTCAGCGCCGATGGCTACGAGCGTCAGTTCGCCACCAATCACCTGGGCCATTTCGCCCTCAGCCTCGCCCTGCTGCCGCTGCTGCAAGGCACCCCCGGCAGCCGGGTGGTGACGGTCACCTCGGGCGCCCATCACTTCGGGCGCATCGCCTTCGACGATCTGCAGGGGGAGACCCGCTACGACCGCTGGCGGGCCTATGCCCAGAGCAAGCTGGCCAACACGCTGTTCGCCCTGGAGCTGCAGGAACGGCTGCGCGCCATGGGCAGTGCCACCCTGTCGCTGGCGGCTCACCCCGGTGTCGCCCGCACCCAGCTGCAGCCCAAGTCGGTGGCGGCCGGTGGAGGTCGCCTGGAGGCCCTCGCCTATCGCCTGATGGATCCGCTGTTCCAGAGCGCGGCGGCCGGGGCCCTGCCGCAGCTCTATGCCGCCACCGCTGAGGAGGTGAGTGGCGGGGAGCTGATCGCTCCGGCGAGCCTCGCTGAGATGCGTGGGGCACCCGGCCGCGGGCGGCTGCCGGCGGCGGCGACACGCCCCGAGGAGCGGGCCCGGCTGTGGGAGATCAGCGAGCAGCTCTGCGGTATCGGCTGAGTGGCGTGGTGGACCGATCGTTTCGGTGACCGCCGCGCTCAGTCGTCGCCGCCGCCGAAATCCTCGTCGTAGCCCTCGTAGGGGTTGAACTCACTCCAGCCGGGGCTGGCCTGCTGGAGCAGGCCGTACTGGGCATCCTTGTCGTCGAGATAGGTGTTGCCGGTCGGCACGGTGTCGCAGGTGACCGAGCCGTCGGAGCCCTGCACGCAGTTCTCGAAGCGGACGCCGGCCCGGGCCGGCGTCCCTGGCGTCAGCAGGGAGGCCGCCGTCAGGGCCAGCAGGGAGGCGGCAAGGGCGAGAGGCCTGCGCGGGGCGGACGGCGCCGGTGGCTGGTCGGCAGCTGGACTGGGGCGCGGCCCCGGACGGCGGATCATCGCGTTGGCAGGTGCTGCTGGGATGATGGCAGCGCCCTGAGGCTCGCAGCCATGTACACCGACTGGACCGCCGTGATCCTGCTGCTGCTGACGGCCGCTCCCCTGGCCGTCGTGGTGGCCACCGCCGCCTTCTTCATCCTGCGCCAGAAGAAGACACAACGGCTCTGAGGCCGGCACGGCCCAGCAGATCCGCGGAGGTGAGCAGCCGCTGACCTCCGCCCAGACAGTCCATGCAGGTGCGATGGCTCTGCACGTTGATGCGCAGCATGCCGCTGCCGCCACATCCCAGGCAAGGCTCGCGTCTGAGCTCGAAGCCAGCCTGCTGAAGCTCCAGCGGCGCGACGCTCAGAAGGTGTCGTGGTCGCTCCGGCCGGGGTGGGGAGGAGGGGAGCCCTACCAGCGCGGCCTGTTGCAGACCAGCGGCAGGAGGGGATGAGGGTACGGGACAGGCCATGGCTTCCGGCCCCTGCAGGGCCGCCTTCGCAGTGCCTCCACTGTGCTCGGAAAATCCGCCGCGATCCCGAAGCCTTTGTTAAACCTCGGCCTGCTGCCGCCCTGGCGTCGGTGGTTGGCGGAGGGCCTGCTGGGGTGGTGGCAGCAGCGGGCCTTCCGCCGGCAGGCTGGCGAGCAGCTCGCGGGCGCTGAGGCGCGATCCGGCGGGCACCAGGTTCAGGCTGGCGGCCAGCTCGCCGATCACGGCGGCCGCATCCCGTCCGCCCCGGCGCAGGCCCGTCAGCCCCTCGGAGCGGTCACGCTTGCTCAGGCGCTCCCCGTTGGCGTCCCGCCAGAGGGGCACGTGCGTATAGGCGGGCGGCTCTGCCCCGACGGCCTGCATCACCGCCACCTGGGCGCCGGTGCTGCTCCAGAGGTCCTCGCCGCGCACCACGTCGCTGATCCCCAGCCATAGCTCATCGACCGCCGTCGCCAGGTGGTAGGCCACCACCCCATCGGCACGCCGCAGCACCCCATCGCCGACGGCGGTGGCGCCATCGAGCCAGCCGCCGCAGCTGCTCCCCTCCCGCCAGTGCAGGTTCCCCGGCGGCAGCCGCAGCCGCCAGCTGGGCAGCCGGCCCTGCTCGGGTCCCCAGGCGTGCGGCCCCTCGCGGCAGAAGCCCGGATAGACGTTGAGGCCGCCATGGGGGGCGGAGATGTCGGCCAGCAGACGGCGGCTGCAGCGGCAGGGGTAGAGGAGCCCGGCGCGGCGCAGGGCCGAGAGCACGCTGGCATAGATGCCCCGGCGCCGGCTCTGCCGCAGCACCGGTCCATCCCAGTCCAGGCCCAGCCAGAGCAGATCCGCCAGGATCGCCTCCTCGGCGCCGGCCCGGTTGCGCGGCGTGTCGAGGTCATCGATCCGCAGCAGCCATTCGCCGCGGCGGCGGCGGGCGGCCAGCCAGCTGAGCAGGGCGGTGCGCAGGTTGCCGCGATGCAGCTCGCCGGTGGGTGAGGGGGCGAAGCGTCCCCGATAGCCCCGCAGCCGCTGCTCCTGAGCTGCGGCCAGGGAGGCCTGCAGGTGCTCCGGCAACCGCAGGCGCGCCAGGGAGACCGCTGGTGCCGGCGAGGTGGGTGCGTTCTGTTCCGGCCGGTCCCCATCCTCCCCATCGGTGGGGATGCCGGGGACTGGATCCGGTCCCGGGACTGTTCTCGCTGAGGACTGCAACGCCGTGGCCATGCTTTCAGGCCGTCGCCGCCCAGCTGCCTGTCCGCTGGTGTCAGGACCGGGCGGGCCGCCCTCCCGGCCGGCAGGTTCCTGAGGGCGGGGATCATGCCGGTGGCGCTGCCCTGGCTGCATCGGGGGAATCCTGACGGCGACGGCCTGAAGCCCTTCCAGTCTCGGATCCGCGAGGGCGCAGTGTCGGCGCCGGCTCTGTCGCTGGGGAGCGGGCGGATCGTCAGGGGGCTCCCCCCGGTTGCCTCCCCCGCCTGGGGACACCGCCTGGATCCAGCCGGAGGCATCAAAAAAGCGGCTCCCAGCGGAACCGCTTCCATCGGCTCGCGGAGCTGAACCTCAGCTCCGGATCTGAGCCAGTTGTCGCGTCGTGAAGCGTCTGGACGGAGTGGGCCGATCGCCCTGGAAGGCAGGCCTGGTCCTGGCCGGGCTGCCTCCTTCTGCGGGGCTCGACGGTCGTCCGGCTCGCTGCGCCGATCAGCCCTGAACGCGGTCCTTGAACATCTTGCCGGCGGTGAAGGCAGGAACCCGCTTGGCTTCGATGGCGATCTTCTCGCCTGTCTTGGGGTTGAGGCCCTGGCGTGCGGAGCGTTCGCGGGGTTCGAACGAGCCGAAGCCCAGGATCGACACCTTCTTGCCTTCGACGACCGAATCGATGATGGTTTCGATCAGGGCATCGACGACGGTGGCGACGTCCGTTTTGGTCTGCTCGGTGCGGGCGGCAACGATGTTGACGAGATCAGCTTTGTTCATGGCGACGGAATAGGCCTCCGGGGATGCAGGACTGTCGGGGGGGGTGACGGCCTGTGGGGCCGCCGGGCAGTGGATCGGAGAGAGTCCCCGACCGCCCGTGGCAACAAGCGTGCCCATGGTATGGAGCAAGGACGGGCCCGGCAACCGCAAAAGTCCGGTTATGACAACGGTTCTTGCGCTTCGAGGCGGCTGGGGCGACTCCTTTCCGCCGGCTGCTGGCACGGCCGGAGGCCGCCGTGGCTGACGTGATCGGTGCAGCTGGAGGACAACCCTCAGGCCTGGGGAACGGCCTCGGCCAGAGCGGCCAACTCCAGTCCTGCCAGCAGATCTGCGCCGCCCTGCAGCAGCTTCTCGCCGCGCAGCGCTCCCAGTCCGGCGCCGCTGGCGATCCAGTCCGGCGAGCCCGCCGGCAGCCACTGCCGCAGCCGCTCCAGGCTGCGCAGCTGTCTAGGCCAGTGAAAGGTGCCCGGGCGCCGCAGGGGGCCCAGACGACCCGGCGCCAGCGGCACCAGCAGCCGGCCGCAGAACAATCCATCACCGGCGCCTCCACCGCGGGCATGCAGCACGCAGCTGCCCGGGCCGGGGCCCGGCGTCCAGAGCAACTCCAGGCCGGTCGCCAGGTTGTGAGACTCTGCGAAGCTGTGCTTCTCTGCCAGCGACGGCAGCAGGTAGGCCTCCTGCTCCTGCACCAGCACCGGCCAGCCGAGGGCCTCCTGCAGGGCGCGGCAGCGGCCGTGGCCCTGGCGGCCGGTGAGCACGATCCAGCCGGCGCGCTGCCGCCCACGCTCAGAGAGCCAGGTGAGGTTCGCCTCGCTCAGGGCCGGCACATCCACCAGGACATCCCGATCTCCCGCCTCGTAGAGCCAGGCACTGCCGCCCTGGGTGTCGCGGTTGGGTGCGAACAGCCACAGGCCCGGTCGCACCGGCTGAGGTGCCCGACCGTCGGGGGTGGGGGATGCAGCCGGGGACGCTCCCAAGGTGTCGATGCCGAGGCCTTCCATTGAACCCACCCGCCTCACCGGAGCGGCCACGATGCGCCCTCGATTCGCCGACGGCCTTGGAGAAGCAGAGGGGCGTTTGTCGCCCGGTGCTGACGCCCACTTGGCGAGGGGCCCTAACTTGAACGCATCGCACGCCCCCGCCTTGCTGCCGATCCGGATCGGACACCCCTGGCCGCTGGGGGCCTGCTGCACCTCTCGCGGTGTCAATTTCTCCGTGGTGGCGCCCCTGGCGACACGGGTGGAGCTCCTGCTGTTCGCGGGCGGAGAGGCTGCCGAGCCGTTTCAGGTGATCGAGCTGGATGGCCGCCACCGCTCCGGCGACCACTGGCATGTGGAGGTGGAGGGCCTCGGCATCGGCTGCTGTTACGGCTACCGGGTCTTCGGGCCGCTGCAGCCCGGAAGCCACGGCTTCAATCCCTCCAAGGTGCTGCTTGATCCCTGTGCCCGGGCGATCACCGGCTGGTCGGCGTATCAGCGCGGCGCGGCGGTGGGGGCGGTGCCGAACACGGCCTGCTGCCTCAAGGGGGTGGTGACGGAGCGCGATCGCTTCGATTTCGAGGCGGCACCGCGTCCGCGTCACTCCTGGCAGAAGAGCGTCATCTATGAACTGCATCCGGGCGGCTTCACCCGTGGGGTGGGCTCGCCGGTGACGGCGGAGCGGCAGGGGACGCTGCTGGGGCTGATCGAGGTGCTGCCGCAGCTGCGCGAGCTGGGGGTGACGGCGATCGAGCTGCTGCCGGTGATGGCGTTCGATCCCCAGGACGCTCCGCCGGGACGGTTCAACCACTGGGGCTACAGCCCCCTGAGCTGGATGGCGCCGCATCAGGGCTATCTGTGCAGTGACGATCCCCTGCAGGCGCGTCAGGAGGTGCGCCAGCTGGTCACCGCCTGCCACCAGCAGGGGCTGGAGGTGCTGCTGGATGTGGTCTACAACCACACCACCGAAGGCAATCAGGATGGGCCGACGCTCAGCTGGCGCGGCTTCGCCGATCACCTTTACTACCATCAGAACGCCAGCGGCGACTATCTCGATGTCAGTGGCTGCGGCAACAGCATTGCCGCCAACCGGCCGCTGGTGCGCCGGCTGATCCTCGAATCGCTGCGCTGCTGGGCGGTGGAGCTGGGCATCGACGGCTTCCGTTTCGACCTGGGCATCGCCCTCAGCCGCGGCGAGGGCCTGGCGCCGCTGGATGCGCCGCCGCTGTTCGAGGACATGGAGGCCGACCCGGATCTGAGCGATCTGAAACTGGTGAGCGAGCCGTGGGACTGCGGCGGTCTGTATCGCCTCAGCGATTTCCCGGCCCAGCGGGTGGCCGGCTGGAACGGTCGCTTCCGCGACGACCTGCGGCGTTTCTGGAAGGGCGATGAACGCAGCGTCTGGCCGCTTGGGCAGCGGATCAGCGGCAACCCGGATCTGTTCGGAGGCCAGGGCGGTGGCGTCGGCCGCACGATCACCTTCCTCACCGCCCACGACGGCTTCACCCTCGCCGATCTGGTCAGCTTCAACCGCAAGCACAACCTGGCCAACGGCGAGAACGACCGCGACGGCGACAACCACAACAACAGCTGGAACCACGGTGTCGAGGGCCCGAGCACCGATCGGGCGGTGCGGCACCTGCGCGAACGCCAGCTGCGCAACCTGCTCTGCTCGCTGCTGCTCACTCCCGGCGTGCCGATGCTGCTGATGGGCGATGAGGTGCGCCGCAGTCAGGGCGGCAACAACAACACCTGGTGTCAGAACAATCCCCTGGGCTGGATGCACTGGCGCCATGACGGGGCTGATCAGGCGCTGCGGCAGTTCGTGAGACGGCTCATCAGCCTGCGGCTGCAGCTCTCGGGCCTGCTCAATCCGGAGACGCCACTGGCCGAAGCGCCGCCCCGACGCAGCGGTGAGGGCAGCCCGCTGTGGCGCGAATGGCATGGGGTGGAGCTGCAGAAGCCCGATTGGGCGGCCTGGTCGCACTCACTGGCCTGGAGCCTGCACGACGGTCCCCACGGCCCCCTGCTGTGGTGCGGCATGAATGCCTTCTACAAGGCGATGCATTTCGAGCTGCCGCCGACGCCGGGGGGCTGGCGGAGGCTGATCGACACGGCCCTGCCCCCCGGGCAGGACTTTCCCAGCCAGCCCGATCTCTGGAGCCCGTCGGGAGTGCCGCTGGAGAGCCGCAGTCTGATCCTGATGGTGTCAGGGCCGTTGGCCCAGACGCTGAGCCTGCCGGAATGAGCGGGCAGGCTCAGCGCAGCAGGGGGAACGGCGAGGACGAGGGGCGGTAGCCGCTGCCCACCGCCAGGGGCCCGCAGCGCTGTCGCCTTGCTGGACCGGCGCCGGCGAGGGCGACCGGGCATGAGGGCATCGAGGTCGAACAGGCGCCCCAGGCTGCTGCAGGCGGCAGAAAGGCAGGCAGCATGGACGGATGCTTGCCCACCACTCCCTTCTCCTGCTTGCGGCGCTGCTGCCCCTGCAGGCCGTGGCCCAGCCCCTGGGACTGGTGGAGTGTCGCCATCTGCGGGAGCGCCGCAATCAGCTGGCCGCTGAGGCGATGCAGGCGGAGATCGCCCTGGTGCAGGCCACCCGCATGGACATCTGCCCGCAGCAGGAGAGGCTGGCGGAGCGGGCCAATGCCCAGGTTCAGGCCAGCACGGCAGACCAGCCGTCAGCGCTGGCACACCCTGTTGCGAAGGTAGACCCTGTTGTGAAGGCAGACCCCGTCGCGCAGGCCGTGCCATCAGCGCAGCCAGAGTCGGTGGATTTCGACTACACGGCCTATCTGGAGTGCCGTCGTCAGGCCGAGGAGCGCTTGCAGCGCAGCCGGACGATTCTCTACACCAACCAGAGGGGATTCACGTTCTATACGGTCAACGGCGCCCGTTTCGCCCGGGAGGCGGATGGCTTGCAGCTGCGCCTGAGCGCCAGTTGCGATCGGGAGGGCGGAAGCTGAAGGAGGCGTCTCCCCGCACGGGGGGGCAGCGTGCCAGCGCGAGCGGCGAAGGGCTCATCCCGCGTGATGAGCGCCGCAGGTGGCCTTGCGGAGGCCCTCAGGCCACGGCGCCGAGGCACTGCAACCGCGGGCGCATCCAGATCCGCGGTCAGAGATCCGTTGACCCAATCGGCCAGGCGCAGCCTGCCGACCGGAATGGGGCTGCCGGCGGGGGCGTGCAAGGGGGGCCGGCGCATCAGCTCAGGGAGCACCCAGTTGCCGTGTCAGGCCGCTCTCGGCGCCGACGCCAGTCGCGCCCTGCCGCCGCTGGCCCAGCTGCGCAGGGCCTCCAGCTGCTCGCGTGCCGTACGGCTGAGCGGCACCACCTGGCTGGCGGCGGCGATCAGATCGGCTTCGCCCAGCTCGCGGCCCTCTCCGAAGGCCAGATGCATCGCCTCGATCACCGTCTGCTCCAGCTCGGCCCCGGAGAAGCCCTCGGTGCGATCCACCAGCACCTCCAGCGGGATCGCGTGTTCGGGGCGGCGGCGCTTCAGCTGCAGGTCGAGGATCGCCCGGCGCTCATCGCGGCTCGGCAGCTCCAGCAGGAAGATCTCGTCGAAGCGCCCCTTGCGCAGCAGCTCCGCCGGCAGCCGCTCGACGCCGTTGGCGGTGGCCACCACGAACACCGCGCTCGTCTTCTCCGCCATCCAGGTGAGCACGCTCGCCAGCACCCGCTGGCTGGTGCCGCCATCGCCGCCGCCGGAGCTGCTTCCCGCGAACCCGAAGCCTTTGTCGATCTCATCGATCCACAGCACGCAGGGCGCCATCGCCTCGGCCCGCTGGATCATCTCGCGGGTGCGCGCCTCGCTCGCCCCCACCAGCCCGGCAAACAGCCGGCCCACATCCAGCCGCAGCAGCGGCATGCCCCAGCTGTGGGCGATCACCCGTGCCGTCAGGCTCTTGCCGGTGCCCTGCGGGCCCACCAGCAGCACCCCTCGCGGCAATGGCAGGCCGTAGCGACGCGCCTCGTCGCTGAAGGCGCGGCGGCGCTGCTCCAGCCAGTGCTTGAGCACCTCCAGGCCGCCGATGTCCGCCGGCGAGGACTCGCTGGGGCAGTACTCGAGCAGCTCGCTGCGGGCGATCGCCTGGCGCTTCTCCTCCAGCACCTCCGCCAGGTCATCCGCCCCGAGCCGGCCGCGCCGTGCCAGGGCCCGGGCCGCCAGCTGCCGCACCCGCGTCTCGCTCAGGCCATGGCAGGCGCTGCTCAGCTGCTCGCGCACCCCCGGCTCCAGTGGCGTGCCGCAGGCCCTGGCGATCGCCTCGAGGAGCGCACCGATCTCCCCGGCGTCCGGCAGGGGCAGATCGATCAGATGCACGCAGTCCTCCAGCTCGGCGGGCAGACGCCATTCCGGTGCGCTGATCACCAGGGTGTGGGGTCGCTCCGGCAGGGTGAGGGCAAGGTTGCGCAGCCGTCTGCACACGCCCGCGTCATCGCTGTAGCGGTGGAAATCGCGCAGCAGCAGGATGGCGCCCTGCTCGGCCGGCAGATTCTGCAGCGCCTCCAGCGCAACCAGAGGATTGCGGGCTGCTTCGCCGCGGCGGTTCGGAGCCCCCTCCAGGCCGCTGATGAAATCCCAGCGCAGCAGCAGCCGGCCCCCCAGCCGCGTGCAGAGCGCCTCAAGCAGTCGCTCCAGGCGCTGCTCCTCGAGGCTGCGGATCCAGAGAATCGGCGTCCGCGAACGGACCAGCAGGTCGAGCTGATCGGCGATGGAGGCTGGGCTGCTCATCGGCCCGCTCTCAGGCCTCGAGGTCGTTGGCTTCCGCACCGACGCCAAGCCGCGCCAGTGCCGCCCAGCGCGGGTCGACGCCCGTGGGTTCGCTGCTCCAGGTGGCCGGCCCGGGGCATTCGTCGCCGCAGCGGTTGACCAGCGGCAGGCGCAGGCTCAGCTGCTCGAACAACCAGCGCTCGGGATCGAAGCTGCCGGCCGGATCGAGCCGGTCGTCGAGGTCGGCCCCTTCGGGCATGCCCTCGCGAGCCAGCTCCAGGCTCACATCGTCGAACGATGGGGAGCCGGCCTCGCCCTGGCCGCGCAACTCCACCAGCTCATGCACGTCGGCGCGCAGCGGGTGGTTGAAGTGCTGGAGGCAGCGGTCGCAGCAGAGGGTGACGATCGTCTCGGCCGCGGCGGTGACCTCCAGGGCTGTGCCGTGATGGACGGCCTGGATGGATCCCTGCACCGGGGTGAGGCTCTCCAGCCCTGCGATGGGCTGCTCGAAGCGCCACTGGCGTCCCTGATCGAGCAGCCGCAGTTCGGCCAGTGGAAGGGGGCTCAGCAGCTCGCTCATCGTCGCGACGGGGCGGGGCGGAGGGGCCTCACTTCTTGCCCTTCGGTTCGAACGGCATGCGGCCGGCCGGACCGGCGCCTGCACCGGCCGTGGCGGTGACGGTGGTGGCCGCCTGGGCCAGCTGCTTGTCGAGGATCGCCTGAAGGTTGTCCGGAAGGGCCTCGCGGCTGAGCAGGAAGGTCTGGGCCGCCTGGAAGATGTTCGCCACCACCATGTACAGGAGCACGCCGGCGGGCAGCGGGAAGAACAGGAACATGGCCGTGATCATCACCGGCGTGATCTTGTTGGCCGTGCTCTGCTGCGGGTTGGCCGGCATCCCCATCCCCGAGAGGATCTGGGAGATGAACAGGCTGGCGCCGAAGGCCGCCACCAGGATCGCGATGTCCCAGTTGACGGCGCCGTCGGTCATGAAACCGACCTGACCGAGGGCCTTGATGAACAGGAATCCACTGCGGGCTGCCAGGCCGGGGATCTTGCCCTCCACCGTGGCGTCGCCGGGGGCCAGGGCATGGATGGTGCCGTCAGCGTCGACGCTGACGATGCCTTCACCCTTGGTGACGCTCCAGCTTGGGGCAAAGCTGTCGCCGTTCTCCACCTCTTTGAGCACCGAGGCGAAGCTGTCGCCGGTGCGGGTGTGGAGCTGCACCGGCTCGCTGTCGCCGACCCCCAGCTTGGTGCCCTTTTCGAGGGTGCCGATCACGGGAACGTGGTTGGTGGCGGTGACGAAGATCGAATGGCTGGGGCTGTTGAACGGCTTGGGCTCCACCGCGGCGATCTGCTCCGCTGGCAGCACCTTGACGTTGAAGGTGTAGGGCACATCGGCGAACGGTGACCCGCGCAGCGTCGCGAACAGCGCGAACAGGATCGGCATCTGCACCAGCAGGGGCAGACAGCCCGAGAGCGGGCTGCCGAACTCCTTCATCAGCTTGCCCAGCTCCTCCTGTTGCTTGGTCGGATTGTTGGCGTACTTGCTCTTGATCTCGGCCTGGCGCTGCTGCATCACCGGCTGGGCGATGCGCATGCGACGGGCGCTGCGGATCGACCCGGCGCTCAGCGGAAAGAGGGCCAGACGGATCACCACTGTCAGGGCGATGATCGCCAGCCCGTAGCTGGGCACCAATCCGTAGAAGAAGTCGAGGATCGGCAGCAGCAGGTTGTCGGAGATGTAGCCGATCACGGCAGGGGCGCTCGGGGAGGAAGGGACGGGATCGGCAGCCAGTGTGCCCGATGGGCGGGGGCTGCGGGTGGGGCATCACTGGATGCCGATGGGGCCGCCTGCCTGGAACGGCCGGCGACGGGGCCGCCGTGACGCAGGGCGATCAGGCGGCGGGCTGGGCGAAGCCGCTCCTGGGGACATTGCGGCCGCCACGGGCCTGGCGGCGCTCCTCGATGTAGGTCTCCAGTTCGCGGAACCGCGGCACCGAGCGCATCTCCAGCTTGCTGCCGTCATTGAGCACCAGGACCATGTCTCCCCAGCTGCCCAGGCCCCTGGGCACCGAGCGCACCTCGCGGATCTGGCTGTAGACCACCTGGCTGCGGTCGCGGCCGAGCCAGCCGCCGTTGACCTCGATGCGGCGGCTGGTGATCCGATAGCGCAGCCACAGGGCCCGCACGATCGCTCCCACGGCCAGGGGGATGCCGACGATGGTGAACATCAGCACCACCCCGACGATCAGGTCGCCCCGAGCCGGACCGCCTTCGTACCAGACGGTTTCGTCGATGGCGACTCCCGATGCCGCAGGTGCTGCACCGGGCGCCGCTGGGGGCTTGGGGGTGGTGCCGTCGGATGCGGGGGTGCCGGGATCACTCATGGGCGCAGACCTGCCTGATGCAACAGCTGTCGGCATTCTCCCAGCAGCCGTTCCTCGTCGACGTCGGCGCTGCCCGGCCGCAGGCTCAGCAGCAGCCAGAGGGGCCGACGTGGCTGAGGGGGATCACGCCTCAGTTCCTCCTGCAGCAGGCGACGCAACCGATTGCGACGCACTGCCCGCTTGTGCACCTTGCTGCTCACAACAATGCCGCAGCGCCAGGAGCTGGAGGGATGGGGGCGAATCTTCGGCGGGAGCAAGGAGGGCTCGGCGTTCAGCTGCCGCAGCACCAGCCATTCTCCCTGGAAACGGCGGCCCTTGCGATAGAGCCGCTCGAAGACTCGATGGCCCCGCAGCCGATGTTCGGGCGGCAGGGCCACGGATGCGCAGTGATCAGACAGCCAGGCGGGCGCGGCCGCGACGACGGCGGGCGCGGATCACACGGCGGCCGGTGTGGGTGCGCATGCGCACGCGGAAACCCGACACGCGCTTGCGTTTGCGGCTCGTTCCTTCCAGGGTGCGTTTGGTCATGGCCTGCCGGTTCCTGCTGATGCGTCAGCCAGCCACCCTATCAGCCGGAGTGGGGCCCGCCGGGCTCATGGCGCCGGCGGGTGCACCGGCCTCAGCCCGGATCGATCTGAATCAGCCAGCTGCCCACATAGCTGGACACCGGGATATCGCCGGGGGGCTGAATGAAGGCATTGAACTGATACATCCCGGCATTGAACGGGTTGATCAGCACCATGTATAAACCGATCGTCTTGTTGTCAGGCACCGGCGTGTCGGGGAAGACCTCGATCGCCCTGCCGTTGGGAGAAACCTCGATCGTGGCCGGGATCGTCTCCAGGCAGCGGGTGCGGGCCAGCATGCCGCCCTCCCGCATCACGCAGAGCTTCATCAGCTTGGGATCGAGATCGGCCTGCCAGTAGTCGGGCAGCCGGACGCTCAGCTTCAGCGCCGCCGTCTTGCGGTCCTTGGGCCTGAGGATCAGGTAGTACTCGGCCCGCTTCGACCGACCCGTTTCGGTCATGAAGAAGTAGAGCTTGCGGAAATCCCTGTTGTTGTCCCAGCGGAACTCGAACAGGCCTGGCGTGCCCTGGGCACGGGCCGGAGCTGGCTGGAGCGGGCCGGGCGCGACGCCCATCAGGGACATCAGCCCGGCGGTGGAGGCCGCCAGGGTGGCCCCGGCGGCGACGGCCCGCAGGCGCGAGAGGGCGGACATGGGCATTGGAATGCAGTTCCTGGATTCTCAGCAGCCGTCCGGGCGGCCTGTGGCCCCGGTGGCCGGACCGCTCACCGGCTCGCGTTGCCGCAGGGGGGCACAGCCCGGTCCGGCCGCAGCCGGCTGGCCTCGCGCAGGTAGGGATGCACCGGCGGTCGCTCCGGCTCCAGCCAGGCGTGGGCCAGCAGCCGGATGCAGCGCGGCAGATCCCCCTGAACCGCCATCTGCTGGCAATCGAGCAGGGCGATGCCATCACCATTGAGCATGCGCCGAGCGATCGCCGCCGGGAAGCAGGCATTGAGATCGGCCGTCACCGAGAAGGTGATGGACAGCAGGCGTCTGGACTCCAGCCCCTGCAGGCCGTTGTGGGCCACCAGGGCCGAGATCAGCTCGCTCACCGCCTCCCCGATCGCCTCGGCGGTGTTGGCGCTGGCGGTGGTGGCGCCCCGCAGGGCTCGCAGTTCCAGATCAGGGTTCATCGGCTGGCGCTCGCTGCAGTGGGGGCGGATCAGGGGCGGTGGAGCCAGAGCGGTTGGCCGCTGGTGGCCAGCTCCAGCTGCAGGAAGTCATGCAGCATGCCCAGCAGCCGGCTTCCCGGCAGCAGTCGACCCAGACGCCTGGGGGGCTTGCCGAAGCTGAGCGTCTTGCTGTGCTCAGGATCGAGGCCGGCCAGCTCGGCGGCCAGGCGCCGCGCCTGCTCCTCGTCGCCGAGGGCATCCACCAGCCCGAGGGCGTGGGCCTGCGCCCCGGTGAAGACCCGTCCGTCGGCGAAGTCGCGCACCACCTGCTCCTCCAGGCCGCGGCCCCGGGCCACGGCGCCGACGAACTGGCCGTAGCTGGCGTCGATCAGCTCCTGCAGCAGCTGGCGCTCCGCCTCGGTCAGGGCCCGGTCCGGCGACAGGATGTCCTTGTAGAGGCCGCTCTTGACCGTCTCGAAGCGGATGCCGATCCGCTCCAGCAGCCGGGAGGCGTCATTGCCGCGCAGGATCACGCCGATCGAGCCGGTGATCGTGCCGGGATTGGCGACGATCTTCTCGGCCGCCACGCCGATGTACACGCCGCCGGAGGCGGAGATGTTGCCGAAGCTGGCGACCACGCGGCAGCCGGAGTCGCGCAGCCGCAGGATCGCGGCGTGGATCTCCTGGCTGTCGCCCACCGTGCCGCCGGGGCTGTCGATGCGCAGCAGCAGCGCCGGGCACTGCCGTTGCTTCACCTGCTCCAGGGCCTTCACCACCCGTGTGCGGGTGGGGCCGGCGATCGGCCCCTCAATGGCGATCCGTGCGATCGCGCGGCGGGACCTGCGGCGCCAGGGCCAGGGCATCGGTTTGCTCGCTTGGGTGAGGGGTTCCGGCTGGATCTTAAAAACAGGCATCCTGGAGGCCACTCCGCAGGCCGCCATGCCCCCGTCGCCGTTGCGCTGGCTGCTGATGCTGCTGCCCTTCGCCCTGTGGGGCACGGCGATGGCGGCGATGCGCCCCCTGCTCGATGGCGGCTCGCCCCTGCTGGTCGCCACGCTGCGGCTGCTGCCGGCCGGGCTGGTGCTGTGGCTGGCCGCCCGCCTGCTGGGCCGCCCCGGCCGCATCGATCCGGGCGACTGGCCCTGGTTGCTGCTGTTCTCGCTGGTGGACGCCACCCTGTTCCAGGGATTGCTGGCCCGCGGCCTCGGCCAGACCGGCGCCGGCCTGGGTTCGGTTCTGATCGATTCGCAACCGCTGCTGGTGGCCCTTCTCGCCCGCTGGCTGTTCGGCGAGGCGATCAACCCGGTGGGCTGGCTCGGTCTGCTGCTGGGCCTGCTCGGCATCCTGTTCCTGGGTTTGCCGGCGCCGCTGCTGAAGCACTGGTGGCTGATGGGACCCGCTGTCCTCGACGGCCGGGCCTGGAGCCATGGCGAGCTGTGGATGCTGGCGGCGGCGGCGGCGATGGCCGTGGGCACGGTGCTCTGCCGCTACGCCACCCGCCGCAGCGATCCGCTGCAGGTGACGGCTCTTCACATGCTGATCGGCGGTCTGCCGCTGCTGCTGGCCACCGTCCTGACGCCGGTGCTGCAGGAGGGGGCCGGCTGGCTGGCCTTCCTGCCCGCCTGGGACGGCGTCGACTGGGCCCTGATGGCCTACGCCTCGCTGTTCGGCTCGGCGCTGGCCTACGGCCTGTTCTTCTGGTTTGCCAGCAGCGGCGACCTCACCGGCTTCCTGGCGCTCACCTTCCTCACCCCGGTGTTCGCGCTGTTGTGCGGACTGGTGCTGCTCGACGAACATCTGCGCCCGCTGCAGTGGCTGGGGGTGGCCCTGGCCCTGGTGTCCGTGGTGCTGCTCAATCGCCGGCGCGAGCTGTGGGAGGGACGCCCGCTGCTGCCGACGGCAGCCCAATTCTGAGCGCCGACCTGGGCTGCAGGGCCCGGACGCGACAGGCTGGGCCGGATTGCAGTCAGTGGCGATGGCGGAGGCCAGGGTGCGCACGGTCCTGTTGGTGCATCAGAACTTTCCAGGCCAGTAGCGGCACCTGGCTCCGGCCCTGCAGCGGCGTGGCGACCAAGGCCCTGCGGGCCGAGGCGGTGGGGGCGCTGCTGGAGCGCCTGCCAACGTTGATGTCATATCCCTTCGTGCTGAGCTGGAGCCTGCTGGAGGCGATGAGCTGCGGCGCCCGCTCAGGCGGACCACGCTGGGGGGCGCTCTGTCGCGTTGCTCTCCAGGACCTGCCGGACTCGGACGCCATGGGTGCTGTGGTGCCCGGGCCGGAGCATGGACGTCACTGCAGCGGTCTGCGCTCTGCGGCGGCAACGCTGCGGAATCCCGCCCCTTCCGGGTCGATGCCGCGACGGGCGCAGCACAGCTCCGCGGCCGGGGAGCGATAGGTTCGCCCCAGCCGCCTGATGCGTTTGGCCGCCCTGCCCCGCCGCACGCGCCTGCTGGTGCTGCTGCTCACCGCCGGGCTGGGAGGCCTGCTGTTCCTCTGGCGTCTGGGCTCCACGGGGCTGGTGGATGAGACGCCGCCGCTGTTCGCCGCCTCCGCCCGCGCCATGGTCGAGCGGGGCGACTGGCTGATCCCCCACGTCAACGGCCTGCCCCGCTACGACAAGCCGCCGCTGGTGTACTGGCTGATGGGGCTGTTCTACGCCCTGCCCGGGCAGCCCCGCTGGGATCCCCTCGGCACCTGGGCCTCATCGCTGCCCTCGGCGCTGGCCACGATCGCCGTGATGCTGGCCCTGGCCGACACGCTGCTGCGCTGGCCGCAGCCGCCGCAGGTGCTCCAGGCCCACCGGTGGCGTCGCAGGCCGGGGGCTGGTGAGGCGCCTGGGCCTGGAGGTCCGGGCTCCGGTGCTGGTGGCCTGGCCTCCGCAGGGCCTGCCGGCCTCGCCACCTCGTCTGCCGCCTCCCCTGCGTCGGTTTCCTGGCGGCCCGCCCTGACGGCCATGACCGCCGCACTGGCGTTTGCGCTCTCGCCGCTGATCCTGCTCTGGGGCCGGATCCCCGTCAGCGACGCCCTGTTCACCGCGATGGTGTCGCTGACCTGTCTGGCGGTCTGGCGTCGCCTGGCGGATGCCTCGCAGCCCTGGGCGCTGCCCTGGCTGCTGCTGGGCCTGGCGGTGCTCACCAAGGGGCCTGTGGCGGTGGTGCTGCTGGCGCTGACCCTGGCGCTGTTCCTGCTGCTGCAGGGAGATGGGGTGTTGCTCCTGAGGCGCCTGCGACCGCTGCCGGGGCTGCTGCTCACCGCACTGGTGGCGATGCCCTGGTATGGCCTGGCCCTGTGGCGGGATGGCCGCGCCTTCTGGGACAGCTTCATCGGCTATCACAACGTGCAGCGGTTCACGGCCGTGGTGAATGACCACCTGGAGCCCTGGTGGTATTTCGTGCCGGTGCTGCTGCTGGCGGCCCTGCCGGTGACGCCGCTGCTGCTCCTGGGACTCGTCCGCGCCATCGGGCCGCTGCGGCTGCGACGGTGCCGCGGCCTGCCGCTGCCCTCGGCTGTCTCGACCGTGCCCCCGGAGCTGTCTCTGGCTCGGTTCGCCGCCTGCTGGCTGCTGGCCGTTCTGCTGTTCTTCACCGCCGCCGCCACCAAGCTGCCCAGCTACTGGCTGCCCGCCACGCCGGCCGCAGCCCTGCTGATCGCTCTGGTGAGCCAGCTGCCCTGGCGCTCCGAAGTGATGGGCGTGGACGCCGACCGGCCGTTTCGCCTGGCCTGGCGTCTGAGTCTTGTGCTGGCGGCCGTGCTGGCGCTGGCCTTCGCCCTGGGGCCTGTGTGGGTCCCGCTGATCTTCGATCCGGAGATGCCGACCCTGCCCGCCGAGCTTCTGGCTTCGGGCTTTCTGGGGCGTGCCGCCTGGCTGTGGGCTCTGGCGGTTTTGCTGGGCTGGCTCCTGAGGGCCCGGCCGGCGCCGCAGCGGCTGCTGGCACTGCAGCTGCCCCTGGTGCTGTTCGTGCCGGCGGCGCTGCTGCCGAGCTGGGCCCTGGGCGACCGGCTGCGCGGCCTGCCGGTGCGCCAGATGGCCGCCGCCGCCACCCGGCTGGCCGCCCCGCGCGAGGCGCTGGCGATGGTGGGCATCCTCAAACCGTCGCTGCACTACTACAGCGGTCGTGTGGTGATCTACGAGGGCATCGAGCCCGAGGGCCTGGTGAACCTGGCCGACCGCCTGCGCCAGGAGGATCGCCCCGGCCAGAACCCGGCCCCTCCGGAAGTGATCCCGACCGCCCTTGTGGTGATCGATCGCACCACCGCCGCCCAGCCCTTCTGGCAGGGCCTGCAGCCCATCGAGCTCTCCCGCGCCGGGCTCTATCGCCTCTGGCGCGTCGATCGCACCCTCCTGGAGCGCCGCGCCGCCGAGCTGCGGGCCGCCGGCCATCCGCTCACGTGGACCCGCCCCCGGCCGGAGCGCTACTGAGCTCGCCCTGCGTTCGCCGCGGGGCCTGGCGGGGCGCCGCGCCCGCCGCGGTCATCCTGGTGGTCTCCTCCACTCCCCCTGCCGGCCCTCAGGCCAGGCTCACCACCCCATGCGCCGCACCACCCGCTTCCGCCAGCTGCTGGCCGCTCCCGACATCCTGTCGATGCCCTGCTGCCACGACGCTCTGTCGGCGCGGGTGCTGGAGCAGGCCGGGTTCGAGGCGATCGCCGCCGCTGGTTTCGGCCTCTCCGGCAGCCTGCTGGGCCGGCCCGACATCGGCCTGCTGGAGGGACAGGAGCTGATCCGCCAGTACGAGCGCATCTGCGCCGCGGTGGAGCTGCCGGTGTTCGTCGATCTCGATACCGGCTTCGGCGACGTCAACAACGTGGTGCGGGCTGTGCAGGCGGCCGAGCGGGCCGGTGTGGCGGCGGTGTTCCTGGAGGATCAGACCTACCCCAAGCGCTGCGGCCACATGGCCGGCAAGCAGGTGGTGGCGGTGGAGGAGTACCTGCCCAAGCTGCGCGCCGCCCTGGCCGCCCGCCGGGATCCCGATCTCGTGATCACCGCCCGCACCGACGCCGCCGGGGTGCTGGGGCTCGAGGAGGCCCTGCGCCGCGCCCACCTCTATGCCGAGGCGGGCGCGGATCTGGTGTTCGTGGAGGCGCTGGAGAGCGTCGAGGCGATGCGGGCCGCCAACCAGGTGCTGGCGTCGTGCGGCACCGCCTCGATGGCCAACCTGATCGAGGGTGGACGCACGCCTTTGCTCACGGCCGCTGAGCTGCAGCAGCTGGGCTATGCGGTGGTGGCCCATCCCTGCGGCTCGGTGTTCACCGCCGCCCGGGCCCTGCAGGAGTGGGCGGCCCACCTGCGCGAACACGGCGGCGTGGCCGGCTTCCGCGGGCGGATGCTGGACTTCGACGCCTATCACCAGCTGGTGGGCCTGGAGGCGATTCGCGCCCGGCAGGCGGGCTGGGAGGAGGCGTAGACGTGCGGCATGGCGCCGCCAGGGGTCTGCTGGCGATCCACCCGCATCGGCTGCGCAGGGGGCTGCAACAGCCGCAGCCCCCTGCGCCTGCGGGCCATGCTGGCGGCAGATGGGCCGGGCCCATTCCTCCGGCTTGACCCCCCTGTGGCTGCGGGTCGGTGCGCTTCGCCCCCTGACCCGGAGGCTGCTGTGAGCCTCAGGCTGCCGCCAGGGGCGCTCGGGTGAGATCGGCGTAGAGGGCCTCGAGGGCGTCGAGATTCCGTTCCAGCGTGTAGCGCTCCAGCACGCGGGCGCGGGCGCGGCGCCCAAGCTCGGCCGTCAGCACCGGCTGGTCGCGCAGGACCGGGATGAGGGTGCGCAGCTGGGTGGTGACGCCCTGGGTGCTGATCACGATGCCGGCACCTCCCTCCAGCACCTCCCCATCGGCGCCCGCATCGGTGGCGACGCAGGCGGTGCCGCTGCCCATTGCCTCCAGCAGCGCCAGGCTCAGCCCCTCCACCAGCGACGGCAGCAGGAACACCTCGGCCAGCTGCAGCAGGGCCAGGCGCCGCTCCTGCTCCGGTTCATAGCCCCACCAGTGGACCGCTTCGGCTTCGCCATAGATCTGCATCAGCGACTGCCGCAGCGGTCCGTCGCCCACCACCACGAGCGTGCAGCCTTCGGGTTGCACCAGCCGCCAGGCCCGCAGCAGCGCCTCGACGTTCTTCTCGGTAGCGATGCGTCCCATGTACAGGAACACGCGGCGACCGGCGAAACGCCGCCGCAGCTCCTGCAGTTCCGCCGATTCGGGGCCCGGTGGTGCCGGCCTCCACAACGCCGGATCGACGCCGTTGGGGATCACCGCCAGGCGCTGTTCGGGCACGCCCAGGCGATGGAGCACCTCCGCCTGCAGCTCCGAGAACACGATCACCCGATCGAAGCGCGCCAGGGACGGGGCGTAGAGCTGATAGGTGAGCTGCTGAGTGCCGCCTGCCAGGTTGCGCAGTCCCGCATCAAAGGCCGGATGGAAGGTGGCCACCAGCGGCAATCCCAGCTGCTGACAGAGATCCGGAAGCCGGAAATCGAGCGGTGACAGGGTGAGGCTGGCATGCACCAGATCGGGACGCAGCCGCTCCAGCGATTCGCGCAGCTCCCGCTGGGCTCCCGGCGAGGGAATCGTGTACACCTGCGACTTGACCAGGTATGGCAGCGTCACTTCGGGGGTACCGGACGGGACCTCAACCGCGTCGCCAGTCCCAGGTCGTGGCGGCGTGGCCCTGCCCGGTCGTTCCTGATCGCTGGGCGGATCGGCCGTCAAGGGGCTGGCCAGGCCCTGCCCACCGCCGCCGCCCAGAGGCCAGAGGCTGGCCGATGGCCCGCCGCCGCTGCCGCGGGACGCGGGGCCGATCACCGCCTGGGTCCAGTCGCCGCGTCCCGGGGGCGCGGCGGGATTATCGAAATGGATGAAGCTCACGCCATGGCCGCGGCGCCGCAGGGCTTCGGTGATGCTGAGCCCGTAGGTGACGTTGCCGCAGAAGGGGGATTTCTTGCCCAGCCAGGCAATGTGAGCCAACGGAACACGGTTGTCTGGGAACAGGAAAATTAGCAGCGCCGGCCGAAGTCCTCGCTCCCGGGATCAGCCCCGCTGCCAGGGGCGCTCGCTCAGGGCCGCCACCAGCGCCACCGCCGCCAGCACCCACAGCACCGGCAGCAGCCCGTACTGGCTGACCAGGGCACCCGCCAGCACCAGGGGGAGGCTCAGGGCGATGTTGATCAGGTTGTTCTGCAGGCCGAACACCCGGCCGCGCTGGTCCTCCGGCGTTTCCTCCTGGATGGTGGTCTGGGCGGGGATCGCCAGCAGCGCCGCCCCCAGCCCGAGCAGACCGCACAGGGCCAGGGTGAGCGCCAGCTGGCCGCGGGCCTGGCCCAGCAGCACCAGGCAGCAGGCGATCAGCCCCAGGCCGGCGCAGCCCAGCAGCCGGCGGCTGAAGCGATCCCCCAGCTGCGCCATCGCCACCGCCCCGATCGCCAGCCCCAGTCCGCTCATCGCCAGCAGGGTGCCGAAGCCGGTGGGACCCAGCCCCTGGATCGTCGCAGCCAGGCTGATCGCCAGCACGTACAGCGCCGCCAGCAGGCTGTAGAGCAGCACCAGCTGGAGCATGGCGCTGCGCACGCTGGGGCGCTCGCGCAGCACCTGCATCCCCTCGACGATCTCCTGCCAGACCCCCACATCGCGCTCCGGCCTTGGCGTCTCCTCCAGGCGGATCGCCGCGATCGCCACGGCCGCGGCGCCGTAACAGAGCGGCAGCAGCACGAATTCACCGCCCCTGACCCCGACCCCCGCCAGCAGCCCCTGCAGCAGCCGGAGGATCGGATCCCCGAGGGCGAAGCCGACGATCGTGGCGGCCATGCTGGTGGCCTGATAGAGCGAATTCGCCGCCAGCAGCTGCTGCGGCGGCACCAGCAGCGGGATCGCCGCCTGCTCCGCCGGCGCGAAGAACTGGGTGAGCACCGACTCCAGCAGGGTCATCAGCACCAGCGCCCAGTAGCCCCAGCCCAGCCCCAGCCAGGTGGGTCCAGGCAGCAGGGTCAGCGGCGCCAGGAGCACCAGCAGCGCCCGCAGGCCGTTGGAGGCCACCATCACGCCGCGCTTCGGCCAGCGGTCGGCCCACACTCCCGCCACGGTGCCGAGCAGCATCGCCGGGACCGTGTTGGCCACATAGATGCCGGTCGCCAGCAGGGTGATCAGCTGGGCGCGGTTCTCGACGCCCATGCGCATCGCCGCCGCCGCCTCGGCCAGCAGCGGATCGGGCTGGGGGTTGTCCGTCACCCAGTAGCGGGCGATCAGGAACACCATCAGCACGATGTAGAACTTGTCGGCCAGCTGCGAGAAGATCTGGCCCACCCAGAGCATGCGGAAGCCGGGCAGGGCCAGCACGGCCGCCAGGCCGCCGCTCTGGGCGGTGCTCTTGCTGACGGATCTGTCGCTTGCCACAGGGTCGTCCGTCGCGCTCATCGCTGGCGGCTCATCGCAGGGGAGGGGACGATGGAGGCATGGACGCAGAGCCACTGCGCAGCAGTCTGAAGGCCCGTGGGCTGCGGCCGAGATGGTCACCGCTCCAGGCCTCGATCAGTTCCAGCAGGTGCAGCCACACCGGCTCGGGCCCCATCAGCTCGCCGCCGGGTCGCAGAGGCAGGCCCGGTCTGGGAAGCCGCTGCAGCAGCGCCAGTTCCGACGACCACAGCACCAGCCGGGCACCGGCCAGCGCCCCGAGCGCCAGCCCCTCTCCCGGCAGCAGGCTGCAGTGCCACTGCCGATCGCCCAGGGGCGGCTCCAGCGGTGCCCCTGTGCGGCAGCAGCTCTGCAGGGGCAGGGCGTAGCCGCCCAGGGCCAGCAGGTGCACCGAGCCCTGCACCGCGATCGCCAGCGCTTCGCGCCGTTCACCGCGTTCGCGCACCAGCTCCTCCAGCCGGCCCAGCTGCAGCAGCAGATCCGCGAGGATCTCCGGGGCCGGCGCCTGCTCCGGCACCAGCCGCAGGCAGAGCTCCGCCAGGCCCTGGGCGGCTGCCAGGGGTTCCAGCCGCTGAGCCAGGGCGCTGTAGTTGTGCAGCACCTGCAGCTGCTTCACGCGCCGCAGGCCGCGGCGGCCCACCACCTGCAGGCGCAGATGGGCCAGCGGCACCGCCGCCGCCAGGCTGCTGCGGGGGCGCCGGGCCCCGGGCACCGCCAGTCGGGTCAGGCCCTCATCCTGGCTGAGCAGGGTGAGCAGGCGGTCGTTCTCACCGAGCGGGCCGGTGGCGAGGGCCAGGCCCTCCAGGGTGGTGTCGCTCACGATCGGCAGGCCCTGCCCCCTGACTCTGACCCGGGGACGGGGCGGCGGCTGCTCCGGGTGGTGATCCCGCCAGGGCTCCGGCGGCGCCACGGCGGAGCCCTGTGAGGGGTCTCCGGCCTTCTCGCTGCTGTGTCGCGACAACTGCAGCGGAGGTCGTCCCGGCTGGATTCCGTCGGCCCGTGACCTCAGCCCTCAGGTGGCGTGGTGGGCCCGCGCAGCGCCTGCATCAGCGTCACGCCGCGGCTGGTGCCCAGACGCGTGGCCCCTGCCTCCACCAGGGCATAGGCCTGCTCGAGGCTGCTGATGCCGCCCGAGGCCTTCACCCCCGCCCTGCCGCGGGCGAGCTCGGCCAGGCGCCGGATCTGCGGCGGTGTCACCGGCGGCCCGAAGCCGCTGCCGCTCTTGAGCCAGCGCACGCCGGCATCGAGGCTGGCCTCCACCAGCAGCTGCAGGGCCGCATCGCTGAGCCGACCCACCTCGACGATCACCTTCACCGGCAGGCCCAGTTCGCAGATCACCGCCAGGTCGTCGTGCACCGCGCTGCTGTCGCCATCGGCCAGGGCACCGAAATCGGGCACCACATCCAGTTCATCGGCCCCGGCGGTGGCGGCGGCCTCCGCCTCGGCCCGCTTGATCGCCGCCGGCACCGCGCCGAACGGGAAGCCCACCACCGAAATCAGCCGCACCCGGTCGCCCGGCGGCAGCAGCGGGCGGGCGGTCGCCACCCAGCGGGAGGCCAGGCAGATCCCGGCGAAGCCGAAGTGGCGGGCCTCATCGCTCCGCTCGCGCACCGCCTCGGCGCCGTGGTGCGGATCGAGCAGGGCGTGATCGATCAGGGGAGCCAGATCGGGCAGGTCGCGGGACACGCGCGGTTCGCTGTGCGGGTGGGAGTGCCGAGTCTGGACAGGGGCAGGCTGCAGCGGCATGGGTACCCGAGGGACACAGAGGGCACATCGGCGCTGCTGCTCCCTGGCGAACGCCCCTGGCGGTGAGGCCGAATGAGCAGGCAGCGGCGTCCGCTGCTGAGATCGGTGGCTCCCACCCGGTCCGCACTCCGGCCTGATAGGGATCCGGATCACGGCAAGGGTCCCCATCAGGGCCGGAGCCCGACACTCCTGATGGGGACCCGACAGATCGTCAGACCTCAGGCGTCCTTGGCCTGAATCACACCGAAGCCGCCGTGATTGCGGCGGTAGACCACCTGGATCTGGCCGCTGGCAGCATCGCGGAAGACATAGAAATCGTGGTCCACCATCTCCAGCTGATGCAGGGCCTCCTCGAGATCCATCGGCTGCATCTCGAAGTATTTGCGGCGCACGCCCCGATGGGGGACGGAGGGCTCCAGCCCCTCGGTGATCGAGGCACCGGGAGGGGGAAGCGTGGCGGCACCGGCCTCTTCGTCGCGGGCGGAGCGATGCACCGGACCGTGGCTGCGCTCATGCAGACGGTCCTTGTAGCGATGCAGCTGACGGCTGAGCTTGTTGGCCACCAGATCAATGCTGGCGTACAGGTTCTCGCTGCGCTCCTGGGCACGGATCACGGTGCCGTTGGCGAACATCGTCACCTCGACAATCTGCTGGGGGACGCGCGGATTGCGGGCGACGGACAGGTGCACATCCGCTTCCTTGACCATGTCGCCGAAATGGGTGATCGCTCGGCTGATCTTGGACTCGGTGTAGTCACGGATCGCAGGGGTCACATCAAGATTGCGGCCGTGGATGAGCAGTTTCATCAGGATCTCTGGGCAGTATCAGCCGCCGGGGGCGGGGCGCCAGGGAGGTGCCTCCCCCGGGTGTGCCCACGCTAGGAAGGCCTCACGATGGAGCCCTCCACAACAGCAAATCTTTTCGTTGCCGCGGTTCCTGTGCCCTTCGCGCAGGCCTGGCGCTGGCAGCGCGCCCTGCAGGCGCGCCTGCTGGCTGATCCACGGGCGCCCGAGGCGCTGGTGCTGCTGCAGCACCAGCCCTGCTACACCCTCGGCCGCGGCGCCAGCCTGGAGCACCTCCACTTCGATCCGGCCGCTCCGCCCCTGCCGCTGCATCGCATCGACCGCGGCGGCGAGGTGACCCATCACGCCCCCGGCCAGCTGGTGCTTTATCCCGTGCTCGATCTGCGCCGCCGCGGCTCCGACCTGCACCTCTATCTGCGCAGCCTTGAGCAGGTGGTGATCGATCTGCTCGCTGAGCTCGGCCTGCGCGGTGAGCGGGTCGCCGGACGGACGGGCGTGTGGCTGGAGGGCCGCAAGGTGGCGGCGATCGGGGTGGGGGCCCGCCGCTGGATCAGCCAGCACGGCCTGGCGCTGAATGTGGAGATGCCGCTGGACGGGTTCGGGGCGATCACCCCGTGCGGCCTCACGGGCCTGCCGGTGGGGCGCCTGGTGGACTGGATCCCCGGCTGCACCGCTGACGCCCTCGCCCCGGCCCTTCTGCGCCAGGCGGCGACCTGCCTGCAGCTGGAACTGGGGGCTGCCAGGCCGATGGAGGAGCTGGACAAGCTTGCGGGCGAGTTCCTGGCCACCGGGCTGCTCTGATCCCCGACTCCCTCATCCGGTGCCCCGAGGGAGGGCGTGGCCGCGGCTGATCCTCCTGACGATCGGCCAGCTCCGGGGCGCTGGCGTATGGAACTGGCGCAGGGCAGTGGCGCAGCCGGCGGCAAGGACCTGCTTCTGCCCATGCCCAGCGCCTTGCCTCAGCGGCCAGCATGGGCGCGCTCCCCATCCGGGCCCATGTCGACCGCTTCACCCTCCACCGCCCCGCTGCCCTGGAGTGCCAGCCCCGCCGATCTGCGGGCCCTGGCCGGTGCTCCCGACTGGTCCGACCTGCAGGGGCTGGAGCAGCTCTGGAGCGCCCTGGCCGACCGCCACGGCGAGGCGATCGCTCTGGAGGCGCCCCACGCCCAACCGCCGGAGACGCTCTCGTATCAGGAGCTGCACCGTCGCATCGAGCAGGCCGCCGCCGCCTTCGCGGCGCTGGGCGTGATGGAGGGGGATGTGGTGGCCGTCTTCGCCGAGAACGGCCCCCGCTGGCTGGTGGCTGATCAGGGGCTGATGCGGGCGGGCGCGGCCGATGCGGTGCGGGGCAGTGCCGCGCCCCCCGAGGAGTTGCGATACATCCTGGGTGACTCCGGCGCCGTGGGGCTGGTGGTGGAGTCCCGGGAGCTGCTGCAGCGGCTGGCCCTCGATGGCGACGCCCTGGCCCGTCTGCGCTTTGTGGTTGTGCTGGAGGACGGGGAGTTCGGCGTGCCTGCGGATGCCGGCGTCGCCTGTCTGGGTTGGGAGTCGTTGCTCGAGCGCGGCGCCTCCAGCCCCGTGCCGCCGCTGCCGTCCGCCGGCCCCGCCCGCCTGGCGACGCTGCTGTACACCTCCGGCACCACCGGCACGCCCAAGGGGGTGCCGCTCAGCCACGCCAACCTGCTGCATCAGCTGCGCACCCTCGGGGTGGCGGTGCAGCCCGAACCGGGGGAGCGGGTGCTGAGCGTGCTGCCGATCTGGCATGCCTATGAGCGTAGTGCCGAATACTTCCTGCTCTCACGCGGCTGCCGGCAGACCTACACGACCCTGCGCCAGCTGCGCTCCGATCTGCAGAAGGTGCGGCCGCAATACCTGATCAGCGTGCCCCGTCTCTGGGAGGCGCTGATGGCCGGCTTCGAGGATGCGCTGGCGGCGATGCCCGCCTCCCGCCGCCGGCTGCTCCAGGCCGCGCTGGCCAACAGCCGTGCCTGGGCCCTGGCGCGACGCACCGCCGCCGATCTCACCCTGGCGCCCGTGCCCGGTGGCCGGCGGCTGAGGGCCCGGATCAAGGCACTGCTGCGCACCCCTCTGCATGTCCTCTCCGAGGCTCTGTTCTGGCCCAAGGTGCGCCAGCAGCTGGTGGGCGGTGAGCTGCGGCGGGCGATCAGCGGCGGCGGCGCCCTGGCGCTGCATGTCGATGGCTTCTTCGAGGCGATCGGCATCGAGCTGCTGGTGGGCTATGGCCTCACCGAGACCAGCCCGGTGCTCACCTGCCGCCGGCCCTGGTGCAACCGGCGCGGCAGTGCCGGCCAGCCCCTCGCGGGCACCGAGATCCGCATCGTCGATCCCCAGACCCGCCGGCCCCTGCCCCAGGGTGAGCGCGGCCTGGTGCTCGCCCGCGGCCCCCAGGTGATGGGCGGTTACCACAACAAGCCGGAGGCCACGGCGAAGGTGCTCGACAGCGAGGGCTGGTTCGACACCGGCGACCTGGGCCAGCTGCTGGGCGATGGCTCGCTGGTGCTCACCGGCCGCGCCAAGGACACGATCGTGCTGAGCAGCGGCGAGAACATCGAGCCCGGGCCGCTGGAGGAATGCCTGGTGGCCTGCACCCTGGTGGAGCAGGTGATGCTGGTGGGGCAGGACCGCAAGGCCCTTGGTGCCCTGGTGGTGCCCAGGGCCGAACCCCTGGCCGCCTTCGCCCGCGAGCAGGGCCTGCAGCCGCGGGAGCAGTGGCCCGATGGCAGCGCCCCCGGCGCCGAAGCGGCCCTGCTCAAGGCGCTCACAAGCCGGCTCAACCGCCGCCTGCAGGCCCGCCCCGGCGCCCGCCCCGATGAGCGTCTGGCCGGGGTGGCGCTGGTGGAGCCGTTCTCGATCGACAACGGTCTGCTCACCCAGACGCTCAAGCAGCGCCGCGACCGCATCAGCGAGCGCGATGCCGGCGCGATTGCCGCCATCTACGGGGACACGGGCGGCTGAGCGGCCCGCCGGGCTCGGTTGACCGGCTCCCCGCCGGCTGACAGCCTGTGGGCTGATTTGTCCTCCCCATGGCTGACGGCACCACCCTGACGATCAAGCGCACGATCACGGTGCGGGCCGTCGTCACCCCGCGCTGGAAGGAGGATGCCGAGCGGGAGCTCAGCAACGCCATCGTCAACGTCGATCAGCAGCTCGGCCAGCTGGAGCAGGAGGGGCAGCTGGTGATCGATCAGATCCGCCGCCAGAGTGCCAATCCCCTCGATCCGCGCGTGCAGGAGCAGGTGGCCTCGGTGCAGCAGCAGGTGGCCGCCAAGCGTGCCGAGCTGGAGGAGCAGAAGCGTCAGCTGCTCGAGCAGCAGCGTCAGGTTCGCGAACTCGAGATGGAGGCGGTCGTGGAGCAGGGTCAGATCGAGAGCACGATCGACGTGTCGGTCGGCGACAACCTGGTGGAGAAGCTCCAGGCGGCGATCCTGGTGCGCGACGGTGTCATCGAGGCGATCGAAGGGGCCTGAGGGCGGAGGCCTACCGATGTCACACCCCCTGAGCCTGCTGGGGCTGGATCATGTGGTGCTGAGGGTGATCGATCGGGAGGCTCTGGCCGACTGGTACGTCACCGTCCTGGGCTGTCGCGTGGAGAGGGTGCTGCCGCAGACCGGTCTGACCCAGCTGCGGGCCGGTCGCAGCCTGATCGATCTCGTCGATGGGGCCCGGCCCGCGGGGGCCGGCTCCGCACCCCCGGCCGCCGCTGGCCACAACCTGGATCATTTCTGTCTGCGCCTCGAGCACTTCGACAGCGAGGCGATCCAGGCGCATCTGCTGCGCCATGGTGTGCCGTTCGGGGCCGTGGAACGCCGCTATGGCGCCGACGGGCACGGTCCCTCCCTGTACCTGCAGGACCCGGAAGGCAACCGCATCGAGCTCAAGGGGCCGCCGGATCCCGACCAGCGTGAACTCCTGGCCGAGGCGATCACAGGCCCCACGTAAAATCCCGATCATCTGTGCGGCGCACCTCCGTTGGCCACCCACGAAATTGAAAAACCCTAGCTCCAGTCTCGTTTCTAAGGTTGGAACAAGGGTTGGAACAAGCCGTTTTTGATGCTAAAGTCAGTCACGTCGAGACCGCTCAGGCGAGGGTTGGAACTGATGTTGGTCCGATGAACACCCTCTCGGTTCTCTGCTATGCCGAAAATTGAGATCAAGGAGCCAACCCTTAATGGTCAGGCATACGTTATTAAGTATGCAGAGAGAGAGGCGTTCTTCCTTCGCGTAAACAGAGGCGGAAAAAGATACACTAATATCTCACTTAAGACAAGCGACATTAAGCAAGCGCATAAGAATGCTTTGTCTGCATATGTCCAGATTGAAAGTCAGGCTCCAAAAACAAAAAGCCGAAACCTCTCTTTTGCAAAGATTTGTGAATTATATCTACAGGAAAAGGAGGTTGAAGTAACGCGAGGACAACTTGCCGATCGGTCACATGACCTTTATAGACAGAGGATATCGCAACGAATACTCCCCTACTGTAGGGCAAAAGGAATCCGCAGTATTGGCGATATTTGTAAGACTTCATTCTCTGATTACTCAGGATATTACCTTGATGTGACGCAAAAAGGAAAATGGAAGAGTGATACTAATGGACTTTCAGCGGGGACAATTAATAGTGACATCACGACCTTGAAGGCAATTTTAAGTTGGATGGTAGACAATGAGATGCTTGACCCTAAGAAGAAGCCGGAAGTAAAGAAGATTAAAGACCGCAAGAACTATAGAGATGAGGCAAATCCAGCTTTCTTGCCAGATCATTGGAAAAGGTTTAGCGATGAGCTATATGCAATTGAGAAACAGTCTTTAGATCAAGAAACAAGGTGGAAGAGACGTTGGATTATTCAGTGGGTAAGATTTCAATATCAATCAGGATGCAGACCGCATGAAACAGCGCAGATTCGCTGGGGTGACTGCGAAGTAGTCAGGAGGTCAGACGGAAAACTCAGCGGGATCGTGAAAATATCCAATACTACAAAGACAGGTGGGAGAGAAGTGGCTATGAACGGAAACACGCTTCAAGCGATTAAGTCACACCTGAGCAAAGGAATTAAAATCCGCAATGAACAGCATGCAGATTTAAACAGAAGAATCACTGCTGAAATGATAAAAGATAAGAAAGGCAATCTAGTCACCGAAATAGAGCCGCTGGTTTTGCCGCCATCAGATGATGACTTATTAATGATGAATCCATTTTTTAGTGATAGATCAATGTATCATATAGAGCATATAAGACAGTGGTTCAACCGTGTTCTCGCCAAATGCGACTTTGATCGCAAATATACACTTTACTCTTTGAGGTCCACACATATCTCATTTGCACTCTTGCAAGGGCAAAGAGTCAATCTGGTAGCAAAGAACTGCGGCACATCTCTAGCTATGATTCAAAAAACATACGATGGACTATCCAGCCGTTTTCATATTGATTCACTAGGCTTCTTTCAAAGTGCTTCTGTCAGCAATGGTGAAGATACTCTTTTAGACAATATGAGTCAATATCCTGCAGGTGATCAAGAGAGAAAAAAAACAGCTCCGGGAGCGAGAAGGGCGGAAGCAACAGCACGAACCTACGGGAAGAAACAAAAACGACCCAAGGCAGTGGACCTTGAGTCGTTGTGATGCAGTTGCACCTTGCAGCCAGACAGGTCAAAGATATTGCTAGGAGATCACATAAACACCCTCCTCGCAAAAATCGCATTGAAAGCCTCCGCTATCATCATTTACGATATTTGAAATGACATGGACAAGCGAATCAAAGAAATCGGCATTAGTATCCTCTGCTACCATATGAATTTGGATGAGTTGTTCATAAGGAGAGTGGTTGGCATCGGGATAATAACTCCAAAAGTTATCAGACGCATAAGGGTCTTCATTTATCCATGTTTCAATTATGGGAGACCAAGGGATAAGGATTTGCTGATTAGAAGTCATAATTGTGTGTTGATGATTTGGTAATTGAATTGTAAGGCGGTGGGTGAACACTCCATATGTTTTGCCAAAGCAGCGCAGTGTATCATGCCTTCCAGTGCAACTATTGCCACTCATTCACCGAGAGAGGAAGTCCTTGTAAGGCGACAGAGTAGGGTTTAGAGACAGCTTCTGATTGTCTATGGAGATCAGATTAGGTAGAGGGCATGAATGCACCTGACTTGTGCTGACAAACCTTACCTTTCTCATGAAGTAGAAAAGCAATACCATTTCGAACTTCAAGGTTCAAGCGTTTACACACTCTTTCCGATGAAGCAGAGCAGGCGACTGAATATATGTGATTCATAGGATTGAAAACACGAAGAACTTCTGCAAAGTTATCGAGATCTGCCAACACAATCTGTTTCCACCTCTCATAGACGGATTGATCATGGTAGGCAAGAATATTATTTTTGGCTTGCTGAGGATGAAAGACTCGTCGATTGCCGCACCATACAGCAATCGTGAGTTCCCACTCCTTTATGCGCTCTGGATTAAAAGGCTTGATAGTCTGCTCAATAGTAAGAGACCAGAATCCAAATCGCAAAAACTCTCTAATAATCCGAGTCTCCCCTGTAGAGCTAGGAGAAGAACAATCACTGCTTAAACAGGCGCGATCTGAATTAAGGTTATGATAACAGTATTCACGGGGTGAAAAAAGCTCTTGCTCCGAGAACGAGTGAAAAATCCGAGCAGGATATATTCTATTCCACTTGTCACGATAAAGATCAACAATCTCTTCATTCCTTAGAAATGTAGATTTCTGCAGAGATCGAATAGTATCTTCGTTGCTAGTAGTGGTAGCACCGAAACCAATTGCCATTAAAATAATAAGATGGTATTTTCCCATCGCAATCACCCTGCTTTCGACACAGGGGTTTAAAGACGGTTTGCGGTCGTCTACTGAATGTCTGAACCTACTCTCGCAAGGTCACCGACCAAATATGAGTGCTACAGTATCGTTTTGGTCGAGTTGAAGAGACTCAAGAACCTGATCTCGAAGTGAATCCTTCATGTCAGTATCTTCTTCGTCAAACCACTCATTGTCTCCTTCGAAGAATTGATCATAATCGGAGATAGTGTCATAGATCAGATCGTCAAGATCAATATCGTATTTCCGAACCATCTTTGAGACAGCAATCTTAAGGATGAGGTCTGCAGCTGGGTAATTCATAAGAACGAAAGAAATGAAAAATATTGGTCACACGCAATCACCCTGCTTTCGACACAGGGGTTTAGAGACGGTTTGCGGTCGTCTATCTGACTGAATAAAAGACATCAAGTCCATCGATCCCCAGAGAAGGCAGATCGTGCCCAATGGCAGGAGCTACCTCCAGTTGCTGGGGATTTAGGCACCACCTCTCACGCTCGTACAGAGCATGATGTTTACGGGCTGGTCCAGGGATGCTTGCCCTTACATATGAGGCAGGACAGCAACAAGGAGGTTTCTATTGCTCTGGGAAGGTGAGCTTCCCATAGAGAGTTTCGTTGTTAGGGTTTGATTTGCACCAGGCGAGGAATTCATCATAGCTGTAACCAAAGGACTGTATCCCTGTCTTGAACTTGTCAAGATACTCACGCTTTCGCGCTTCATAAGCCTCAGCGTCAAACGAGAGCATCATATACAGTATGAATCCCGAGTGAAGCTCATTGTAGCATTCTTCAAAGACTTCTTTTTTGGAGTACATAATGATTGTTGGTGATGGAAAGCGATATCGCAATCACCCTGCTTTCGACACAGGGGTTTAAAGACGGTTTGCGGTCGTCTATCTGCCTTAATCCCTGTTTGCACAGGGAGGACTAATGTCTTTAAGGTAGTGGGCTTAGGGGCTGCTCACTATCGTGAAAGTAGCTGGTTATTTGCTTGTATGAAGTGCTTGATTCAATAATCTAACGTTAGAAACCAACGGGAGTTATTCCGTTGTTCATTGCTGAGGCTATCGAGATTCTTGAGAAGTGCTTTTAGCGCACCATCTGTATATTCGCCAAAGTCCTCGCTGTCTCCATCAATTAGCTCTTGTGTAAGTGTGCGAAGATCATCAGTGCAGAACTCTCGATAATCGGTGTCAATGCCAACGCAGGATAATTCGTATCCAAGATCCGATGACGTCACATCCCAGAAAATCTCACCATGATCTGAGGATTGAGAACTTGCATCTTTTCTGAACAGGTAGATATCGCAACCCATGATTAGTGTCCTCCTTGAGTAAAAACCACAACAAAGCGGTGGGTGAACGCTCAATATGTTTTGCCAAAGCAGCGCGGTTTATCACGCCTCCTAATGGAGATGTTTCCACTCATTCACCGAGAGAGGAAGTCCTTGTAAGGCGGCGAAATCGGGTTTAGAGACCGTTTGCGGTCGTCTATCTGATGGGCAATACCTTAAAGGTAAGCTACTGAGAGCAGAATGCCTTTGGCGACCAGGATAGCTAGAAATTCAGAAATCATCTAGTCCCAGCAGTTGAAGTACCTGAGCTCGAAGAGAGTCCTTTAGGTCAGGAGCATCTTTTCTCAACCAGTCTGGATCATTAAGAAAATACTGATCGAAGGTGGCAATCCAGTGGTCAATAGTCTCAAAGATGTTAAGCTCGCTGGAGCTAATCAGATGACTGACAACAAGATTTCGGATAAGTGTGGCAGTGGGGTATTCCATAGTTGATAGGTATTCAGAATGTAAATCACGCAATCATCCTGCATTCGACACAGGGGTTTAAAGACGGTTTGCGGTCGTCTATCTGACTACAAAAAAGATATGAAGTCCATCGCTCCCATAGGGAAACGACAAATTAGACCTCAGGTATCCAGGTCAGAACCAGTCTTGCGAAATTAATTATCCAGGCGGTTCGCTTGCTCTTTCGCCTTTTTGAAGATTGAAGTAGGTTGAAGATATTTAATTGAAGCGTCTGCTAACTCTGAAGGAGCATCCATCGCTGTGAAAACAGCATACCATGGGGTGAACGGGTTTGGGGGATTATAGGGTCAGTTGTACAATTGGCACAGGGTATCTGCGACTCAGCGTGAGATTTCGAGGCTTTTACTTTGTTACTTCCAATATAATCAGAACTCCTCAGAACGTCCACTCCGTCAGGGAAAAGCAGGAGTTGATCCAGTCCCAGTCCTCATCAGGGAGATCCATTTCATCTGCGTATTGGATCACCTTGGCGTAGGTCCAGCGGTCGAGGGGGTTGGTAGGCGGTCCCTCAAGGGAGAACTCTTCTGGTTGTAGATGGTGAGGATGATTGCTGCTCATGGTTGGGCGGTGCCTACTTGTTCTTCTTGTATTGCTCTTGAATCAAACTTGCAAGATATTGATCGGGTTTCATGCGGGACTTCTTTGCAAGTTCCTGCAGCATCGCTAATGTGACCGAATCAACGGAGATTGAGGTTGCCATCTTCACACCACCGTCTGCTTGTATTTCTCATACCACTTGTAATGGGTCAAGAGAAAGTGGAGGGTCCCAGTTCTGGATCGCCGTAGTTTCCTACTGAGATTCTCAAAGTCCTCAAGGGTATCCAGATGACGCGGGCAGAAGAAGAGATTGATGGTCTTATGATCTGATGATACGACTGAACTCATCGTGCTACATAGGGGTATAGTGTAACTATTTAGTTGCTTTGGAGTCTTCAATGAAATGCCATTCCATCAAGTCTCTTCAGGGCTAACTCTTCTTTCTTGATCAGATACTTGATGAGATCTGACTTATTGAGTTTGTAGTGAGTGCATAAACGATCTCGAATCTCACGAATGTAGCTTTCGTGTTGCTTAAAAGAGATCTGTTCTCGAATAGGTTCGTTGAATTGATCCATAGGATTCTTGTGGATTCTTTATGTATTTAGTAGAGTTCTGGGTTTCAGGAGGGTCTTGTGATTGCTGTCTAAGATGATGGTTCCAGAAGAGACATACAACACACAAGATGATTTATTGAATGGTTTCTAATGCATTCCATCTCACTACGTTCGATGGAATACTCCCTTCGGTCGTCGTCTTGGTGTTTAGGGAATTGGGATTCAGGAGGAAATACAGAGTCTTGTTTATCAAACCCCTATATAGTATATAGACAAGTTTTATCTTTGACTTAGAGACCTTAGGGACTTGGTGTTTCTCAGCCAATATGGTTATTATAGGGAGAATCCTTATGGGTGTCAAGTAGTAAGGCTGTTGACAGATATTAACGAAGAAGGTATGATGTATGGATGACTCCAATAAAGAGTAATGCCCAATAATACACTGAGGTGCTTATATGACGATTACCGAAAGATATCTTCAACAGATTCTCCCATACCTTGCTGGTACTGATGGAGGAGAAGTGGAACCCAAGATGTTTTCTCATGGACCAGGATATGCATTCCCCTGTCCTTTCTGTTCACTCAATCAAAGGAAGGAATACAAGAAGAGGAATCGATGTGCTGCTCTGATGCCAAGACGAGAGAGTTATGGGTATACCTTTCAGTGCCTACGGAAGCAATCACCAGACTGTTTTGAGTCAATCTCGTTTCCCAGGTTCTTAGAGAAATACAATCCGGACCTGTTTCGTCGGTATCACAGGGAGAGAGACCAGAGCGGTTACACAGGGAAAGGGCACAATATACGAAAGTATCAGTATCCTACAAGTTCTGGGGACTTGAAAAAGGAGTCTGAATCCAAAAGAGATCACAGTGAAGGACAGAAGTGACTTCCAGTTCTCAGGCTGGAAGGGACAAGTCTGGTAGAGATCTGAGAGAGGGTATTGAAAATTGACTGCCGGAAAAAAATTTTCATAAGAGGAGGAAACCATCGAACCCGACCCTGCATACTTTTGTAGGTTGGAAATACGGAAAAAGGTTTCAAGGCGTTCATCGCAGAACACTGCCAAAACTCACGGAAGAACCAGATATCTGAGGACATAGATAGTTTGTAGATAGAAACACAAGAGTATCGATGAAGACAAACACGCAAGGCATCACATTTAATCAGTTCATGCAGAGATGCAATGAAGCAACAGCATTACTGGAGGAATACACTTACTATATCTTCCGCACAGATAACAATCAGGTCCTTGCGAGAGGAGTGATGGGATTTGAGGCAGCAAAGGAGACTGCGAATGAACTTCGGAAGAAACTCAAACTCAAGTGGGATCAAGTCAAGTTCAAAGCAGAACGAGGGGGATCCTCACAGAGGCAGGGAGCATCGAATCAATGGTTTAAAACGGGTTCAGGTGAGCGCAGACGTATTGACTATGCGCCAAGATACAATCCGTCTAAGAGGGGGCATTTCAGAGGGTATTATGATAAAGATGGGAACTATCATGATATTGACTGACAGTCATGACTAAATGATGTGCACCTCATCCCATCCTTATGCGAAGGACGATGGTACTACCTCATTGTTTAGGCGCGATACTGCGCGACTTGATATGCGTACGTTTCGTTCTGCTTGCTCTAGTAGTGGCGCCAGTTGCCGTGCTGATCTTGGTATTCAATGTTGATTGAAACTAACATTTTGCGGTCCAAACTATGTCAGTCGGTTTGATCATTGTTGCCATGAGGGAATCGTACCGAACTCTCAATCCCGTCTAATTCTGCTTGTTTTGCCTCAAAACCACCAAGTTCAGCAAACTTCTCCGCCTGCTTCAGCAACTTGGAATTAAACGAACCTACCGACATATTGTACGAATCGTTAAGTTGACGCAACCTCATGCCGACCTTCGTGTAGTACTCTGTAAACTTTATGAAACGCTTGTGAAGTTCAATCGCCATGTCGCGAATGGCGTAAATATTGTTGGCAACTTCTTGTTGTTGAATGGTCAGTGATAGACCTTTGAGGATAGCAAGAAGACTCGTTGGAAATGCCAATATGATATTCTTGTTAAAACCATACTCTATCAAAGAAGGATCGCTTTCTAGAGCAATTGCTAAAGCACCCTCAATCGGTATAAAGAGAATAACCGCTTCTATAATCTGTCCATCACCTCTAAGTCTTGATGTGTAATCTTTTCTACTCAACGCATCTATGTGAGCACGAACTTTCTTTGTGTGATCCTGAATTGCTCTTTTCTTGCTATTGTCGTCAGGCGCCTGCATTGCATCTAGATAACTGTCTAGAGGTGCCTTGGAGTCAATTATTACTCTTCTATCTCCAGGGATGCGAATGATGCAGTCTGGGCGTGAACTCCCCTCTAAGTCGGTTACATGAACCTGCTCCTGAAAGTCACAATACGGAACTAATCCTACAAACTCAAGAATACGAACTAGATTCACCTCTCCCCATCTCCCCTTTGTATTTGGTGAGCGGAGAGCAGTGGTTAATTGTTGTGCTGCACCTTGAACATCGGAACTCTTCTGGATGAGATCTCGTGTTGTGCTTTGCAATACATCAAGTCGCTGAAGACTTGTCCTTTGTAACTCTTCAACTTTATCTCGCAGGATCTTTACTTGTTCGTTGAATGGATCAGCAACTGTCATCTTGTTCGTATTTAATAGTTCTTCTCTGCTATTCTTTAGCATTTGAGCGCTCAGTGCTTCAAACTGTGCCCTTAGGTGATTCTGTGCATCTTCAAGGAACTTCTTCTGCTCTTCGCCAGATCTGATCCGCTCTTTCATGACCTCAACTTGCGATTTGTATTGCTCCGAACTCTGTCTATAGGTATCAAGATCGTCCTCCAAGCGCCTCATCAACGATTCCCCCGATGCCAATTGAGATTCAAGTAGACTAATGCTCTTGGAGTCATCGGTTGATTTATCTGTTCTTCTTCGTGTCATTCTGGCAATAATATAACCTACGATAATTCCTGTCAGAACTCCAGTTAGGAAGAGAAGTGCCGCGTTCATGTACATGCTTTATATCAATCTAGACTCTAACTGATTGGGTGCTGATCTGTACAGTTTTTCGGGGTGCCAAATATTCGCCATGATTCACCCCCACAACTCAAGACCCAATCCCGCCAACGCCGCCGCCCTCCTGAGACATGAGGACGCTGCCACCTCTGCTGCGGGTGCCTGGGACTTGGACTCCAGCGGTTCCGATGCCACTGCTGAGTAGTGCAGCAGTCCATCGGTGGTGGGGATGGTCAGTCGCCCAGTGACCACGACCGACCTGCCGACCTCCTGAACGGACTGGATCTCAAAGCACCACCCCGGCGCCCTGTGATGAAGGTGCCTCGCCAGGGTCGCCCAGGGCACATAAGTCAGGGTCGTGCTGCCCTGCTTGCGGGTCTTGAAGTGGCGCGGGTCAATGGGGCGGTTGAGTTCCACCAAGGTCTCAGCGGTGGATCGCTGGGTGAACTTGGCGGCGGCGGTGCCGTTAACGCTTGCAATGCTGTTCATGATGATGGACTTCTCTGAGTCTCTGAAGGAATAATAGCATGAGACACTAGGGAGTGCGTCCTAGGCGCCAGGTCTTGTGAATGAAAGAAAGAAGGTCTGTCGTGAAACTGCTCTGCCGTCCCGTTGCGCTTCCTTCTGGATCGCCTTGATGACCTGCGCGACCTCTTGCGCGTATTCCCATGAGGTTCGGGACTTCTGCTTGAGGATCCAGTCGCCTGAGACCCGCAGTCCATTCCTGAGTTCGGCGTCGGAGTGGATCTCCTGAAGTTCCTCATCAATCCTCTGGCGCTCCTGCTCCAGGTGCTTGGTCTGCTGGGTGATCTCTAGGCGCCGCTGAATTAGTTGCTCGGGGGTGAGTTCCGACAGGTGCGCGAAGGGGTCTTCACGCTCAGGGGGCAGGGTCTGAATGAGGCGCTCAATGGCGCCAGGGGGTAGGGGTGTCATTTGTCATTGAGGTGTCCCCGCTCTACCAGTCGGTTGTAGTGGCACCGAATGGCGTCTTCCACGACAGAGGCGAGGGTGAATGATTGCTGGTTGCGTTTGCGGTACTCCTGGATCTCAGCGACCAGTTCCATGGTTTCGTCGGACAGGCGGACTCCAAATTGCTTCGGGGCGTCGGGATGATCTTTTGCCATGAGGATCTGGAGGCGGTGAGTGGGTGCTGGCACCAGTATTGCGGAGTGTCATCGGGAACCTCTTGTGGGTTTCTGGGGGAGGGGGTTGGATGCCCCCCTCCTGGTGCTTGCCTCAGGCGACCTCCGCCAGGACCTCAATCTCCTGGACAGGAGGCATGGAGGAGAACTGGATGTCGGCGACCTGCGCGAAGAGGGCGCTCAGTTCGGAAGAGGTGATGCTGCGCAGCAGTTGGGCTGCGAATGCCCAGTGCTCAAGTTGCAGGGCATTGATCAGGCGACCATCGGCGGAAGCATCAGCACAATCCTGTTCCCACTTGCATATCTGATGCTCAATAGCGGCGACGATAACGCTCTGGGCAGCGTTAATAGTCGCAAGATCCAGGTGGTTGAGTTCGGAGCGGGTCATGGGAACCTCTGTGGGTTTCAGGTGGGGGCGTTGGAGGGGCGGACTTCTATGAGTCTCTTGCCCCTCAACGCTCAAATCATAGCATAGAATGCTGGAGACTGCGTGCGTGGCACTCTGTATCTCTTAGGATGCGCGGGGCGCCTGTCACTTTGTCCCTTGGTTCCCTGCCGTCTCGGGTCTTCTGGGGTTCCTGGGGAAGGGGCGGTCTCTGTGCGCCTTATGGAGTGCCAGGCGCTAAGAGTCCCGTTGCTGGTGCCTGATGTATTGTGCGCCTTATGGCAAAGCAAGTCCGACTGACCCTCGCCAAGGCAATCGCCAAGGCGAATCTTCGCCGTGCTGAGGCGGGGGAGAAACCGATTACGATGCATTCCCTCGCTGTTCAGGCGGGTGTTGCCGCAACCACCATTACCAGGTTGGCGAGGACTGATGAGAAAGCAGCGTCAGCACTTTCGCTGGATCTCGCTGGGAAGATCGTGACGGTGCTGGACTGCGGGATTGAAGATCTGTTGGAGGTTGTTGGCACTAAGGACTAGCGCAAATACCAACACAATCTCTCTATTGGGCGCGGCGAGGCATGTCCTTGGATAAGAAATGTAACAATAACGCAATCCCGGAATTAAGGCGCGACTATACAGATGCTCCACGCATCTGCATCATGCGCTCACCCTGGCAAGGTTTCCTCTGGTTTCTGCTGGGCGCATGTCTCGCAATCGCCTTCTCTTCGGGCGGCATTGGATTCCCGCAGTGTCAGTTTAAAAATATTGCCAATTACCCCGCCATCTGCGCCTTTGCTGGCGCTGCGGTCTCTTGTTCAATGCGATTCATCTCCCCGCGGCAAGAGGGCGAGAAGTCTTTGTTTGTCACGCTGCTTGCTGATTACAGGTTCTCATCCTATGCCGCACCTTCTGTTTTGTCCTTTCTCTATGCAGTCGCTCAGGGTCTTGGATTAGGCGCTGCAACTGGTTATGTCTTCTCGTCAATGGCAATTCAAGGGTGCTGGTCAGGTCAGAATTCCGGTTGGGATTCCCATGGAGAAGCACAACTCTACGCCCATTCCGTCCAGGAAGGTTTGATGTATGCAGGTATCTGCGCCCTTTCAGTATTGGTCGCAAGACTTTTGATTGAAGCGTATGTCCTGATTTACCGAGTTGCCCAAGACATTTCTCACTACTGCCGCCGAAAAGACTAGTGCTGATTCAAGCATGGGTTGCCAGTCTCAATTCAGCATTTACTCCATTCTACAGCAATCTCCCGCCTCGCTCCTTCAACCACTGCCTGTGCTCAAGGTAGGCACCGTCGTGGCGACCCACCACCTGCCAGAAGTCCTTGGAGTGGTTCGGGTGGATCAGATGGCATAACTCATGGATCACCACATAATCCACGATGCTGTGCGGTGCCTTGATGATGTTCCAGTTGAAGACCACCTGACCCCGCTTATCGCATGATCCCCAGCGTGATCGGAAGTTCTTCACAGATACCGCAGCAGGTGACACGCCGATCTGCTTGGCGTAACGGTTGCTCTTCTCCTGCAGGCGTTCCAGGGCACGGGAGCGATACCATGACTGGAGGTACTGCTGGATTCGTGCTTCCCGTTGCTCCCCCTGCTCTGAGGGTCGGATCGTTGCCCTGAGGTATCCCCCTGACAGGCACACGCCCACCTGATGCCCCTCCTGAACCTTGAGGCGGTAGTGGCGTCCCAGGTAGAGGAACGACTCACCGCTCACCAGTTCCTTGGGGCGGTGGGGCGGAACCCGCTTCAGTTCAGCGACCTTGCCACGGATCCAGGGACGCTTCTGCTTGAGGATTGCTGCCACCCGCTCATCCCCCAAGTGCTCAGGGATCCGCACCTGAAGATCACTGCCGACGATGTGAAGCGCAGCAGTCCTCCTGATGGAGCGGACCACCTCCACCCGTAGACCCAGCACCTCCTGCGGGATGGCGCTCATTTGAAGTGCCTCTTGCCCAGGTCCATGAATTTGTCGGTCACCTCATCCACCAATTCACGATCGCCAAACGGTTGATCCAGGATGCTCCGCTTGATCTGCCGCTTGATGCGGGTGACCTCATCCCACTTGTCAAAGAAACCGACGATCTGGGTTGCTTCCTGGAAATCTCCCACTAGTTCCTTGGTCAGGTCCAGAACCCGCTGATGGGTCTCCTCATCCATGGCATCGTCACCTGTTTTGGTCGTGACTGCCTTCATCAGCGACCTGTAGAACGCGCCTTCGGTCTCGCTCAGTCCCAAATCCTGGTTCTGCTGGGTCTTGTCCCGCTCCATGCCATCACGGAACAGCAGCAGTTGCTGTAAAAGTTCCCACTTGTTCTTGCAATTCAGGATGATCTCCTCAAGGCGCAGCGACAGGGACTGGTAATACTCGGGATCATCGTCCAACTTGAACTTCAGGTGTGCCTTGATGGCGTGTTCTACTTCGGATGCTTTTGCCCTGTCGCTGGTCTGGGCATTCACCACCTGCTCAAACTCCACATCAAAGAGTTTGGTGGGGGGGACCCTTGGATCCACGCCTGTGGCACGGACATGCTGCTCAATCAGTGCCCTGACCTTCTCGCCGCATCCCTTCAGGTCAAGGTTTTCATCCCGATAGCGGTTGCGGCACCCGATGACCACCTTCCCCAGTGCCTTGAGATCGGGCAGGAAGGGCGTTGCCGCTGGATCGGGTAGGACGATCTCCACTTGCTTGGCGAAGGTCCGAAAGTCCGCCTCAAACTGCTGGCGCTTCAGTTCGTCCTCCAGGGCAGCGATGCAGGCGTCAATGTCCTGGAGATCCTGCCCCTTGAGGTGCTGCTTGATCCTGGTATGTGCCGCCTGGAGTTTGGGGATTTCGTCCTTGAGGTTCCTGAGGGCGCCCTGGACATCGGTGCTGGAGAAGTCCTTCAGTGCCTCTGCCAGATAGTCCGTGAGACCGTAGTAGTCCACGATGTACCCGCAGTGCTTGTTCGCCTTCGTCCGATTTACCCTGGCGATCGCCTGCAGCAGGGTGTGATCGGTCAGTTTGCGGTCCAGGTACATGACCTGGCAGATCGGAGCGTCAAACCCCGTCAGCAGCATGTCCTTCACGATCAGCAGGGACAGGGGATGCTCGCTGATCGGTTTCTTGAAATTCTCAATCGCCTTCTTGTGGTCTGCTGGGTTGGTCCACTTGGCGATATGGGGCGGGTCGTTGTGGTCGCCTGAGATGATCACAGCGGACTCAGGTGCTCCTGGGATGGCGTCCAGTTTCTGCTTATAGGTGACCGCTGCTTCCCTGCTTGAGGTGACCAGGATCGCCTTGAACCCGTTGGGGAGGATTGTGCTGCGGTAATGCCCGACCAGATCCAGACCCACCCACTCCAATCTTTGAGGTGCCTCAAGGACTGCCCGCTCGGTACCGTACCGCTTCTTGATCGCCTCCTTCTCTTCTGGGGTCCTGTCCTGGAAGTAGCGATCAAACAGCGCATCCAGGGAATCGCCTGTCACCTTGGTTGTCGCTTCCCGTCCTTCGTAGAGGATCTGGCAGGTGGCACCATCAGCGACCGCCTGCTCAATCGTGTAGGTGTCAATGTATCCACCGAACTCCTGAGTGGTCTTCTCGGTCTTGATCAGCGGGGTCCCCGTGAAGGCGATCTTGGGGGCGTTGGGCAGGGCAGTGTTGATCGCAGCGCCAAGGGTGCCGTACTGGGTGCGGTGTGCCTCATCCGCCAGCACGATGATCCGCTCTGAGTCGTTGAGGCAGGTGTACCCGAAGTCCCCCTCCTGGAGTTTCTGGATCGTGGCGGTCACCAGATCAGAGGCGTCCTTGGCGAGCAGTTCCTTGAGGTGACTGACCGAGGAAGCGTTGAGGACCGTTTCGCTTTGCGTTCGCCTGAAAGTGGTGGTCAGTTGAAAATCTAATTGGGCACGATCCGTGAGGAAGACCAGTTTGTATTCCCGTAGCAGCGGATCCCGACGGATCTTCAGAACCAGGAACACCATCGTGAGGGATTTACCGGACCCCTGGGTATGCCAGATCACTCCGCCTTTTGTCATGCGGGTTCCTGCTGTCTTGAGTCGCTCTATGGTCTTTTGAACCGCCCTGAATTGCTGGTAGCGGGCGATCTTTTTGATCGTGCGACCTGATTCAATCTCGTAGACTGTGAAATTCTGAATGATGTCCAGGAAGTTCTTGGGATGCAGGACTCCCTGTATCAGTAAACTCTGAGAAGTCGGATTCTCGCCCAGATCACTTCTCTTCAGAGGGTAGGGATCCTTCCATTCAAGGAAGTGTTCCATGTGCGAGGAGATTGTTCCAACCCGTGCTCCATCCCTGTGGGTGGAGATCATCACCTGGTTGTAGTGGAACAGTTTCTCGCATCCTTCTGAGTCGCCAGGGTTACGGAGGTTGGCGTATCGTCGCAGTTGGTTGATCCCCTCCGCCATCGGGTCGGTCACGAAGGGGGACTTGCATTCCATGACCCCCAACGGCAACCCGTTCACGAAGAGCAGGATGTCGGGAATGATGTTCTGAGACGGACCCTGGACCTTGAACTGATCAACGCACAGGAACTCGTTGTTCTCCAGGTTCTCAAAGTCAATGAGTTTCACCGTCTGCCCACGACGACCACTACCCAGGTCCTGATCCACGCTGAAGTATTGGGTCAGGCGTTCCCAGAACCACTGGTTTGCCTCCATCAGGGTGGAGGTCTGAATCAGGGTCACCTCACGGACGACCTTGCGGAGGTTGTCTTCGCTGATCCAGGGGTTGATGCGTTGAATTGCCTGCTCCAGGTTTGGAGTCAGGACCACATCCTTGAACGATGAGCGGAGAGTGCTCTTCTCTGGTGCCAGCGTGGCGCCATCAATGTGCGACCACCCCAGACCCTTGAGTTGCTCAAGGGCAGGTGCCTCTACCAGTTTCCGCTCGTCGCCTTGCATGGTTAGACGCTCACCCTCTTGCGACCTGAGAGGAGATCTGCCGAGAGTGCTGTCTTTAGATTTTGGGTGAGCAATATCTGATCGTTAATCTTTTTGGACCTCTCATTGATTGAACTCAAGGAATTTGCAATCTTCTCTTGCTCATCTCTTGGTGGAACCACTAATGGCAATTCCGCCAGAATGCCTGTATTCAGATTTAGCATTGTTTGACCAACGGCATTTGCATTCAACCATTCCAGTGCGAACTTATGCCTGAGCAGTTCTGATAGGAAGACAGGGTTTATCGCTCCCTGGGATCTTGCTCGGAGGCAACCAGTTCCACAGATCCATCCACTTTCGTTTTCTGTAATTACAGCATGTCTGCCGATGTCTCCTCTCCTTGAAAAAAGAATGTCTCCCGATTGGACCCTATGCTTTTCAAGTGACTGTGCCCTGTCGGGGGTTATTCGTGCAATCTTGTTTGTTGCAACTCGGCAGTCCTTCATGTCCTGAGGCATGATGACTGGAATCCCCTCGCTGGTGTATTCGTGAGCATGTAATTGACTTCCGAATGGTCCCGTCTGCAGATTCTCAATGCCTATCGCTTCTCCCAGTGATGACTCGTTCCAATGTTCAGGTATTTGACCATACAGGGATTCTTTGCAGGGTTCCGACGATCCTGAAATCAATTCCTTTGAGAGCGCTTCCTTGGCGTCACCTAATTTGTGACTTTGCTGCCTTAGAAATCTAATAAAACTGTCAATCCCAGAGAGTATCTCGGCGATCTTCTTCTGCTCGGGGAGTGGGGGGATCTGCAGGTGGAATGCTGATAATGCAGATTTTTTGATATGCTTCATTGTGCTCCCGTGAGATTCTTCTGCGAGAGCGGGTATGGAGTGGTCAATCAGGTAGTGCAGAAATATCCTGTCCATACCCTCTTTGGGCAGGACCTTGAAGATGTGCTGGTTTATCGCTCCTGTTGGTCCCTGCCACAAGATTGTTTTTAGCGTTGCTGACCAAGAGAAGAGCAGGTCGCCACGCCTTGCGATGTTCTTTTCATCCAGATCATCTCCACAAAAGCGATCTTCAATAGATTCAGGGTCATTGATCTGTTTGATTCTTATCACAGGTATTCCATCGCTGGAGGAGCATTCCTCGGGTTTTATCGCTCTCCCGTTGATGTAATCAGCGAGATCTGCCAGAGATGCTTCTTCCCAGTCACTCATATCCCAACTCCTTCAAGTACCCGTGCATCGCTGCTTCTGCTTCCTTGACCTCAGAATCAATCTGAGCGAGTGAGACCCCGTACTTGTCCCACCACCGCTCAAACTGCTGAATCACCGCATCAGAAGCATCTCCCAGGTGCTGGCGAATCTGGGACTTCTCCTGAATGTCATCCCGAAACTTCAGGTACTCAGTGTCCTTTGGAACCAGGACGCCACTGACATCAAACCCTTCAAGGATCTCCTGGATGTACTCGCTCTGGATTTCCTTGATCGGCACCCCACCATGAAGTATGCCCCGCACATCAAAGGGTTCAGGTGGTGGTGAGGTGTCTGCGTAGCGACGGATGTTCAGGTTGTGGTCGTTCTCCCGAATTTCCTCCAGCGGCACCACTCGTGAGAACCGCTTGATTTCGTTGTAGGCGTCAAAGCATCCCACCACCTTTTCAATATCCTGCTCTCTCAGTAGGTTCTGGTTCTTGCCCTCCTGGTAGTCCAGTTCAGCGTTGATGAAGAGCACCTTCCCACGACGCTCCGCGGTCTTGTTCTTGTTGAGAATCAGCAGTGCCGCAGGGATCCCCGTGCCATAGAACAACCCTGACGGCAGACCGATCACCGCTTCCACCAGATCGTCTTCCAGGATGCCCTTACGGATCTCTCCTTCCTGCCCACCACGGAAAAGCACCCCATGAGGCACCACCACGCCCATGACGCCCTCCTGATTCAGTGAGGCGATCATGTGCTGAACGAACGCCAGGTCTCCTGCGTCCCTCGGCGGAATCCCGTAGCGGTACCTGCCATAAGGATCATGCTCGGCAAGTTCACGCCCCCAGTTCTTGAGTGAGAAGGGCATGTTGGCAATCACCCGATCAAACCGCATCAGTTCGCCGTTCTCCACATGCTGCGGGTCGCCAAGCGTGTCGCCCTTGCGGATGTCCGCATTGAAGACACCATGCAGGAACATGTTGAGTTTGCAGATTGCCCAGGTGCTCAGATTCATCTCCTGCCCGAACAACTGCAGGTTCGCTGGGTTCTCGTCCCGTGCTGCCAGGTAGTGCCTGGTCTCAATGAACATGCCGCCTGACCCGCAGGTGGGATCCAGGATCTTCATACCCGCATGGGGTTTGATCAAGGCAACCAGCAGTTTGACAACCTGAGTGGGCGTAAAGAACTCACCACCCTTCTTGCCTGCCGAGTCGGCAAACATCTTGATGAGATATTCATATGCTGCTCCCAGGAGGTCGGATCGCTCAAAGTCCTCATTCCTGAGTCTGAAGGTTGAGTAGTGGGACAGGAGGTCTCTGAGTTTGCGGTCGTTGAGGCGGTCCTTCCTGTTGAAGTCAATGGCGACCAGCACTCCCTCCAGGGAAGGGTTGTGTTCTTCAATTGCTTCCGTCGCCTTGTTGATCTCGGCGCCTATGTCGTGCTTGAGGTCCTTGAGATTGCTCCACCGTGCCTGGTCAGGGACGAAGAACGCATTGGGATATTCGTCCTTGTCCTTGGCGAACTCCTCCGCTTGCTCCTGGGTCTTGCCTCGTTCCAGGTAGTAGTGGATGACGCCTTCCTGTGCCTCCTCAAAGGCATCAGACAGACGCTTGAGGAACAGCATCCCGAAGATGTAGTCCTTGAACTCCGAGGCATCCATGCTCCCCCGCAGGATGTCGGCGCTCTTCCAGAGGAACGACTCCAGTTGGGAGAGGGTGAGTTTCTGCCCGATCTGGAAGGTGGGTTCGGGGGCGACCCCATTGCTGCCGTTGGATCGCCGTCCCGTAGGCGCTGAAGGTGCCTCATAGCGACTGCCGCCCTCAATGCCCTCCGCCAGGGCGATGGATCCACCACGACCCCGCCCCTTGCGGATCAGACCCAGTTTCAGTGCCTTGTCCCTGACCGCTTCGTATTCCTCCTCGCTGACCTGGCGCTCTGCCGCCCGACCCAGCGCCTCCCGTGCGGACAGGTTGCCCATCGTGCTGCCATCAGGCGGGAGCACCTCCAGCAACAGGTCGCCCAGATCCTCCTCGCTTGCTTCGGGTGTGGTGAAGGTCGCGGAGTCGGTCACGGGGAGTTGCTGCCTGCCCCCATTTTCCCGCATAGCAGAAGGGTGTGCGTACCTATGCGGTTTCTGCATCGTTTGCCGTTCGTCCCACCCTGGGAACCCTTCCAGCAGTCGCCCAGACCCTCATGACCCTCACCACCGACCGGATCGCCGCTGAACTGCTTGAAGAGACCCTGCTGACCCTGGAGCAGGTCTCCACTGGGGTGACCGTCATGGCGATTGGTGCAACGCGGAACCCTGAGCAGTCCCCACGGGTTCGGCAGTTGCTGGGAGACCTTCTCGCGCTGATACAGGAGGCGGAGGGGGATCTGGGGACTTATGCCTGAGTACTTTTTGAAGGCAGTGGGATTGTGACCTTGCTCATATTAAGCCCCAGGCGCCAGCAAACCTCGCAACTGTTACTTTTGGAACTGATGTGTCGTCACCACCATGAGATCCTCTCCACTCAAAAAGATTTTGTTTGATATTACGAGTTGCGCTCCATTGTCAAAGCACTGCTTCTCTGAATTGAGCATTGTTGTCGGATGATATGACCTCGCTCCGTATGGGTTTACGACAACTGCTTTTTCGCAATTTGCACTGCCACCCCGTCCGCAGTAATCAGTCGTGCCAATCTCATATCGGAATCCGTCGTCACAGGTTAATTTGATCGCATACTCGCTCAAGTAAAGATCATCTATTTTGCAATCCACGGTCTTCCCTCCTGCATGTATAACTTTTGCGTAATTATAAGGTGCAATTAGGGATGCCCTGCCCTTGTTGTAAGAATGCACTGAAATATCATAACATGTCTGCGCCGATGCTGTTGCGCTGTATAGCATGGTTATGCTTGCCAGTGCTGGCGCCAAGACTCTTTTGGGCATCTGCAACTCCAGTGCCGTCTTATTTTGGCGATTCGTTCCTATCTCTGATGCAAATCCCAAGAAAGTCTTCTGCTCCTGCTTTCGGAAGTGCTGGTGTACCTGTTGGCGCTGATCCAGGAGGCGGAGTGGGATCTGAGTTCTTTTGCGTGCCGGTTGATCCCTGAGGCGTCCCTTGTGCCCTCGGTTTTGCGTGTGCTGGTTCGTCGGGTGGGTCTGGAGGGGGGTGCGCTGGTAGTCGCCTGGAGGCGATCAGGACTTCTTCGCCCAGATCTGCTCCAGAGACCGTCGGAACTCCCCTTCGCTCAATGGTCTTGCCAGGTTCCGTGGGCGCAGGATGCTTCTGATCCACCAGACCTGCAGACCCGCAAAGGCAAGGGCGAAGAGTCCCAGTTGGATGTAACCCCAGTTCAGGTGCTCCATCACGCCCACCTTGACCAGCGCCATTGAAGCGCCTCCCGATCGGGACTCTGCCTGAGGTGACGCACATTGGAACGGATGACCTGTAGAGAAGACAGATCGTGACCTGTTGCAGGCACTACCTCCAGATGCTGGGGATGCAGGCACCACCTCCCAAGATCGTACAGAGCGTGATGGTTGCGGCAAACCAACAGTCCATTCCCGCTCCAGTCACTGCCGTTGTTGCTCACAGGAACGATGTGCGCTGCCTCTATGACCTCTGGAGGAGCATCACACAGACAGCAGCGCCTTTCCCCGTAGCGACTGATGACCGCTGCCCGAAACGCTGCCTGACTGCGTTTTTTGGACGTGCTCTGCCGTTCTTTCGTTTCCCTTTCTTGAAAGCAAGATCCTTGCTCGTCCTCTGGCAAGCGGTAGTCGCTTCTGCCGCCCAGGGAGAAGGTGAAGATGAGTGACCTGCTCAATGGATCATCAGCGACGAACTCCACCCGATCCACGCGCCGCCTCGGACCCTTGCCCTGGACGGGTGCTCCTTGCGCGTTGGTGTCCCGGATGAGAAAGATCGGCATCTCCAGGGACAACGCCGCTCTCATCGCGTCTATGTCTCCTTGGTCGTAGGTCGGTACTTTGGTGGATGGGTAGTCGTAGATGCCTGTCTCTTCGCCGATCTCGTCCTCGTACTTGCCCCTGCTGCTGATGCCAACACAGACCCCATTGCCTGCTGGGGTCAGATGGGCAGTTGATGCCTTGTCCCTCCAGATCCCACGAGCGCCGTTGTAGCAACCGATTTGGCGGACCTCATCTGCCGTAAGGGGGCGGTCAACTTGGATGCGTTGGACCGCCTTCCACATCTCTGAGCGCCTCTCTCGCTCCGCCTGGATCGCCCCGGAAGTGGTCATTCGTTCCTCACGCTGCCTTCTGATCCCGCTGCCAGATCCGCTCCAGGGACTGACGGAACCGTTGTGAGGGTGTGGGGGTGTCCAGCAGGTGCCTACGGAAGGCGGTGGTGAGATGCCAGAACTTGACGCCCGCAGCGACTGCGAAGACCGCCCAGGGCAGCAGCATCCAGAGGGGGTGCTCTGTCATTGCCTCAATGTCTGGCATGGTGCTTCAGGGCGATTCTGGTGCCCCTCTGCGTGTCGTGGCGGTTGAGAGGGATGCTGAGGGCGGAAGGCAAGGCAGGGGCGCTCAGTGGGTGCCTATGCGGGAAGTTCATGAGTGGTGGTGTCTTGTGGGCGGGGTGAGGTGCCTGTCTCCCTTTGGAAGGCGTTGCTGGGGTTGGTTGCGGGGGCGTTGTTCCTTTGCGCTCTGCCGTTGCGCTGACTGCATTTCTGAGGGGTCCTCGGCGTCTTAAAGTCGCCCGAACGACCAACCCCAGCACGCCTCCCCAGTTGGAGAAAAGTTGGAACAACGGTTGGAACACCCCTCCAAAACGCAGACGGGCACTGGTTTATGGCAACCCACGAAATTTTCATGCCCGCCCTCAGCTCCACCATGACGGAGGGCAAGGTGGTGGAGTGGCTCAAGAAACCCGGAGACCGGGTCGAGCGGAATGAATCGGTGCTCGTGGTCGAGTCCGACAAGGCCGACATGGATGTCGAGTCGTTCAACGAGGGCTACCTGGCGGCCGTGCTGCTGCCTGCCGGGGGCACCGCGCCGGTGGGCGAGACGATCGGTCTGATCGTGGAGACCGAGGCCGAGATCGCCGAAGTCGCTGCCCGCCATCCCTCCGGCGGCTCTGCCGCCGCAGCGGCCCCCGCGGCCACCAGCCCTGCAGCGGCTCCTGCAGCCCCTGCCCCTGCGGCGCCTCCCGTCGTTCCGGTGGCGCCCGCTCCCCAGCCCGTGGCGGCACCCGCCAGCCCTGCACCGGCGGCAGCTCCTGCCCCCGTGGCCGCCCGCGCCGACGGGCGGATCGTCGCCAGCCCCCGCGCCCGCAAGCTGGCCGCCCAGCTGGGGGTCGCCCTGGAGACGGTGGTCGGCAGCGGCCCCCATGGCCGCATTCAGGCCGAGGATGTGCAGCGAGCCACCGGTCAGCCGGTGAGCCTGCCCCGCGTCGCCGAGGGCAGCGGCCCCGCCGTGGCAGCCGCTGCGGCCGGTGCCCCCTCCGGGAACGGCTCCGCCCCGGCACCTGCCGGTCAGGCCTTCGGCCGTCCCGGTGAGTCGGTGGCCTTCAACACGCTGCAGGGCGCGGTCAACCGCAACATGCTCGCCAGCCTGGCGGTGCCCTGCTTCCGGGTGGGCTACACGATCACCACCACGAAGCTCGACGCCTTCTACAAGCAGGTCAAGAGCAAGGGGGTGACGATGACGGCCCTGCTTGCCAAGGCTGTCGCCGTCACCCTGGCGCGCCATCCCCAGGTGAATGCCGCCACCAGTGCGGACGGCAGTGCCATGACCTACCCCGCCGCCGTGAACGTGGCGGTGGCGGTGGCGATGGAGGACGGCGGCCTGATCACGCCGGTGCTCGCCAACGCGGACCGCACCGACATCTATGAGCTGGCTCGCAACTGGGCCGACCTGGTGGCCCGCGCCCGCAGCAAGCAGCTCAAGCCCGAGGAATACAGCACCGGCACCTTCACCCTGTCGAATCTCGGCATGTTCGGCGTCGATCGCTTCGACGCGATCCTGCCGCCGGGCACCGGCGCCATCCTGGCGGTGGCCGCCTCGCGGCCCACGGTGGTGGCCGGCAAGGACGGCTCGATCCGGGTGGCCAATCAGATGCAGGTGAATCTCACCTGTGATCACCGCACCGTCTACGGCGCCCATGCCGCGGCCTTCCTCAAGGATCTGGCCCAGCTGATCGAGACCAATCCGGAGAGCCTGGCGCTCTGATCGCCACCCGGCGCGGATGCCCGGCGCCCGACTGCGATGGGCCGTTATGGTTCCGCGCTGTCCGACGGCGGGAGCCCCGCGGCCCTGCCTGCCCCGTTCCGCCTGAGATGTCCGTGGACCAGACCCCGGTCGCGCCCACCCGAGCCGGGGCTGAGCAGAGAGCTGACCCGCTCGATCTGTTGCTCTCCAGTTACGACTTCGCGTTGCCGGAGTCCTTCATTACCCAGCGGCCGGTCGAGCCTCGCCATGCCGCCCGGCTGCTGGTGGTGGATCCAGCCACCCCAGAGACGGAAGATGCCGATCGCTCCGGCCCGGCCTGTGCTTCCGAAACGCCTCTGAGATCGGCGTCGTCTCCAGCTCCCTGCCGCCACCTGCAGGTGTGGGATCTGGCCGAGGAGCTGCGCCCCGGCGATCTGCTGGTGGTGAATGACACGCGGGTGCTCAAGGCGCGTCTGCGGGCCCGTCGTGCCACGGGCGGCGTCGTCGAGCTGCTGGTGCTGGAACCCGCCTCTCTGACCGCGACGGAGTCGCCCCCCGTTGCGGAGGGGCAGGAGTGGCGCCAGACAGCCCTGCGGAGCTCCGGTGCCGATGGGGCCCGGAGCGCTGAGGTCACCAGGATCGGCCCGAGCGACTGGCTCTGCCTGGCCCGGCCCGCCAGACGCCTGCGCCCCGGCGATGTGGTGCAGCTGGAGCACCCGGGGCAGCCCTCGCTGGAGTTGCCGATCGTGGCTGCCGATGCGGAGACCGGCGGCCGGGTGGTGCGTTTCCCGCCCGACTGCACCAGCCCCGGGGCGATCGAGGCGCTGCTGGCCCGCTACGGCGAGATGCCGCTGCCGCCCTACATCCACGCGCATGACGCCTCCGATGAGGAGCGCTACCAGACCCGCTATGCCGAGCGCCCCGGTTCGGTGGCGGCCCCCACCGCCGGCCTGCATCTCAGCGATGCGTTGCTGGCGCGCCTGCGGGAGCGGGGCATCGCCATCGCAGCGGTGACGCTGCATGTGGGCCTGGGCACCTTCCGGCCCGTGGAGCAGGAGGACCTGCGCGGCCTGGAACTGCACAGCGAATGGGTGCAGGTGCGCCCCGAGGCGGTGCAGGCGGTGCGGGCCTGCCGGGAACGGGGCGGTCGGGTGATCGCCGTGGGCACCACCAGCGTGCGCACCCTCGAGGCGGTGGCGGCGCTCCATGGCGGTGAGCTCAGGCCCCACACCGGCCCGGTGGATCTGGTGATTCAGCCCGGGCATCGCTTCGCGGTGGTGCAGGGCCTGCTCACCAATTTCCATCTGCCGAAGAGCTCGCTGCTGCTGCTGGTGAGTGCCCTGATCGGCCGCCGCAGGCTGCTGGCTCTCTACGAAGAGGCCAAGCGACAGGGTTACCGCTTCTTCTCCTATGGCGACGCCATGTGGCTGTCGCCTGAAGCGGTGCTGCCGCAGGCGCAGCCGTTGCTCAGAAGCGCAGGCTCGTCTTGATCAGGACACCCAGCTGCTGAAAGCTGCGGCCCGATGGTGTGTTCGCCCCAAGTGGGCGACTGAGATAAAAGACGGCCGGCGTGAGCGAGATATGGTCGCTCAACGCGATGCTCGTCCAGCCCTCCCACACCCAGTTGCCATCATCGGCACTGGCGCCATTGACCAGGCGCGTGGCATAGGTGGGCTGCCCGACGGCGAATCCCAGGGAATGCCCTCCGGCGATCGCCTTCAGCCACTGCACACCCACGCTCCACGACTGGCTCGTGCCCACCAGGCTGCCGGCGGTCGATGGTTGGTCATAGCGGGTGGTGTTGAGACCGAAGCCAGCGCTGATCGAGGGCATCCAGCCTGGCCTGAGCGGCTGCCAGTAGCCACTGAGGCCATAGGCCAGGGTGCTGCCTGGCGACTGGAAACTGTTCAGCACAAACGCGGTGCCATAGGGAATCGTGCCGAAGCCGTTCTGCAACCAGGACGCGGTGGCTGCGACGGCCCACTGTCTGGCCTGGTAGCCGATCTGCAGGCTGCTGCTGGTGCCCGAGCCCCCGGAGGCGAGGCCCCCGAGCCTGGGATTGCCCGCCTCCCCATTGGCGGCGATGGTGTTGACGCTGATCGCAACGCCGTTCTTCTGCCACCACAGGCCCGCTCCGGCACCGAGATTGAGGTTGAGCGCTCCGATGGCACCGGCGAAGGTCATCACATCGAGAACCGATGAGGCCGGATACACCGAAGGCCAGATGGCGAGCATGGCATCCTGCTCAACCTTGGGTCCCAACGTGAAGGTGAAATCACCGATGGGACGTTGGTAATAGAGTCTGTTGACACCCAGCAGATCAGGGCCGGATTGCTCCTGAAAGGCCACCTCCAGTTCGGACAGAACTGTGGGGCCAGCTCCATAAAAGCTGTTGCTGTTGCGATCGAAGTTGCCGGCTCGCAGGCGCATGCGCAGCAGATCCTTGCCTGTGAAGCTGGTATCGAAGACCAGCTTCAGGTCGTAGTTCAACGTGCTGGCGCCGTAGGTACGGCGACTCTCGTTCACCAGCGTTTGTGCGGAGCCGGCAAAGCGGTTGGCTCCGAGCACGAAGGTGGCTTCGCCCTTCAGGTGGGTGGTGGTGGAGAACTCCAGGGCTTCAAGATCCACCAGGCGGGCCTGGAGGCTGTCCCTGCGAGCGCGCAACAGCGCCAGCTCCGCGCTGAAGGCCTCGATCAGAGCCTTCTGCTGATCCGTCTCGCTGCCGGGTTGCGGCAGGCACTGATCGAGTGCAGCCGCCACCTCGAAGCGATTGAGGGGGCTCCGGTCGCGCAGCAACCGGTCCAGCGCGTCATCACCGCAGGCTCCCGTAGCCAGGAGCAGAAGCCGTTGCCGATCCGGCCCGCCGAAGGGTTGGAGATCCGTCGTGTCCGGCGGTGATCCAGCCTGCACGGGGGATCCGGCGAGGCGAGGAGCCGCGGCCTGGAAGCCCGTGGATGTGGAAGCGGCGGTCGTCTCGGCCCGCTGTCCGGGGGCGGAGGGATGGGCTCGAGTCGCTGCCTCGGTCAGCACACCGAGCAAGCACGCGGCTGCGAGTGCCGCAGCCTTGGCGGTGGGCCGGCGGCGCGGTGTGCATCGTGGCCTGGGCGTCGGGCATGGCCGGGGCCCCGAAGGCATGGCGAGAGGTGGCGCGCCCGTGGTTGCTGCGGCAGGGTAGATCCCGGACGCCTGCGGCCGGGCCACGGCGTGAGGTGGTCCGGCAGGTCGTGACAGGTTCACTCGTGGACTCAGAGGCGGATCTGCCTGCGGGATTGAGGGAAGAGCGGCTCTACTGACGCTGCAGGAAGCTCCTCAGCCGCTCACTGCGGGGCTGGCCGAACACCTCTGCCGGAGCTCCCTGCTCTTCGATCAGGCCATTGTTGAAGAAAAGAACGCGGCTCGACACCTCACGGGCGAAGCGCATCTCATGGGTGACGACCAGCATTGTCATCCCCGAGTCGGCCAGCAGCCGCATCACCTGCAGCACTTCTCCCACCAGCTCGGGATCCAGGGCGCTGGTGGGCTCATCGAACAGCATCACGTCCGGATTCATGCAGAGACTGCGGGCGATCGCCACCCGCTGTTTCTGCCCTCCCGAGAGTTGCCCCGGATAGGACGCCCCCCGATCAGCGAGGCCCACCTGAGCGAGATGTCGCTCGGCTCGCTCCTGGCATTCCATCAGGGACAAGCGCAGAATCCGGCCTGGCGGCAACACCAGATTCTCCATCACGGTCAGGTGCGGGAAGAGGTTGAACTGCTGAAACACCATTCCCACCCGCAATCGCAATTGCCGCAGCTCACGCCAATGCAGCGAGCCCCCCGGCACAGCGGCGCCGAGCACCCGGAGTTCACCCTGCTCAAAGTTTTCCAGTCGGTTCAGGCAGCGCAGGAAGGTGCTTTTGCCACAACCGGAAGGGCCGATGATCGACACGACATCCCCGGACTTCACCGTGGCGCTCACGCCACGCAACACCTTGAGATCGCCATAGCTTTTGTGCAGATCGGTGCACTGCAGGACGACAGGCGTCGTGGAGGGGGCGATCATCGGGTGATCAGTGTGATGGGGTTGTGGCCAATCATCCAGGCGGTCAGCCTAGTCAGGGTCGAGGGTTCCGTCTGCTCTGGTGTCCCTGGAACGCTCCGACCCGGAGGCCAAGCCCCGGGGGAGGCACGGTGGCGTCATCATCAGTCACGCCTGCCATGGCTCGGCGATCGCCGTGGGCTGGCCTGACCCCACGGTGGGCGTCGGGTCGGAGCCGTCTGCGCCACATGCTGACGGGCCTGCTGGCCGGGCTGCTGGCGGTCGGCCTTGCGGGCAGTCTCTGGGCGTCCCCCGTCAAGACGTGGAAGGTCGGTACCGATCCCACGTTCCCACCGTTTGAGTATCGGGACAAGACAACCAATCAGATCACCGGGTTTGACATCGATCTGATCGAGGCGATCGGCCGGCAGGCCGGCCGCCGGATCGAGCTGGTTGCTCTGCCGTTTGATGGGGTGATTCCTGCCCTGCAGTCCGGCACGATCGACGCGGCGATCAGCGCGATGACGATCACAGCGGATCGGGCTCGGGCGATTGATTTCAGCCGCCCCTATTTCCAGGCGGGTCAGGCGATCGTTGTGCGCGAGAACGGGCCTGCCATCAACGGGCTGGAGGATCTCAAAGGCCGACGCATCGCCGTGCAGATCGGCACCACCGGTGCCCTCAAGGCCAGCGAAGTTCCCGATGCGAGGGTGAGCAGCTTTGACTCGACGCCGCTGGCACTTCAGGAACTTGCCAATGGCAATGCCGATGCTGTGGTGAGTGATATTCCGGCAATTCTGTATGCAATTGATCAGGCCAACCTCACCGGTCTGAGGATCAGCGGAGAGCATCTCAGCAGCGAGTATTACGGCATTGCCACCCGTCAGGGATCGCCGGTTCTCGCCTCGGTGAACGAGGCCCTCGCGACACTGTTCAGCAATGGCGAGTATGCGGCGCTCTATCGCCGCTGGTTTGGAGCCGAGCCGCCGGTCCTGCCCGAAGTCGCCCCTGGTCTGGAGGCGAATCGTTCGGCGCAGAAGGGCCTGGATCTGCAGCTTCTTCTGGTCAATCTTCTCAAGGGAGCGGCCATCACCCTGCTGCTCACCGTGCTCTCGTTCAGCTTCGGGCTCGCCGGTGGCATCGGCCTGGCGATGCTGCTGCAGGCCCCCTGGCCGCTGGCCCACCGGCTGTGCCGCGTGTACATCGAGTTCTTCCGGGGCACGCCGATGCTGGTGCAGCTGTTTCTGATCTATTTCGGCCTGCCGGCCCTGCTGCAGAGCCTGCAGCTGCCCTTCACCATCGATCGCATGCCGGCGGCCGTGACGGCCCTGAGCCTCAACGTGGCGGCCTATCTGTCCGAAACGCTGCGCAGCGGCATCGAGTCGATTGACCGGGGCCAATGGGAGGCGGCCGATGCCCTCGGCTTCAGCCCGCTGGAGCGGATGCGCTTTGTGATCGCTCCCCAGGCGATCCGCCGTGTGATCCCACCGCTGGCCAATGAGTTCATCACCCTGATCAAGGACACCAGCCTGGCGGCGGTGATCGGGTTCGATGAATTGTTCCGGCAGGGACAACTGATGGTCGCCACCACCTACCGCGCTTTCGAGATCTACATCGCCGTCGCCCTGGTGTATCTGGTGATGACCACCACCGCCTCGCTGTTGTTCAAGCGCCTCGAGCGGCGCCTGCGCCTTCCCGCCTGAGGCCGGCGCCCGCACGGGCCGCGCCGACGCAGCGGCCCCCCTTAGGCTCCGCCGCCATGGAGCCTGTGCACGTCGTCTGGTTCAAGCGCGACCTGCGCACGCCTGACCACGGGCCCCTGCTCGAGGCAGCGCGCTGCGGGCCGGTGTTGCCGCTGTATGTGGCCGAACCGGAGCTCTGGGCGCAGGAGGACGCTTCCGGCCGTCAGTGGGCGTTCGTGGCCGAATCGCTGGCGGAGCTGCGTGAGGATCTCGCGCAACGGGGGCAGCCGCTGCTGGTGCGGGTCGGTGCGGTGGTGCCGCTGCTGGAGCGTCTGCGGCGGCGGGTGGCGATCGCCGGCCTGTGGAGCCATGAGGAGACGGGCAACGATTGGAGCTACCGGCGCGACCAGGCGGTGGGAGCCTGGTGCGTTCAGCACGGCATCCCCTGGCGGGAGGTTCCCCAGAACGGTGTCGTGCGGCGGCTGCGCAACCGTGATGGCTGGGCTCGCCGCTGGGAGGAGCGGATGGGATGCGAGCCCTTACCGGCTCCGGATCGTCTGCAGCCCCTGGAGGGGAACTGGGCCCCGGGGCCGATTCCTGCGGGGGCCGATCTGGGCCTGGAGCCCGATCCCTGCCCAGGGCGTCAGCCGGGAGGCCGCCGCGCCGGCCTGGATCTGCTGGAGAGTTTTCTGAAGGAGCGGGGCCGCGGCTATGCCCGCGGGCTTTCCAGTCCGCTGACGGCGTCATCGGCCTGCTCGCGCCTGTCCCCCCATCTCGCCTTCGGCACGCTGTCGCTGCGGGAGGTGGTGCAGGCCAGCCGCCGGGGCGGCGGTCCGCGCGCTTTTGAGGAGCGGCTGCACTGGCACTGCCACTTCATTCAGAAGCTCGAAAGCGAACCGGAGCTGGAGGTCCGCGATGCTCATCCCGCCTACGCCGGCCTGCGCGACACCGATGCCGAGCGGCTGCAGGCCTGGAGCGAGGGGCGCACCGGCTGGCCGTTCGTCGATGCCTGCATGCGGGCCCTGATCGCGGAAGGCTGGATCAATTTCCGGATGCGGGCGATGCTGATGGCGGTGGCCAGCCAGCACCTGTGGATCCACTGGCGCGACAGCGGCCTGGTGCTGGCCCGCCTGTTCGTCGACTACGAGCCCGGCATCCACTGGAACCAGTGCCAGATGCAGGCGGGAACGACGGGGATCAACATCGTGCGGATCTACAACCCGATCAAGCAGGGGCTCGATCAGGACCCGCAGGGCCTGTTCCTGCGCCACTGGCTGCCGGAGCTCGCGATGGTGCCGGTGGTGTATCTCCACACCCCCTGGACGATGAGCGACGCGGAGCAACGGGCGGCGGGCTGTGTCCTGGGCGACGAGTACCCGTTGCCGCTTCTCGATCACCGGCAGGCCGCCCGTGAGGCACGGGAGAAGGTGTGGGCGGTGCGTGGGAGTGAGGCCTTTCGCCGCACGGCAGATGCCATTCAGGAGCGGCATGGCTCGCGCCGCTCGGGTTTGAAGACCCCCCGCAACGGCGTCAGCCGCAGACGGCGCTCCCAGGACTCCGGTTCTGCCAATCAGCAACAGCTCAGCCTTGAGTTGGGCTGAGGGATGTCCCTTCTGAGGCTGGTGGGCTGTCGGCTTGCTGCGCCAGCGAACGGCTCAGCTCAGCCTCTGCTCGTCTTCAAACTGGATGAAGGCCGGATCGCTGCTCACCAGGATCAGCTGATCGGCTGCTGCCTGGGCCGCCAGGAGGCGATCGAACGGGTCCCGATGCTCCACCTCCCAGAGGCCCGCGCGACGGGCGACATCGCCGCGGATCGGCAGTTCGGTGGCCGCCAGCCGGTCGAGAACCAGACCGTAGTTGTTCACCACGGCGGCGGCCTGCTGCAGCTTGCCAAGCCGCCATTTCGTGGCGATCTCCCAGGCGGTTGCGGCGCTGACGAACAGCTGGTTGGCTCCATCCTCCAGGCCGTCACGCTGCCCTGGGGAGAGCCTGTCCGGCTCCAGAGCAGCCCAGAGCAGCACGTGGGTGTCCAGCAGCAGCCTCATGCCTCCCAGGCCCGCAGTTCCTCCTCTGGCAGGGGATCGAAGAAGGCGGCATCCACCTGCCCCTGCAGGAAACCCAGCTGACGGCGTGGCTGGGGATCCAGCGGAACAAGCTGGGCGATGGGCTTGCCATGTCGGGCCAGCACGATGCGTTCACCGGCGGAGACCCGGGCCAGCAGAGCCGAGAGGTGGGTTTTGGCCTCCTGCACGTTGATGCAGCGGGGTTCGGGCGGGAGCGACGAGGGGGGGCCGGGAGCCATGACGTGGAATCTGGTCTGGTTGATCTGGTCAGACTAGCTGTGCTGCCAGCCAGCAAAAAGCCCCCCGCGGGGAGGGCTGGGCCGCCGGGCTGTGGGTTGCCAGGTCTGGCTCTGGCATCAGCGGAAACCCACCTGCCGAAGGCAGGCGGGAGCATCATCCGACGATCAGGCTGCGGCCAGATTGGCGGCCACGAAGTCCCAGTTCACCAGCTTGTCGAGGAAGGTGCTGATGTAATCGGGCCGGCGATTCTGGTAGTCGAGGTAATAGGCGTGCTCCCACACGTCCATCGTGAGCAGGGCTTTCTGGCCATGGGCCAGGGGCAGGTCGGCGTTGGCGGTCTTGGTCACCTTGAGGGTGCCGTTGTCGAGCACCAGCCAGGCCCAGCCGCTGCCGAACTGGGTGGCGCCGGCGGCCTTGAACGCCTCGACGAACTTCTCGAAGCTGCCGAAATCAGCGTTGATCCTGTCGAGCAGGGCGCCGCTGGGGGTGCCACCGCCACTGGGCTTGATGCACTGCCAGTAGAAGCTGTGGTTCCACACCTGGGCGGCGTTGTTGAACACACCGGCCTTGGAGGCGTCCCCGGCCACCGCCAGGATCGTGTCCTCGAGGCTCTTGCCCTCCAGGTCGGTGCCGGCCACCAGATTGTTCAGGTTGGTGACGTAGGCGTTGTGATGCTTGCCGTGGTGGAACTCCAGCGTCGAGCGGGAGATGTGGGGCTCGAGCGCATCGAGGCCGTAGGGCAGTGCGGGCAGCGTGTGCGCCATGGGGTGGGAGAGAGGGACGACGACGGAGGGGAGGGCAGGGGCCGCAACAGGCCCGGGACCTGCCCGACGGGCCCATGGACCCGGTTGAAGTCATCTTAACGATCACTTCATTGTGTAAGGGATGTGACGCCGGACAGGTCTGCAGAGGCTCCCTTGCCTCCGGGCAGCGGTGCCGGCAGTGCCTGCATGGCTGGGCACCGCCGTCTCGCCGGGGGTGGCCGCCCCGGAGAGGGAGCCCCAGTCTTCGCTCGGCTGGGCGCTGGATCAGCGGCCGACGCCGAGCAGTTCGACCTCGAAGATCAGCGTGGCGTCGGGGGGAATCACGCCGCCGGCCCCGCGGGAGCCGTAGGCCAGTTCAGGCGGGATCACCAGCTTCCGCTTGCCGCCCACCTTCATGCCCGCCACGCCCTCGTCCCAGCCCTTGATCACGCGGCCGGCGCCGAGCGGGAACTGGAAGGGACCGCGGCCGTAGCTGCTGTCGAACTCCTTGCCATTCGTGAGGGTGCCCCGATAGTTCACGGACACCAGCTCGCCGCTCACCGCCTCGGCACCGGTGCCGATCTCGAGATCGGTGATGCGCAGACCGCTCTCGGTGACGACCTCCTTCGGGGCGCTCATCGAGCCGCCCAGAGCGGACGCTCCCCCTGCGGTCAGGGTCTCGTCGCTGGAGCCGCCGGGGGCTGCGCTGCTGGGGGCCATGGTGAACAGGGTGGGGTTGGGGTCGTTGGGGTCGAGTTCCAGGGGCGCCGAAACGGCGGCGACCACAGCGGCCTGGGCTTTGCCGCTGCTGCGTGGCGCCCCTGCCATGGCGGTGGCCACCTGAACCACGCCGGCCTGGCTTTCAGGGCCGGAGGCCTGGGCCGAGGGCAGCACCGGGCTGGGGGCCACCAGCTGGCTGATGAAGGCCACCAGCAGGCAGCTGAGGCAGACCGCCGTGCTGATCAGGATGTCGCGCATGCCGAGGGAACCGCTGGCGCGGATTCTGGCAGGGCCCCTCCGCAGCGCCCCGGCCCGCGGTTTCAGTCGGGCGGCAGGTCGCTGTCATCGACGCCCTGGGGCGCGGCCTCGCTCCAGCCGCCGCCGCGCTGGCGCAGCTGCCGCTCGAGCCGGTCGAGTCGGCCGCGCAGCTCATCCACTTCCCGCTGGCGCGCCAGGCCGAGATCGGCCAGCAGGTCATCGCGGTTCCGTTCGAGCTGGCGCTCCGCCTGCTGTTCCAGCTCCGGGTTCTCGCCCCGCAGCGCCTTGAGCACGTCCTCCATCAGGGCGGAGGCGTGGTTGGGGTCGAGTCGGCCGCTGCTCACCCATTCCTGGCTGACGTAGCGGAGCCTGTCGGCCACCAGGGAGGTGGTGCCCAGGCCGCGCAGCAGCAGCATCTGCAGCAGATTGCCCTGATCCATGGTGATGCGGTCCTCCAGCAGACTGTGTGGGACACCCTCCGGGGATGGTGCGAGGGGTCGTGATCCGAGACTGGCGCCTTCCCGGCTCCCGGGCCATGGGCAATGACCGGCTGCGGCAGGTCTGCCTGGCCATCGGCTCAGGTCTGCTCGCCGGCCTGGCTCTTCCCCCGCTTGGCCTGCCGCCGCTGCTCTGGGGCGCTCTGGCGCTGCTCTGGTCTCTGGCCGCTCCCGGCGAGCAGGGAGCCTCCCGCCAGCCCGGCAGAGTCCGCCAGTTCGTGGCGGCGCCGAGGCGCACGGCTGACGAGCCTCTCTCCCCGGCCCCGCTGCCGTCGTCGTTGCCTCCGCTGGCCGGGGGCCTCCGCTCGCGGCCGCTGGGCCAGGTTCCGGCCGCTTTTGCCGCGTGGTTGCCGCACGTGGTGGCCCTGGAGGGGCTGCTCTGGGGGCTGGCGGCGGTGCTGCTCAGCCATCGCTGGCTGCTCTGGCTGCATCCGCTCGACTGGATCGGCGTGCCCGGGCCTCTGAGCCTGCCGCTGTGCCTGTTGCTCTGGCTGCTGATCGCCCTGGCCGGCGGTCTGCTGGTGGGTCTGTGGCTGGCCCTGATGCGCCGCCTCGGGCCGACGCGCCTGTCGACCGCCCTGATCGGATCGGCGCTCTGGGGCCTGGCGGAGGTGGCCCTGGCCCGCGGTCCGCTGTTCTGGATCGGGGTGGGCGCCGCCGCGCTGCCGGGGGATCCCGCCCTGGCGGGAGTGGCCGCGCTGGGGGGAGCCGGGCTGCTGGCGGCTCTGCAGGTGTTGATCGGCTGGGGGCTGTGGTGGGTGTTCCGCTCCGGAGCAGGGCGCCGTCGCCGCTTCCTGCTCTGCCTGGGCCTGGTGCTGGCCGCCCACCTGGCCGGCCTGGCCGCCCTGGCGGCGGTCGCCCCCGATGACGGCCCCCGGGAGCGGGTGCTGCTGCTGCAGCCGGCCATCCCCACCCGTCGCAAGTTCGAGGCGGCCGAGCAGCTGCGCTTGCTGCGCCAGCTGGCCCTGGCGCAACGGGCCGCCGTCGGTATGGCCCGCACCCTCGTGCTGCCGGAGGGGGCGCTGGCCCTGGGGCAGCCGCTGCCCGAGCCGGCGCCGGTGGAGGTGCTCAGCGGCGGCTTCCGGCTGGAGGGCCTGGAGCATCGCAGCAGCCTGCTGCGCTTCGCTCCCGGCGATGTGGTGGCTGACCAGTGGCTCGACAAGCACCGGCTGGTGCCGCTGGGGGAGTGGGTGCCCGCCTCGGGGCTGCTGCGCTGGAGCGGCCTCTCGGCGGTGGGGGGCCTGCAGAGCGGCCCTCCCTCGCGGCTGCTGCGCCGTCCCGAGGGACCGGTGGCGGTGGCGATCTGCTATGAGCTCTCCGACGGTCGCGCCCTGGCCAGTGCCAGCCGCGATGGGGCCCAGTGGCTGCTGGCCAGCGCCAATCTCGATCCCTACCCCCTGTTGCTGCAGCAGCAGTTCACGGCCCTGGCGCGGCTGCGGGCGATCGAGAGCGGCCGCTGGCTGGTCAGCGCCGCCAACACCGGCCCCAGCCTCGCGGTCGACCCCCGTGGCGTCGTCCGCTCACAGCTGCCGGCTGGGCGCAGCGTCCGGGCGGCGGTCGAGATCCATCGCCTGCAGGCTCCGACGGGTTATCTCCGCTGGGGCGAGGGGCCGCTGCTGGTCCTGCTGGTTCTGGGGGTGGTGCTTCGGTTGATCGCCCAGCGGGGCTGGTGGGGGAGCAGGCCTGAGGCTCCCTGACGCTCTCGGCTCGGTGATCCGGTTCCGTGAGAGGTCGATCTGGACATGACCTGCCGTTCCGCCGTCCCCTACCCCAGCGGTGGTGCTTCAGGGCGTCTCCCCACCTGCTCATGACGGGGCCTCTCAGAGGCCGTTCCTCACGGGTGTCGTGGCTGCCGCTCCTGCCCCCTCAAACCCCCGGGAACGCCGCTGTTCCATGCTGGAACACCCGGCGGTGTCGGCATGGCCTTCGGTATCGCTACAGGCTTGCGCAGGTCTGGCTCCACAGCCAGAGTCGGGATGTACCGCACGTTGCCGCAAACCGCAGAGGCTGCCGGTTCCGATGCCTCTCTGTACGGCCCCCACCGATCCAGATTGTTGCCGGAGCTTGATCGGTGCCTGTGGGTCCAGGCCATGACACTTCCAGGGCCGCGATCCGCTCTCCCGCCGAGCGGGGCCGTCGCGCCACTTGTCTGACGACTGCCGCCCTGACGACAGCCGCCGCCCCGCTCCTCCCCTGCCGCCACCATGACCTGCTCCGCATCTGGACCTTCCGCCGTCGTGGTCCCGGCCACGCAGGAACGGACCCGCTGGATCCGGGTGGGAAGCTCCCTCGACCCCGACAACGATCGGGCGGTCGAGGAGGCGCTGCAGCCTCTGCTCCAGGCCGGCAAGCCGAAACTGGTGTTGCTCTTCGCCTCGGCGACCCACGATCTCGAATGCGTCGCGTCCAGGCTGGCCGATGCCTTCGGGGAGGACGTGGTGATCGGCTGTTCCACGGCGGGGGAGCTGGCGCCGGATCGTTCCAGTCTGGGTGGCCTCACGCTGTGGGCCCTCGGTGGTGAGGGCTTCACGGTGTCCCTCGGCATGGGCCAGGGTGGTCCGGAGGGGTTGCGCCAGGCCGCCAACGAGGCTGCGCACTGCCTCGATCGCCTGGAGAGGCGCGCCCACACCGTGCTGGTGCTGCTGGCCGACGGTCTCTGTGGCGATCAGGTGGAGGTGGTGCGGGGGGCCTACGACGTGGCCGGGGTGGAGGTGCCCCTGGTGGGCGGCTGCGCCGGTGATGACCTGGCCATGCAGCGCACCCATCAGGTGTTCGGGCGCAGGCTGCTGCGACAGTCGGTGGTCGCTGCCGCGATCAGCTCCGATGCACCCCTGGGGATCGGCGTCTCCCACTGCTGGGAGCCACGCTCCGCCCCGATGCTGGTCACCGCCAGCACGGGCACCGAGGTGATCAGCCTGGATGATCGACCCGCCCTGGATGTGCTGCTGGAGGCCTTTGAGGCACCGGAGGACGTGCGGACGAATGCCGAGATCTTCACCAGCTGGGTCACCACCCGGCCGCTGGGCATCCGCCGTCGCGATCGCATCGAGATCCGGTACGTCGCCGGCGCCGATTTCACCCGGCGCTCTCTGAAGACGATCGCCGAGGTACCTCAGGGTGGACTGGCCCATCTGATGCAGGGGGATGGCCACTCGGTGCTCGAGGCCACCCAGCAGGCCTGTGAGATGGCCGCCCAAGCTCTGGAGGGACAGCCGATGCAGGGGTTGCTGCTGTTCGACTGCGTCGCCCGCCGCTCCGTGCTGGCCGAGGACCGCATCGTCGAGGAGGTGCAGCGGATCAACAGCGTCCGCGGCGATCTGCCGGTGGGCGGCTTCTACACCTACGGGGAAATCGCGCGCACCCGTGGTGCCGGCGGCTTTCACAACCAGACCCTCGTCGCCCTGGCACTGGCATGAACGAGGTCCCCTGGTCGCTGCATCTGCTCTCGGAGGTGCTCGCCGCCTTCACGGTGGACGATCCGCAGGCGCTGCGTTCAGTGATTCATCGCGTCGCCGAAGCCGTCGATGCGGAGGTGGTGGCGATCGTCAGTCCTCAGCAGGTGAAGCTGTGCATCGGGTTGTCATCCCGGCAGCAGGCGCCGCTGCCCTCCCTGGTGACGCGCCAGCCGACCACCCTGCCCCTGGGCGAGCAGTCGCTCCATGCGCACTGGGCACCGTTGGGTGAGAAGGATCAGCTGCTGGTGGCACGGCTGGGTGAGCCCTTCGATCTGGAGGAGCGTTCGCTGCTGCGGGCGATGGGGCGCAGCATCGAGCTCAGCAGCGAGGTGCTGCGGGCCGTCAAGGCGGAGCGAGAGGCCAAGGAGCAGGCCCTGCTCCAGGCCACCCATGACGCCATGACCGGTCTGCCGGGCCGGGCACTCGTGCTCGAGCGGCTCGAGGAGCTGCTGCAGGGACGCGGCCGCGAGCCCGATGCCACACCGACGGTGCTGTTCGTCGACATCGATCGCTTCAAGCAGATCAACGATGCCCACGGGCATGCCTCAGGCGATCAGTTCCTCTGTGCAGTGGCGGAGGCGCTGCGCGGCGTGGTGCGTGGCACCGATCTGGTCGGGCGTCTGTCGGGGGATGAATTCGTGGTGGTGACGTGCACCCGCCGGCAGGAGGAGGCGGAGATCCTGGCCCGACGCATCATCGAGCGGGTCAGTCGGCCCCTGCTGCTGGCCGGCAAACTGGTGAGCCACTCCCCCTCGATCGGGATCGCCTTCGAGGAGGTCCAGACGCTCCCCCGCGAAGGCTCACAGGCGGCGACTCCTTTCGAGGCCGCCGCTGGCGCCGCGACGGGCCCGGGCTCCGACCCCGTGGCGCAGAGCGCAGAGGCGCTGATCGAGAACGCCGACATGGCGATGTATCGCGCCAAGGATCTCGGCCGCGGTCGCTTTGCCTGTTACGACTCCGGCATGCGCCTGCAGGCCCAGCGGCGCGCAGCGACGGAGATGGAGCTGCGGCGTGCGGTCCGCCATGGGGAGCTGCTGCCGTTTTTCCAGCCGATCGTGCGGATGCCGGAGCGACGCATCGTCGGCTTCGAGGCCCTGGTCCGCTGGCAGCATCCGGGGCATGGCCTGTTGCCCCCGAGTGAGTTCGTGCCGGTGGCGGAGGACAGCGGTCTGATCGTCGAGATCGATCTGCACATCCTGCATGCGGCTTCGCGCATCCTGGCGGACTGGAAGCGTCGCTTCCCGGGGTTATCGCTGCGGCTCTCGGTGAATGTGTCCGGTCGCACCTTCGTGGATCCGGCTCTGACAGCGCATGTGACCGAGGCGCTGGAGGCATCGGGCCTGAGCGCCGATGAGCTCTATCTGGAGATCACCGAGACGATGCTGGTGGAAGACATCGACTCCACCACCGAGGTGGTGGAAAGGCTCAAGCAGCTGGGCATCCAGCTGGCCATCGATGATTTCGGCACCGGTTATTCCTCGCTTCTGTATCTCAAGCGGTTCCCGATCGGCATCCTCAAGATCGACCGCTCCTTCATCGATGGCCTCGGCATCGACCGTGAGGATGAGGTGATCGTCAAGGCGGTGATCGGCGTGGCGCGCGCCCTCGGCATCGCCCTGGTGGCGGAGGGGGTGGAGACCGATCGCCAGCTGCAGATCCTCGAAGACCTCGGCTGTGATTTCGTGCAGGGCTATGGCCTCGGGCGCCCGATGGATGCCTCCGCCGCGGAGCAGCTTCTGCAGCAGGCCGCCCTGGCTCTGGAGCGAGGCTGATCCGGCGCCGCATGGCACCGTCGGTCGCTGCACCGCTGGGCTGCGTTCACCGGGGCGGTATCCGCATCGTGCATGCCATCGGTTCCTTGATGGACCAGCCGTCAGCTGCCGGGCTCACGCTTCAGAGCGACGCCACCGGGCCTGGTGTTCACGCGCCACCGTCAGCAAGGTCAGCAGGAGCACCGTCAGCAGCAGCAGTCCCATCGCCTGCCGGTCCAGGGGCGCGAGCAGCAGCAGGGACGGCAGCCCCGGGATGGCCTGCAGCAGGAGCCACAACCCCAGGCCGATGGCGCCGCCCAGCTGGGTGAGGCGGTGATGGGGTTCGCCGTTGAGCCACACCAGCACGCCGCCGCCGAGCAGCAGCAGAGCGAACACCAGGCTGCGTCGCTCCACCATGGCGAGGCCCGGCCAGCAGGCCAGGATCAGAGCCAGCAGCGCGAAGGTCCCCCCCTGCAGCAGGGCCCGCCGCCAGGTGTCGGCGCCGAACAGGGGGGCCTCAGGCGGCCGCGGGGGCTGCTGCATCAGGCTGGGGCTGGCAGGCAGGGCCTCGAACACCACGGTGCAGGCCGGATCGATCACCAGGTGCAGCAGGGCGATGTGCACCGGCAACAGCAGCAGCGGCTGGCCGGGAACCAGCAGCGGCAACAGGCTGATCGCGGCGATCGGCAGGTGAATCGCCAGGGTGTACCCGAGGGCGCGATGCAGGTTGGCCTCGATCCGCCTTCCCAGGGCAAGAGCCTCCACCAGGCTGCTGAAGTCGTCCTGCAGCAGCACCAGATCGGCCGATTCGCGCGCCACGGCGGTGCCACGCTGGCCCATCGCCACGCCGATGTCGGCGGCCTTGAGGGCCGGGGCGTCGTTGACGCCATCACCGCCCATCGCCACCACGGCCCCGGCCGCCTGCAGCGCCTGCACCAGCTGCAGCTTCTGCTGCGGCAGCACCCGCGCGAACACGCTCACCTGCGCCACCTGAACGGCCAGCTCCCGGGGAGTCAGGCTCTCCAGATCGGCGCCGCTCAGCACAGGCCCCGGCGGCAGGCCGGCCTGATCCGCGATCGCCCTGGCGGTCTGGGGCCCATCACCGGTGATCATCACCACCCGCACGCCGGCCCCATGGGCCCTGGCGATGGCGGCAGGCACCTCGGTGCGCAGGGGATCGGCCAGGGCGATCAGACCTGCCGGTTCAAACAGGTAGTCATGCACGTTGGCGGGCGGGCTGCCGGCCTGAGGCCTCCTCCCGGAACCGTTGAGGTGGGGATGCAGGGGGGCGCCATCGAGGCCGCGCGCCACTGCCAGCACGCGCAGCCCCTGACCCGCCAGCTCCGACGCCGCGCCCAGCAGGGCGTCGCTGGTGCCTGGATCCAGGTGGCAGAGCCTGGCGATCGCCTCCGGCGCCCCCTTGGCGGCCAGATGGGGGTCACCGGCACCGTCGTGCCAGAGCTGGGAATAGACGAGCAGATCGCTCTGCAGTGGGTATTCCCGCGCCAGGGGCCAGTCGGGATGCAGGTGTTCGCTGTGTCTGAGCTCCTCATCCGCCAGGCGCTGGATGGCCAGCTCCATCGCGTCCACCGGGTCATGGCGGCTGGCCAGCACCGCCAGCTCCAGCAGCCCATGCCAGGGCTCCTCAAGCGGTTCACCGCGGCGCCAGCACTCGTGGGCGGGCCAGGTGAGGAGCTGAGACACCGCCATGCGGTTCTCGGTGAGCGTGCCGGTCTTGTCGACCGCCAGCACCGTGGCGCTGCCCAGGCTCTCGACGGCCGCCGGCCAGCGGGCCAGCACGCCGATGCGGGCCAGACGCAGGGCGCCGAGGGCCAGAAACAGGGCCAGCACCACCGGGATCTCATTGGGCAGCACCGCCAGGGCCAGGGCCAGCGCCGCGAGCAGCGCGTTGCTCCAGTCGCCGCTGAGGCCGCCCTGCACCAGTGCCAGCGCCGCGCAGAGGGCCAGGGCCAGCAGGGAGAGCCGGGCTGTGAGCCGGCGGGTGTGGCGCTGCAGGCGCGTCGGCGGTGGCTCCACCGCGGCCAGGCTGCGGCCGATCCGGCCGAGTTCGGTGGCCTCCCCCACGTCCACCACCGATGCCCAGCCACGACCGCTGGCCACCAGAGACCCGGCGCGCAGCAGCTGGCCTGGCTGCTCGCGGGCCACCGGCAGCGACTCCCCCGTGAGCAGCGATTCATCCAGCCACAGGCCCACCCCTTCGAGCAGCTGGGCGTCGGCGGCCACCCGGTCGCCCTCTTCGAGCCGCAGCCGATCCCCGGCCCGCAACTGATCAGGCGGCAGCTCCAGCTCCACCCCATCGCGCAGCACCTGGGCCCGCGGGGCGGACAGACGGGCCAGTTCCGCCAGGGCGCGGCGGCTGCGGCGCTGCTGCCAGGCATCGAGCAGGCTGATGCCCGCCACGAACACCAGCAGAATCGCCGCCTCCTGCGGCTCGCCGATCAGGCCATAGATCAGCGCGCAGGCCAGCAGCAGCAGGTTGGTGGGCTCCAGCACGGGGGGCGCAGCGCTTGATCCATGCTGCTCTGGGCTGCCGCTCCTGGCCCTGCCCCGTATGGCAGGCCAACGCCATGCCAGTGCTCGCCGCGGTCAGCGTCCGGCCCTGAAGGACCGGCGGATCTGATCGAACCAGTTCCCGGGCAGGTCACCCGGCCGCAGCTGCACACTCGCCATCGAGCGGGCGAGGGGCCAGCCGCCACGCTGCAGCACCCCCGCCACATGCAGCGACACCGCCAGGGCGATCAGCAGCCAGGCCAGCAGATGGACGCTGTAGACGAGGTGATCGAGCTGGCCGTCGCGCAGCCAGTCCTCGTCCATCAACTTGCCGCTCCCCACCGCCAGGGCCAGCGCCACCAGGGCGAGGGCATTGGCGGGCTGGCGCAACCGGGCACGGCCGGCGGTGAGGGCATACAGCCCGAAGAGCAGGGCGATCGGCCAGAGCAGAACCCCCACGGTGCCGTGGATGTCGATCCAGTCCCCGGCCAGGGTGAAGGGAAGGCGGCCGAACCGACCGTCACTGGTGGAGACCACCACCAACCCCGTCAGCCAGGCCAGCGGCACCAGCAGGGCTGTGGCGCCATGCAGCAGGCGCAGCAGGGAGGGTTGGTAGGGACGGCGCATGGCGTCTAAGGGGAGATCCGGGCGGGACGGGAGGGGAGTCTGGGGCGAAGGAAGAGCGGGCCTCAGCCCTGCTCCCAGCGGAAGCCCAGGTCCTCCCAGGCCCGGGGATCCTCGATCGGCTCCAGATGGGTCATGACGTGCGTTCGGGTCAGGGTGGCGGCCACCCGGTGCTCCAGCTCCTCGCAGAGATCATGGCCGGCCTGCACCGTCCAGTGGCCCGGCACGAGAACGTGGAAGGACACGAAGCGACGGGAACCGGCCACGCGGCTCCGCAGCGCATGGAAGCGGATCTCCTCGGTTTCATAAGACGCCAGAAGCTTCTCAAGCAGCTGCTGCTCCGGATCGGGCAGAGAGCGATCCAGCAAGCCGGAGGCCGTTTCGTGAAACAGCGTCCAGCCGGTGACCACGATGTGCACGGCCACGGCGATCGCGATCAGGGGATCGAGGATCGTCAGACCGGTCAGCTTGACCAGGCCGATGCCCAGAACCACACCGGCCGAGGTCCAGACATCGGTGAGCAGATGGTGGGCATCCGCTCGCAGGGTGATCGAATCAAAACGCCGAGCGGCCTTGAGCAGCACCCAGGCCACCAGCGCATTGAGCGCCGTGGCGGCCAGGGACAGGGCAAGGCCGATGCCGATCTGCTCGAGAGGCTCGGGCTGCTGCAGGCGGCCGATGGCGGTGTGAAGGATGGCGAGGGCCGCCACCACGATCAGCACACTTTCCAGGCCACTGGAGAAGTATTCCGCCTTGAAATGGCCATAGTGATGGGTGCGATCGGCGGGCTTGGCGGCCAGGGTCAGGGCCCAGAAGGCACCCAGGGCCGCCACCAGGTTGACCCCCGACTCCATCGCGTCGGAGAGAAGCCCCACCGATCCGGTGAGGCGCCAGGCCAGCGTTTTGAGCACGATGGTCGCGACCGCCGCTGCCGTCGAGAGCAGGATGACGTGGCGGGGGGAGGCAAAGACCATGGGGGGTGGGGAAGGATCCCGGTGGGGCCAGCGTTGCTGTTCATGATCCAGGACCTCTGTCGTGGAAGCCACAGCAGGAGGTCGTCCCGGGCCGGGGCTCAGGCCAGGAGCTGCCTGTCGAGACAGCCCCGCCACCATGAAGAGCCATCGCTGGGCTGGTGCAGCCGTGATGGGGAGCCGTGAGCGGAGAGCAGCCATGAACGATCTCCCTGCGATGGCTGGGCGAGGGGTGAAAGGGGATTCACTTGTCTCTCGGCCTTGAGTTGGATGAATGGATGAAAAAGATCGGAAATGATTAAAGTGCTGCATAGTCATTCCGGCGCCCTCTCTGCCTGTGTAGGCTCTGGAAAAGGGGGGGGGAGAATGGATGGATTCTTCACCTCATGGCCACGATTTCACCCGCAGCCTGGGTCTGAAGAAGGCTGGCGACAGGCGTCAGTCTCCTGGTGATCGGCGGGCCGAGCCGAGATACGCCCCTGATGAGGGGGTGGTCGAGGTGGTCCTCTTGAGATGCTGCAGTGGCGAAGTGCTGCCGGCTGACCTGCTTGACATCAGCCATTCCGCTGTTCGGCTGGCGATTCATCCGGGGGTGCAGATGGAGCCTGGTGATCGATGTCTCCTCTGTTGGAAGTCCCTCTCGGGAGAGGAGGATTGCCTGGAGGGAATGGCCGTGCGGGTGCAGGCCCATGACATGATCACGGTCGTCGTCATCTCCTTTCAGGGTGTTGCAGCAGGCTCCTGAGGCCGAGCGCACCTGTGGTTCGGGGGGGTGGATCGGATCGCATCATGGCTGTGGATCGTGCTGAACCACCGGCACGCAACGCCTCGGTCAATCTGACCTCGTCAACCAACCAGCCAGATCCCTGTCCATGGACTCCCGACGCTTTGGCACCGCGCTGCGCCTGGGCATCGAGTATCGAGCAAACGTTGTGAGGCACTGCATCACGGTCCTCTCCGCGGCGACACTGGGGCTGACCGGCTCCGCTCCTGTGCCTGGCAGTGCCGCGCCGTCCCCGGGCGGAAGCAGCATCCTCAGCTATTCCGTCGTCCGTCAACCGATTGAACGGGTTCGTTTCAGCGACGGTTCGACTGTGCTTCTGCTCACATCCTTCTGCTCCGAGCAGATCGGCAGTGGCGTTGAGATCCTGGTCCAGGGCTACCCTTCCGGTTCGCTTATCGAAGCCAGTATCAACGATCAGACGATGCGGTTGGCTGAAACCAGTCCTGGCTTATTCACGCACATACGCATCTCCAATCAGCCTGACCATCAGGTCGTTGTCACGACTCCCGATGGCGGACGAGCAACGACGGGTCTTGCCGGCTGCAGCTGACTCAAGCCGTCTTGTGGAATCATTTCAGGCGCTCACAGATGGAGCGCGGCTGGTCTCCCTGGCTGGGCTCATCAACGCCGAGTTTGCTTGTGGGCAGCATTGCCTGAACCATTGGCAACTGCGGCAGCTGGGCCAGGCAGGCCTGCATCATCTTGAGGTTCGGATCGGACGCCATCTGGCGAGCCAGGCCCATCGCCTGCGTCTGAGCCCCAGCCTCGTTCCCAACCCTGCAAAGACTGCGGATCTCGCCTTGGGCACGCTCTGCCTGCTCTTGGAGACGCTTCAATGCAGAACGGTCCACGCGAGCCATACAGGCCTGCATTCCCTGCATGGCTTCCATCATCTGCCGTCCATCGGGCTGGGGGGAAGCCGAGACCGCTGCGGCCGCAGTCACCCTTGAGCTGGATCGGGAGCAGCCAGAAGCAGGCCGGCGGCAGCCACCCACCATCGTCATCCACTACCAATCGCTGATCCCGGCGCCAGACAACAGCTCTGGGTATGTGCGGCCGACAGTGCGGCTGGAGTTCGGCGCCCACTCCACCGGCGAACCGCACGGGCCAATGCCTGTCACCTGTGAAGCGGCGACCCATCTGGCGATGCTCGACTTCCCGGCCGCCAGACCACTGGTGATTGATGCCAGGCGCACCTTCCTGGAGAAGGCCGCGGCGATCCATGTCGCCTGCAGGCGGGGGCGCTGGGGCAGCGGCGAGGGCGAGCGCTATTCACGCCACTGGTATGACCTCGATCGCCTGGCCCGTGCAGGCATCGCGGAGGCGGCCATTCGTGACCGCCCCCTCGCCGTGGAGGTGGCGCAGCACAAGGAGGACTTCTGGCGTGCCACGGATGCCGATGGGCAGCCGATCAGCTATGCCCAGGTGATCAACGGTGAGCTGCAACTGGTTCCGACTGCTGCCTCCCGGGAGGCGCTGGAAGCGGACTACAGGGCCATGACCGACTCGGGGATGCTGCGCGGTGAGATCCCGAGATTCCTGGAGTTGCTGGAGCGGATTGCGCTGCTGGAGCAGCAGTGCAATGCCATCGCCCGCTCTGTCAGCTGAGCCGCCAGGGCGACACGCAGTCGCGTCAAGGGCGCCTCGGTTTTTGCGCTACGTAGCGCAAAACGGCTTGAGCCCCTGCTCCTGGGCATCCGCTTGCCTCAGTTGTAAGCGTTCAGGGGTCGGGACACCCCAGTGCGTCAGTCAATCTCCGATCTCTCCTCTGAGAGGGGCCATCTGTTCCTTCCACGTGTGATCGCTGCCTCAGCGATCCGGCACCAGCGATGGCATCACGCCGCCGAGGCGATGGGCAATCCAGGCCTGCTCCAGGAATTGCCAGACATCGCGGCCCTGCTGCCGCAGGGTGGCGGTGACGGTGAGCAACCGGCTGCGGCAGATGGCGCCGCCGGAGGACTGGACGCCATGGCTGATCTTGCGGTGAATCACCGATTGCCGCAGTGCCCGCTCGGCAGCGTTGTTGGTGGGCTCGATCCCTGGCGTTTCCAGAAAAGTCCAGAGCGCCTGCTTGCGCTGCAGCAACTGGCGACAGGTTCGCACCGTCTGGGCCCAGGGCGTTTGCTCGCCCCGCTCACAGCCCAGATCCACCACCCGCTGCAGCGTGGCCTCGAACGCCAAGCGGAGGGGGTGGCATCGATGCAGGAGCTGGGGCCGGTCGATCGCTCCGCTCTTCCACTGGTGCCAGTGAGCGAACAGATGCTGCTGCAGAGCCAGCATCTGGGCTCCGATCTCCCTGCTGGCGCCCTGGCGTTCAGCGATGGCCGCCAGATCCCGGATCAGGTGGGCCCAGCACAGCTGCCGCTGCTCCACGGGCAGGTGGTTGTAGGCCGAGAAGCGATCACTCACCACGATCCCTGCAAAGGTATGGCCCAGAAGCTCCATTGCCGCTGCACTTGAGCGGCTCAGGCCCTGCAGGAACACCGTAACCAGTGGTGTGACCATGACCCACTGCCAGCCGCGCCTGCCAGCAGGATTACAACCGTCGGCGTTGCCGGTGGGGGCGCCGGTTTCATCCACGTAGGCCACCGGCTGCTGCCGGGCCACCTCCAGGGCTTCCTCCACCGCCTGCTGCAGGGCTGCGCTCAGACGTGCCCGGATGGTGGCGATAGCGCCGCGGCTGATTTCCACACCCAGCAGCTGATCCAGCAGCGCCTGGGTTCGGCCGAAACTCAGGGGAAAGGCGCTGCCCAGCAGTCCCACCAGGCCGCTCAGGCGTGGGCCGTAGCGGCTGGGCTCCACATCCGCCGGCAGCTCGGCGCAGGTGCTGGTGGAGCAGCAGGGGCAGACCAGACGGTGCAGACGGTGTTCGATCACCACCGGGCTGATCGGTGGAATCTCGATCACCTGATGGCGCAGCGGCTCCGCATCCTCCCCCTGTAGCAGGGTGCCGCAGCGGCGGCAGGCGTCCGGGTGGTGCTCGAGCACCTCATCCACACGCGCGATCGGCAGCAGCTCCGGCCCTGCTCCCGGGTGCCCCTGCTGACCACCCCGCTTGCGACCAGTGCCTTTGCAGCGGGTGGGCGGCTTAAAACCCGTGCCGTCACTGGAGGGCGGCTTGGAGGAGTTGCGGGAGTTGCGGCCGATCCGCTCGCGCAGGCTGGCCAGTTCCGTCGCCAGGTCGGTGAGCTGCGCTCGGAGCTGGTCGTTCTCCTGCTGTTGTCTCTGGAGCTGTGCAAGAACCTCAAGGAAGCCAGCCCTCACGCCCACCGGAGTGGAAGCCCAGTCCGCTTCTGAAATCCCGGCCGGAGGGGTGGTCATCGCAGGAAGTCTCTGCCTGAGATGCAACCGGGATTCAAGCCGACGTCAAGGGTTCAGTCGTATCGATGTTCGCGATGAGCTGTCCCGCCCCCCTGAATGGGTACCCTCAGTTTTGCGCTGGATTTTGCGCTATCGGGCCAGATCGCGGCTCTGCGGGCGATCTGAGCAAAAGAAAAGACCCCTTGCAGCGCAAGGGGTCTGACTGAATGGAGCCAAGCGGACTCGAACCGCTGACCCCCTGCATGCCATGCAGGTGCTCTACCAGCTGAGCTATGGCCCCATTGTCATCGATTGGCTGGCCTGACGCTGGTCGTCTGGACTGGCCCGCGGGCCTTGCCATGTCGATGGAGAAAGCTTACACCGCAGCGGGTCCGCTCTCGACAGTGCGGGGGGCCGCCTGCCGCGGCGCTGTTCAGACCTGGCGCCAGACCGCTACGAGCTTGCCCTGCACGCTCACCTGGTCGGCGGGAAGCACGATCGGCTCGTAGGCGGGGTTGGCCGCCTCGAGGGTGATGGTGTCGCCCCGGCGGTGGAAGTGCTTGAGGGTGGTGCCGCTGCCGCTCACCTGGGCGCTGACGATCGTGCCGTTACGCAGGAGGCTGGGATCCAGCACCGGTTCGAGCAGCACCACGTCGCCATCGGCGATGTGCGCCTCCACCATCGAATCGCCGTTGACCGTGAGCGCGAACAGGCCTCGCGTCTCCAGCATCGGTGTCAGGTCCAGTCGCTCCTGTAGGTCCTCGTAGGGCTCCACCAGTCCGCCGGCTGCCACGCTGCCGAGCACCGGGATGCCACGCTCACCCCTTCCCCCCAGCAGCTGGAGGGTGCGGGCCTGTCCCTCCTGCCAGGTGATCCAGCCCTTCTGCTGCAGATGGCGCAGGCGGCTCTGGATCGGCGCCGGCGAACGCAGCCCCATTGCCTCCATCATCTGGCGGATCGAGGGGCTGTGGTGATGGCTGCGGATGTAGTCCTCCAGCCAGTCGAACAGCTGCTGCTGGACGGTGGTGAGCACCTGCCGTTCACCCTGGTCCGGGTGCCTGGATGGGCCGCCTGGCTCGCTGCGGGGCTGGAGCCTGACAGGGCTGGGCATGGAGGGTTCTGGGTGCGCTGATACAGATGTACCGCCGCGCGGGTCTCTTGTCCAGTCGGGCGGGACCCGTCGCCTGCGCTCGCTCTGTTGCGGGCCCGCTCAGTCCGCCGCCAGCAGGGTCGCCAGCAGGGCCTGCTGGGCGTGGAGACGGTTCTCGGCCTGATCGAAGATGCGGCTGCTGCTGCCCTCCATGGCGCCGGCGCTGATCTCCAGTCCTCGGTAGGCAGGCAGGCAGTGCAGCACGATCGCCCGGGGATCGGCCTCGGCGATCAGCTCTTCATCGAGGCACCAGCCGCTGAAGTCGCGTTCGCGCTTCGCCTTCTCCTCCTCCTGTCCCATCGAGGCCCAGACATCGGTGTAGAGGGCATGGGCGCCGCGCACGGCCGCCACCGGGTCCTGAACCACGCTGATCTCGCAGCGACCGGCCGCCAGGTGGCGCGACTGAGCGAGAACCTCTGCACTGGGCTCGTAGCCGACTGGGCCTCCGATGCGCACATTCACTCCCAGCAGTGCCCCGCAGAGCATCAGCGAGTGGGCCACGTTGTTGCCATCGCCCACATAGGCCAGGGTCGCCCCGGCCATGTCATCGGGGCTGCCGCCGAAGGCCTCCTGCAGGGTCAGGTAGTCGGCCAGGGCCTGACAGGGATGCTCCAGATCGGTGAGCGCGTTGATCACCGGGATGGAGGCCCAGTGGGCATAGTCGCGCAGCTCCTCCTGGGCGAAGGTGCGGATCGCCAGGGCGTTGACGTAGCGGCTGAGCACCCGGGCCGTGTCGGCCACCGGTTCACCCCGGCCCACCTGGGTCACGGAAGGATTGAGGTCCAGTGTCTGACCGCCCAGGCGCGCCATCGCCACCGTGAAGCTGACGCGGGTGCGGGTGGACGCCTTGGAGAAGATCAGGCCCAGCATGCGGCCGCCCAGGTCGATGGACCGTCGACCGGCCTTGAGATCAGCGGCCAGGCGCAGCAGCTGCGCGGTCTGCTCCGCTCCGGCGTCCGCGGAGGAGAGGAAGTCCTTCCCCTTCAGCTCCGCCAGAGCGGGATAGGCGCTGAGGGTCGCCATGGATCGTGACCAAAGATCCCTTATCGGGGATGGGGGGGACCTCCGTCAAGGGGCCAGACGGCTCGGAGACCTGCCGAGGTCGTGGGGAAGCGGCGGGGAGAGCCGGAGGGCGGCGGCGCGGCTGCCGGGCGCCCTCACCCTGCTGGCGCAACGGTCCAGGTGGCGCCTGTCGTGGGGATGCAAAAAAAATCCGGGCTGCGCTGGGCGGCCCGGAAGGGTGTGGAATCACAGGGTATGGGCGTGATCAGGCCGCCAGCTGGGCCTCCTGGGGCATGACGCTGCTGGCCAGCAGATCCTTGAGTTCGTCGCCCTCGATCACCTCCTTCTCGAGGATCTTCTGGGAGATCGACTCGAGCAGCTCCCGGTTGTGGCGCAGGATTGCCAGGGCGCGGTCGTGGGCACGGTCCACGAGGCTGCGCACCTCGCGGTCGATCGCCTGGGCCGTGGTGTCGCTGACGGCTCGGCGCGGGTTGTTGGTGCCTCCCAGGAAGCGACCACCGCCCTGCTTGTCGTAGGCCAGTGGGCCAAGCGTGTCGCTCATGCCGTAGGTGCCCACCATCTGTTCGGCGATGTCGGTGGCCCGCTGCAGGTCGTTGGCGGCGCCGGTGGTGACTTCACCGAACACGATCTCCTCGGCGCTGCGGCCGCCCAGCAGGGTGGCGATCTGGCCTTCGAGATCCTCCTTGGAATTGAGGAAGCGCTCTTCGGTGGGCAGCTGCAGGGTGTAGCCCAGGGCCGCCATGCCGCGGGGCACGATCGAGATCTTGGCCACCTTGCTGCCGCCGGGCATCAGGTGGCCGACGATGGCGTGGCCGACTTCGTGATAAGCCACCACCTTTTTCTCGTCGGGCTGCAGCACGCGGCTCTTCTTCTCGAGGCCGGCGACGACGCGCTCGATCGCCTCGTTGAGGTCGCCCTGCTCCACGGTGGTGCGCATCGCACGGGCGGCCAGCAGCGCCGCCTCATTGACCAGGTTGGCCAGGTCGGCACCGGCGAAGCCGCTGGTGGCCTGGGCGATCCTGTCGAGATCGACGCCATCGGCGAGCTTCACCTTCTTGGCGTAGATGCCGAGGATGGTGCGGCGACCGGAGAGGTCGGGGCGGTCCACCAGCACCTGGCGATCGAAGCGGCCGGGACGCAGCAGCGCAGCGTCGAGCACCTCCGGCTGGTTGGTGGCCGCCAGCACGATCACCGGCTTGTCCTGGGCGGCGAAGCCATCCATCTCGGTGAGCAGTTGGTTCAGCGTCTGCTCGCGTTCGTCGTTGCCGCCGACCACCCCCATCGAGCCGGCGCGGCTCTTGCCGATGGCGTCAAGTTCGTCGATGAAGATGATGCAGGGAGCCTTCTTCTTGGCCTCCTCGAACAGATCGCGCACACGGGCGGCACCGGCACCGACGAACAGCTCAACGAACTCCGAGCCACTGATGATGAAGAACGGCACGCCGGCCTCACCGGCCACCGCCTTCGAGAGCAGCGTCTTGCCCGTGCCGGGAGGGCCCACCAGAAGCACACCCTTGGGGATGCGTGCACCGATGGCGGCATAGCGCTCGGGGGTCTTGAGGAAGTCAACGATCTCGGTGAGTTCGGTCTTGGCCTCATCGACACCGGCCACATCGGCGAAGGTGACGCGTGACTCCTCATCGGGCACGTAAACCTTGGCCTTGCTCTTGGTGAAGCTCAGGGCTCCCTGGGCGCCGCCCATGCCGCTGCGGCGTGCGAAGAACTGCAACACCAGGATGAAGATCAGCGGCGGCACCACCCAGCTCAGCAGCGTCGTGAAGAAACTGGGTTTGCGCGGTGGGGCAGCGGCGAATTCAACCCCGTGCTGCTCCAGTCGCTGGGGCAGATCCATGTCGAAGATCGGTGTGGTGGCCAGCACCGTGGCTGCACCTTCAGCCGGGGCCTCCTTGAGTTCGTAGCGGATCTGGTCGGAGGTGATGTAGGCGCGCTTGACGTTGTCGTCGTTGACCTGATCGATGAACAGCGAATAGGGCACCCGCGGCACCTGCATGGCCGGATTCGGCAGGAAGTTGCTGAACAGCAGCAGCACACCGAAGCCGATCAGCAGCAGGTTGATCAGCCCGAAGCGCCGGCTGGGGCGGTTGTCGTCCTGGCGGATGGCCATGCGGCGGGAGCGGTTGGAGCCACGCTAGGTGGGTGCATCAGTGGCCGGCCCCGCTGTGGGTCGGGAGAACCGAACGGGGCAGGGCCCTGACGCGTTGGCCGATGGTGTGTTGCTGCCTCTGGCGTCACCGGACCATGCAGGTGTGCGGCCGGCTGCAGACTGACCGGCGGCAGAACTCCCATGGCTGTCGTCGGGGAGCTGTGACCCCCGTTGCTGTGCCTTCCCGGGGCTTCCATGTGCGGCCGCTACTACCTCACCAGCGATCTCGACCGGCTGTTGCCGCGCCTGCAGGGTCCGTTGCCGCCGGGACTGCTGGAGCACTACGCCCCCCGCCGCGAGGTGAGGCCCGGCGAGCCGGTGCTGCTGCAGTGCTGGGAGCACGGCGGTCCCCGGGTGGGCCTGGCTCTGTGGGGCCTGCTGCCCGGCTGGGTGAAGGATCCGCTGGCACCGGCTCCCGACGGCCGTCGTCACAGCCGGCCGATCAATGCCCGCAGCGAGACGGTGGCGGACAGGCCCTTCTTCCGTGGTGCCTGGCGGCACCGCCGCGCCCTGCTGCCTGCCGATGGCTTCACCGAATGGCAGGACAGGACGGATCCCGCCACCGGCCGCTGCTGGAAGCAGCCCTGGCTGTTCCGCCGCCGCGATCGCGCTCCCTTCTGGCTGGGCGGCCTGTGGGAGCGCTGGGTCGGAGCCGATGGCGGCGAGCTGGAGACCGCCGTGATCCTCACCACCGCCCCCAACGAGCTGATCGCGCGGGTGCATGACCGCATGCCGGTGGTGATCCCCGATGGCCTGGAGCAGGCCTGGCTCGAGCCCGACGACGGGCCGTCACTGCGGGCGCTGCAGCCGCTGATGGGCCCCTGGGAGCCCCATTACTGGGAGGCGGTGAAGCTGGAGCGTCCTGCCCGCGAGAGCCCTGCTCGTGACGGCGCCGCCAGCCGGTCCTCGCCGCCGGTCTCGCCGCCGCTTCCGTCGCGGGCCACGCAGCTGCAGCTGCAGCTGCAGGTGAGCGGGCCGGATCCCGATGCTGCGGGAATGACCTCAATGGGACCTGATGGGTAGGCCCCGGCGCGGATGATGCCGGCCCAGCCCGTCGCCCGTTAGACCGGGGATGCATGGATACCCCTGGATGAGCCTCGAGCAGCTGGATGCCTTCCTTGCCCGTGTCAAGGACGACCCGGAGCTGAGGGAGCGTGTGCAGAACCCCGCCGATCCGCTGGAGCTGGCGGATTTCCTGGCGCTGGCCCGGGGTTCGGGTTTCGCGGTGGAGGAGGCGGATGTGATCGCCGCCCAGGAGCGTGCCGAGGCTTGCCTCAGCGATGAGGAGCTGCAGCGCCGCGCCGGTGAGGAGGCGCGCCGCCTGCGCCATTTCATTCCGGGTTGACGGGCATGGCGGTGGCGTGAGCCAGGCCGCCGGCTCCCCATCGCCCGGGGCTTCCATCATCGTTCCCCGGGCCGTTCCGTGAGACGCGTGCGCTTCCGGGCCTTCGCTTCGCTGCGGGGCCACACGGCAGTGTCAGCCTGGCCAGTCTGGGAAGAGCGTCTCAAGTCCCATGGAGTCCCACGCGCAGAGCCCTGCGGATCGCCCCGTGTCTGATCCGCACGCCCCGGAGCCGCTCGTCCGGGGCACTGGTGAGCAGGCGCCCCATCCGATCGAACGTGTGGCCGATTACCCCAGGCCGCCGCGGCTCGAGCCCTGCGCCCTGCCGGTGCGGGTGGAGGCGCTGGGCCGGGTGCTGGCCGAGGGGGATCGCTCGCTGCGGGTGCTTGAAACCTTCCACCCACCCACGCTCTATCTGCCGCCGGAGGCCATGCATCTGGCGATGCTGCAGCCCGCTCCCGGCCACAGCTTCTGCGAATGGAAGGGGGTGGCTCGTTATTTCGATGTGGTCCTCCCCGAAGGTGAGCCGTCACCGCTGAACCCGCGCCTGCGCCGTCTGGTGCGTGCGGTGTGGCAGTACCCCGAACCGGCGCCCGCCTTCGCGGCCCTCGCAGGCTGGTATGCGGTCTATCCGGCGCTGATGGACGGCTGCTGGCTGGATGGCGAGCGGGTGATCCCTCAGCCGGGCGGCTTCTATGGCGGTTGGATCACCTCCTGGGTGCAGGGCCCATTCAAGGGCGATCCGGGGCACCCTCAGCTGGTGTGAGCCGGGCTCAGCTGGTGTGGGAGCAACAGGGTACGGGTGGGGAAGGGCATTGAGGCGCCGTGACGCTCCACCACGTCGCCGATCCGGAGCAGCAGGTCCTGCTGCAGGGTCCAGGCCTCGGTGATCTCGGAGCTGCACGCATGGGCGAGCAGGCGCAGGTCGAGGCTGCTGGCGCCGTAGCCGGTGAAGTGAACGGCCTGAAGCTTGGCCTGGTCGACCATCGGGTGGTCGGCCAGCATCTGCTCCAGCTCGGCCACGATCGCCGTAATGAGCGGCCGGTCGTCATAGCTGACGCTGAACTGGATCAACAGCCGCCGGTTGTCGATCGCCGCAGTATTCACCACTGGCGTGCTGGTGAAGATGATGTTCGGGACATACACCGGCTGGCGATCCGGACTACGCAGCTGGGTGTAAAACCAGCTGATCTGCTCGACCGTTCCCATCAGCTGATGGGCGGGAATCTCAATGAAGTCGCCCACGATGAACGGGCGATTGACATAGAGGCTGAGGCCGCTCAGCGAATTGGACACGACCCCCTGGGCCCCGAAGCCCACTGCCGCCGCGCCGAATCCTCCGGCCGTGATCAGGACCGCCGCGGACACCCCCAGCTGCTGCATCACTTCGTAGGCCAGGATCGCGCCCACGGAGATGGTCAGCAGTTTCTGAATCACGTCGTACAGAAAGAGCCGGTCCTTCTCATTCAGCCGGGGCAGGATCTCCTGGGCATAGCCCTCGCGATCTCGCTGCAGTTCCTGGCGCCAGCGCACCAGGGTCCAGGCCACCCCGATGGCCACCAGCAGTTCGCGCACCTCATGGCCGTCCCTCTCCAGGTTCACCACAAGCGGGTCGAGCTGGAGGGCCAGCCACCAGCCCAGGCCCACCAGCAGGCAGGTGGCCGCGACGCTCAGGCGACTGGTGAGCAGCAGTCCGCGCAGCAGGGAGCGGGGGCGGCAACGACGACCCACCACCTCCAGCAGCAGCCAGCTGAGCATGGACAGCAGCAGGCCCCCGAGGGGGATCTGGAGCTGCAGAGGCAGGAAGAAGTCGTTCAGCATCGGCGCCAGAGATGGGTGGGGGCGCTACCGCTTCGATGGCTCCTCCCCGGGAGCATCGGCAGCAGGCCTGTTTCATTTCAACAGCATCAACAGCAGACCTGCCGATCGGAACCGCTCACGGGGTCAGCCGCCACAGCAGGTCGGGGCCGATGGGGCTGCGGCCGGTGCTTGTCCAGGTCCGCACCTGTTCCATGGCTTCCAGTCCCAGATCGCCGATGGCGGTGCGCGCCGCAACACCACCGAGCAGTTTGGGGGCGATGACCGCCGCCAGCTCCTGCACGCAGCCCTGGCGCAGAGCCGCCGCCGCCAGCTCCGGTCCGCACTCCCACAGCACCTGGTTGCAGCCCCGCCCTGCCAGCTCCTCCAGCAGGGCCCGTGGGCCGCAGTCGGCCAGCTCCAGGCGCTCCACGCTGTGCCGGTCGAGCTGGAATCGGGCCTGGCTGGGGGCGTCGCAGCCATGCACCACCAGGGTGGGGGCCGTGGTGGTGTCCCACAGCTGGGCCCCGGCGGGTAGGTCCAGGCTGCGGCTGAGCACGACGCGCAGGGGCTCGGGGTCGCGCTGGCCGCGGCTGGTGAGCAGTGGGTCATCGGCCCGCACGGTGCCGCCACCGACGATCACGGCGTCGCAACGGGCTCTGAGCGCATGCACCCAGCGCCTGGCGGCCGGGCCGCTGATCCACTGGCTGGCGCCGTTGGGCAGCGCGGTGCGGCCATCGAGACTCATCGCCCACTTGAGAATCCCCAGCGGCCGGCCCGTGGCGATGCGGTGCAGGAAGGGTGCATTGAGCGAGCGGGCCTCGGCCTCCAGCGCGCCCGTGATCACCTCCACTCCGGCGGCCCGCAGCTGCTCCAGGCCGCCTCCGGCCACGCGCGGGTTGGGATCGCCCATCGCCACCACCACCCGGGTGATGCCGGCGGCGATCACGGCCTCGCTGCAGGGAGGTGTGCGGCCGTGGTGGCAGCAGGGCTCCAGGGTCACCACCAGGGTGCCGCCGCGGGCCCGCTCTCCCGCCATCGCCAGGGCACCCACTTCGGCGTGGGGCTCACCAGCGCGGGCGTGGAAGCCCTCGCCCACCAGGGTTCCATCGGCATCGAGCACCACGGCGCCCACCAGCGGGTTCGGGCTGGTGCGACCCTGCCCGAGCGCCGCCAGCTGAAGCGCCCGCCTCATCCAGGGGATCCAGGGGGAGGACAGGGAATCCATGACCTGATGCCGGCAACTGCATCCTGACTGATGTCTCAGTGGATGCCTCGGAGGCCCTGGCTCTGCAGAACGGTCTGGTATAGCCGCATCTCTGTTGCCATGCCCCAGTGAGCATGCGAGGACGTGGCCCTCGCTCGCCTGAGCTTTCCCTTCGCACCCTGCCGGGCGACGGCGACAGCGTGCAGTGGCTGGGCTGAGAGGCCCCAGGGAACCCCTGAAAAACCCGATAGAATCAGTACAGTTCCAATAATGAGACTGGCAGCGGATGGCGGCCCCCCTCCAGTTGGGTTTCACGGACTACGAGCAGACCTACGCCAAGAAGAAAACGCGCCGGCAGCGCTTCCTCGATGAGATGGAAGCCACAGTGCCCTGGGATCCTTTCCTGGCCTTGATTTCGCCTGTGTACCACAGGCCTTCTGCCAAGGGCGGGCGCCCACCGTTTCCGCTGGAGGTGATGCTGCGCATCCACCTGCTGCAGCAGTGGTTCACGCTTTCCGATCCCTTGATGGAGGAGATGCTGATCGATACCCCCTGCTTCCGCCGCTTTGCTGGGATCGACATGGTTGAGGACCGGATCCCTGACGAGACGACGATCCTGAACTTCCGCCACCTCCTGGAAGAGAATCGGATAGCAGAGCAGATCCTGGAGACGGTGAACCAGAGCCTGCGGGAGAAGGGCGTGATGCTTAAGGAGGGTACGATCCTCGATGCCACAATCATCAACGCTCCCAGTTCAACCAAGAACAAGACGGGCGAGCGGGATCCTGAAATGCACTCGGTGGCCAAAGGCAACCAGTGGTTCTTTGGGATGCGGTGCCACATCGGTGTGGATGCAGCCTCGGGTCTGGTCCATTCCGTGGTGAGCACGGCTGCCAACGTCCATGAGCTGAACACGGCACCCGATCGCGTCCATGGCGAGGAACGCGTGATCTACGGCGACTCTGGCCACATCGGCATCGAAAAGCGTGAGGCGTTCAAGGACTGCGAAGCAGAGATGCGCATCGCCATGAAGCCCGGACAGCGCCGAGTTCTAGCGGACACCCCAGAGGGAAGACTGCTGGATCTGATGGAGGCGGCGAAAGCACATGTCAGGGCAAAGGTGGAGCATCCATTTCGGATCATCAAGTGCCAGTTTGGATTTCGGAAGGTCTTCTACCGAGGCATCCGCAAGAACAACCTCAAGCTGACGATGCTGTTTGCCCTCGCCAATCTCTGGATGGTGCGCGAACGTTGTCCTTCTACAGCGTAAATGACAGAATAAGTGTGCCATCTTGAGGGTGAGCAGCCAAAAATGATCGGGGAACTCACGAGAAATAAGCCAGTCAGGCCCTGGATTGGAGCACCTGGCGAGTAGCCAAGGACAAAATACCCCACTTGTGTCTCATTGACGAGAATGAGACACGCTTGCGCTCAATTCCCGGTCTTGATCAGAGCTTCCCCAGGCCGCTTCATCGGCCGCCCCTCAGGGCTCGGCCTGGCAGCGCTCGAGCCGCAGCTCACCTCGCCGGCCCAGTGTGTTGCAGCGCAGGCCTGGCGCCTCGGCTGGCTCCAGCCCCAGCAGCCACACGCTCTGTCCGGGCGGAAGGTTGACGTTGTCCTCGGGGCGGACCCGCTGCCCGACGTACCAGTTCAGGCTGGGACGCTCCCCCTGGCGCCACAGCCGCAGTTCGCCGCCATCGCGACCGGCGCCGGCCTCCTCGAGCAGGGCAAGGCCGTCGACGACGGACCAGTTTTCGTTCAGCTCCCACAGCCACAACGGTGAGGCGAACAGCAGCGCCAGAGCCAGGACATCGCCGAGCAGCATCAGCACCAGACCGCTGCGACGTCTTGCGGGGGCTGTCGCGCTGAGCTGCAGGCCGCCCATCAGCAGGCCCGTCCCCAGGGCCAGGGCCGCGGGGGCCAGTGAGCGCAGCGGAGGGATCCCGCCGGTCGCCCCATCGGCCCCGGGCATCAGGGGGAGCAGGGTGCCAACCAGCCCCGCCAGCACAATCAGGGCCCCCAGCAGGGTCCAGAACCGCGGTATGCGGGCCAGCACCCCCGCCCCCGGGGGCCGCCCCCCCTGGCGGTCCCGGCGCACCAGCCAGGCCAGCGCCGGCGCACAAACCAGCGCGAACGGCGGCCAGAGCAGCAGGCTGTACCAGGGCAGCTGGGTGCGCAGCGGCAGCACCAGGGCGGCCGTCAACAGCGTCAGCCCCAGGCACCACAGACCCGCCCGCGTGCACCGCTGCCGCCAGGCCAGAGCCATGCCGAACGGCCACAGCGGCAGCCAGGGCCAGCCCCCCTCCAGCACCTCCAGCACAGCCGTCAGCGGCCCGCCGCTATTGCCCTCGAGGGCTGTGCCGACGCGGGCGAAGCCCTGGCCCAGCCACATCTGCAACGCGTCTTCGCCGCGCACGAGCAGGTGGCCGCCATGCCAGGCGAGACCCGGCAGCAGACCGAGCGCCACCCCGAGAGCCATCAGGATCCACCGGCGGCGGTCCAGGTCCCGCTCCAGCAGACGCAGCAGCAGGGTGCCGGCCAGCATCGGAAAGGCCACCGGGGCCTTGAGCAGCAGCAGGGCGCTGGTCGCCAGTCCCGCCAGCAGGCCATGGATCAGGTCGTTCTTTCGCTCATTGGCCAGTGGCTCGGGCCGGCTGCCGTCAAGGCGGACGGTCTGATCCTGCGGTCGCTCACGCCTCAGGCCCTGCGGCCGGTTGTTTGTATCAGCCTGTCGCGGTTCGAGGGCGAGCTGTCCGCCAACCCCCACCACCGCCCACCAGAGCAGCACCATCGCCACCAGCTGGCAGCCGTCGAGCATCAACAGATGGCCGTGGCGCAGCAGCGGCAGCAGCGTCAGGGCGATGGCGCCCGTCAGCAGCGCCGTGAGCCGATCGCCGGGCCGCAGCCGTCCCTGCAGCAGCACCAGCAGCGGCACCAGCAACGCGGAGATCAGGGCCGGCACCAGGCGCAACAGCCAGGCCGGCGGTAGGGCGGTGGCCGCTGATCCGGAGAGGGCGCGCCAGACGTCGATCGCGGCGGCCACCGACAGGTGCAGCCCCGGTGGCTTGTTGAGATAGGGCTCGCCCCAGTAGGTGGGCCAGAGGCGCTCGGGCCAGGGCTGCCGGCTGAGCTCCAGCGCCACGCGGGCGACGATGCCTTCGTCCCAGTCGCGCAGGGGCGGCCCGTTGAGGCCGGTGAGCAGCAGGACCAGGGCGGCCAGCCACAGCAGCAGCAGTCCCAGGCGAAAGCGGGCGGGAGTGAGGCCGGCCGCCGTCACGGCCGCATGGCTGGCGGATCCCCCACGCCCCGCACGTGCTGCGGTTTCCGACAGGGAGTGGTCCGGGGCCTGTCTCACAGACGCTGCTCCGTCGTGCGGGTCAACGACACTGGCACCGCGGCGCCCGTGCAGCCAGGTTTTCCCCTGGCCCGCAGCCCAGACCCTCAGGCCTTGGCCTGAACCCCGGGCATGAAGCGGCGCTCATGCTGAAAGCCGCGCAGCATGCGGTTCCAGTAGAGCCAGGGCAGCACATTCTTCTTCACCAGCCACATGCTCCAGCGCTCCCGGGTGGGATCGAGCGGGAAGGAGGGTGCGGGCTGCTGCTCATAGTTGAACTCGGCCATGATCACCTTGCCGTAGCCCGTGATCAGCGGGCAGCAGCTGTAGCCGTCGTAGCGCGATTCCAGCGGCTGACCATCCAGCAGTGACAGCAGATTCGCCACCAGCACCGGCGCCTGGCCGCGCACGGCTGCAGCCGTCTTGGAGTTGGGCATGCCGGCCACATCGCCGATGGCGAACACGTTGGCGAAACGCTTGTGCTGCAGGCTGTATTGATCCACCTCCACGAAGCCCCCCGGTGCTCCCTCCGCTGCCAATGGGCTCTCCGCGACGACCTGCGGAGCCGACATCGGCGGCGTGACATGCAGCATGGCGTAGGGGATCACCGTCTCGATCGGCTCCTCACCCTCATCACGACTGGGGCTTGCCGGTGTGACGCGAAACACCGCTTCCTGCGTCTCGGGGCGGACCTCAGTGAGCACGTGCCCGTACAGAGCGTCGAGGCCCTTGCGCTTCACCACCTCCCGCAGCGGTGCGGCATAGGTGGGCACACCGAAGATGCCGGGGGTGGCGGTGGCGTAGATCACCTTGCTGTTGGCGGCCACCGCCGGATCACGCCTGAACACGTCATCGGCGAGATAGGCGATCTTCTGCGGCGCCCCCGGGCACTTGATCGGCATCGGCGGGCAGGTGAAGATCGCGTTGCCGCCCTGGAAGTCGCGGATGCACTGCCAGGTGTAGTCGACGTGCTCGCGTGAGTAGTTGCTGCAGACCCCTCCCTTGCCCAGTGCTTCGGGCAGCCCTTTGATCGCCTCCCAGCGCAGCCGCAGGCCGGTGGCAACGATCAGCACGTCGTAGCGGAGCGTCTGGCCGCCGGTGGTGGTGACACTGTTGCTGGCGGGATCGAAGCCGGCCGCTCCCTCACGGATCCAGTGCACCCCCTCGGGGATCAGCGAGGCCTCCGGCCGGCGCGTTTCGTCGAGATAGAACACACCGGCGCCCACCAGGGTCCAGCCGGGCTGGTAGTCGTGGTGCTCGGAGGGCTCCAGCAGGGCGATCTCCAGCTGGGGCCGGGCCCGCTTGAGCTGGCTGGCGGCTGTGAGTCCCGCGGCGCCGCCGCCGACGATCAGGATCTGGTGGTGGGACATGGCGCTCGGAATGCGGTCAGCCTGCTGCAGATCATCATCCTCAGGATTGCTCTCCAGGGAAACGGCCTAGCGTTGAGAGGACTGTCACGGCTTGCCCACACGGCGGCCCGATGCCATGTTCCTGACCCTGCATCAGCACGGCGACAGCGCCGGCCCTGAGGCCTCCCCCTCCCTGGTGGAGATCCTCGATCTGCGACAGCTGGCCGATCCCTTCTCCACCGTGGTGGCGGGCCGCATCCACGGCGGTGAGGAGCTCCAGGATCCGCACCATTTCTCCAAGGCGGAACTGCGCTTCCCGTCGGGTGAGGAGTTGCCCCGCTGCTGGAGCGATCCCCACTACCGCCAGTAGGCAGCGGCGCGCACGCTCAGGCGGCTGCACCCGGCCGTCAGGGACGTCGCCTCTCCCCCGGTCGATCGCGGGCTGGGGGAAGACATCAGATGAAGTACATCACCTGGGCCTGCAGCCGCTGGTCGCGCTCCTCGAGCAGGTCCTGCAGCGTGGTGCCCGCAAGAAGGGCGGTCCTGGCACGCTCGAGCTGATCCTCCAGCGTCGTGAGCACCTCGAATTCAGGCGTGGTCCGCGCCGTCAGATCCCGCGCCGGACTCTCCCCCTCCAGGGCCGCCACCACCTCCAGGAGGGGGACCTCCGCCGGAGGTCGTGCCAGTTGAAAGCCACCTTTCGGTCCGCGGATGCTGCGCAGGATGCGTGCGCGCCGGAGAGTGGTGAGCATCTGCTCGAGGTAGCGGTCGGGGATGCTCTGGCGCTGGGCGATCTCGCCCACCTGCAGCACGCCCCCCTGCGCGTGAATGGCGGCCAGCTCGATCAGCGCGACGATCCCGTAGCGAACCTTCGCGCTGAGAGCCAAACCATTCCCCGCTCGACGTGTGGGGATTGTCGCAGTCCCCGTTCCGCTGTTCTCCTACGCCACTGTTCCCCGGCGCCACCGGGAGGCCAGGCTCGTCCCGCGCCTTTCGGGCACAGAGGCCGGCGAGGATCAGCTGGGGGCCGCCAGCGGCGATCGGTGTGGTCCAGACAACCTGCGGCAGGGCTGATGCCCCGTCACGCTGGCCTCGCTGCAGTTGGCCTGGAGCCGTCTTCCCGGAATTGACCTCCTTCCACTGTCACGGCATCGGCCCGTGATGCATCGCAGGCAGCGTCGACGCACGCCTCCCTCCTCCCGGACGGGTGCCGCTGGAGCCTGAACCGCTGAACCGCTTGATGACCTCACCGCCCACCACCCCTGCGGCCGTCTCCCTGGCTGAAGCCTCCCGCTTCTGGCTGCGGCTGGGGCTGGTGAGCTTCGGCGGACCGGCCGGTCAGATCGCCCTATTGCATGAGGAGCTGGTGGAGCGCCGCCGCTGGCTCTCGGAGCGGCGCTTCCTGCACGCCCTCAACTACTGCATGCTGCTGCCGGGGCCGGAGGCCACCCAGCTGGCCACCTACCTGGGCTGGCTGATGCATGGCACGGCCGGTGGCCTGATCGCCGGTGGGCTGTTCCTGCTGCCGGCGATCCTGATGCTGCTGGCCCTGGCCAGCGCCTATGCGCTGTGGGGCCACCTGCCCCTGCTGAGCGCCCTGTTCGCGGTGCTGCAGCCGACCGTGCTGGCGATCGTGCTGCAGGCGGCCTGGCGCCTGGGCCGGCGCACCCTGCACACCCCGTTCCTGATGGCGATCGCGGCGGCGGCCTTCGCCAGCCAGAGCCTGCGGCTGCTGCCCTATCCCCTGCTGGTCGTGCTGGTGGCCTTCGCCGGGGCCCTCGCCGCGAGATTCCGCTCCGCCCTGGTGAACAGCCCTGCCGCCACTGAAGCGCCCGGTGCAGGAACGACAGTCCCGGTGGCCTCATCGCGCGTCCCCGATGCACTGGATCCCGTCCAGGAGACCGGGGTCCCCGCCGGACTCTCTCCAGGCTCCAGAACCGGTCTCCAGACCTTCTCGTCGCCTCCATCAGGTTCAGAGCCCACCCCTTCCCCTCCATCCGGGCAAGATCCCGCCTCCCCCAAGGCCGGTGGAGCGATGCGCTCCAAGTGGCCAACGGCGTCAGACCGCGCCGCTCCAGCGGCCCTCCACGGGGATCGGACCCCTTCCCCGCCCCATGTCCGCTTCCGTCGTCGCGCTCTGGCGAGCACCCTGCTCATCGGCGGTATGGCCCTGATGCTGCCGCTGCTCGCGCTCACCCTGCTGCAGGGCTGGGGCGGCATCCTGCCGACGATGGCCCGCTTCTTCACGCGGGTGGCCCTGGTGAGCTTCGGTGGCGCCTATGCGGTGCTGCCGTACGTGGCGGAGGGGGCGGTGCAGCGCTTCGACTGGCTCAGCGCTCCCCAGATGGTCGATGCGCTGGCCCTGGGCGAGACCACGCCAGGGCCGCTGATCATGGTGGTGGCCTTCGTCGGCTTCCTGGGCGGCTGGAATCAGGCCGGCTCCCTGTCGCTGGCAGTCGCAGCGGCGCTGGTGGTCATCTGGTTCACCTTCCTGCCCTCGTTCCTGTTCATCCTCGCCGGGGCGCCGCTGGTGGAGGCGAGCCGCGGTGATCTGCGCCTGGACGGTCCGCTTCGCGCGATCACCGCGGCGGTGGTGGGGGTGATCGCCAGCCTGGCGCTGCTGTTCAGCGGGCCCGTGCTCTGGCCCGCCGGTCAGGGGCCCTGGCCCAGCGGGGTGGCTCTGACGGTGCTGCTGCTCGGGCTGGCGCTGCTGCTGCGCTGGCACTGGAGCGTGCTGCGGGTGATCGGCCTGGCCGTCGCTCTGGGATTGCTGCGCGCCCTGCTGCAGACCCTTCTGACCTGAGCCGGCATGACGAACGAGCTCCCTGACGGGGGCATCTTCGGACCAGGCTGCGAGCCCTCTCGCACCCGGCCCTGCGCCTTCCTGCGCGACGGTCGTGGTGTCAGCCGCTGCCTGGGGGCACCCAGCTCGGGCTGTGCCCGTCCGCCGCCGGCCTTCAGCGCCGGAAATACACCACTGCCATCACCAGGCCGATCACCACCACCACGCCCCGCAGCCGGGCGGGATCGAGCCGCTCCGCCAGTCGGCCGCCCAGCACACCACCCGCCAGCGAGGTGAATGCCATCACTGCCACCTCCGTCCAGGCCAGCGGCGCCTGCAGGGCGAACAGCAGGGCGGCCAGGAGATTGCAGACCAGCGCGATCGCCTGCTTGAGACCGTTCAGGCGCGTCAGGTTGTCCGGCAGGGTCAGCGCCAGCGCCGCCAGCACGATCACGCTCAGCCCCGCGCCGAAATACCCCCCGTAGATGGCGGCGCCGAACACCGCGGGCGCTGCCAGGGCCCCAACCGGCGACTCGCCACTGCCCTGACGCCGGATCCAGGCCCCCAGCGGTTGCTGCAGCGCCAGCAGCAGGGAGCCGCTGAGCAGCAGCCAGGGCACCAGCCGCTCGAACAGGTGCGGATCGCTGACCAGAAGAAGCCCGGCCCCCGTCAGCCCGCCGAGGGCGGCGCAGGGCAACAGCAGCGCCAGCCTCGCCCCCTGTCCCCGCAGCTGCCGGTGCTGGGCCAGGGCGCCGCCCAGATAGCCCGGGGCCAGGGCCACGGTGTTGGTGACGTTGGCCAGCAGCGGCGGCAGGCCGGCGGCGATCAGCGCCGGGAAGCTGATCAGTGAGCCGCCGCCGGCGAGGGCATTGACGGCGCCGGCCACCAGCCCGGCGGCCGCCACCGACGCCAGTCGCGACGGATCCGCCATCACGGCGCGCCTCGCCGGGGAGGCTCTGGCGCGATCGGCGCATCAGGGCTGCGGTGCATTGCCGCTGGAGCAGAAACAGCAGGCCAGAGGGTGCCGCTCCCCGGTTTCCAGCCTGGCTGGCGGCCGGGGCCCCAGTACCCGTTGCCGGCCTGCAGGCCGCTCAGAACACCTCCAGACCCGCCAGTTCCGGATCGCGTTGCTGCCGCCGGGCTGATTCGGCGCAGCCGGAGGGAGTGGGAAACAGCTTGCCGGGGTTGGCCAGGCCGCGGGGGTTGAGGGCATCGCGCACCCACTGCATCGTCTCCAGATCGCCTGGGCTGTACATCCAGTCCATGTAGCAGCGCTTGTCGATGCCGACGCCGTGCTCGCCCGTGATGCTGCCGCCGACCTCCAGGCACAGCTCCATGATCTCGGCGCCGAGGGCCTCGACCCGTGCGCCGATCCCCGGTTCGCTGCTGCGGTAAAGGATCAGCGGATGCAGGTTGCCGTCGCCGGCGTGGAAGACGTTCGCCACCGGCAGCCCGTGGCGGGCGCTCAGCGCCTCGATCTCCGCCAGCACCCGCGGCAGCACCCCCCGGGGCACCACGCCGTCCTGCAGGTAGTAGCTGGGGAAGCGGCGGCCCAGGGCCGAGATCGCCGACTTGCGGCCCTTCCACAGCAGCGCCCGTTCCTCCGGGTCGCGCGCTTCGCGGATCGTGCGGGCGCCGGCCCTGCGGCAGAGGCTGCTGGCCAGGGTCACCGCCTCGGCCACCTCGCTGGCGATGCCGTCGAGCTCGATCAGCAGCACCGCCGCCGCATCGCCCGGGTATTCCTCGGTGCCGAAATAATCGTTGAGCGCCTCGATGCAGAGGCGATCCATCATCTCCATCCCGGCCGGCTGCACCGCCGCTTCGGTCACCAGCCGCACCGCTTCGCCAGCAGCCTCCATCGAGGTGAAATCGGCCAGCAGCACCGCGACGCTGTCGGGCGTGCGCAGCAGCCGCAGGGTGACGGCGGTGGTGATTCCCAGGGTGCCCTCGCTGCCGATGAACACGCCGCGCAGGTCAAGTTCGGGCATCTCCGGCAGCTCCCCGCCCAGGGTGGTGACGGTGCCGTCCGGCAGCACCACCTCAAGGCCGAGCACGTGGTTGCTGGTGACGCCGTACTTGAGGCAGTGCACACCGCCCGAGTTCTCGGCAACGTTGCCGCCGATGCTGCAGGCCACCTGGCTGGAGGGATCAGGGGCGTAATAAAAGCCATCGGAGGCCACCGCCCGGCTCACCCAGCTGTTGATCACGCCCGGCTGCACGGTGACACGCCGGTTGGCCAGATCGAGGTTGAGGATCGCCCGCATGCGGCTGGTGGCGATCACCAGGGCGGGTGTCTCGGCCAGGGCGCCGCCGGAGAGGCCGGTGCCGCTGCCGCGCGCCACGAACGGGATGCCGCGCTCATGACACAGGCGCACCACGGCCGCCACCTGCTCGGTGGTTTCCGGCAGCACCACCAGCGGTGGCTGGTAGCGGTGCAGGGTGAGGCCGTCGCAGTCGTAGCTGAGCAGCTCCTGGCGGGCACTGACCACGGCACGGGCGGGCAGCAGCTCGCGGCAGCGCCGCTCGAGGGCTGTCCAGTCGGGGGCCGCCCAGTCGTGGGCGGTCGGGGAGGGCCCCCTGAGGCTGGCTCCAGGGCCGGCTGTCGGGCTCGGTGCGGGCGTCACGCGGCGGTACTGGCATCGGACACGACCGGCATGAACCTACTCACGGTGTCGCGCTCATCAGGCGGGAGGGCGGGCCCGGGACGGGGGCGGTCTCGACCGCAGCCGGCTGTGCCCGATGCCTGGGCCGTTCCGCTGCTGCCGGAGCGGCCGCACCACCCCAGGCCTTGCTTCCGGGATGCAGGTCGCCCTGACGGCGACGGTTCGGGGCGGGCACCCGGGATCGGCCGGGGGCAATGGCCTCCTCAGACGAAAGTTGACCTGGCAGGCACATCCGCGCCCCGCTGGGTCAAGATGTTGGTCGCTTCCCAGCTCCCGTCCGCGGATCCCGTCTTGTCGGCTTCTCCCACAGCGCCTGTCTCGGCACCTGTCCTCAACACCGCCCGTTCCGAGGAGATCTTCGCCGCAGCCCAGAAGCTGATGCCCGGTGGCGTCAGCTCTCCTGTGCGCGCCTTCAAATCCGTCGGCGGTCAGCCGATCATCTTTGACCATGTCAAGGGCGCCTACGCCTGGGACGTCGACGGCAACCGCTACATCGACTATGTCGGCAGCTGGGGGCCGGCCATCTGCGGCCATGCGCACCCCGAGGTGATCGGTGCCCTGCAGGCCGCCCTGGAGAAGGGCACCAGCTTCGGTGCCCCCTGCCTGCTGGAGAACCAGCTGGCGGAGATGGTGATCGAGGCGGTGCCGTCGGTGGAGATGGTGCGCTTCGTCAACAGCGGCACCGAGGCCTGCATGGCGGTGCTGCGCCTGATCCGCGCCTTCACCGGCCGCGAGAAGGTGATCAAGTTCGAGGGCTGCTACCACGGCCACGCCGACATGTTCCTGGTGAAGGCCGGTTCGGGTGTGGCCACCCTCGGCCTGCCCGACTCGCCCGGGGTGCCGAAGGCCACCACCGCCTCCACCCTCACCGCTCCCTACAACGATCTGGAGGCGGTCAAGCAGCTGTTCGCTGCCAATGCCGGTGAGATCGCCGGTGTGATCCTCGAGCCGGTGGTCGGCAATGCCGGCTTCATCACCCCCGAGCCCGGCTTCCTCGAGGGGCTGCGCGAGATCACCCGTGAGCATGGCGCCCTGCTGGTGTTCGACGAGGTGATGACCGGCTTCCGGATCAGCTACGGCGGCGCACAGGCCAAGTTCGGCATCACCCCCGATCTCACCACCATGGGCAAGGTGATCGGCGGCGGTCTGCCGGTGGGGGCCTACGGCGGCCGCGCCGACATCATGGCGATGGTGGCACCGGCTGGGCCGATGTACCAGGCCGGCACTCTCAGCGGCAACCCGCTGGCGATGACCGCCGGCATCAAGACGCTGGAGCTGCTCCGGCAGCCCGGCAGCTATGAGCGGCTCGAAGCGATCACCGCCCGCCTCAGCCAGGGCATCGAAGCCGCGGCCCGCGCAGCCGGTCTGCCCTATTGCGGCGGCCACATCAGTGCCATGTTCGGTTTCTTCCTGTGCGAAGGGCCGGTGCGCAACTTCGAGGAGGCCAAGGCCACCGACAGTGCCCGTTTCGGCAGGCTGCACCGCGCGATGCTCGAGCGGGGTGTCTATCTGGCGCCGAGTTCGTTTGAGGCCGGCTTCACTTCGCTGGCCCACAGCGACGCCGACATCGACGCCACGATCGCGGCCTTCTGGGACGCCTTCGCCTCCATCGCCTGATCCGGTCCGGGCGGTGCCCTCTGACGCGACCCCACTGGATCGTCGCCAGCGCGGTGCCCTGCGCCTGGCCGCCCTGCTGGCCGCGGCTGTCGGAGGCATCGCCCTGCTGGGCCGCCGCGCTGATCCAGCCGCGCAGCCATTGCCGCCCCCTGCCGCCGCAGGCGGTGCTCTCACCCTCGGGGCGGTGATCGCCCTCACCGGCAACGCCAACCTCTACGGCCAGGACCAGAGGCTCGGCATCGGCCTGGCCGAGCGCTGGGCCGCCGACCGGGCCCGGCGCGATCCAGCCGCCTTCCCCCGCCCCGTGCTGCTGAGCCTGGAGGACGGCGCCTCCGACGAGCAGAGCGCGATCGCCGCCTTCAACCTGATGCTCCGGCGGGGCGTGGTGGCGCTGATCGGCCCCACCCTCTCGCAGCAGGCCTTCGCCGCCGATCCGATCGCCCAGCGGCGTGGGGTGCCGGTGGTGGCCCCCTCCAACACCGCGAAGGGGATTCCCCAGATCGGCCACTTCATCAGCCGCGTCTCCGCCCAGAGCTCGGTGATCGCCCCCCTGTCGATCGAGGAGGCCCTGCAGCGCGATCCGGGGCTCAGCCGGGTGGCGGTCTTCTATGCCCAGGACGACGCCTACAGCACCGCCGAGGTGGCGATCTTCCAGAAGGCCCTGACGGCGAAGGGCCTCAGGCCGGTGAGCGTGCAGCGCACCCAGCTGGGTCAGAACGATTTCCAGAGTGCCATCACCGCGGTGCTGCCGCTGCGCCCTCAGCTGGTGGTGATCTCGGCGCAGGCGGTGGATGGCGGCAACCTGATCCGCCAGCTGCGCGAACTCGGCTATCGCGGCCAGATCGTGGTCGGCAACGGTCTCAACACGCCCAACATCTATCCGATCTGTCAGCGCTGGTGCGACGGCATCCTCATCGCCCAGGCCTACAGCCCCGATCTCGACACGCCGATCAACCGCGCTTTCCTCGCCCTGCATCGCCGCAGCAAGGGGGAGGCGCCGCCGTCCCAGCTGACGGCCCAGGCCTGGACGGCGTATCAGGTGCTGTTCGAGGCGATCCAGCGCCTGCAGCGCGGCGGCGGTCTGCAGGGTGTCAGCCTGGCGGAGGCGCGCCGGCGGCTGATGACCGAACTGCTGTCCGGCCGCTACGACACGCCGCTGGGTCCGATCCGGTTCAGCCCGGAGGGGGAGGTGATCCAGGGGCGCTTCTTCGTCGCGGAGGTGCGCATGGGCCCCGGCGGCCGGGATGGCAAGTTCACGTTGGTGCGTGAGCGCTCGCTCGAGGAGGGCGGCGGATGATGGAGTCACTCCTGCAGACCCTGCTCAACGGCGTTGCCAGCGGGGGTGTCTATGCCCTGGTGGCTCTGGGTTACACGCTGGTCTTCTCGGTGCTGGGCGTGATCAACTTCGCCCAGGGCGCCCTGTTCAGCCTGGGTGGTTACGCCACCTATCTGCTGATGGGCGGCCGCATCGGCGTCAACGGCGCCTGGCCCGGCCTCGGTCTGCCGGTGGCCCTGCCCTTCGGGCTGGCCCTGCTGCTGGCGGCGCTGCTCACGGCCCTGGCCTCGCTGCTGGTGGAGCGTGTGGCCTTCGCGCCGCTGCGGCGCCGCGGTGCCGAACCGCTGCAGTCGCTGATCACCAGCCTGGGAGCCGGCGTGGTGCTGGTGAACCTGCTCCAGATCCTGATGGGCGCCGAGGGCTATGCCTTCCCCGACGGTGCGGGGGCGCTGGCCGGTCTGCCCGACATGGTCATGCTCGGTGGTGCCCGCATCCGCACGATCCAGCTGCTGCTGCTGGCCATCTGTGCCGGGGCGGTTCTGCTGCTCAGCCTCTGGCTGGAGCGCAGCCGGGGCGGCAAGGCGCTGCGGGCCGTCGCCGAGGACTTCACCACGGCCCGGCTCCTGGGCATCGACAGCGACGCGATGGTGCGGCTGGCTTTCGCGTTGAGCGGTGTGCTCGCAGGCCTGGGTGGCGGCCTGGTGGGCCTCAGCGTCAGCCTCACCGGCCCCTACTTCGGCATCAGCTACGGCCTCAAGGGCCTGGCGGTGCTGGTGCTCGGCGGGCTCGGCAGCGTGCCCGGCGCCATCGCCGGCGGTCTGCTGATGGGCCTGGCCGAGGCGCTGGTGCCGGCCGATGCCTCCGGCTGGCGCGATGCTCTCGCTTTCGCGATCCTGTTCGGGGTGCTGCTGCTGCGGCCAGGGGGCCTGCTCGGCCGCGTTCAGGTGGACAAGGTGTAGTGGACAGACTGGGCGCGATGAGAGGCGGCACCCCGTGATCGACAACGGCCTGCTCGTGCAGATGCTGCTGGGAGCCCTGCTCGGGCTGTCGGTCTACCTGCCGCTGGCGGCGGGGCAGCTGTCACTGGCGACGCCAGCCTTCTACGCCATCGGTGGCACCCTCGCGGCGCTGCTGTCCACCCGCTGGGCGCTGCTCGGGGGCGGGGTGGACGGCTCCCTCCCAGTCCTGTCGCTGCTGCTGGAGCTGTTGCTGGGCGGGTTGCTCGCCGGCGTGCTGGCCGCCCTGCTGGGGGGCCTGGTGCTGCGGCTGCGGGGGATCTATCTGGCGATCGCCACCATCGCTCTGGTGGAGATCGTGCGGGTGGCGATCCTCAACCTGCCGTTCACCGGCGGTGCCGTCGGCATCTTCGGCATTCCCCAGCCCTTCGCCGAAGCCAGCGGCTATCTGCTCCCGGTGCTGGGGCTGCTGACTCTGGCCGGCTGGTTCTGTCAGCGCCTCGAAGCCCTGCCGCTGGGGCAGGCGATGGCCGCGATCCGCGATGACGAGCTGGCCGCCGAGTGCCTCGGCATCGACACCACCCAGGTGAAGCTCAGAGCCTTCGTGCTCAGCGCCGTGCTTGCCGGCGCCACCGGCGTGCTGGCGGCCCATTTCCTCAACACCTGGAATGCCCGCCAGGGCACCTTTGACGCCAGTGTCGCCACCCTCGCGTTCGTGATCCTGGGGGGATCGCGCACCTGGCTGGGGCCGGTGTTCGGTGGTCTGCTGCTCACCGCTCTGCCGGAGCTGCTGCGACCGGTGGGTGACGCACGCCTGGTGCTGTTCGGTCTGGTGATCCTGCTGGGACCGGTGCTGGCGCCGCAGGGGCTGATCACGCCGGCGCTGCTCGAGCGCCTCGGTTCCCTGGGGCGGGGGGCAGCACGATGAGCCTCCTGAACGCCACCCCTGCCGAACCGCTGCTGGAGGTGGACGGACTCACCTGCCGCTTCGGTGGCCTCACAGCCCTGGATCAGGTGAGCCTGAGCGTCCACGAAGGCGAGATCTTCGGGCTGATCGGCCCGAACGGCGCTGGTAAGACGACCCTCTTCAATGCCCTCTCCGGCGTGACGACGGCCAGCGCCGGCCGCCTCCGCCTGGCGGGATGCCGCCTCGATGGGCTCGAGCCCCATGGCATCAACCGTCTCGGCATCGCCCGCACCTTTCAGAACCTGCGTCTGTTCGAGAGTCTCAGCGTCGGGGAGAACGTCGAGGTGGGCCTGCAGCAGCGGCTGCGCCAACCGCAGGCCGGAGCCGGCTGGGGCGCCCGACGGCGCCAGGTGGCCGAGCTGCTCGAACTGGTGGAGCTGGCCGATGTGACGGCGCGGCCGGCCGGGTCCCTGTCCTATGGCGAGCGTCGGCGTCTGGAGATCGCACGGGCTCTGGCCACAGGGCCGCGGTTGCTGCTGCTCGATGAGCCGGCCGCCGGCATGAACCCCGCCGAAAAGGACGATCTCACCGATCTGATCCGGCGCCTGCGCGAGCGTTTCGCGCTGACGATCCTGTTGATCGAGCATCACGTGCCGCTGGTGATGGGTCTGTGCGACCGCATCGCCGTGCTCAACTTCGGCCGGCGCATCGCCCTGGGGGTTCCCGACGCGGTGCGCAGCGATCCCAGGGTGGTCGAGGCCTATCTGGGGGGCACCGCATGAGCGTCGTCCGCAGCACTCCTGTTGCATCTCCGGATGCTCCGGTCCCGCCGCTGCTGGAGCTGAGGCGGCTGACGGTGCACTACGGCGCCATCCCGGCGGTGCGGGGTCTGGATCTGTGCCTCCGCCAGGGAGAGCTGGTGGCGTTGCTGGGGGCCAACGGTGCCGGCAAGACCACCACGCTGCGGGCGATCTCGCGGCTGGTGGACCCCTCGGCCGGCAGCCTCCACTGGTGCGGACGCGATCTGGCGCGGCTGCGCACCGAGGCCACGGTGCGCCTGGGCATCGTCCACTGCCCGGAAGGACGCCGGGTGCTGGCGCGCCAGAGCGTCGCCGCCAATCTGGACCTGGGGGCCTGGCTGCGCCGCGATCGGGCCGCCATCACCGCCGATCGTGATCGTTGTTATGCCCTGTTCCCTCGGCTGGCCGAGCGGCGTCAGCAGCTGGCGGGCAGCCTGTCGGGGGGAGAGCAGCAGATGCTGGCGATCGCCCGCGCTCTGATGGCCCGGCCGCGCCTGCTGCTGCTGGATGAACCGAGTCTGGGCCTGGCGCCGAAGCTGGTCGCTGAGCTGATGGCGGCCCTGGCCGCCCTGCACCGGGAGGGCCTCTCGATGCTGCTGGTCGAACAGAACGCCAGCGCCGCGCTGGCGATCGCCGATCGGGGTGTGGTGCTGGAGGGGGGAGCGATTCGCCTGCAGGGTCCGGCCCGGATGCTGCTGGAGGATGCGGAGCTGCGCGCCTCCTACCTGGGCTCCGCCGCCTCTGCGTAGGAGCGTTCCACTCAGGCGGCGGGCGGGCTGTGGCCTGCAGCAGATCCGCTACTCAGTTCTGAGTATGGACAGAGGCGGTTTCCTGCGTCGATTATTCAAGAATCCTTCGGTCGGTATAGACCCATGGTCACGTACCGCTTCGGTCCCTTCAGCGTGAAGGACAACGAAAGTCTGTGGATCGATGACACGCTCGTGCCGCTGTCACCTCTTCAGCTGCGTCTGCTGTCGTATCTGTGCTCCCATCCCCAGCAGGTGCTGGACAAGGAGCGCATCGTCATCAATGTCTGGGGGCGGAGCGATGTCAGCGATGTGAGCCTGGCGCGCGCGATTCATGGATTGCGCAATCGTCTCGCCGCAGGATCCAGTGCCAATGAACTGATCCGCAATATCTATGGCCGTGGTTATATGCTCACCCAGCCGGTGACCATCCCTCACGACACCTCCACGCAGTTCTGCGTTGGCCGTCATGGAGACGGGGACTGCCCCGCCGCCACCGCAGCGGCCATGGCTCAGCTTCGGGAGGATCAGGATCGCCCGATTTCGGCGGTGGCAACCTTGCCGCGAATGAACCTCCAGGCTGTTCACTGAGCCGGGGAGCGGCTGCTCTGTGGCGGCATCCCTGCGACGCAGCGGGCTCTGATCCCCACCGTTCCGGATCTCAGGACGGCTGGCTGTGCTCAACGGCTGTCCTCGATACCGTACGGCCACACCGACGGACACGCCGCCATGGTCAGGGAGCGTTTCTTCCTCGAACTCCCGCCGCCGTTCGAGGCCATGGCGGCCTGGCCCCATGTCGTGATCGTGGGGGGTGGGTTCGCCGGGGTCAAGGCAGCCAGTGCCCTCGCTGGACAACCGGTGCGGGTGACGTTGATCGATAAGCGCAATTTCAACCTGTTTCAGCCGCTGCTCTATCAGGTCGCCACCGGTCTGGTGGCGGAGGCGGATGTGGCCACGCCGCTGCGGAGTCTTCTCGAGAAGGCCACCAACGTGCAGGTGCTGCTTGGTGAGGTCGTCGATCTCGATCCCGCCAACCGTGAGCTGGTGTTCAACGATCGCCGCTATCGCTACGACCATCTGATTCTGGCCACCGGATCAGGCAGCAGTTACTTCGGCCATGAGAACTGGCGCGCCGAGGCGCCGCCGATGAAGATCCTCGAGCATGCCGATGAGATCCGCCGCCGGCTGCTGTCGGCGATCGAGGAGGCCGAGCAGACACCGGATCGCGAACGGCGTCGCTTCCTGCAGTCGGTGGTGGTGATCGGTGGTGGCCCCTCCGGCTGTGAGCTGGCCGGTTCCCTGAGTGATCTCACCCAGAAGAGCCTCAGCCGCTTTTTCCGCCAGGTGGATCCCGCCGACAGCCGCATCGTGCTGGTGGATCCCGGCGATCGGCTGCTGCGGGCCATGCATCCGAGCCTCTCGGCGGCGGCTGAGGGGTTCCTGCGCTCCCGCGGAGTCGAGCTGGTGCTCGGTGGCCGGGTGCAGGCGATCGAGAACGGCAAGGTGACGATCAGCTTCAAGGGGCCGGAGGGCTCGGAACCGCAGACGCAGGTGATCGAGGCGGCCACGATCTGCTGGACCGCCGGGGTGAGGGCTTCCCACCTGGGCAAGCTGCTGGCGGAGCGCACCGGCTGCATTGCGGACCGCGGCGGCCGGGTGGTGGTGGAGCCCGATTTCTCGATCCCGGGCCATCCGGAGATCCGCGTCATCGGTGATCTCTGCTCCTACAGCCACACCACCGACGGCAAACCCCTCCCAGGCATGGCCGGGCCGGCGGTGCAGATGGGCGACTGGGTTGCCCGTGACATCCTGGCCGGAGTGCAGGGCCGCACGCAGCAGGCACCGTTCCGCTGGCTGGATTTCGGCAGCATGGCGGTGATCGGTCGCTGGTATGCCGTGGCCGATCTGCGCGGCTGGCGGGTGTCGGGCGCCGTGGGCTGGCTGCTGTGGGGCCTGGCCCACCTGGCCTTCATGCCGGCGATGGAGAACCGTCTCAGCCTGCTGGTGAAGTGGATGTGGAACATTGCCGTCGGCGAGCGCGCCTCGCTGCTGATCACCGGCCGGCCGGATCAGCACATGAATGTGGAGGTGGGGCTCGAACGGGTGGAATCGGAGACCCCCGCCCCTGTGGAGCCGCCTGTGGCGGCGGGCTGAAATTCCCATGCGCTCAGGCGATACTGAGTCGCTTCGACCACGCGCCTCCAATGCAGCTGCCGCGTTCTCTCCACCGACGTCTGTCCGGCTCCCGCCGCCATGTCACCAACCTGTTGCTGGGCTGCGGCTCGCTGCTGCTGGTGAGCCTGCCGGTGTGGGCTCAGCAGGGTGGCGTCCCCTTCAATGCGGTCCGCGCTCTCAATCTGGCGCGCAACACCGGGGTGAGTCTCAATGGTGGGTTGACGGTGTATCGCCCGGCCGCCTGCATGTTCACCACCTCGGCGCCGGAGAACCCCTGTCTGGTGGAGAGCAACGAGCAGGGCTTTCTGTTCCGCTTTCTCGGAGGGCCTCCCGGCTGGCAGGTGCTGAACATTCCCCCCACTCTGGAGACCGAGCTGCTGATCGCCCCGGATGGGCGCAGCGTCGTGCAGGTGATCTACAACGGCGTGCCGCGCTGATCCACCCGCATGGGCATCACGCCCCCCTTGTCATCAGGGGGGCGCAGTCCATCAGAGGTTCATGAGCAGATCGGCGAGCAGCAGGTTGTCCAGTGAGAAGAGGCCACCGCCGCAACCGATCAGCACCAGGCACATCACCACATACATAGCCGCCTTCTCCCAGCTGGGTGGATCGCCGATGCCATTGGGCCCCACGTAATCACCGGCTGGAATCTGATAAGGATCCGGGGCGATGAATGGCAGTCCCTGACTGATCTCCAGCACGGCCGCATACAGCATCGACACAAGGATCGCCAGGGCGGCCAGGGGGGTCAGCAGTCCCGGAATCAGCGCGATGCCCGCTCCCCACATCGAGAAGGCCGAGAGAAAACAGAGCCATTTCGGGGTTTTCATCGCCTCCGCCCAGGTGGAGAGGTTGCGCAGCTTTGGCCAGCCGTGGCGGATGAAGCAGATCCCGACGAACACTCGCAGCAGCAGCAACATCGCCTGGGCCAGCGTGGAGGGATGTGCTGGAATCAGCAGCTCGACCACCGTTACATCCATGGCGTTTGCGATGCAGTTGGTTGCAGCCTAAGGGTGTTGCCAGGCGGCGCCATGACCCGAGTCCATCTGCTGACCGGATCGGTCGAACCTGTGCGCCTGAGGTTCAGCGGCTCACCACCTGCAGCCGGTGTCCGTCGGGATCGGCCAGCTGCAGGCCGAGGCGCCAGGGCGGCAGGCTCTCCCCCAGGGTGATCACGCCTGGTGAGATCAGGGTTCCCCCACAGCCCCCGGCGCGGGCGGCGATGTCCTCCAGATCGTTCACTTCCAGCCGCAGCTGCCAGTGGCTCAGATCCTGGAAGCCGTGATCCGCCGGCTGGGGCCTGCCGCCGCCGGGTGCGCGGTAAGCGAGCGATTCGATCCCCATACCCTGCGGCGGCCTCCAGGCGTCGATCTGCACCCGGGTGCCCTGCAGACCATCGAGCCTGTCCTGCTCGGGGCCGCTGTTGGTGCCGCCACCCCCGTGGCTCAGCCCCAGCAGCTCGCCGTAGAAGCGTCGGCTGCGCTCCGGATCGCTGATGCCGATGGCGCTGTGATCGAGGCCCAGCACCGCCGCCTCGCTCGGCTGATGCCAGCGGGCGTCGCCCTTCTCCGGTGGGAACTGGAGCAGCTCGAGCGGATGGCCGTCGGGATCGTGGAACTTGAACGCGACGATGCCGGCGGCGGTGTTCCAGTCCGGCAGGCGCTGAGGGGCGCTGGAGATCGGCTGCAGGGCTCCGGCGTGAATCTGCTTCTCGATTGGCGCCGCTACGCCCTGAAGATCGGTGGTCACCAGACAGATGTGCTGGAACCAGAGGTCGTTGCTGCGCGAGTCCGCCCGCACGGGCCGGCCGGTGCGGTGCGGGCCTGGATCAAGCACCTGATGGAGCTCCAGCTGCTCCTCACCCAGCTGCAGGCTCAGCCGCCGCAGCCGGGCGCCCGGCAGGCCCACCAGACCGCAGACGGCATCGACGTCGTGATCGCGTTGCTCGCGCACGCGGAAGCCGAAGGCGCGGCCATACCAGGCGGCGAGGGCTTCGGCGTCGCCGCAGGTGAAGCCGACGCAGTGGATGTGGGGGAGATCCATCGACGCGCCTCTGGGGAAGGTTGGCTGCGGGCCTTCCCGGACCGTACCGGCCGCGGCGACGGTTGTCAGAGCGTGAGCCTGTCAGAGCGGGAGCCCCGCCTGCTCGAGAGGTCCCGTCACAGCCGTTGTCGTTGTCCGGCCCCGAGGCCGCGCGGTTGCGGTGCTCGCCAACCGTCAGGCCTGGCCATGGCCGTCCGCCTGTTGCGGTGTCGGATCGCTCGGGGCGGCGATCTCCAGGTGGATTCCTCTCTTCGCTGTGGCGCGCTCGCAAGGCGCTGCCTAGCGTTGCCCGGAACCCCCGTCGGGCCTGCGCGATCCCGGGGGTGTCGGTTCGTCGCTTCTTCGCACGCCTGCTCCCACCTCCTTCATGACCGTGACGTCTCTTGAAACGCTGCTGAGAGGCAAGGTCGCTCTGATCACCGGTGCCAACAGCGGCATCGGCAAATCGATCGCTGAGGTGATGGCCAGCCGTGGTGCCGCTGTGGCGATCAACTACCGCTCCCACCCTGAGGCCACCGAGGCGATGGTCGCCGCCATCACCCAGGCCGGTGGTCAGGCGTTCGGTGTGCAGGCCGACATCGGCAAGCCCGATCAGCTGGAGCGCATGGTGCAGCAGACGATCGAGCACTTCGGCCGCATCGATGTGCTCGTCAACAACGCCGGCCTCGAGACCCGCACCTCACTGCTCGACACCACACCCGAGCAGTACGACATGGTGATGGATGTGAACCTCAAGGCGGCCTTCTTCGCCACCCAGTACGTGGCCAAGGACATGATCGCCAAGGACATCAAGGGGCGCATCATCAACATCTCCTCGGTGCATGAGGACTGGCCGATGCCCGATAACACGGTCTATTGCCTCTCCAAGGGTGGCATGCGGATGATGACGCGCACCGCCGGGCTGGAGCTGGCCAAGAACGGCATCCACATGGTGAATGTGGGTCCGGGCGCTGTCGCCACCCCGATCAACGATGTGACGATGAACAACCCGGAGTTGCTGGCCAAGCTCAACGCCGCCATCCCCCTGGGTCACATGGCCAGCCCTGATGAGATCGCCTCAGTGGTGGCCTTCCTCGCCAGTGATTTCGCCAGCTACATCACCGCCACCACCCTGTTCGTCGACGGCGGCATCATGCAGAGCAGCCCCGGGCTGTGAGGAGGAGCTTCACTCCCGCCGCTCACAGGTCACCTCCACCCGCAGCCGCTTGATCAGCACCACCAGGCTGCGGGGCTCCACCGTGCACTGCATCGGCTCGAAGGGCTGCAGATCCGGCCAGGCGATGATGTCCTCGGGGCTCGATCTGGCCGTGTCGATCCAGCGGCACCAGCAGGCTTCGGCGCCATCGGCCGGTGGCAGGTGAAAGGTGAGCGGTTCCCACCAGGCATTCACCATGGCGTGCAGGCGGTAGCGCCGTGACACGCCGCTGATCGTCACCGCAAAGGAGTGGGAGCTGTCGCTCCAGTCCGGTTGGTGGGGTTCGATGCCATGCCAGTGGATCTCGGTGCGCGCCAGGTCCTCACTGAAGGCTGAGGGCCTGCCCATCGACCACCACATCGCGGCAGAGGCGATAGGCGAGCAGCAGCTTCACGAAGCGGTGCAGGTCGCCATGGCTCTCCAGCAGGCTCCAGTCGAACCAGCTGATGGCATTGTCCTGGCAGTAGGCATTGTTGTTGCCCTGCTGGCTGCGCCCCACCTCATCCCCCATGCTCAGCATCGGGGTGCCGCTGGACAGCAGCAGAAAGGCCAGGAAGTTACGGGTCTGCCGCTGCCTGAGCGCCAGCACCTGTGGATCCTGCGTCGGTCCCTCGACCCCACAGTTCCAGCTGTTGTTGTCATCGCTGCCGTCGCGGTTGTTCTCGCCGTTGGCCTCGTTGTGCTTGCCGTTGTAGGCCACCAGATCGGCCAGGGTGAAGCCGTCGTGGCAGGTGATGAAGTTGACTCTCTGCTCGGCTTCGCGCCCATCGCCTGCATAGATGTCGGGGCTGCCGATCAGCCTCTGGGTCACGGTCCGCACCTTGCCCTCATCGCCCTTGAGGAACTGACGCACGTCATCGCGGAAGCGGCCGTTCCATTCCTGCCAGTTGTCCCCCACGAAGCTGCCCACCTGATACAGGCCGGCGGCATCCCAGGCTTCGGCGATCAGCTTGGTGCCCGCCAGCACCGGATCGCTGTCGATGTCCCACAGAATCGGCGGCAGCGGCGTCGGCTGGCCCTGTTCATCGCGAGCCAGCACCGAGGCCAGATCGAAGCGAAAGCCATCGACATGCATGTGCTGCACCCAGTAGCGCAGGCTGTGGCGGATCAGGCGCCGCACCACCGCCTGGTTGGCGTTGAAGGTGTTGCCGCAGCCGGTGTCATCCACATTGGTGCCGCTGTCACCTTCGAGCAGGTAATAGGTGCGGTTGCCCAGGCCGCGGAAGCAGAAGCTCGGCCCGCCTGTGCCACCCTCGGCGGTGTGATTGAACACCACATCGAGGATCACCTCCAGGCCCGCCTTGTGGAAGGCTTTCACCATCGTGCGGAACTCATCGAGCACCGCTAACGGATCGTCACTGACCGCATAGCCGTGGTGCGGCACCAGAAAGGAAATCGGCTGATAGCCCCAGTAATTCGTGTGCCCCGGCGGCGCATCCTGCGGGTCGAACTGGAACACCGGCAGCAGCTCCACCGCCGTCACGCCCAGATCCTGCAGATAGGGGATCGTGTCGATCAGGCCCAGGTAGGTGCCGGCCCGGGCAGAGGGCACACCGGAGCTGGGATCGATGGTGAAGCCGCGCACATGCAGCTCGTAGATCACCGTCTCGCGGGCCGCCCGTTGCAGCGGCTGGTCGCCCTCCCAGTCGAAGGCGTGGGGATCGGCCACCACGCTCTTCATCGCGTGCTGCCAGCCCCCCTGGCAGCAGCGGCCGTCTGTACCGCGCTCGTAGCCGGGCGGCATCGCCAGCGCCAGGCCGTAGGGGTCGAGCAGCAGATTGCGGCCATCGAAGCGGTGACCGGCCGCGGGATCCCAGGGGCCCTCCACCCGGTAGCCATAGAGCTGCCCCGCCTCCAGACCCGTCACATGGGTGTGCCAGTAGTGGTGGATGCGGCGGTTGCCGCCTTCGAGGGGGATCACCCGGGTCGGGGTGGCATCATCGGCCCGATCGAACAGGCACAGCTCCACCCGCTCGGCGTCGCGGGCGTCGATGCTGAAGTTGGCGCCGCCGTCGCGCAGCGTCGCCCCCAGCGGCGAGCTGTGGCTGTGCCGCGGTTCGCCGACCGGGGCCGCTGCGGAATCAGCCGTGGGGTTGCTGCATGCCATGGACGCCTCCGGAGCTCGCGCCCCCTCGGTGGGAACGCCGGCCTCTGCTGCGATGTTGGCCACAGCCGTCGCCAGGGTCAGCATCCGGCACTGCCGGGCCGGCGGCGGGATGACATCGAGGCAGATCTGTTTACGGTTCAGGTCGATCCGCTTCGCCGTCGGCGTCGTGACCCCATCTCCACTGGCAGCGCCGCGTCTGAGTTACTGGCATCTCTGGACGGACAGCGAGGGAATCAGCCACCAGACGCTCTGCGCTTTCAAGGCCTTCACATCCGCTCCCCTCAATCCGCAGGTGGCCGCTCAGTGGAGCGCCTCCCTGATCGATGAGGGCAACAGCTTCCTGACGTCGCTGCCGGTTGGCTGGGTGGGTGAGTGGCACGAAAACCGAGTCCCCAAGTGGATCTTTGTGCTCAGCGGAGCCTGGTTCGTCGAAAGCATGGATGGGGAGCGCCACATCTTCGGACCAGGAGCGTTCAGCTTTGGTGGTGACCAGGGCTGTCGTCGCCTTGAAGACGGACGCTGGGGGCATCTTTCCGCTCAGGTGGGTGATCAGCCCTGCCTGCAGCTGATCATCCAGCGCAACGATGACGCCTGGAGCGGTGCTCTTCCCGGTGCCTTCTCCTGAGCGCGATGGCCCCTCTCCCCGCCTGCATCGCGTGCATCGATCCGCGCTTTGCCGATCTGGTGCTCTTCAACGCCGAACTGGAGCTGCTCGCCGAGGGGTTCCGCTGGCTCGAGGGTCCCGTGTGGTTCGGCGACCACCACTGCCTGCTGTTCAGCGATATCCCGAACAATCGCACCCTGCGCTGGAGCGAGCAGCACGGCGTCACCGTCTTCCGTCAGCCGTCCGACTTCGCCAATGGCCAGACCCGGGATCTTCAGGGTCGCCTGATCCAGTGCCATCACCGCAGCCGCTGTCTCACCCGCCTCGAGCACGATGGCAGCAGCACCGTGCTGGTCGATCGCGCCCGCGGTCAGCGTCTCAACGCCCCCAATGACGTGGTGGTGAAGCGCGACGGGTCGATCTGGTTCAGCGATCCCCTCTACGGCCTGCTCAACGACTACGAGGGCGGTCGCCAGACCTCCGAGCAGCCGCCGGCCCTCTACCGCCTCGACCCTGACACCGGCGTGGCGGAGGCGGTGGCCACGGATTTCGACGGTCCGAACGGCCTGGCCTTCTCCCCCGATGAGCGCCTGCTCTACGTGGCCGAATCCGGAGCCCCGGGCGTGGCCGAGCCACGCCAGTGCATCCGCCGCTTCGTGGTGGGTGACGACGGCTTCAGCCTCAGCGGCGGTGAGGAGTTCGCCCGCATCAGCCCCGGCTGGGCCGATGGCTTCCGCGTCGATGAGCACGGCAATCTCTGGTGCGGTGCCGCCGATGGTGTGCACTGCCTCAGCCCGGAGGGCGTCCTGCTTGGCAAGGTGCTGGTGCCCCATCGGGTGTCGAACCTCTGCTTCGGCGATCGCTTCGGCAGCCGCCTTTTCCTGTGCGCCTCCACGGCGCTCTACGCCCTGTTCACCAACACCCGTGGCGCCACAGACCGCTGAGCTGATACCGCCCTCCCGCGCGCGGGACGACGCGAGCGGGGGGCCGTGCATCGGCTGATCCGCATCCCTCCAACCCGCCTCGTCCAGGCAGCGCTTCGCCCAACCCTTCTCTGATCCCCCAATGGCCAATCCCCAGCTTGAGAGCTTCCTGGCGATGGCCAAGGGAGAACCCGCTCTGCTGCGGCAGCTCAGCGCCTGCCCCAATCTCGACGCGATCGCCGCTCTGGGCGCCTCGCTGGGCTTCTCCTTCACCGGTGTCGACCTGGTGCGCCACCAGGCGGAGGCCACCCTGCGGTTGAGTGAGGAGGAGCTGGCCGCCGCCGCCGCCGGCGTCGAGCTGGAGGGGCACCTCTGGCTGATGACCATCGTCTGGGGCTGAGGTCGATCCGATGCGCAGCATTCCCGCGCTCGAACTGGCTGATGCCCGCCGACTGGTGCAGACCGCCTGGGCCGAGGCCCGCAGCCGCAACGCCATCGTCAGCGTGGCGGTGGTGGATGGCGGCGGCCATCCGCTGCTGCTGGAGCGTGCTGATGGTGCCAGCCCCGCCAGCGGCGCCGCCGCCCCGGCCAAGGCCCGCATGGCCGCCCTCAACGCCAAGCCCACCGCAGCGCTCGAGCAGGCGATCAATGCCGAGCGGCCGGCCCTGCTGCAGCTGGCGGAGCTCCTGGGTCCGCCAGCTGCCGCCATGGCGGGAGGGCTCCCGCTTGTGCTGGATGGCCACTGCCTCGGGGCGATCGGCGTGTCGGGGATGACGCCCGAGGTGGACAGCGCCATCGCCGCCGCCGGTTGCGGGGCCCTCGACGTTCCGCCGGCTCTGGGCTGAATCCGTTGCCAGCCCAGCCTCCGGCGCTGCGGGGTCAGGGCTGGGCCAGCCGGCCGAACTGGCGCAGCCCCATCAGCAGCCCTGTGCGTGTCGGGAGATGGCCCCGGCCGAATCGGCGGTCGGCGCCCATGATGCGCCGCAGCTGCCGCAACCCCCCGCATGACGCCGCCCTCCTCCGTCCTGCGCAGGGGCCTGCAGCAGCTGCTGCCCCTGGCCCTGCTCGGGGTGGCGGTGGGCCTGGCGTGCTGGCCGCTCAACCTGCTCGATCGGGCCCAGGATCAGCTGTTGCAGCACCTGCCGGCCTTCGGCGGCCGCTGGACGGTGATCACCGTGCTGATGGCGCTGGCGCCGGTGCTGGTGATGCCCCTGCTGCTCTGGCTGCAGGCAGGGCTGTGGCGCGAGGGGTCCGGCTCCGGCATCCCCCAGACGATGGCGGTGGTGGAGGATCCGGCCCGCTCCGAGGCCCTGCTCAGTCCCCGCCCCACCCTGCAGCGGCTGGTGCTGTGGTCCGTGGCCAGCCTGGCCCTGTTCCCCCTGGGCCGTGAGGGTCCGGTGGTGCAGGTGGGGGCCGCGGTGACGCAGGCCCTGCGCCGACGCTGGCCGCGCCTGCTCCAGGGCCTCTCCAGCGGAGACGTGGTGGCAGTGGCCGGGGCCGCGGGACTGGCCGGCGGTTTCGATACCCCCTTCATGGGGGTGGTGTTCCTGGCCGAGGAGCTCACCGGTCGGTTCGGCGCCGGTCTGATCTGGCCGGGCCTGCTCGTCTCCGTGTGCGCCGCCGGCATCAGCAATCTGGGCGGTCAGGGGGAATTCGCCCTGGGAATGCTGCGGGAAATGCCTCCCGAGCCCTTGCAGCTGCTCTGGGCCGTGCCGCTGGGCATCGCGGCCGGCCTGCTGGGGGGGCTGTTCGCCCGCCTGATCGTGATGGCCACCGCCCGGCTGACGCCCCTGGCCCGCCGCCGGCCCCTGCGCACCGGTCTGTCGCTCGGGCTGGTACTGGCGGCCCTGCTGCTCCTGAGCGGCGGCAGCGGCGGCGGCGATGGCGAGACGCTGATGCACCAGCTGATCGAGGACCCGCAGCAGCTGCATGCCCCCTGGATCGAACTGCCGGTGCGTCTGATCGGTCCGGCCCTTGCTCTGGGTGTCTCGGTGCCGGGCGGTCTGATCGATCCGGCCCTGGCCCTCGGCGCCATCCTCGGGCAGATGATGTCGGTGCCGTTGGATCTGGGGGCCCTGGGGATGGCCCTGGGCATGGCGGCCGCGCTGGCGGGCGCCACCCAGCTTCCCGCCATGAGTCTGGTGTTCGTGATGCGCCTTGCCGGTGATCAGCAGTTTCTGCCGGGGCTGCTGATGGCCGCGGTGCTGGGGGCCTACAGCGGCCGTCTGCTGCTCAGGCGGCCCGTCTATCACGCCCTGGCGGAGCTGCTGGCCGAGCGGCGTTCCTGAACGGAGCGTGTTCGGATGTCGCCGTGAGGCGTCTTCGTTCAGAGGAGGAGGTTGATCTGCAGGGCGGTGGTGAGGATCCCCGGCACCGTGCCATCACCCGAGGGACGCAGGAGCCACTGCATGACCGGTTGCAGCGACAGCCGATTGTTGAGCTGGAAGCTGTAGTTGAGCTCCACGGCACCGGCCCAGTTGAGCTGCGGCAGCAGCTGCGGGCTGAAGGCGGTGCGGCCCACCCCCAGCGAGAGCACGTCGAGCGGCCGGTCGGGGAGGAGGCCCTGGCACTGCCAGCCGCCGGCCAGGAACAGCGGTGTGATGTTCTGATCGGGATTGAGCCCCCACTGCAGTGCCCCCCAGAAGCGGTTGTCGAGCCCGAGCGGTAACCGCGCCGGTAGGGTGAGTGCGCCGAACACCGCATGGTTGCGCAGGACGGCAGGGCCCGTGCGGGACTCACCTGTGGAGAGAAAGGTGGTGTTGCTGCGGATGGCTCCCAGCTGCAGCAGCGGCGCCGCCAGCCTGCGGGGCACTGCTTCCCCGTCTGACCGCTGGAGAGGAGCCCTGAGCCAGGCCGCCTGGTTCCAGAGGGGCAGGTTCCACTGCAGCACCTGCAGCGAACCCCGCAGATCCGGCAGCACAGCCGTCGGAGCGCCGAGCAGGCCGGCCAGGTCGGTCTCCTCCGACAGCCAGTAGGCGCCGATGCTCCAGCTGCCGAAACCGGGGCTTCGCCAGTGCAGCACCAGGGAGGGTGCTGCGTAGGGGGTGATCGGCAGACCGGGCAGGGTGAGATTGAGGGTGTCGTTGAAGCCCGAGTAGAGGTAGCCGGTGTAGGGCTGCATCACCAGGAAGTCCTGGTCGATCGACTGATAGCCGGCGGAGATCAGCAGCGATTGATCACGGCTGCTGCGCTGCAGGCTGACGTTGCTCAGATACACCCCCGCTGGATAGGCGATGGACTGGGGTGCGAACAGCGAGCCGATGGCACTGCCGAAGTCCGGATCACCGTTGAAGGCATCCAGCCGCAGCCGGGCCTGCCAGTGATCCAGCTCATGGCGCCAGAGGGCGGGCTCTCGTGCCAGGCCGCTGCCGACGGCCAGGTTGAGCTCGTTCTGCTGCATCCAGTTGGCTGTGGAGGTGCGACCGCCGATCGGATTGGCGATCGGCGCCGCATTGAGCGTCAGCGTCAGGTTCATCCACTCCGGCAGTGCCAGCAGCTCCGCCAGGGAGGGCCAGCCTGTGGGAGGGGGCGCCTGGCCCGAGGCACTCCGGTCCGCTGCCGGGGGAGCGATGCTGCTGCTCCCGGTGCCTGATGGGTCTGCCTTCGCGACGGATCCCGAAGGCGCGTCGCTCCCATCTCCTGGTGCGCTGGGCGCGTCGGCGGCGGGCTGCGTGGGCTTTCCGGTGCCGCTGGCTGTCAGCGGCTGCCTGGTGGATCGTTGTGCAGCTGGCGAGGCCAGGGCCCCCGCTCCGGCGAGTCCCAGGGACAGCAGCAGCCCTCCCATGCCCAGCACTGCGCAGGCTTGACGCCGCTGCCCCCGGGCCGGCAGGCCTGGCATCTCAATGGAAGCCACGGGGCTGGCACGACGCTCGGAGCGGAGGAACCGCACGGATCGGCAGCGGCTGGCGTCGCAGTTGTACTCGCCCCGCTGGCGCCGCGCTGCTCCCGGCGGCGCATGGGGTACCTGCTGGACGGGGTGATCGGCTGTGCGAACCGGCCGCAGGCCGGCCTCAGCCCTGCAGCCGCTCCACGAGATGGGTGCCGACGCGCAGGGCATTGGCGATGGCGGTGAGCGAGGGATTCACAGCACCGATGCTGGGCATGAAGCTGGTGTCGACGACATAGAGATTGTCGAGTTCGTGCGCCTTGCAGTTGAGATCGAGCACCGAGCTCGCCGGATCGGTGCCGAAGCGGCAGGTGCCGGCCTGGTGCCCCACCGCGGCGATACCCATGCTGTTGGCGATGTAGAACTGGCGCTCCACCAGATGGTTGCGCAGATAGAGGCGCTCCAGCATTCCCTCCAGCCGGTTTGCCAGCCGCTTGGAGGCGGTGAGATTGTTGGGGGTGTAGCTCAGCTGAATCTGTCCTTCGCGCGTGACTGTGACGCGGTTCTCCGGAGCGGGCAGATCCTCGCTGGAGATCCAGAAATCCAGGGCATGTTCAGCAATCCTGTCCATGCTCCAGCCCGGCATCAGGAAGGTCTCCAGGGGGGCATAGCCCTTCATGATCGTGCCGTCGGTCTTGCCGGTCATCTGGATATTTCCCATCGGATAGTCAAAGTCGGCATCCCCGAAATACCAGTCGTTGAGTGAGATCGTCTTCTGGAACACGGTGGTGTTCGGCTCATGGGCCAGCGCCACCATCGCCTTGCTGTTGTGGAACATGTAGTTGCGTCCCACCTGATCGGAGCCGTTGGCCAGTCCGTTGGGATGGCGGTCGTTGGCCGACAGCAGCAGCAGACGGGCGCTGTTGGCCGCGCCGCAGCTCACCACGACGATGTCGCCACTGACCGTCATCGGTTCGCCATCGCGGATCAGCTCCACGCCTTTCACCTGGCGGCCGCTCTCATCGGTGATCAGGCGCTGCACCTGGGCCCGCGTCAGCAGGGACACACGACTTGAGCCCAGGGCCGGCCGCAGGCCCAGCACCTCGGCATCGCTCTTGGCGTGCACAAGGCAGGGGAAGCCATCGCAGCGGTTGCAGCGGCGGCAGCGGCTGAAGGGCATGTTGCTCTCATCGAGCTGCACACCGCTGGGAGCATGGAACGGATGGAGGCCGGCGCTGCGCAGGTCGTCCACCAGCTTCTGGATGCGCGGCTCGTGGCTGATCGGTGGATGCGGGTAGGGCCCGCTGCAGGGCGGTTCGGTGGGATCCTCACCGCGCAGGCCGTGCACGTGATACATCTCCTCCGCTTTCTGATACCAGGGCTCGAAATCGCTGTAGCGCACTGGCCAGGCCGGCGAGGTCCCCTCGAAGTGGACGAGCTCCTCGAAGTCGCGCTGACGCAGCCTGAAGTGGGCTGCCCCGTACATCTTGGTGGCGCCGCCCACGAAGTAATGGCTGCCGGGCTGGAACGGCTTGCCGTGCCTGTCGAGCCAGAGATCCTTGGAGACATAGCGGCCCTTCTGCATCACCTCCTCGGCGTCCCAGTTCTGGGGTTCCTGGGGCAGCCAGTCGCCACGCTCCAGGACGAGCACCGTCAGATCGCTGCTTTCGGCCAGATGGCGGGCCAGGGTGCCGCCACCCGCGCCGCTGCCGATGATCACCACATCGAAATGGGCGCCGCTGCTCACCTGAAGTTGTGAGGGATCGGGCGTCGGGGTGAGCGTGAAGGCGGGGGCGAGGGGCGAGGCGGTCATGTCAGGAGTGGCGTGCTTGAGGGAGGTGATCGGTCTGGAGCACGACGCCTGAACGCAGAGGGGGTGTCGGGCTGAAGGCTCCGGGCTGAGGTCAGCCGGGCCTGGTGGGCCTCGTCATCCCATGCCTGCCGTCTCCATGGCGCTCCGGGCCATGGGCGGTGCGGCCGTCCGTTCCTCTCCGGCAGATCCGCACCCGACCGATGGCCGGGCCTCCGGTCGCGGGTGGAACGGCACCGGGCCTGACACGGCTGATCGATTGGCGGAACGGCCGCATCATTCAGCTGTACTGGGAGAGCTGGGTGAGCAGCTTGCAGACCATCGCCGTCCAGCCCGTCTGGTGCGACGCGCCCACGCCCCTTCCGTTGTCGCCATGGAAGTACTCATGGAACTGCAGCAGATCGCGCCAGTGGGGGTCGTTCTGGAACAGCTCCACGTCCCCGAGGAACGGGCGGCGGCCCTGCTGATCACGCCGGAACAGCGCCACCAGACGCTTCTCGAGCTCCAGTGAAGCGTCCCAGAGGTTGATCCAGTGGCCGGAGCGGGTGGGGAACTCCACCTTGAAGCTGTCGCCATAGAAATGGGCAAATTTCTGCAGCGCTTCAATCAGCAGGAAGTTGAGCGGCATCCAGACCGGCCCGCGCCAGTTGGAGTTGCCACCGAACATCGCCACCGGGCTGTCGGCGGGGCTGTAGGTGAGGGTCTGGCTCTGGTGTCCTTCGGTGTAGGTATAGGGATGGGCGCCGTACACCTTGGAGAGGGAGCGGATGCCGTAGGGAGAGAGAAATTCGGTCTCGTCGAACAGGCGCTCGCAGATGCGCGCCAGCCGATCCTTCGGGACCAGCGCGAACAGCAGGCGGTCGTTGTGCCAGATCCCCAGGTTCTCGGCAACCCAGGTGGGGCTGGTGCGTTCGTGGAAGAACCAGGCCAGCGTCCTGCGCACATCCAGCATCGGCAGACGCAGCACCGTTTCGACATCAAAGCTGGCGACGGCCAGCAGTGGCACCAGGCCGCTGACGGAGCGGGTGCGCAGATAGTCGTGGCTGCCATCGGGACGTTTGATGACGTCGTAATAGAAGCCATCCTGCTCATCCCAGTTGAGGTAGGTGCGACCGTTCTTCAAGGGCGCATTGAGGCTGATCGCCAGCTGTACATAGTCAACGACGAAGCGTTCGCACATGTCGGCGTACTCCTCCTCCTCCCGACTCAGCTCCACCGCCATCTGCAGCAGATTCAGGCTCAGCGAGGCCATCCAGGCGGTGCCGTCGCACTGTTCGATGTGACTGCCATCCGCGAGTGGAAAGCGGCGATCGAACACGGCGATGTTGTCGAGTCCGAGGAAGCCTCCCTCGAAGACGTTGTCACCGCTGCGGTCGTTGCGGTTCGCCCACCAGCCGTACTCCAGGATCAGCTTGCGCAGGGCCGCTCTCAGGAAGGGCAGATCAGCGTGATCGGTCTGTTTGCGGTCGATCTGGAAGATGCGCATCGCCGCCCAGGCGCCGATCGGTGGATTCGGATCGGAGAGGGCCCACTCGTAGGCCGGCGTCTGGGCGTTCGGTGCCGTGAAGTGGGGGCTGCGCAGCAGCATGCATTGCTGCTTGGCGGTGGCGGGATCGATCATGGCGAAGGCCACCGCGTGGAACATCAGATCCCACTGACAGAAATAGGGATATTCCCAGCTGTCCGGCATGGAGATGATGGCGTGGCAGTGCAGTCGCTTCCAGTAGGCGTTCTCGCTGTGCCACCGTTCCCGTGGTGGCTCCGGCATCGTCGGATCCCCCTCCAGCCAGCGCAGCACACTCCAGCCGTAATACTTCTTGCACCACAGCAGGCCGGCGGCGGCACTGTCGTGAACCAGCCGGCCATCGCTGTCCAGGTGAGGGGTGACATGGGCGAAATACTCGCGCCATTCCTGCTCGCGCTGCGCGAACAGCCGATCGAACTCCGCGCTGAAGGGATCGCCGGCGTCGGCATCGGCCCGGCGCAGCCGCAGCTCCACCACCCACTCCTCGCCGGCGGCCAGGGTGCGTTTCAGCACCCGCGCCGCCTTGGTGCCGCTGCAGCGGGGGTTCGTCGCCCCCTGTTCGCCTTCGATCAGCCGACGCTGAAAGCCATCCTTCTGATAAGGGGTGGCGTTGGCCTGATTCCAGAGGCGCAGCGTGTTCGTCTCGTTGTCGGTGAACCACCACTCGCCGCTCTCGCGGCAGTGCATCCGGTAGGCGCCCAGTTGGGGCAGCTCGCCGGTGGCCACAACGTCTCCCTCCAGCTGCATCGGCAGCTCATGCTCATCGGGATAGCCCCAGCGCCACGTGTTGCGCAGCCACAGGGTCGGCAGCAGGGTCAGCGGCGCCGGATCGGGGCCGCGATTGATGGCGCGCACGCGGATGAGCAGGTCCTCGGCAGAGGCCTTGGCGACTTCAACAAGAACGTCGAAATAGCGATCTTCCGCGAAGATGCCGGTATCCACCAGTTCGAACTCCGGCTCACTGCGGCCGCGGCTGGCGTTTTCCGCCACCAGCCGCTCGTACGGGAAGCGGCCCTGCGGATATTTATAAAGGCCCCGCATGAAGCTGTGCGTGGGCGTGTTGGCGAGGTGGTAGTAGTAATCCTTGATGTCTTCGCCGTGGTTTCCCTCCGGATTACTCAGTCCGAAGGGGCGTTCCTTGAGGATCGGATCGACGCCGTTCCACAGCGCCACCGAGAAACAGAGCCGGCAGTGGCGGTCACAGATTCCCAGCAGACCGTCCTCTCCCCAGCGGTAGGTGCGGGAGCGGGCGTGATCGTGGGGAAAGGAGGTCCAGGCGTCGCCATCGGCCGAGTAGTCCTCCCGCACGGTGCCCCACTGGCGTTCGGGCAGGTAGCTGCCCCACAGGCCCCAGTCCACCTGGCCCACATCGCGCTCTGCGATCCGGCGCAGCTCCGAGGGGCCGTCCTCGTTGACGCCGGCGTCGACGCCTGGGGTCGCCTCAGGAGGCTGGCCCGTGCTCATGGCCGCAGCTCCCGCACCAGCCGCTCGGCGATGCGCAGGGCATTGGCGATCAACGTCAGACCAGGCCCCACGGCGGGACAGCCGGGCAGGATGCCGGCGTCGGCGATCGTCAGGTTGGCGATCTCGTGACTGCGGCCCTCCAGGTCCACCACCGAGGTGGCCGGGTTGCTGCCCATGCGGCAGGTGCCGCAGGCGAAGCCCATCACCGACAGGGGAGCCTCGCCGCGGGGGTAGATCGGCGCCCGTTGCACCACCCGGGTGAGCGGATCGTCCTCGGTTGTCTTGAGGCTGTCCAGCCAGCGGTACACCAGACGGTCGTGGGCCTCGCGGTTGTTGGGCAGATAGGTGATCTGGATGCGCTCGCCCCGCAGGGTCACCCGGTTCTCCGGATCGGGCCGCACCGTGCTCATCGCCCACCAGGTGATCGAGCGGTCGGCCAGCCACTCGAGGGCGGCATCCGGCAGCAGCCGCGAGACCAGCGACAGCAGTGGTGGCGACTCGGCGAACAGCGGATCCTGCAGCACGCCGCCGCCATTGCGGATCGAGCCGAGCGGGAAGTCGACGTTTTTATCGCCCCAGTAGTAGTCCGTCACTCCCAGGGCCGGCGCGAAGCGGCCGGAATTGGGCGCGCTCGCCCGCTGCAGGATCGCCGTCAGCTGGGGCTTCATCAGGTTGCGGCCCACCTGGCCGGAGCCGTTGGCCAGGCCGTGGGGGTGACGGTCGCTGGCGGAGCGCAGCAGGATCACGGCGCTGTTGATCGCACCGGCCGCCAGGACGACCTGATGGGCCTGGAACAGCCAGCTCTGTCCGTCGATGCGGGCCTCGACAGCCTTCACCGCCGTGCCGCTGGGGTTGACGTGCAGGGACGTCACCTCGGCGCCGCAGCGGAGGGTCAGGTCGGGTTGCGCGCTCAGGTCCGCCAGGCCGAACAGCTCGGCGTCGCCGCTGGGATCGACGGGGGACTCCGACCAGCTCAGCGGCAGGTCGTAGGGATGGAGCTGCTGGCGCTGCAGGCCCAGCCGCAGCTCTTCGAGAAACGGCTCGACCGGTTTCGGCGCATGGGGATAGTCGCCGCCGCGGGGCGGTTCGGTGGGGTCGACGCCGCCGCGGCCGTGGACCCGGTACAGGGCTTCGGCCCGTTCGTACCAGGGAGCCAGATCGCCATAGCGCAGTTCCCAGTCGGGGGTCGGGCCCTCCTGAAGCGTCAGGCCATGGAATTCGCGTTCGCGCATCCGCTCGAGCACGCCGCCCCAGATCTTGCTGTTGCCTCCCGGGGCATAGATCATCTGCGGCGCAAAGGGATCGCCGTCGGGGCCGAACCACTGTTCATCGGGGTGGTAGCGGTCCTTGCGGAACAGGTCCACATCGGCCACGTTCTGATCCGCCAGCGGCAGGGGTTCACCGCGCTCCAGCAACAGAATCTTCAGCCCTGCAGCCAGCAGCGGTCGCAGCAGAGTGGCACCGGCGGGGCCGCTGCCGATGACGATGACGTCGTAATGCTGGTCGTCGAAGATCATGGCGGCGGCCTTACTGCCAGAGATAGATGAGGGCAAACAGGATGATCCAGATCACATCCACGAAGTGCCAGAACAGGGACACCGAGGTGACGCCGGCTTCGCCGCCCTCGTAATTGCCGGGCCGGAAGGAGCGGGCGAGCATCAATCCCATCAGCAGGATGCCGGTGATCACATGCAGGCCGTGGAAGCCGGTGAGCAGATAGAAGGTGCCGCCGAAGACGCCGTCATGGAGGGAGAAGGCCAGGCCGCGCCACTCGATCGCCTGGCCGGCGACGAAGTAGGCGCCCATCGCCATCGTGAGCAGCCACAGGGCGCGGAAGCCCCAGAGGCTGCCGCGTTGCAGCTGCCGCTCGGCGAAGTAGGCCACGAAGCTGCTGCTCACCAGGATGATCGTGTTGATCAGGGGGCTGCGTACCTCCAGGCCCTCCACGCCGATGGGCAGCCAGACGGGGGACGAGAGCTTCAGCACCGCATAGCCCGCGAAGAAGGCGAGAAAGATGACACTCTCTGAGCACAGAAAGATGATCATTCCGGTCAGATTGTGACCGCCGTGCGCTGCAGAGTGACTGTGGGTGGTGTGCTCCACCGGAGTGGGAAGGGGAGTCGTGCCCATCGTTCAGGCCTCCAGGGCGCGTTGGATGTAGCGCTCTTCATCGGCCACCAGCGGTCGATCGAGGCCGTAGCCGTAGGGGCGGTTCAGCACGGTGGGGATGTCGTCCTCGAAGTTCTCCACAGGCGGCGGTGAGGGCAGCAGCCACTCCAGCCCGATCGCATGCCAGGGATTGGGTGGTGCCTTGGGGCCGCGCGCCCACGAGCTCACCAGATTGAGCAGGAAGGGGATCATCGCCACCCCCAGCAGGAAGGCACCGAGGCTGGCCAGCACGTTGGCACCGGCGAACTCCGGGTCGTAGGAGGCGACCCGGCGTGGCATGCCCATCAGGCCGGCCCAGTGCATGGGCAGGAAGTTGAGGGTGCTGCCGATGAAGGTGAGTACGAAGTGCAGCTTGCCGAGGCCTTCGTAGTACATCTTCCCGGTGAACTTCGGGAACCAGTGGTAGATGGCGGCGAACACACCGAAGGTGATCGTGTTGAAGATCACGTAGTGGAAGTGACCGACCACGAAGTAGGTGTTGCCCACGTGGATGTCCACTGGCACCGTCGCCAGCATGATGCCGGTGATGCCGGCGAAGATGAAGTTCACCAGGCCCCCGAGGCAGAACAGCATCGGAGTGGAGAGTCGCAGCTTGCCGCGCCAGAGGGTGGCGATCCAGGCGAAGACCTTGATGCCGGTTGGCACCGCGATCAGCATCGTGGTGACCATGAACAGATTGCGCATCCACTGCGGCGTGCCGCTGTAGAACATGTGATGCACCCACACGATCAGGCTCAGAAGCGTGATGCCGAAGGAGGCCAGCGCCACCAGCTCATAGCCGAACAGCGGCTTGCGCGAATAGACGGGGAACAGCTCCGAGAAGATGCCGAACACCGGCAGCACCATCACATACACCGCCGGGTGCGAATAGAACCAGAAGAAGTGCTGATACAACATCGGATCCCCGCCTCCCTCCGGCTGGAAGAAGGAGGTGCCGAAGCTCAGATCGAACAGCAGCATCACCGCCCCTCCGGTGAGCACCGGCAAGCCCACCAGCTGGATGATCTGAGCAGCGGCGGCGGTCCAGCAGAAGATCGGCATGCGGAACCAGGTCATGCCAGGTGCGCGCATGCGCACGATCGTGGTGACAAAATTGATTGCCCCCAGGATCGAGGAGATGCCCGAAAGCGCCACCGCCAGGATCCAGACGAACTGCCCGTTGACGAAATGGCCGAGCGGGTTCTGGGTGCTCACCGGCGGGTAGGCCCACCAGCCCGAGGAGGAGGGCCCACCCGGCAGGAAGAAGCTGGCCATCAGCAGGGCGCCGAACACCGGAAACAGCCAGAAGGCGAGGGCGTTGAGGCGTGGAAAGGCCATGTCGGGCGCGCCGATCATGGGAGGGATGAGCAGGTTGTTAAACCCGTTGAGGATCGGGAAGAGGAACAGGAATAGCATCACTGTTCCGTGCATGGTGTAGAGGCCGTTGTAGACGCTGGGGTCCACCAGATCCGCCTCCGGGGTGATCAGCTCGCCACGCATGATCATCGCCAGCAGGCCGCCCACCAGCAGGTAGAAGAGCGCCAGGGCGATGTACTGAATGCCGATCACCTTGGCATCGGTGTTGAAACTGAAGAATCGCCGCCAGTTGTCCGGAGCCCCCGGCACCGGATGGGGTGCCCGCAGGATGCGCGGGTCGTAGGGCACGGAGGGCGTCATGGCGGGCAGGGGGCGGGCTGAGATCGGGAGGGCGGAGTTTTCAGGCGTCGTGGGGGCTGGCCGGGTCGAGGCCGATGTTCACCAGCGGTGGCGGCGCCGGTGGCACCACGGCCCAGCCGCGATCGCCGCGGGCGATGCGGCGCTTGTAGAGCTCGTCGGCCTCGTTCCAGCTGGGGCCGAGCGGTGCGGCGGCGGCGCGCTTCAGCCAGGCCTGGTAGTCGTCCTCGCTCTCCACCACCACCAGGCTCTGATTGCTGGAGAAATAGCCGCCGCTGAACATCGAATCGCGCAGCCGGTAGCGGCCGATCCTGGTGGGGGTGAGGCGGTAGGCGATGACGCTGCCGGGGATCAGATCCTGCTTGAGCCGGAAGGCGGGGATGTAGAAGCCGTGCAGCACATCCATCGAGATCAGTTCGAAGCGGGCCGCTCGGTTCACGGGCAGATGCAGCTCGGCGCTGCGCACCCCGTCCGGATAGATGAACTCCCAGGACCACTGGCGGGCGATCACCTGGATCGGCCCCACCGCCTGTTCGGCGTCCAGCCTTGCGGCGCCGGCCACCTCCAGGGCCTGGTCGCTGTCTGTCACCCGCTCCTTGCCGCCGAGGGTGGCCAGGGTGATGTTGACCCCGATGGCGTGCCAGGCGATCGCCATCACCACCACGAACGGGATGAGCGTCCAGATGATCTCCAGGGTCCAGTTCCCCTCGATCGGCGCGCCGTTGTCCAGGTCGTACTTGTCCGCCCGCTGGAACAGCACGGCCCAGAGGATCACCTCCAGGCAGCCCAGGAACAGAAAGGTGCCGATCGCCGTCTCCAGGGCGAACAGGCCATCCACGTGGGGGGCGGCGCTCGAGGCGGCGACCGGCAGCCAGCCGGGGGCCTGCCGGTACATCCACAGGCTGATCGCCAGATTGAGGGCCAGGCCCAGGGCAATCAGCAGCAGTGCGCCGCTCCGGCGGGACGGCCGGGGAGAAAGGGAGGTCATGGCAGGGCCTCACGCAGATCGACGCCGGCGGCCAGCAGCTGGTCGGCGGTGACATGGACGCCGAATTCGGCGGCCAGCTCGGCGCCGAGCGTGCCGTGCAGGCCGATCACCAGGAACAGTGCCAGGCCCGCCAGCAGGTAGAGCCACTGGACCTGACGCCCCATGTCGCGGCGCCAGCGGAAGCGCTGATACCCGCGCCAGAGGGTCATCAGCACGATCACCAGCAGGATCAGCACGCCGCCGACGCCATGCCACAGCATGGTTTCCATGGCCTGCAGGCCGATCGAGCTGGTGACACCGGCGATCGGCTCGGCCAGCAGCATTTCGTAGAAGCCTGCCGCCACGGTGAAGAAACTCACCAGGCAGCAGGCCAGCAGGTTGTACCAACCCACGTCGTGCAATCCGGCGCGGGTGACCGGCAACGCCAGAAAGCGGAAGACACGCCGCTCGAGTGGATAGAGAGCGCCGGCGATGTCGAAGGCGATGGCGATCACGAACAAGCCGATCGTGAAGTGCACCAGATTCGGGTGAATCGGCAGCGCATAGGGGAGGCCATTGGCACCGAGTGATCCCGAGAGCTGCTCGATCGCCTGGGGCTCGGCGAGATAGGTGAGGGCCATCACACCACCCCCTGGCGGACCGCTTCCACCACCGGGACGGTATGGAGCCCATAGATCCAGATCAGCTGATTGCCCAGCGTCACCTGCACCACCACCAGCAGGGCCAGCACGCCACCGGCCGCCAGGAACGGCAGCGGTAGGCTCTGGGGATCGCGGCTGCGGATCACGTAGCGCCAGCCGGTCAGCACCGAGAGCACTCCGGCCAGCGACCAGCCCAGCGTGCTGTGCAGGTTGAGAATCTCACTGGCGCGGCCATAGGGCTCAGCCAGGCCGGCCTCCACCTGGCCGAAGATGATGGCCACGAAGATCGCGGCGGTGGCGAAGAGCAGATTCCAGAAACTGACTTCAAATAAGGTGCTGCGGCGTGTCAGGACTCCGATGAGATCGAATACAACGGCGATCACGGCCATCGCAATCACGAAGTGCACCACAATCGGATGGATGGTGTCCATCCACGGCAGATTGTGGTCGTTGAGTGGAGGCAGCAGCTCAAGCATCAGGCGGCCTGCAACCTCGCAACTCTGGCCAGGTTGATCCTGCGTAGCAACGCTTTATGACGACATGTTGCGGCGACCTGTCACGTGTGTGTGGCTGCCTTCATGTGTCTTGATTGGTTGACGTGATCGGTCTGTTTTGTTAACCGAAGCACATCTCCCTTGCTCTGCGGTGGTGGTTTGCTGGCGGGTCTCCCGCAGTGGGTGTCGACGGTGGTTCCCTGTGTCCCCGCAACGGCTGTCGGGTTGTGGTCCGCTGACTACCGTGATGCCTTCCTGGTCCCCTCCTCTGTGTCTGCTCCGGCCTCCCCCGCCCTTCGCTGGATCGCCGCCCTGCTGCTGCTGGCGGCAGCCGGCCTCTCCCTGGCACTTCCCTTCGTGTCGGCCACCCTGCTGACGATCTTTCTCGGCAGCGCCGCCGTGGTGGCCGGCATCACCCAGTTGCTGCGACTGGGCGGCGCCGCCGACACCCGCTCGAAGATCTTCCGCGGCCTTTCCGGTGCCCTCTACTTGGTGGGCGGCTTCTGGTGCATCGTCTACCCGATCGAGAGCACCCTCAGCCTGACGCTGTTCCTGGGCTTCCTGCTGGCGATCGAAGGGGTGATGGAGCTGGCGGCCGCCGCCGCCGGTGGCGTTCCCGCCCGCGGTCTGGTGCTGCTTGACGGCATCGTCACTGCCGTGCTGGGGGGCATGCTGATCGCCGAATGGCCCAGCGACAGCATCTGGGCGATCGGCACCCTGTTCGCCATCGCCCTCGGCTTCTCGGCCGTCAACCTGCTCACCGCGCCGCCGGCTGAAGCGGGCTGAGGTGCCTCACGGATCGGGTCCGGATCAGTCCGGAGCGCCGTAGCCGCCGCCGCCGGGGGTCTCGATCCGCAGGCCCTCCCCCGCCGCCAGGCTGATCTCGCAGCAGGGCGGCAATGTTTCTTCGCTGCCGCCGCTTCGCAGTAGCCAGTTGGCACCGCATGCCCCGGCCTGTCCGCCGGCCAGACCGAAGGGAGGCACACGCCGCGAGCCGGTGAGCAGCGAGACCCGCAGAGGCTCCAGGGCGCGCAGCTGACGGATCACGCCGTCGCCGCCGGGCCAGCGCCCCGCCCCACCGCTGCCGCGGCGTTTCCGGAAGATCTCCAGCCGCACCGGGAAGCGCTCCTCGAGGATCTCCGGATCGGTGAGGCGCGAGTTGGTCATGTGGCTCTGCACGGCCGAGGCGCCGGCGAAGCCGCGGCCATCGGCGAGCACGCCGGCGCCGGTGCCGCCGCAGATCGTCTCGTAGTACTGGCGACTGGCAGGTCCCTGGGCTTCATCGCCAAAGCTGAGGTTGTTCATCGTGCCTTGGGCGGCGGCCTGCACCCCCAGCGCCCCGAACAGGGCATTGCAGGCCGCCTGGGAGGTCTCCACATTGCCGGCCACCACTGCGGCCGGCGGGGAGGGGCTCAGCAGGCAGCCCGGCGGCACCACCAGGTCGATCGGCTCGAAACAGCCGGCGTTGAGAGGGATCTCCTCGCCCACCAGGCAGCGGAACACGTACAGCACCACCGCATGGGTCACCGCCAGGGGCGCGTTGTGGTTCGTGGCGAGCTGGGGGGAGGTGCCCGTGAAATCCACCCGCACGCGCCGTGCCTGTCGGTCGGGCGTCACCGTCACCTGGATCCAGGCGCCGCCATCGAGTTCCACGGCATGGGAGCCGGCCTGCAGGCGATCCACCACCCGCCGCACCGCCTCGGCGGCATTGGCCTGCACATGGCCCATGAACGCCTGCACCAGCTCCTGGCCTTCGCTGGCGATCAGCTGCTCCAGTGCGGCGACTCCCTGGCGGTTCGCCGCCACCTGGGCCTGCAGATCGGCCAGGAGCTGGTCGGGGTTGCGCACCGGATGGGGGCCGGCCGCCAGCCGTCGCCGCCAGGTCGCCTCGTCGAACACCCCACCGGAGAGGAACACCTCGTTGCGCAGCAGCAGACCCTCCTGCTCGATCGCGGTGCTGAACGCGGGCATCGATCCCGGTGTGATGCCGCCCACATCGGCGTGGTGCCCGCGGCTGGCCACGAAGAACAGCGGCGCCTCCCCAGCAGGTGCGCCAGCGGCGAACACCGGCGTGATCGCGGTAATGTCGGGCAGGTGGGTGCCGCCGGCGTAGGGGTCGTTGCTGAGGACCACATCACCCGGCGCCAGGGGTGGCCGCCGCCTGGCCGCCACATCGGCCAGCAGGGAGGCGACGCTCTCGCCCATCGAGCCCAGATGGACGGGAATGTGGGGGGCGTTGGCCACCAGGGCGCCGCGGCCATCGAACAGGGCGCAGGAGAAGTCGAGCCGCTCGCGGATGTTCACCGAACGGCTGCTCAGCTGCAGCTGCACCCCCATCTGCTCGGCGATGGCGGCGAAGCGGTGGTGGAACAGCTCCAGCTGCACCGGGTCGATGGCTGCCCCAGGCGTTGCAGGGGCTCGGGGCGTGCCGACAGAGGTGGCGCGCTGTGCAGGTTCTGCCGGCTGATGCGGCTTGTCGGCAGCAGCCTCGGCACAGCCACCCGGGTGCCTGCGCGGCTCGATGGATGGCGCATGGGGATCGCCGATGGTGCCGTCTGCATCGCTGGCGAGGGCCCATTGATCAGGTTTCTGCTGCGCGCTGGCCTGCCGGCTTCGGTCTGAGCCCGTCAGGCTGGCTTCTGGGATCTCGTTCGGCATGGCGGCCAGTGACGGTGCGCGCTCGAGCATCAACTCGCCGCCGGGGAGCACGACAGCGCTCCACTGGGGCTCGAGCATCAGGGTGGTGGTGGCATCGGTCACCACGGCCGGGCCGTCGATCCAGACTGCCGGCGGCAGCTCGCTGCGTCGCCACAGGGGTACGGGCTGCCAGCCGTCGGGAGCAAGCCACACGCGGGTCTGGGCAGGCGGGGGGGGCGCCGCCGCGCGTTCCGCGTTGGGGGGATTGCTTGGCGTGCTGTGGTTGGAGGCGGGTCGGAGCATCGCCGTGTCGGCGCCTTGGGCGGCGCTGTCACCGGCAGGGCCATGACGCACCGGATGCGGCGCCGACTCGGCGGCGGCCACCTCCAGCAGCAGCCGCTCCACCACCAGCGCCCGGTCGGAGGGCAGGTAGCCGAAGCGGCGCCTGTGGCTCTCGGCGAAGTCCCGGCGCAGTGCCTCCACCAGCCGGGAGTCCTGCGCCTTCGCCTCGTCATCGCGATCCGGTGGATCAGAACGGCGATCGCCTGGGCGCGTCCTGCCGGCGACCTCCTTCGCCGCAGCATCGCCGCTGTCCCGCACCACGTCGCTGTTGTCGCCGGCGCGCTCGCCGCCGGCAGGTGTCCCGATGGCCGTTCCAGAGGGTTCCTGCATGCGGCGTCCAACGACCGCGGATTGCGCGATCGCGGCGCTTGGCTGAGCGGGCCAGAGCAGTTCCAGGCCCCGTTCGCTGCCGGGAAAGCGCAGCTCCAGGCGCACCACCAGCCGGTGGGGATCGCCGGGGGACAGGTCGCCGCTCCGCTGCAGGGCGGTGACGGCTTCCTGCTGCAGCTCCTGGATCTGTTGCCGTAGGCGGGGGATCAGGACGGGCTCGAGGGGGGCGCGGATCACCTGTTCACACAGCTGCCGCTGCTCGGCCCGGCCGATGCCGTAGGCCGACAGCACGCCGGAGAGGGGATGCAGCAGCACCCGGCCGATGCCGAGCTGAGCCGCCAGGCGGCAGGCGTGCTGGCCGCCGGCGCCGCCATAACTCACCAGCAGGGCGCCGCGGATGTCATGGCCCCGCTGGATCGAGATGTGGCGGATCGCCGCCGCCATGCGCTCGATCGCCACCTGCAGTCCTCCTTCCGCCACCGCCTCCGGCGCCAGGCCGGTGGCCTCGGCCAGTTCGGCGAAGCGTGCGTGCACCGCCGCCAGATCCACGGGCTGATCGCCCGACGGGCCGAACACCGCCGGCAGGGCCTCGGGTGGCAGGCGCCCCAGCAGCAGGTTGGCGTCGGTGATCGTGGCCGGCCCACCGCGCCGGTAGGCCGCCGGGCCCGGAACGGCGCCGGCCGACTGGGGGCCCACCAGCAGCCGCCCATCGACGCAGCGCAGGATCGAGCCGCCGCCGGCGGCCACCGTGTGCACGGGCAGCATCGGCGCCTGCAGCCGCAGGCCCTCGATCGTCGTCTCGGCGCTGCGTTCCCAGGCGGCATCCCCCCGGCCGGGATCGAAGTGGAAGACGTCGGTGGAGGTGCCGCCCATGTCGAAGCCCACGATCGGGCGCTCCGGGCTCACCGCCATCGCCAGGGCGACGGCCCCCACCATGCCCCCGGCTGGGCCCGAAAGGATCGTGTCCTTGGCCAGCAGATCAGCGTTGGTGGCCAGGGCACCACTGGAGCGCATCACCCGCACGGGCGTGTCGCCGCCCAGGGACCGCCGCACCTGCTGCAGGTAGGAGCGCAGCACCGGACCCACCGCCGCTTCCACCAGGGCGGTATGCCCGCGGGGCACCAGGCGGGGCTGGGCGCTGAGCCGATGGGACAGGGCGATGTCCTTCACCCCCTGGGCCTCCAGCCAGCGGCCCAGGTCCCGTTCATGGCCGGGGTTGCGAACGGCGTGCAGCAGCGCCACCGCCACGCTGCGGTAGCCGTCGGCCAGAGCCTGGTTCAGCTGCCGGCGCAGCTCCTCGTCGCAGCGCAGCGGTTCGAGCTCGCGGCCATCGGCCGCCAGCCGGCCCTCCACCTCCAGCACCCGGATTGTCAGGGGCTGGGGGCGTTCGATGCGCAGGGCGAACAGCTCCGGGCGGTGCTGGTCACCGATCTCCAGCAGATCGGCCAGGCCGCGGTTGATCAGCAGCAGCACTGGGGCGCCCCGGCGTTCGAGCAGGGCATTGGTGGCAACAGTTGTGCCCAGCCTCACCTCGCGGACGGCTCCGGCCGGGATCGGGGCGTCAGGGGGCAGGCCCAGCAGCCGCTGAATCGTTGTCACGGCAGGGTCGCCGCGCCGATCGGGCTGAACCGAGAGCACCTTCTCCACCACCAGCTCCCCATTCGGTCGCTGGCCGATCACATCGGTGAAGGTGCCGCCGCGGTCGATCCAGAACCGCCAGCCAGCGGCTTCCGCCTCGCCCACTCGCTTCAAGCTGCGTCGCTCCCGCGTGTCTCGGCCTGCAGCCTGGCGCAGAGGCGGCCGGGGCGTCTGCTTGCGAACCCAGGCCGGCCTCCCGGGTGCTCGCTGGAATCGATGGGATCAGCGGTAGTTCTCGAACTGCAGCGGCACCTCGACGTCCTGGGCCTTGAGCAGCTGGATGGCCTGCTGCAGATCGTCCTTGCTCTTGCCGGTGACGCGCAGGCTCTCGCCCTGGATGGCGACGGTGACCTTCTTGAGGTTGTCGCGCACGGTTTTGCTCAGTGTCTTGGCCAGCTCCTGGGAGAGGCCGCGGCGCAGTTTCACCAGCTGCTGCACGCGATTGCCACCGACCGGCTGGGCGGGCTGGAAGTCGAAGATCTTGAGGGAGAGATTCCGCTTGGTGGCCTTCTGGCGCAGGATGTCCTCCACCGCCTGGAGGGTCATGTCGCTGGCGGTCGTGATCGTGATGGCGTTGTCGTCCAGCTCGATCTCGGTGGCTGAATCCTTGAGGTCGTAGCGGGTGGAGACATCACGGCGCACCTGATCGATGGCGTTGACCAGCTCCTGTCGGTCGAAGTCACTGACGACGTCAAAAGAGAAGGACTCAGCCATGGAAGGGACGCGCTCACTTGGCCTGCCAGCCTAGAAAACAGCTCAACTGCCGTTCCCGCCATGCCTGGCTTCCCGCTGCCCGCCGCCCTGCTGGCGGCCCTGCCGCTGCCGGTCACCAGTCAGGCGGCCGGCGCCCCCTTCGCCTGGTCGCTGCTGCTCTCCGGTGCCGTCGTGGTGGCCAGCCTGATTCCGCTGGGGGCCGCCCGCTCCCAGGCCGATTTCAAGCCCTCCGATCTGGCGGCGCCCCGGGCGATGTTCGAGCGCCTGCCGGCCTGGGGCAAGCGTGCCAACTGGGCCCACCAGAACTGCTTCGAGGCCTTCACCCTGCATGCCCCCGCCTGTCTGCTGGCCCTGGTGGCGGCTCTGCATGGCGCCCCGGTCGCGGGGGTGGCGGTGCTGGCGGCCTGGCTGCATCCGGCCCTGCGCCTTGGCTACATCGGCGCCTACGTGGCCAATCTGCCGCCGCTGCGCAGCCTCTGCTGGGCCGGAGGCATCGTCTCCACGGCGATCCTCTACGGCGAGGGGCTGCGGGGAGTGCTGGCCGGCTGAGGTCTGGCAGCGGATCGTTGATGCCCCCGCCGCGGAGCGGACTTCGTCCCCTGACCTCAACGCCTTGTGCGGCTGGAGTGGAACGGGGCAGTGGGCCAGGCGCCTGTCGCGCGGATCAGCTGTCGCTCTTCTGCAGCGAGCGCAGGGCCGCCAGCAGTGACGCGGGGCTTTGGGGATCGACCATCAGCACGCTGCCGCCCTGGGCGCGGGCCATCTCCTGGCCCATGGCCATCCAGTCGCGGGCCAGCAGCAGCCTGAGGCCCTCGGCCGCACCGGGCTGGCTTTCGAGGACACGGGCCAGCTCGGCGGCGGCCTCGGCGCGGGCCTTGGCGAGCAGGGTCTGTTGTTTGGCCTGGGCGTCGGCTTCGAGCAGCAGCGCCTCCTGCTTGGCCTTCGCGTCCAGCACCAGCGCCTCGGCACGGCCGCGGGCGGCATTCACCTGGGATTCCCGTTCACCTTCGGAGCGCAGGATGGCGGCACGCTTCTCGCGCTCGGCCGTCATCTGCTGTTCCATCGCCTGCTGCACGCCACGGGAGGGCTTGATGTCGCGCATCTCGACGCGGGTGACCTTGACGCCCCAGGGATCGGTGGCCTGATCGAGCTCGCGCATCAGCACCTCGTTCACCTCCTGGCGGGTGGTGAAGGTCTGGTCGAGGTCGAGCTTGCCCATCTCGGCCCGGATCTGGGTGAGCACAAGGTTGACCATCGCCGCCTGCAGGTCGTCGACGGCGTAGTAGGCACGTTCATGGGCGAGCAGCTGCCAGTACACGACGGCGTCCACCTCGATCGAGACGTTGTCGCGGGTGATGCACTGCTGGGCAGGGATGTCGAGCACCCGCTCCTTGAGCGATTCATGGCTGACCACCCTTTCGATGCCGGGCATCACCAGCGACAGCCCCGGTTTGAGCTGACGGTTGTACTTGCCGAGCCGCTCCACCAGCATCGAGCGGCTGCTGCTCGTCACCTTGATGCCGCTGAATCCGAGGGCCCCCAGAATGACCAGAACCGGCAGGACAAGGGCTTCCATGGAGCTGTCATCGCTGCCGGCAACCTAGGCAGGATGGACCGGACAGTCACCTGTCCTGGGCACCGGCCACGGCTGTTCTCGACGCCACGGCTGTTTTCCACGCCACGGCTGTTTTCCACGCCACGGCTGTTCTCCACGCCATGCCTGTTCCCGTCAGCTTGTTCGCCGACCGGTCCCAGGGGCTCTGGGGTCAGGCCTGACGTGCTGGAACGACCTCCTCATCCGCTTTCTGCATCCCGATCCCGTCATGGCCCCTCCGCTCCTGTGGTTTCTGAGCGCGGTCGTTCTGTTGCTCCTGGCCCTTCTTGGGGCGGATAACGATGGGCTGCTGCTGGTGGCGGGCCTCTGCGGCCTGCTCCTGACCCTCGTGGTGATCGCTCTGCCGCCGCTGACCCCCGTGGCCCAGGTGCTGCTGTTCGTGGCTCTGGTTGTGGGGGGGTACGCGCTGCTCCGCAGGTGGGCCCGGCGGCAGCGCGAGCACCCCGTGTCCGTCAGCGCCGCCGCCGAGCGGGCGGAGGTGATCAGCGGATTTGAGGGCGACGGCCAGGGCCGGGTGCGCTGGCAGGGGCAGAGCTGGGCTGCGGTGAACCTCCAGCCGGAGACCGCACTGCCCGCAGGCAGCGAGGTGACGGTGATGGGTCGGGACGGAACGTCCCTGCAGGTGATTCCCCGTCGGGGAAGAACTCCCCAGGGGGCCCGGCACGACTGAAGGCTGGCGCGCCGTCAGCCACCTTCAGGCCCTGACTGCGGCGGACTTTCGTGGCTCTCTGCACCCAGCATGAGTCAGTCCGGGCGGTGAGGAGCCTCGCTTCAGGGCTCGATCGGCTCAGTCGAAGAACATCAGGCTGACCACCTTGCCCATGTCCTCGGCGGTGCGGCAGCTGGCCAGCAGGGTTTCGCTGTCGTGGAAGGCGTAGCAGATCAGCTGGTCGCAGCGGCTGATGATCTCCTGGTTGCAGAGGCTGCTGGCCACCGGCAGAGGCAATTCGTCGTGCTCGGGCTTCTCCACCAGATGCAGCACCCGCTCGAGCTGATCGCGGGACTCCCCCGGCTGACGATCGAGGCTCTGGGGCAGCAGCACGGTGAGGCGTGCCGGATCCACATCGAGAACACTGCGGATGACCGCGGCATTGACGCCCTGAGCACCGGAGGTGATGAGGCTGTGGCCCTCCTGGGCCAGGGATCGGGCCACCAGCTCCACGAGGTGGATCGACACCACCGGCACATGGCGGCTACCGAGGATGGCGATGCGTCGCTTGCCCCGGTCCTGGAGCATGGCCAGTTCCTGGGCCAGGGTGTCGATCCGGTCCAGCGCCGGAAGATCAAGGGACCGGGTCACCCGCTCTCGCCCTGCAATGAGTCGAACCTAGCAGCGTTGAGCCGCCATGGATCGGCTCAGGCTGGGACCGGCAGCCGCAGGCGCTCGAACAGCGGTTCGAAGCGGCAGTTCTCCTCCACGAGGCGCATCGCGTAGGAGGCCTTGACCGCCTCATGCAGGCGCACGTGGCCGAAGGCCGCCTCGATCACTTCGACGGTGGTGAGGGTGTCGTGCTCGACCTTGAGCACAGGCACGTCCAGCTCCTCGGCGCGGCTCAGCAGCTGGGGCAGCGGCTCACCGGCGCCGGTGAGGATCAGGCACTGCGTGGAGGCCTCGAGCGCCGCCAGCTGGATGTCGGTGCGATCGGCGCCGGTGACCACCGCCATGTTGCGGCGACGGCGGAAGAACTCCATCGCCGCGTTGACATTCATGGCGCCGATCGAGAGGGTCTCGACCAGCAGATCGCAGCGGTCGTGGCAGCAGAGCGTGTGGGCTTCGAGGCGTCGGCCGAGCTCGCCGACGGTGACGCTGCGCAGCAAGGGACTGCGGGGCATGACCCCGAACACCGGGATCTGCAGGCGCTCCAGCGCCGGCACCACCTCCTGCCGCAGCTGCGGCATCAGCTCAGGGTTCACGGCGTTGAGCACCACGCCCGCCAGCAGGTCGCCCAGTTGCTGGCGGGCCTCCAGGAGGGCATCGGCGCTGCGGCTGTCCTGCCAGCTGTGCACGAGCACCACCGGTGCCTGCAGGGAGCGCGCCATCTGGGCCAGGCCCAGCCCGAAGAGGAGGCCCTCGCTCAGGGTGCCGGCCGCCTCGAGCAGCACCAGCCGTTCGCTCTCCTGACTGAGGCGCCGCTGCAGGGCGGCGAACGGCTCGCCGGGGGTGAGGTCGCCTCCGAGCAGGCGCTCATGGGCCGAACTCGCCTGCTGCATCTGCAGGGAGGGCAGCAGCTGCTCGGCGGGCAGCCTGAGGATTTCGCCGACGAAGCGCACATCGGCATCGAGCAGCGGCGAATCCGTCGGCGTGCCGTTGGGGGCCTCCTCATCCAGGGCGGTGGCCAGCGGCTTGCCGAAGGCGATCGAAACGCCGCGCTGGCTGAGCTGGCGGGCCAGCCCCAGCGCCACCGCCGACTTGCCGCTGAACGGCTCGCAGGATCCGATCAGCAGTGGAGCCAAGGGAGCAGAGGGCATGGAGCGGCCTCGCCAGGACCTGGAGGTGGCGGCCAATCTAGGCAGCCTCTGAGGCCGCGCACCATGCTGGGCCGAGCATTCCGGGGCAGACCCCGTGGCCATGACCGCCGCTCTCTCGTCCCCCCCGCCACCGCTGGTGGCGATCACCGGCGCCTCGGGGACCCTGGGGATGGCGTTGCTGCGGCAGTGGCACCGGCGTGGTGCCCGGCTGATCGCCCTCTGCCATCGCCCTCAGCCGCTGGAGCTGCACGATGAGGCGGGTCTGCCGATTCCCCTGCAGCAGGTGAGCTGGCAGGTGGGTGAAGAGCAGGAGCTGGCCGGCGTGCTGCGCGAGGTGGATGTGCTGATCGTCAACCATGGCATCAATGTGCATGCCGCCCGCGATCCCGAGGCGGTGGCCTGCTCGCTGGAGGTCAATGCCCTCAGCGCCTGGCGGCTGCTGGAGCTGTTCGCCGGCTTGGCGGCGGAAGCGCCCGCTGGAGCCGGCGGGCGCCGCCGGGAGTTCTGGCTGAACACCTCGGAGGCGGAGATCCAGCCGGCGATCAGCCCGTTGTACGAAATCAGCAAACGCCTCGCTGGCCAGCTCTTCAGCCTGCGGGCCCTCGACCTCGCCACGCACCTGCGGTTGCGGCGTCTGGTGCTGGGGCCGTTCCGCTCGGCACTCAACCCGATCGGCCTGATGGACGCCGACTGGGTGGCGTCTCAGGTGCTGCGTCAGGGCTGGGACTGGGATCTGGGGCTGGTGATCGTCACTCCCAACCCCCTCACCTATCTGCTGATGCCGCTCACCTGCGCGGGACGCTGGCTCTACTTCCGTCTCACGAGCAGGGAAGGTGTCTGAGTCTGGACGGGAGGCCGACGCCGTGGGTCGGACCAGACTGACGGGCTGACGCCGGCGGGTTGGTCAGGCTGGGACGCACCCTTGGGTCCGGGGCGGCTGCGAAGGCGAACCGACGCCATTGCTCAGGACTCCGTGGGGCCTGGCGGCCCCTGGGGTGATCGGTGCCGGCGACGCGATGGCAGGGGAGCCCGCTCGCGACGGCGATTCAGAAGTCCCGGTCGGTGAGGATCTCGCAGCCGTCACCGGTGACGACGATCGTGTGCTCCCACTGGGCCGACAGGCTGCCGTCGACGGTGACGACGGTCCAGCGGTCCTTGAGGGTGCGGCAGGCCTTGCTGCCGGCATTGAGGATCGGCTCGACCGCCAGGGTCATGCCGGCCCGCAGGGTCACGTTCGGGAGATCGCGGGTGCGGAAGTTGAACACCGAGGGCTCCTCGTGCAGGTTGCGCCCGACGCCATGGCCGGTGTAGTCCTCCACCACTGCATAGCCATGGGCCTCGACGTGGTCCTGCACGGCTCCGGCCAGCTCCAGAAGGGTGCTGCCGGTCTTGACGGTGGCCAGGCCCTTCATCAGCGACTCCTGGGCGACGCGGCTGAGCCGGCGAGCCTCGTCGCTCACCGCGTCACCCACGGGAATCGTGACGCAGCTGTCGCCGTGAAAGCCCTCGAAATAGGCGCCGGTGTCGATCTTCACCAGGTCGCCGTCGCGGATGATCTGGCGTGCGCTGGGGATGCCGTGCACCACCTGATCGTTGATGCTGGCGCAGATGCTGGCCGGGAAGCCGTGGTAGCCCTTGAAGCTCGGCACGGCGCCCATCTCGCGGATGCGGCGCTCGGCGTGACTGTCGAGATCGGCGGTGCTCAGGCCCGGAGCCGCCATCTCCATGATTTCGCGCAGCACCGTGGCGACGATGCGACTGGCCTGGCGCATGATCGCGATTTCGCGGGCCGACTTGATCTCGACCCCACGCCGGCCGGCCTGGATGCGCGGCCCGCCGCTGTCGGGGGCCTCGCCAACGCCACCGCCAGCCGTGCGCTTGCGTGAGGGCTGGCTGCTGGTGAGCAGGTCGGCGAAGAGATTCATGCGAGGCGCTCGGCCAGGACGTGAAGCGGCATTTCAAATTATCCACACCTCACCACGGCTGCCGTGATCGCATGAGCTCTCCCGCTCCCGCCTCGAGGCCTGCGCCGGTGTCGCTGGCCCTGCGTCTGCGGCGCCTCCATGCCGCCCTGGCGCCTTTGGTGCTGCTGCCGCTGCTGCTCACGGTCAGCACCGGAGTGGCCTACCGGCTGCTGCGCGACTGGGCCGGCCTCGGACGCGATCAGGCCCACATTCTGATGGTGCTGCACGAGGGCGAATGGCTCCGGCCGCTGGTGGGGGCCAGCGGGGAGACGCTGTATGTGCTGCTCAACGGTCTGGGGCTGCTGTGGATGCTGATCACCGGTGCCTCGATGCTGTGGCAGCGCCTGAGGCGACCACAGGGCAGCCGCTGAGGGTGCCCCCCCAGCCGGTACACTGGCGGTTTGGCCAGGCGCTCCGGAGATCGGGATGGCAGCGGAAACACCAGCGGACGTTCAAGACGTGCAGACAGACGACACCCAGACCGTGGACACCGCTGCAGCGGCCACCGCGACCGAGACGGCTCCCGCCGCCAAGGTCAGGGAGGGCAGGCTCAGCGCCCAGGACCTGATCCGCGCCTTCGAGTCGGAGCAGCTCAAGAGCGACCTGCCTGAGATCTACGTGGGCGACACCGTCAAGGTGGGTGTTCGCATCAGTGAAGGCAACAAAAAGCGCATCCAGCCCTATGAGGGTGTGGTCATCGCCAAGCGCCACGGCGGTCTGAACGAGACCATCACCGTGCGTCGCATCTTCCAGGGCATCGGTGTGGAGCGGGTGTTCATGCTGCACAGCCCCCAGGTGGCTTCCGTGAAGGTGGAGCGACGCGGTAAGGTGCGTCGGGCGAAGCTCTTCTACCTGCGTGACCGCGTCGGCAAGGCCACGCGCGTCAAGCAGCGCTTCGATCGCTGAGGGTTCATCCCCAGCCAGGAATCTCAGCCTTATGGGATTCTGCGGGGATGTCCAGCCCCATTCCAGGGGCCATCACCTTGCGCCGTTAGTTCAGTTGGTAGAACGCAGGTCTCCAAAACCTGATGTCGGGGGTTCAAGTCCTCCACGGCGCGTTCGATGGCCCCGTCCACAGTTCTTTCACTTCCGAAGATGGAGTTGGATCTGCAACCCGGTGATGTTGTCAAGGTGCTGGAGTCAGCTGCCCTTGGCTGGGTGCGTGCCCGGGTGATCCGCGTCAAATCCGGAGGTCGCGTCGTCGTTCAGAGCGATCAGGGTCGCGAATTCACTGCCCGTGGCAATCAGGTGCGGCTGATCGAACCTGCCGGCTTCCGTCCCTGAGCGACCGGAGGGTCTGCCGCTGACGCTGCGGCCTCACCGGGACGATCATTCCTACGATTTCAGGCATCACTTCAGGTATCCACTCGGTTGCCTGTCGGGCTGGCGGCACTGGGGAATTTTGGCTGTGCCGTCCCGAAGCCTTCGCTTGGACTGAACAGTTTTCCCCACAGTGTTCGCCCTGCTGTGGCGAGGCCCTGGCTGGCGCTGAGGGGCTTTGTGCCGCCTTGGGTGCTCTGTCTGGAGCGCTTCGACCGGTCTCGGTCGCCCTACCCTCTTGGGGTGGCGGCTGGTCGGCTGAGCCTGCTGCGTTGGCTTCTGAGTCTGTCCCCCCCCCGACGCCAGGGACGTCCTTTGGGGATGGCTTCAATGCAGGGCGATCAGCTCGGCGTGGTGCTCTGAGAGCCGCCGCACTCGCCGGCGCAGCTCCTCCAGAAGACACAGGATCGGGCCACGCTCCGCCAGGTCACGGCGCACCACCAGAGCCTCTCCACCGACGTGGCCGATGCTCCAGTCCAGCTGCACCAGCTCCGGATGCAGCACCAGGTTGAGCGCGTTGCCGTAGCAGAGGGTGACCGCATCGGCCGTGCGCCCCTCCCAGCTGCTTTCGTCGTAGCGACGGAACTGCACCGACGGCGTGCTCCACAGCTGCTGAGCCTTCAGTCGCGTTTCCAGCTGCGGAAACCAGCCCTCGGGCAGCGCCAGGCTCGGGAATCGCGCCAGATCCTCAGGGGTGAGGCCTGTTTCGCGGGCCAGTGGGTGGTTCCGGTCCGCCTGCAGCTGGCAGGGCATGTGGCACAGCTCGATCACCGTGAACTCGGGATCATCCGCCGCCGGCAGATCGGGCAGGTAGCCGGCGATCCAGGCATCGATCACCCGTTCCCTCAGCAGCCGCAGCGGAATCTCCTTGCCGGGCAGGTCGAACAGGCCGGTGCTCCACCCTGGTGGCGCCGGCAGGGCCAGGCTCGGGCCGCTCCAGTAGGTGGCCTCCAGCCGCAGGGGTTCTCCGCCCCTGAGGCGCCAGATCTGATGCACCTCCCGCTCCGCTGTGAGCAGCTCCGTGTATCCCCGGACCCGCCCCTCGCCGCCCTGGCGGCGCAGGCTGCAGCCGAAGCGCTTCAGCACGTGATTGACCCGCCTGGACACCGTGGGCTGGCTGCTCCGGACGGCCTCGGCGGCGGCCGCTCCGGTGCGCAGCCACTGCAGGTGATCCAGGGCCGAGAGCTCCTCCGGCGTGACCAACGCGATGACGGTGACAACGGCTGACGACCTTATGCGTCCATGCGCGTCGCCGCAGGGCTTGTGGCAGTTCTGTGATGCATTCTGCCGGCGCTGCACAGGCGTGCCGAACGGGGTGGTGGTGCCGGCTCTCTGTGCAGGCAGCAGGCGACACAGCTGTCGCCCTCGCGACGGTGTTGATCGCAACCGACCGTTGACGGTGGGCAGGTCGGCCGGAGATACTTTCGAAGTCGGCGAACGCCGACGCCTCGGGTGAAAACCCGGGATGGGACTGTAGTTCAATCGGTTAGAGCACCGCCCTGTCACGGCGGAAGTTGCGGGTTCGAGCCCCGTCAGTCCCGTTTCACATCACAAGGAGCATGCCGGTGGCAGCAACGGGAGCGGCAGTGCGTGTGCGCCTGGCCCCCAGCCCCACCGGCACCCTTCACATCGGCACCGCGCGCACGGCGGTGTTCAACTGGCTCTTCGCCCGCCGTCACGGCGGTCAGTTCCTGCTGCGCATCGAGGACACCGACCGCGAACGCAGCAAACCGGAATACACCACCAACATCCTGGACGGGCTCCAGTGGCTGGGGCTCACCTGGGACGGCGACCCCGTCATCCAGAGCGAGCGCATCGCGGCCCATCGCGCCACCATCCAGGCCCTGCTCGATTCGGGTCACGCCTACCGCTGCTACGCCAGCGAGGCGGAGCTCACCGCGATGCGCGAGCGGCAGGCCGCCGAGAACAGGGCCCCCCGCTACGACAACCGCCATCGCGACCTCAGCCCCGAGCAGGAGCAGGCCTTCATCGCCGAGGGCCGCGAGGCCACGATCCGCTTCCGCATCGACGACGACGCGCTGATCACCTGGACCGACCTGGTGCGCGGTGAGATGCGCTGGGCCGGCTCCGACCTGGGTGGCGACATGGTGATCGCCCGCCGTGCCCCGTCCGATCAGATCGGAGATCCCCTCTACAACCTGGTGGTGGTGGTCGACGACGCCGCCATGGCGATCACCCATGTGATCCGCGGCGAGGACCACATCGCCAACACCGCCAAGCAGCTGCTGCTCTATCAGGCTCTCGGCTTACCGGCCCCGATGTTCGCCCACACACCCCTGATCCTCAACCAGGAGGGCAGGAAGCTCTCCAAGCGCGATGGCGTCACCTCGGTGAGCGACTTCCGCGCCATGGGCTACACGGCCGAGGCCCTCGCCAACTACATGACTCTGCTCGGCTGGTCGCCACCGGAGGGGATGGGCGAGCGCTTCACCCTGGCCGAGGCCGCCGCGGTGTTCGACTTCGAGCGCGTCAACCGGGCCGGGGCCCGCTTCGACTGGGACAAGCTCAACTGGCTCAACGGCCAGGTGCTGCATGGCCTGGATCCCGAGACGCTCCGCCAGCAGCTGCTGCCGCTGTGGCAGGAGCGGGGGTGGGCCACCAGTGGCCCCGCGGCCGAGCTCGACTGGCAGCGCGATCTCTGCGCCCTTCTGGGGCCCTCGCTTACCCTGCTCGCCGATGGTGTCGCCCAGGCCGAGCCCTTCTTCAGCGTTCCCAGCGCCGATGAGGCGGCGCTGCAGCAGCTCGCCTCTCCCGGTGCCCGTGAGGGCCTGGCGGCGCTGTCGGAGCGCCTGCCGGCCTCCGATCAGCCCTTCAGCGCTGAGCAGGCCCAGGCCCTGCTGTCGGAGGCGGTGGCCGCCGCCGGCATCAAGAAGGGTGTGCTGATGAAGAGCCTGCGGGCCGCTCTGCTGGGCAGCCTGCAGGGCCCCGATCTGCTCACCACCTGGCTGCTGCTGCACCGCTGTGGCGGGGATCGACCGAGGCTGGAACGTGCCCTGGCTGCCGCGGCCTGAGAGGCACCACCCCTGTTCGCCTCCGCATTCCATCCGGTGCCTTGCCGGTGGACCAGGCGGGGCGTCTGCGAACGGTTGACGTCAGGGCCTCCCCGAGCGTCACCAGATGTGATCTCCCTGGGGCGATGGGACGAGGCCGCGGCGCCGGCGGACCCCGTCAGGTTGCGCCGCTGATCCGCCAGTGGCGGCGCACCGCGTTGCGATCAATCGTCGACGGTGCCGAACTGGGGCTCCACCCGGATGCCGATCACCTGGCTGGCGCGCACCAGCAGGTATTCGCCGTCGAGTTCGCTGATCGGCACGTTGATGAAGGCGTCGGGCGTGGCGGTGGCGTGCAGGGTGCCCTGATACCACTGCTGGAAGGCCTCCAGAGTGGAGAAGTGCACCATCTCGCGGTGTCCGCCGCCCAGGATCAGGTGGATCGCGTAGCGGCGCGGGGTGCGGGGCATGGGGCGGCCGTCGGTGCAGTGGCGTGCTCCCAGGATGCCCCAAACGGCAGCAGCGGACTGCCGGCCCGGGCGTACAGGGGGTGGCGGGGCTGGCCGGCAGCGGTGAGGCCCAGGCAGAACAACCGCACCGGCAGGCGGCCCAGCAGTTGCAGCATCTGTTGATCGCGCCCCTGCCAGCGGCCGCCATTGCCCCAGCCCAGCCAGAGCGGCAGCGTGGCATCGGCCCCTCCCCAGACTGCGGCGGGCGCGGCCGATTCTTCGCCTTCGGCTGGCTGGATGCTCTGATCCTGAAGGGACTTGTCGGGACCACCAAGGGGTGGCGCTGTCACGGTTGGCACCTGCCGCGCCAGTGCCTCCCGGGCCAGCTGGCGCACGCGGCCGCGGATCCAGGCATCCGTGCGATGGCCCACCGGCTCGGCTGCCTGCCGCAGGGCGCCCGGATCGGTGCTGATCCAGGCGAACAGATTGAGCACCTCCAGGGCCCCGTAGCCCCAGCCGTCGGCGAGGCCGATCAGCCGGCGCAGGGTGGGATCGTCCTGCTGGCCATCGGCGCGTGAGGGGTTGAGCCCGAGGAACAGCAGCGTCGGTGCGTCGTCCCGCCAGCGGCGGCTCAGCCACCAGCGGTAGCGGCCGCAGCGGCTGAAGGCCGCTGCGCGGCTGTCGGGGCAGGCAGGCCGTGCCATGGCGTGCCGTGAAGGCTCTCCTACAGCCTGATGGGTGGATCAGGCGCGATGGACCTGCTCCCTGGCCCTTCGGCTCCTGGGTTGTTTCTCCGCCGCATGGCCGGCGAGCGGCCGTGACGACGTTCAGACCCCGCTGATCGTTGGGCTGCTCAAGGCCATGGGCAAGGTTCGCCCTAGCCTTCGAGGATGCCCAGCCTGGCCGCCATCCGTGAGCTGCGCCGAAGCGAGCGGCTGGTGGCGTTGGCTCAGGGTGCTGCCGCCGTGGTCTCTCGTCATCCAGGGGCCGAGGTCTGGCTGTTCGGCTCTCTGGCCCGCGGCGACTGGGATGCCTTTTCGGATGTCGACCTGCTGGCCGTCGCTCCCACCCGGGCCGTTGCCGATGCCCTGGCCGATGCCCTGCTGGACGCACGCCTCGGGGATGACGTACTGGCCCTGACCTGCGAGCGATGGGACGCGCTCCGCAGGGGAGATGATCCCTACTGGCGGGCCATCGGTCGCGATGCCCTGCGTCTTTTCCCCTCATGACCCCGCGCGCGCAGGCCTGGATGCGGCAGGCCCGCAACGATCTTGAAGCGGCTCACTTCACCGCCGCTCAGGGATTCCATGCCCAGGCCTGCTACCTGGCTGGGCAGGCGGCGGAGAAAGCCCTCAAAGCCTTGCTGCTTGCGACAGGCATCACGCCTCCCTACAGCCATTCCCTGGAGCGCCTCGTGGAGCTGCTCCACAGCCAGGGACTCGAAACCTCCGCGTTCATGGACCTCCATCTCAAGCCCCTCACCCGCATGAACAGCGACAGCCGCTACCCGCAGGGCGATGAGGCTCCTGTGGATCTGTTCGACGCCCGCGACAGCCAGCAGGCCCTGGATACGGCTGAGGCCGTGGTGCGCCTTGCGGCAGCGGAACTGACGGTCTGATCGGGTGAACGGAGCCGCGCGGAGCTCTGGCAGGCTGGCCCGACCTGACCCTGCCCCCAGCCCTGTGGCCCCCGGCACCAAGCCCCTGCTGCTGCTGATCGATGGCCACTCGCTGGCGTTTCGCAGTTACTACGCCTTCAGCAAGGGAGAAGGCGGCGGCCTGAGCACCAAGGAGGGCATCCCCACCAGCGTCACCTACGGCTTCCTCAAGGCCCTCCTGGACAACTGCAAGGGCCTGCGGCCCGATGGGCTGGTGGTGGCCTTCGACACGGCTGAGCCCACCTTCCGGCATGAGGCCGACGAGGCCTACAAGGCCCACCGCGATGAGGCCCCGGCGGAGTTCTTCCAGGATCTGACCAACCTGCAGCGGATCCTGCAGGAGGGGCTCGATCTGCCGCTGGCGATGGCGCCCGGCTACGAGGCCGACGACGTGCTCGGCACCCTGGCCAACCGCGCCGCTTCCCAGGGCTGGCGGGTGCGCATCCTCTCGGGCGATCGCGATCTGTTCCAGCTGGTGGATGACGAGCGGGACATCGCCGTGCTGTACATGGGCGGCGGCCCCTACGCCAAGAACAGCGGCCCCAGCGAGATGCGCCGCGAGGGGGTGATCGCCAGGCTCGGCGTGCCCCCTGAAGACGTGGTCGATCTCAAGGCTCTCACCGGCGACAGCTCCGACAACATCCCTGGCGTCAAGGGCGTCGGCCCCAAGACCGCCATCAATCTGCTCACCGCCTACGACCACGTCGACGGCATCTACGCCGCCCTCGAGGCGCTCGAGCAGGCGGGCCCCAAGGCCAGGGATCCCAAGGGGGTGCTCAAGGGCGCCCTGCTGCAGAAGCTGCGCGACGACAGGGAGAACGCCTACCGCTCGCGCATGCTCGCCGAGATCCTGGTGGACATCCCGCTGCCGCAGGAGCCGCGGCTGAAGCTGGGAACGGTCAACTCAGACGCCCTGGCGGGCAGCCTCGAGGAGCTGGAGCTGCATTCGCTGGCGCGGCAGGTGGGGCGCTTCGCGGAGCTGTTCTCGGCCGAGCCGCCGCCCAGCGTCGATGGCGGCCACGGCGATGCACCCGTCCCTGCCCCAGCCCGTCAGGACCGTGGCCGCCGCGCGTCGCAGTCCGGGGATGGCACCGCCGTGGCCCCGCCGGCGATGCACGCGGAGGAGCAGCCCGGAGCCGTGGCTGCCGTTGCCGGTCGTCCTGATGGCTCCGCGCCTGCAGCCGGCGCCGCTCCTGAGCTCACTCCCGAGCTGATCACCACCCCGGCCGCGCTGGAGGCCCTCATGGCGCGGCTGCTGGCCTGCACCGATCCGGCGGCGCCGGTGGCGCTCGACACCGAGACCACCTCGCTCAATCCCTTCCGCGCCGAGCTGGTGGGGCTTGGCCTGGCCTGGGGCGAGGGCCCCGCGGATCTGGCCTACATCCCGATTGGCCACAAGGTGGCGGCAGCGGCTGACGCAGGCGTGGAGGCGGATCTGCTCAGCGGCCTGTCCGCCACAACCGCCGCTGCGCCCCAGGCCGATGCCCCGTCGCCGGCCGCTGACAGCCCCAGCCAGCTGCCACTGGAGGTGGTGCTCACGGCCCTGGCGCCCTGGCTGGCCAGCGCCGCCCACCCCAAGACCCTGCAGAACGCCAAGTACGACCGGCTGATCCTGCTGCGCCATGGCCTGCCCCTGGCCGGGGTGGTGATGGACACCCTGCTGGCGGACTACCTGCGCGACGCCAATGCCAAGCACGGCCTGGAGGTGCTGGCCCAGCGCAACCTCGGCTTCACCCCCGCCAGCTACGGCGAGCTGGTACCCAAGGGCGCTGATTTCTCGGTGGTGCCGATCGCGGCGGCAGCGCAGTACTGCGGCATGGATGTGCATGTCACCCGCCGGCTGACACCCCTGCTGCGCGGCCAGCTGGAGGCGCTCGGCCCGGCCCTGCCGGCGCTGCTCGATGACGTGGAGCTGCCGCTCGAGCCGGTGCTGGCCCAGATGGAGGCCACCGGCATCCGCATCGACACCGCCTATCTGTCCGAACTCAGCGTCGAGATGGCGGCCAGCCTGGAGCGGCTCGAGACGGAGGCCCGGGCCACGGCCGGCGTCGACTTCAACCTCGCCTCGCCCAAACAGCTGGGTGAGCTGCTGTTCGACACCCTCGGCCTGGACCGCAGGAAGTCGCGGCGCACCAAGACCGGCTGGAGCACCGACGCCGCCGTGCTGGAGAAGCTGGAAGACGACCACCCGGTGGTGCCGCTGGTGCTGGAGCACCGCACCCTCAGCAAGCTCAGGAGCACCTATGTCGATGCCCTGCCGGCCCTGATGGAGCCGGAGACCGGCCGGGTGCACACCGATTTCAACCAGGCGGTCACCGCCACCGGCCGCCTCTCGAGCAGCAATCCCAACCTCCAGAACATCCCCATCCGCACCGAGTTCTCGCGGCGGATCCGCAAGGCCTTCCTGCCGGAGCAGGGCTGGACGCTGATCAGCGCCGACTACTCCCAGATCGAGCTGCGCATCCTGGCCCACCTCTCCGGCGAGGAGGTGCTGATCGAGGCCTATCGCAACGGCGACGACGTGCATGCGCTCACCGCCCGCCTGCTGCTGGACCGGGACCCGGGTGAACCCGTCAGTGTCGATGAGCGCCGCCTCGGCAAGACGATCAACTTCGGGGTGATCTACGGCATGGGGGCCCAGCGCTTCGCCCGTGAGGCCGGTGTCGGCCAGGCCCAGGCCAGGGAGTTCCTCAGCAAGTACAAGCAGCGCTATCCGAAGGTGTTCGCCTTTCTGGAGCTGCAGGAGCGCCTCGCCCTCAGCCGCGGCTATGTGGAGACGATTCTGGGCCGGCGTCGGCCGTTCCCCTTCGATCCCGGCGGCCTGGGTCGCCTGCTGGGCAAGGATCCGCTTGAGATCGACCTGGAGGTGGCCCGCCGCGGCGGCATGGAGGCCCAGCAGCTGCGCGCCGCCGCCAATGCCCCGATCCAGGGCTCCAGTGCCGACATCATCAAGAAGGCGATGGTGGAGCTGCACCACCAGCTGCAGGGTCGCGGTCTGCAGGCCCGGCTGCTGCTGCAGGTGCACGACGAACTGGTGCTCGAGGCCGCCCCTGCTGATCTGGAGGCCACCGTCGCCCTCACCCGCGCGGTGATGGAGCAGGCCGTGACCCTCTCGGTTCCCCTGCGGGTGGAGACCGGCACCGGGCCGAACTGGATGGAGGCCAAGTGAGAGCCGGTCATCGCGTTCTGGATGAGACACTGCCCCAGGGAGTGTGTCCCGCTCCCCTAACGCTTCCCTGCCTGCACCGAGGTGATCCCATCCGTGAATGAGCCCGGTTCTCCACCGCAGCGCAAGGGCCTGATCCTGGCCGGCGGCAGCGGCACGCGCCTGGCGCCCCTGACCGGCGCCGTCAGCAAGCAGCTGATGCCGATCTATGACAAACCGATGATCTACTACCCGCTCAGCACGCTGATGCTGGCGGGAATCCGTGAGGTGCTGATCATCACCACCCCCACCGATCAGCCGGCCTTCGAGCGGCTGCTGGGGGATGGGTCGGCCTGGGGGATGACGATCCGCTACGCGGTGCAGCCCAGCCCCGATGGCCTGGCCCAGGCTTTTCTGATCGGCGCTGATTTCCTGGCCGGCGACGCGGCTGCGCTGGTGCTCGGCGACAACCTGTTCCATGGCCACGACCTGGTGCCGCAGCTGCAGAACAGTCACGCCAGCCGCGAGGGCGCCACGGTGTTCGCCTATCCCGTGCGCGACCCGGAGCGCTACGGCGTGGTGGATTTCGCGCCCGACGGCACGGTGCTGAGCCTGGAGGAAAAACCGGCCCGGCCGCGCTCGCGCTACGCGGTGACCGGCCTCTATTTCTATGACGACACCGTGGTGGAGCGGGCCCGCCAGGTGCGCCCCTCCGAGCGCGGTGAACTGGAGATCACCGATCTCAACCGCCTTTATCTCGACGAGGGGCTGCTGCGGGTGGAGCTGATGGGCCGCGGCATGGCCTGGCTCGACACCGGCACCCCCGATTCGCTGCATGAAGCCGCCAGCTACATCCGCACCCTGGAACACCGCCAGGGTCTCAAGGTGGGCTGCCCGGAGGAGGTGGCCTGGCGGCTCGGCTGGATCGATGACCAGACGCTGGAGCGGCTCGCCCAACCCCTGCGCAAGAGCGGCTATGGGGCCTATCTGATGCAGCTGCTGGCCGATGGCCCGGCGCACGGCGCCGGCGTGGGGGTGCCCATGGCCGTGGCCGGCCTCCAGGCTGGTGGGAGGGGCTGAGATGCAGGTCGAGTCCTTTGCCCTCCACGGCCCGCTGCTGCTCACGCCGCGTCTGTTCGCCGACGAGCGTGGCTTCTTCCAGGAGAGCTGGAACCAGCGCAGCTTCGCCGCGGCCCTCGGGGTGGAGCTGGAGCAGGTGCCGGTGTTCCACCAGGACAATCACTCCCGCTCCAGCCGCGGTGTGCTGCGCGGCCTGCACTACCAGCTGCCACCCGAACCCCAGGCCAAGCTGGTGCGCTGCGTCAGCGGCGCGATCTTCGATGTGGCGGTGGATCTGCGCCGTTCCTCGCCCAGCTACGGACAGTGGGTGGGGGCGGTGCTGAGCGACGAGAACCACGCCCAGCTGTGGATCCCGGTGGGCTTCGCCCACGGCTTCCTCACCCTCTCGGAGAGCGCCGACGTGCTGTACAAGGCCAGCGGCTTCTGGAGCCGCGACTGCGAGCGCTCGCTGCGCTGGGATGATCCGGCCCTGGCGATCGCCTGGCCCCTCGATCAGCTCGGCGGCCTTGATCCGCTGCTGGCGCCCAAGGACGCCGCCGCACCGGATCTGACGGAGGCCGAGGTGGCCGGAGACGTCTTCCCATGACCGGCGCGCCTGTGCGGGTGCTGCTCACCGGCGCGGCGGGCCAGCTAGGGCAGGCCCTGGTGGCCGCCGCACCGGCCCACTGGCAGCTGATCGCCTGCGGCCGCAGGGAACTGGATCTGGCCGACCCCGAGGCCTGCCGGCAGGCGGTGCGGCAGCACCGACCCGACTGGGTGCTCAATGCCGGCGCCTACACCGCCGTGGACCGTGCCGAGAGCGAGCCGGAGCTGGCCCTGGCGGTGAATGCCGGGGCGCCGCAGGCCTTCGCCGAAGCCCTCGCCGGGCAGGGGGGACGGCTGCTGCAGGTGAGCACCGATTTCGTCTTCGATGGCGAGCAGGGCCACCCCTATCGCCCCGGGCAGCCCGTCAGCCCGCTCGGCGTGTATGGCGCCACCAAGGCTGAGGGTGAACGCCGCATCGCCGCCCTGCTGCCGGCCGATCGGGTCTGCGTGCTGCGCACCAGCTGGGTGTACGGGCCCGTCGGCCGCAATTTCTGTCTGACGATGCTGCGGCTCCATGCCGAGCGCGCCGCGGCGGGCCAGGAGCTGGCGGTGGTGGCCGACCAGGTGGGTTGCCCCACCGCCACCCCTGGTCTGGCGGCCGCCTGCATCGCCGCCCTCGATCGGGGCGTTTCGGGGCTGCAGCACTGGAGTGATGCCGGCGCTGCCAGCTGGTACGACTTCGCCGTGGCGATCGGCGAACTGGGGGTGGCGGCGGGGCTGCTGCAGGGCGCCGCCGCCGTGCGGCCGATCGGCACGGCCGACTATCCGACACCGGCCCGCCGGCCCAGCTACTCGCTGCTGGAGTGTGGCGCGACCCGCCAGGCCCTGGGACTGGCGCCGCAGCACTGGCGCTCGGCCCTGGCCGGGGTGCTGGACGCTCTGGCGGCCCGCGGCGGCTGAGCGCAGCCATCACGCTCCCGTCGGACGGCCCTGCCCGTCTCCCCCGCCGCCTTCCCTCCTTTCTCTGTCTGCCGCCCGATGACCTCCGCCCCCCTGTTCGATCTCCCCGAGCTGCTGGGTGATTGCCGCCGCGTGCTCGTCACCGGCGGGGCTGGCTTCATCGGCGGGGCGGTGGTGCGCCGGCTGCTCACTGGCAGCAGCGTCACCGTGTTCAACCTCGACAAGCTCGGCTATGCGGGGGATCTCACGAGCATCGAGGCGGTGCTGGCGGATCTCGGTGCCGCCGCCGAGGGGCCCGAGGGGCCGCGGCACCGGCTGCTGCAGGTGGATCTGTCCGACGGGGCGGCCACCGAGGCGGCGGTGCGCCAGGCCGATCCCGATCTGATCCTGCATCTGGCTGCTGAAAGCCATGTGGACCGCTCGATCGAGGGGCCCGGCGCCTTCGTCAGCAGCAATGTGGTGGGCACCTTCCACCTGCTGGAGGCGGCCCGCCGCCACTGGGAGGGCCTGAGCGCCTCCCGCCGGCCGCACTTCCGGCTGCATCACATCAGCACCGACGAGGTGTTCGGCTCCCTGAGAGCCACGGGACGCTTCAGCGAGACCACCCCCTACGACCCGCGCAGCCCCTACTCGGCCAGCAAGGCCGGCAGCGACCATCTGGTGAATGCCTGGCACCACACCTACGGCCTGCCGGTGGTGCTCACCAACTGCAGCAACAACTACGGCCCCTGGCAGTTTCCCGAGAAGCTGATCCCGGTGGTGATCCTGCGCGCCCTGGCCGGCGAGCCGATCCCCCTCTACGGCGACGGCGCCAACGTGCGCGACTGGCTGTACGTGGAGGATCACGTCGATGCGCTGCTGCTGGCCGCCACCCGCGGGCAGGCGGGGCGCAGCTACTGCGTCGGCGGCTATGGCGAACGGGCCAACCGGGAGCTGGTGGAGCGCCTCTGTGACCTGCTCGATCGCCTCCAGCCGGAGGGAGCTCCCCACGCCCGCCTGATCACCCGTGTCACCGACCGCCTCGGCCACGACCGCCGCTATGCGATCGACCCGGCCCGGATCGAAGCGGAGCTGGGCTGGCGCCCCCGCCACGACCTGGAGAGCGGTCTGGAGGCCACGGTGCGCTGGTATCTGGCCCACCGCCCCTGGTGCGAACGCATGCAGCAGCGCCTGCAGGCCGGCCGCGGCGGCTAGCGCTCTGCCGGACCTGGCTGGGAAGGGCCGAGTCCTGTAGATTGCGCGGGCTTGCGGCTTGACGGGGGTTGACGGTGTCGCTGAATCTCCGCCTGTTGTCTTTTTTGAAGCGTCAGGGTCCTTCCTTATTTTCGCAACCTTTGTCGCTCAGCTCCTCCAGGGCTGATCGAAGCTTGTTGTCGAATCAGTCCGATCGGACGCAGGTTCTCGCCGGCCTGCCGCTGTTGTTTGCTTTCCACTCCCTGTCTCTGTTGACGGGTCTCGCTCCTGCGGCTCAGGCGGCATCCCCTCAGCAGACCGTTCCGGTGTGGGGCGCGTCCCGGGTTGTGAGCACCGCTCCTGTCTGGACCGCCGCCCCTGCTCAGCCCGCGGACTCCGGCTGGCAGACGATCGATGCCAGCCGTCCCCAGACCTCCACCTGGCAAAATGGGCCCGCCGATGTCGCCCGGCCCCCTTCGACCGGCATTGCCAAGGTGCGTGGCGTCGGTCGGGGCTTTACGGTCAATGGTTATCCCTATCCAGATATCGGCATCAAGTTGCCCAATGCTTTTGCCCAGGATCAGCAGTTCATTTTCTCTGGGCAACTGGCGGGTACCAGTCGCACACGAACCTGTAGCGTGCCAAATGGTGAAAGCTGGACAGAGTGCGCTGATGGTGAGATTCTGCTGGAGGTCACGCCGCTGCGAGGGGCTAATGCCAGTCTTGGCCTGAATTGGACGATACAGAGTCTCAGCGACCGTAACACCAGTTTTGGTTCGGCACAGAGTCTTGGCTTCAAGGGGGCTCTCAACCTTACTCCAACCCTTGGTATTGCCTTCGGGGGTGAACAGATCGTGCAATTCGACAATCAAACGGACTTGGGTCGTAATTATTATCTATTGTTGTCCCAGGCAGTGCCTCTCTCGCGTGCGGAAAAGCCTGCTGTGCTGGTGGCTACTGCGGGCATTGGCTCGGATTTCTTCGGCTACAGTGGTAATGGCGTCTTAGGGCAGACTAACTGCATCGGTGGCAATAATATCAGTAGCAACAATTACCCCAAGGGTACCGATTGCTACTGGGGGCCTGTGGGTGCAGTCAGCCTGGCGGTCAGTGATCGTCTGTCGTTCGGGGTGGAATGGTTCGGCTATGGGCTTGGTGCCGGTGTCTCGTTGCGCCCCTTCAATGATCTGCCATTCACCGCATCGTTTTACGCGATTGATTTCCTCGGTAATACCCCCTCCTACATCCAGGACACCTGTACGAATGATCCCTGTGAGACTCGATACTACGGCCGTCTGACTTATTCGTTCTGACCAGCGGCTGCTTCCTGTTTTGACCCTTCGGCTCACCAATACCCTCACCCGTAGCAAGCAGGATTTCGTGCCGCTCGACCCGCCTCGGGTAAGCATCTACTGCTGCGGCGTCACCGTCTACGACCTCTGCCACCTCGGCCATGCCCGCAGCTACATCGTCTGGGATGTGCTGCGCCGCTATCTGATCTGGCGTGGCTATGCGGTGACCTTCGTGCAGAACTTCACCGACATCGACGACAAGATCCTGCGCCGTGCCGCCGAGGAGGGCAGCACGATGGAGGCGGTGAGTGAGCGCAACATCGACGCCTACTTCCAGGACATGGATGCGCTCAACATCCTGCGCGCCGATCGCATGCCCCGGGCGACGCGCTGCCTCGATGGCATCCGCACCCTGATCGGTGAGCTGGAGGCGAAGGGGGCCGCCTATTCCGCCGATGGCGATGTGTTCTTCGCCGTGATGCAGCAGGCGGATTACGGCAAGCTCTCCGGCCGGGACATCGAGGAGCAGCGCGAGGGCGCCAGCGGCCGCACCGGCAATGAGGAGGAGGCCCGCAAACGCCATCCCTTCGACTTCGCCCTCTGGAAGGGCGCCAAACCCGGCGAACCGAGCTACCCGTCCCCCTGGGGGCCGGGCCGGCCGGGCTGGCACATCGAATGCTCGGCGATGGTGCGCCAGGAGCTGGGCGACACGATCGACATCCATCTGGGGGGCGCCGATCTGATCTTTCCGCACCACGAGAACGAGATCGCCCAGTCGGAGGCGGCCAGCGGCCAGCAGCTGGCCCGCACCTGGCTGCATAACGGCATGGTCAATGTCGGTGGCGAGAAGATGAGCAAATCGCTCGGCAACTTCACCACCATCCGCGCCCTGCTCGAGAGCGGTGTCAGCCCGATGACGCTGCGCCTGTTCGTGCTGCAGGCCCACTACCGCAAACCGCTCGACTTCACCGCCGAGGCCCTGGAGGCCGCCGCCACCGGCTGGAAGGGCCTCGATGCCGCCCTGGTGCTGGTCGACGCGGAGACGGGAACCGGCGTTGACGACGCTCAGGACGCCGTCTCCTCGGCCAGGGTCGCCTCAGAGGCCGCGGCGCTGCCCCCCGAGCTGGCCGCCGCCCGCGACCGCTTCATCGCGGCGATGGACGACGACCTCAACACCGCAGCGGCGCTGGCAGTGCTGTTTGAGCTGGCCCGGCCGCTGCGGGCCCTCGCCAATCGGGTCGAACGTGGGGACCAGGCCGCCGCTGAGGAGGCCCGCGGGGGCGAACTGCAGGCCCGTGGCGCCCTCCTGGCCGAGCTGGCCGCCGTGCTTGGCCTGCGGGCGGAGCGTCCGGGGCAGGCCGCCGCCGGCCCGGGCGATGCCGAGATCGAGGCGTTGATCACCCGGCGCCTGCAGGCCAAGGCCGCCCGCGACTTCGCCACGGCCGATGCGATCCGGGCCCAGCTGAAGGTCCAGGGGATTGAGCTGATCGACCGGCCCGGCGGCGTCACCGACTGGCTGAGGAGCTGAGGGGCGGCCGTCCCTAGCCTCCCTTCCACACGGCCGCCGTGGAGGCGAGGTGGACGCAGCCCTGTCTCCTCTGCAGCTGGCGGGCTTTTTGCTGGCGTCGTGGGCGGTGATCGGCAACGACTCCCTGCAGACGCTGGGCCCCTTCCTGCAGGCGAACCGCGGCCGCACGCCCCGCTGGCTGCAGGCGCTGGCCCTGTGCGCCGTGCTCTGCGGTGTGCTGCTGCTCGGCTGGTGGCGCAACGGCGGCGACGCCAGCTGGGGGCGGCTGGCCTCCTACCCGGCACCGGAGCTGTTCGGCTGGCCGGAGCTGCTGCCGCCTCTGGCGGTGCTGCTGCTCACCCAGGCGGGGGTGCCGGTGAGCACCTCGTTTCTGGTGCTGACAGCCTTCTCGCCCGCCAACCTGCCGGCCCTGCTGCGCCGCTCGCTGCTGGGCTACGGGCTGGCGCTGGGGGTGGGGCTGCTGGTCTACGGCGCCGCCGTCCTGGCGGGCCGGTGGTGGGCGGCGCGGTCCGCGACCGCCGGAGCAGAGCAACCGGGGGGATGCGAGGGCGGCGGATCGGTGGCGGTGGCAGGTGCGGCCCTGGTGCTGCAGTGGCTGGCCAGCGGCTGGCTGTGGAGCCAGTGGCTGATCCAGGATCTGGCCAACCTCTTCGTCTACCTAGTGTGCCGTCCCAGAGATTTGCGCACAAAGCCGCTGGAGCTTCTCCAGGATTGAGTCAGCTGTCGCCGTCCAGTTGAACGGGGCCTTGGTCGTGTTGTAGGCGGCCACAAACTGCTCGATCCTGGCGATCAGCTCTTTGACGCTGGAGAAGCTGCCGCGCCGGATTGCCCGCTGGGTGATCAGTCCAAACCAGCGCTCCACCTGGTTGAGCCAGGAGGCGTAGGTGGGGGTGTAGTGGACGTGGAAACGGGGACGCTGGGCCAGCCAGGCACGCACCTTGGCGTGCTTGTGGGTGCAGTAGTTGTCCACGATCAAGTGCAGGTCCAGATCCTCGGGGACGGACTTCTCGATCTGCCTGAGGAACCCCAGGAACTCCTGGTGGCGGTGCCGGGGTTTGCACTGAGTGATTACCTCACCGGTCGCCACGTCCAGCGCGGCAAACAGGGTCGTGGTGCCGTGGCGGATGTAGTCATGCGTCACACCCTCCACGTAGCCCAGCCCCATGGGCAGCAGCGGTTGGGTGCGGTCGAGGGCCTGGATCTGCGTCTTCTCGTCGACGCAGAGCACCATCGCCTTGTCGGGCGGGTTCAGGTACAGGCCAACGATGTCCCGAACCTTCTCCACAAAGAACGGATCGGTGGAGAGCTTGAACGATTTCTGCCGGTGGGGCTGGAGCGAGAAGGTCTGCAGCCAGCGGTGAACCGTGGACTTGGAGATCCCTGTTTCTGCGGCCAAAGTCCGAGCGCTCCAGTGCGTGCTGCCATCGGTTGGCTTGCTCTGCAGGGCTCGGTTGATCACCTCCGCCACCGTGTCGTCCTCATAGGTCCGCGGGCGGCCTGAACGGAGCTCGTCGTGCAGCCCCTCGATCCCCAGATCGAGGTAGCGCTGCCGCCATTTGCCCACCGTTGCGCTGCGAACGCCAAATCGCTTGGCAACTGAGGTGTTGGTGTCACCAGCTGCGCAGGCCAGGACGATCTGCGCCCGCTGAACGATCGAATGGGGCAAGGACCTTGATCCAGCCAGGCTCTGGAGCTGGCTGGCCTCATCAGCCGACAGCTCCAGAGGAGCCATGGGGCGCCCGCTTGGCATGAAACGACCCCCTCGGGAGACACTTCATATTGTAGCGGCTATTTGCGGGACGGCACACTAGGGCCAGCCGCGGCCCGCCAGCTCGCGGGGGCGGCCATCGGTGGTTTCGAGGCTGCAGGCCCGGGGCCACCAGGGAGCGGCCTGGGCCATCGCCCCGGGCCAGCGCCGCTGCAGCAGGGCCTGGGCCGGCCCCCAGGTGGCGCTGCGGCTGAGGTCGCGGCTGGCGCCCTCGTGATGCAGGAGGGTGGCCTCCGGGCAGACCACATGGCGCAGGCCGAGGTGGCCGAGCCGCAGGCAGAAGTCCACGTCATTGCCCTCCACCGGCAGCGCCGGATCGAAGCCGCCGCTGCGCTGCCACAGCGTCCGGCGCACCATCAGGCAGGCGCCGGTGACGGCCGGCCAGCCGGTGAGGAACCCGGCGCGGCCCCGATGGGGCAGCCGCGTCGGCGAGAGATGGCGGTAGGGATGCTCACAGCCCTGGCCCAGCGGCGGCAGCAGGCCGGCGTGCTGGAGGGAGCCGTCGCGATAGAGCAGCCGGGCGCCGACGGCTCCGATCGCCGGGCGCAGGGCCTGGCCGACCATCACCGCCAGCCAGTCGCTGCCGGAGGAGGGAGCGGGCGCCTCGATGTCGTTGTTGAGGAACAGCAGCAGCTCGGCGCGGCTGGTGGCGGCGGCGCGGTTGTTGAGCAGGCTCCAGTTGAACGGTTGATCGAGCGGCAGCACGTGCAGGCGGCTGCCGGGGCGCTGCCGCCAGTGGTGCAGCAGCGCGGCGGTGGCCTCAAGGCGGGAGCCGTTGTCCACCAGGATCCACTCCAGATCCAGGCCGCGGCGGCGGGCCACCGCGGCGTTGGCCTCGACGCTGGACAGGCAGCGCTGCAGCAGATCGGGCCGGTCGCGGCTGAGCACCACCACGCTCATGCGCCAGGTGGGCGGTACGGCCCAGCTGAGCCCGAAGCGCGGCTCCTCAGTGGCGGCGGACCCGCTGGTAGTGCCGGCGGTGCTGGTGAGGGCAGGGAGGGGCTGCACCAGCACGGGGCCCTCGCCGCTGCGCCGCAGGTGGTCGGCCAGGGCCGCGGCCAGCGTGGCAGTGGGTAGTGCACCAATGCCGCCGGGCATCCCGCTGGCGTCGCCCGTGCGGCGGTGGATCAGGATCCGCGGCAGGTGGGCGAGGCGCGGGCGCTGCTCCAGGGCCCGCAGCTGCCACTGCCATTGGGCGAGCCCGTCCGGCCCGCCACCGCCCGCCGCGCCACTGCCCGCTGCCACGCTGCCGGCAGCGCCGGAGGCGCCGGAGGAGGGAGGGGGCCAGAGGCCGTGGCACTGCAGCCAGGAGATCCGCCAGAAGGAGCCGCTGCCCAGCCAGGGGGTGCTCCAGAAGCTCTCCGGCACCCAGCCGGGCTTGAACCAGGGGGCGTGGCGCCGGCCCGCCCCATCCAGGCGGTCCTCGTCGCCGTAGAGGAGATCGGCGCCGTCTCCCTGCCGTGCCAGCCAGCCCCGCAGCCAGGCCAGGGCACCGGGGCGCAGCACGGCCTCGGGGGCGAGGTCGGCATGCCAGTCGGGCGGCAGGGTGTCGGGCACGCCAGCGGCGGCGGCCAGCGGTGGCTCTAAGCCCTGGCACCACACCCGGTAGGCGGCGTTGCTGAAGCCGTCGGCCAGCCGCTCGCCGCCGAACAGGCCCAGGCCCTCATGGCGCTGTAGCAGCGGCGCGATCCAGGCCTGGTCGGGCAGGGCCTCCAGGGCGGCGCGGTAGGCCGCCGCCGCCTCCCCCCAGCGCTGCTCGCGGCTGAGCAGCTCGGCGGCGGCGAAGGCGTTCCAGCCGAGGGCGGGGGCCTGGCGCCAGCTCTGCAGCTGCAGGGCCAGATGTAGTCCCAGGTGTCGCAGTCACCCCGGTGCACCCGCTCCAGGCAGGAGGTCCAGTAGCGGGCGAAGCGGCGGCCCCCCAGGTCCTCCAGCCAGCCCTGGTCCCGGAAGGCGGGCCATCCCTGCAGGTCGGCGTCATAGGCGGCCCAGGCCCGCCGCCAGCTCGCCCAGCCCCAGCAGTGGTTGTAGATGGAGAAGTAGTAGCTGGCCCCGTCGCGCGGTCGTTGTGGCTGGAAGTTGCTGCCGCTGATCACGCCCACCCGCCGGTCGTCGCGGTAGCGCTCCAGCAGCTCGCTGCAGAACGCGAAGAAGGCCGGCGAGGCCACGATGTCGTCCTCCAGCACGATGCCCTCCTCCACCTGCGCGAAGAACCAGTCGATCGCCTCGCTCACGCCGCGGCGGCAGCCCCGGTTCTCCTCGCGCAGCAGCAGCGTCAGCTCACAGGGCCAGTCGATCGCGGTCTCGATCAGCTGGCGCGTGGCAGCGCAGGCCTGCAGCTCGGCGGCGTCGTCCGGCCGAGGCCCGTCGCAGGCCACGAACAGCCTGCGGGGCTGAACCACCCGCAGCGCCTCCAGCACCCGGGCGGTGGTGTTCGGGCGCCGGTACGCCAGCAGCAGCACCGAAGTCAGCCGGGGGTCGCGGGCCATGGCGAGGCCTCAGGCGCCGCCCCCGCCCCCCGGCGGGCGCTGCTGCCGCATCACCGCCTCCAGCTTGCGGATCCGCACCAGCGTCGCCTGCCAGATCTCCAGCCGGAAGGCGGCCTCCGTTTCGCCGCCGGCCACGGCTTCGCCCGAGGCCACGGCTTTGCCCGATGCAACCGCCTGGCGGCAGCCCTCCACCAGGGCCTCCAGATCTTCGCCCCGCTCGAAGGCCTCCCACAGCTGGCGTTCCAGCCGGGCGCGCTCGATGAAGTTCCAGCGCTGCAGCCAGCCAGGCAGGGAAGCCACGGATCGGGGTTCGAGGTGGGGCCAGTTAAGCCGACCCGGCCGGTCACCGCCGGTGGGACACTGGGACGCCATCGCACCCGGGAGCCCCGCCGTGAAAGCCATCGCCGTGCTGGGGTCCACCGGATCGATCGGCACCCAGACCCTGGAGATCGCCGAGGAGTTCCCCGACCGCTTCCGCGTCGTCGCCCTCACCGCCGGCAACAACCTCGATCTGCTGATCGAGCAGATCCGCCGCCACAGCCCCGAGGTGGTGGCCCTGGCCGATGCCGGGCGCGTGGCCGACCTGCGCCAGCGCCTCGCTGCCCTGGAGCCCGCCCTGCAGCCGCGTCGCCTTCCCGAGATCCTCGGGGGTGGGGAGGGCCTCTGCGCCGTCGCCGCCTGGCCCACGGCCGAGCTGGTGGTCACCGGCATCGTCGGCTGCGCCGGCCTGCTGCCCACCCTGGCCGCGATCCGCGCCGGCAAGGATCTGGCCCTGGCCAACAAGGAGACGCTGATCGCCGCCGGCCCGGTGGTGCTGCCCGAACTGGCGACATCCGGCAGCCGCCTGCTGCCCGCCGATTCCGAGCATTCCGCCATCTTCCAGTGCCTGCAGGGCACCCCCTGGCCCGACACCGCCCGCCTCAGCACCGGTGTGCCCACCCCCGGCCTGCGGCGCATCCAGCTCACCGCCAGCGGCGGCGCCTTCCGCGACTGGGATCCGGCCGATCTGCACAAGGCCACCGTGGCCGATGCCACCAGCCACCCCAACTGGAGCATGGGCCGCAAGATCACGGTGGATTCGGCCACCCTGATGAACAAGGGCCTGGAGGTGATCGAGGCCCACTATCTGTTCGGTCTCGATTACGACCACATCGAGATCGTCATTCATCCCCAGTCGATCATTCATTCGATGGTCGAGCTGGCCGATTCCTCGGTGCTCGCCCAGCTGGGCTGGCCCGACATGAAGCTGCCGATCCTCAGCTGCCTCAGCTGGCCGGAGCGGATCGACACCCCCTGGCGTCGCCTCGATCTCACCGCCGTGGGCAGCCTCACCTTCCGCGACCCCGATGCCTCCCGCTATCCCTGCATGGGCCTGGCCTACGCCGCAGGGCGGGCCGGCGGCACGATGCCCGCGGTGCTCAACGCCGCCAATGAGCAGGCGGTGGCCCTGTTCCTCGAGGAGCGCATCCACTTCCTCGACATTCCGCGCCTGATCGAGCAGGCCTGCGAGCGGCACACCGCCGATCTGACGGCCGATCCTTCCCTGGAGACCGTGCTGGAGATGGATGCCTGGGCGCGTCGTCAGGTGCAGGAGGAGGCCGCCCGCGTCGAGCCGCGCCTCCTGCACGCCTGATGGCCGCCTTCCCGCCCGAAGGGGTCCGGGTGCAGCATCACCTGCTGCTCTGCGCCACCCCCACCAAGGCCCTCTGCCATCCCGATCCGGCCGTCGGAGCCGCCAGCTGGGAGGCCCTCAAGCGCCTGGTGCGCGAGCTCGGCCTGGAGGATCCGGCCCGCCCCGAGGGGGTGGTCTGGCGCAACAAGGCCGACTGCCTGCGCGTCTGCAGGGAGGGTCCGGTGCTGCTGATCTGGCCGGAGGGGATCATCTACGGCGGTGTCTCCGCCGAGCGCATCGAGCGGATCGTGCGGCAGCACGTGATCGGCGGCGTGCCCGTGCAGGAGTGGATCCTCAGCCGCACCCCCCTGGCCCCCCCCCCGGCGCTCACCTCCCCGGCGCTCACCTCCCCGGGCTGAGGCGTTTCCGCAGCCAGCGGGCCGTGAGCCGGTCGCTCCAGCAGCCGTTGGGGCTGTCGCCGGGGGCGTGAAAGCCGTTGTGCCCGCCGGACTCAGGCAGGCACAGCTCCACCCTGGGGTTCAGCGCTTCGCCGTGCAGGCGGCGTTGCTGAAGCGACAGGGCCGCGTCTGCCGGCACCCAGGGATCGTCGATCGCCTGCAGCACCAGAATCGGCGGCAGGGGAAGATCGCTCGTCAGCCAGCGCAGCGGGCTGGCGGCCGTGTAGTACGCCTCCACCGAGGCATGACCCCAGCGGGGGGCGGTGACCAGGGCATCGAAGGCGCGGATCGAGCGGGGGCGTTCGGCGGAGCTCAGGGCCCTCCGCAGATCGGCCTCGATGCCGTACGGATCCTCCAGCACCTGCTGGCGCAGCCTGCGCACCAGCCAGCGCTGATAGAGACGGTTGCGCCGCCGTTCGAACTGCCGTGAGCAGGCCTCAAGATCCAGAGGGCTGCTGAGGCAGGCGAGGGCATCCAGTCCGCTCTCCCCCTGGCGTCTCGCCGCCACCTCGGCGTTGAGCAGGATCGCTCCGCCCAGGGAGATGCCGGCCCCCGCCAGGGGCAAGGGTGCGCCGGCCATCCCGAGCTCGGCGGCGAGCCGGCGGGCCATCTGCAGCACCGGCAGCAGGTCGCGGTTGCACTCGGCCGCGTAGCTCCCCGGGGCCAGGGCACGGCCCTCGCCGGCCCCGCGAAGGTTGAGCCGCAGCACGGCGAAGCCTTCGAGCCGCAAGGCCATCGCCAGGCGCCTCGTGCCCTGGCTCTCGCTGGACCCGCCCAGCCCGTGGCTCAGCAGCACCAGGGCGTGGGGTGGTCCTTCGATCGGCCGATCCAGCAGGGCGAGCAGGCTGGCCCCGCCTTCCAAGGGCACCTGCAGCGCCTGACCCTGCTGCGGATCGGGGACGCTGACGGCGCGCAGGGTGTCCCGCAACGTCTGCAGGTCGCCGTCCAACCAGGGGGCCCGGGGGCGGAAGGGGGAGATCCCGAGCTCCTCGAGGATCGACTGCTGCATCGGGTCGGCCAGGGCTGACGCAGGGAGAGGACTGTGATCATCACCCTGCCGCCCCGTGCGGCCAGGCCCCTGGGGCCCAGGGAGCGGCCTCAGGCCGCCACCTTCTGCTTCGCCTTGCCCACGCCCATCTCACGCAGCTCGCCGAGGAGGCCGTTCAGCACCGCCTTGGCGTCGCCGAACACCATGGCGGTCTGGGGCAGCTCGAACAGGGCGTTGGCGATGCCCGCGTAGCCGGCCCCCAGGCTGCGCTTGACCACGAACACCTGGCGGGCCTGATCCACCTCCAGCACGGGCATGCCGTACAGGGGGCTGTTGGGATCACGCTTGGCGTCGGGATTCACCACGTCGTTGGCGCCGAGCACGATCACCACGTCGGTGCGCGGGAACTCGGGATTGATCAGGTCCATCTCCACCAGCTGCTCGTAGGGCACATCGGCCTCGGCCAGCAGCACGTTCATGTGGCCCGGCATGCGGCCCGCCACGGGGTGGATGGCGTAGGTCACCTCGGTGCCGTTGGCCTCCAGCAGCTTGGAGAGCTCGCGCAGGGCGTGCTGGGCCTGGGCCACCGCCAGGCCGTAGCCGGGCACGAACACCACCCGCTCGGCAGTCTCCAGGGCCATGGCGCATTCCTCGGGGCTGCAGCTGGTGATGCGCGTGTAGCCGGCTTCACTGCCGCCACCGCCCACCGCCGGCGTGCCGCCCAGAGCTCCTCCGAACAGCACCGACACCAGCGAACGGTTCATCGCCGTGCACATCACCTGGGTGAGGATCAGGCCGGCGGCGCCGACCATGGCACCGGCGACGATCAGCAGCTGGCTGCCCACCACGAAGCCGGCGGCGGCGGCGGCCACGCCGGAATAGGAGTTGAGCAGCGAGATCACCACGGGCATGTCCGCCCCACCGATCGGCAGGGTCACGCCGATGCCCAGCAGGGCGGAGCCCAGCGTCAGCAGGATCAGGGGCAGACCGCCGGGGTCGCCGGGCAGCAGCAGCGCACCGATCAGGCAGGTCACCGCCAGGGCGATGTTGACGACGTGTCGCAGCGGACTCTGGGTCCAGCCGGGGGTGTCGAGCCAGCCCTGCAGCTTCGCCATCGCCACGATCGAGCCGCTGAAGGTGATCGCGCCCACGAACACCGAGACGGCGATTGAGATCAGGCCGACCAGGTCGGCACCCTCGGCGTCGTAGAGCGAGACGCCCAGGGCCACCAGCAGGGAGGCCAGGCCGCCGCAGCCGTTGAACAGGGCCACCACCTCCGGCATGGCGGTCATCGGCACCCGCTGGGCCGTGAGCAGGCCGGCCAGGCCACCGGCGGCGCTGCCGGCGGCGATCCACAGCCAGGTGCTCGCAGAGGGGTTCAGGTCGATCAGCAGACCGAAGACCGCCAGAGCCATCGCCGCAGCGGCCAGCTGATTGGCGCCACGGGCGGAGCGCACCTTGCTCAGGCCCTTGATGCCGAGGGCCAGCAGCAGCACCGCCACCAGGTCGATGGCGCCGCTCAGCCAGTCGATCGAGAGGTTCATCGGCAGCGACAGTCCCAGCAGACTGGGCAGGTTGGGAGTCAGGAACGTCATCAGCGGTCTCCCTTGCGGCGGAACATGGCGAGCATGCGGTCGGTGACCAGGAAGCCTCCGACGACGTTGTAAAGGGCGAAGCCCAGCGACAGGGCGGCGATCGCCTGCAGGACGACGTTGCCTTCGGCCTTCTGCAGCAGCGTCAGCGACGCCAGCACCGTGATGCCGCTGATCGCGTTGGCGCCGGACATCAGGGGGGTGTGCAGGGTGGGGGGCACCTTGCCGATCAGTTCGAGGCCCAGGAGGCTGCCGAGCAGCAGCACCCACAGGGCCTGGGAGAAGGCGCTCATCGGTTCACTCCAACGGGTTGGCTGTTCGCTTCGGAAGGGCGCTGACGGCTGGCCTGGCCGCCTGGATCGACCACATCGGGGCGGCGGCAGGCTCCCTCATGGGTGAGCAGGCAGCCTTCGAGGATCGGATCGGCGGGATCGAGGTTCCAGCCCTCCTCGCCCTTGATGTGCTCCACAAGGGCGGCGATGTTGCGGGCGTAGAGGGCACTGGCGTGGTTGGGCACCGAGGCCGGCAGGGCATCGGCGCCGATCAGCAGCACGCCGTTGCGCTCCACCGTCTCGCCGGGCACGGTGCCGAAGCAGTTGCCGCCCTGGGCCACCGCCAGGTCCACCACCACCGAACCGGGCCGCATGCCATCGAGCATCGCCTCGCTGATCAGCCTCGGCGCTGCCTTGCCCGGCACCTGGGCGGTGCAGATGACCATGTCGGCGAGCGCCAGCTGCTCGGCCAGCTGCTGGCGCTGGGCCGCCAGAAAGGCCTCGCTGGCCTCCTTGGCGTAGCCACCCGCTTCGGCGGGTTTCTCGGCGATCTCCGGTGGATCGAGGAAGCGGCCGCCCAGCGATTCCACCTGCTCCTTGACGGCCGGGCGCACGTCGGAGACGTAGACCACGCCGCCGAGACGGCGGGCGGTGGCCACCGCCTGCAGGCCGGCGACCCCGGCCCCCAGCACCAGCACCCGCGCCGGCTGGATCGTGCCGGCTGCGGTCATCAGCATCGGCACGTAGCGATCGAGCGCTGAGGCCGCCAGCAGCACCGCCTTGTAGCCGGCGATGTTGGCCTGGGAGGAGAGCACATCCATCGACTGGGCCCGGCTGATGCGCGGCAGCAGCTCGAGGGCGAGGGAGGCGGTGCGCCGCTCGCACAGGATCTGCACCAGATCGTGGGCCCCATAGGGCGCCAGCAGCCCCACCAGCAGGGCGCCGGAGCGCAGCTGCTGCAGGGCCGCCGGGGCGGGGGGATGGAGGCAGAGCACGCCGTCCACCCCGTCCCAGGGCAGGCGGTCGGAGGCGACCAGGTCGGCTCCGGCGTCGCAGTAGTCAGCGTCCAGGTAGCCGGAGGCCAGGCCTGCGCCCTCCTCGATCTGCAGCTGAATGCCGTGGGTGTGCAGCCGCCGGACGGTTTCAGGAGTCGCGGCCACCCGGCGTTCCCCGGAGGCCTGCTCCCGGGGGACCAGCATCGTGAGCAAGTGAACTCCGCGGCAGGAGTTTTCATTAGAAGAACTCCGGCCGGCTCGACAAGCCGCCGTTGACGCAATGTGCGGACACCCCCACCGGCCGGGGTCTCCGGACCGTCCGCCTTGCAACGCCAATGCGCAGATTTCCTGAAGCCCCTGTCTCCCTGACAGGCCTCTGGCTAGGGATGAGGCTCCCGCGCATTCCGCTCTCCCGATGGCTCTTTCCGCCCTCGACTGCCCCAATGGTGTCTGTCACAGCCATCACGGCGGCCACGCCGTCTCCCGTGAGGAGGTGCAGCGCAACCTGGCCGACCACGGCAGCGACTGGTGTGAGCGCCTGGCCGAGCGCATCTATGAGATCGCGGTCGACAGCTTCTCCCAGACGGTGATGCCCGATCTCCAGCGCCAGGGCTGGCAGCGGCGCCATCTGGAGTGGGAGTTCCGCCTCGCTGAGGAGCGGGCCGAGGTGGAGCGCACGATGGTCGATGGCGCCATCAACGCCATGGAGAGCTTCCTGCGCAGCTCGGAGGTGCAGCGCCTGTTCGTGAAGGAGCTCGTGCTCGGCACCCTGGCCGAGGCCAGCAGCAGCCCGCTGCGGGGGCTGGGGATCCGCTATCTGATCGAGGAGGAGCTGCTCGGCTTCCTGCGTGACAACCGCGACGACCTGCTCGATCGGGTTGCCGGGCGGCTGCTGGAGGAGGCCGGTGGTGATGTTCAGCGGGCCCGCGACGGGGCCGATGCCGATCTCGCCGAGCTGGAGCATCTGCTGATCAATCACGCCGAGGCGGTCGGCTGAACACCCACCGGCGCCCGGCAGGAGCCGTCAGTCCCGTCCGCGCGGGCTGCTCCTGCTCCTGCCGGCCCTCACCCCCCCCACTCCACCGCGGCGGGACAGGGCCTGCAGCGCCAATGGCGCCTCCTCAATCCCGGCTCAGAACAGCGGCTGCAGCTCCTGCTCCAGACAGGCGGCCTGGGGCAGGGCTCCCTGGTGACGCAGCAGGCGCATGCGCAGGATCATCGGGTCGATGTCGCACTCCTGCTGCCAGCAGCGCTCCAGATGGGCGCGCCGTTCGGGGCGTGGATCCGTGGGCTGGGCCATGACGGCAACGGGGCCGGAGTCCCGGGGGCTGTTGGCCGGAAGCTAGGGACGCTCCGGGCAAAGCTCATGAGAAGTCCTACTCAACGTCAGGTTTCCGCGGGCCTGTGCACCGCCGCCCATGGGGTGCCGGTCCTCAGGGGCGTTGGCGCCGTGAAGCGGCGGGGTGATGGTCCGGGTCAGGGCCCTCCAGAATCGGGCGATGGCGTCACCGTCCTTTGAACTCGGCCCTGCGGCCCGCGAGACGCTGCGGCAGGAGGGTGGAGCGGTTCAGCCGCGCCAGTGGCAGCGCCAGCTGATCCAGTTGCTGCGGGCCCGGATCGTGGCCGGATCGCCGGCCGGCGCCGATGTGCTCGTCCATGCCGGTCCGGGTGCCGGCAAGACCCTGGGGGCCCTGCTCGGCTTCCGGCAGCTGCGCAACGAGGGGCGCCTGGGCCGCTTCGTGGTGTTCTCCCACCGCAGCTCGATCGCCCGCCAGTGGCGGCAGGCCGCCGATCGCCTCGGCCTCCAGCTCCTGGAGTGGGAGGCAGGGGACGACCGCCCCGAGGTCCGGCAGGGCGATGGCCTGCTGATCAGTTATCAGTCGGCTGCCCGTCATCGGCGCCGCCTCGAGCTCGAGCTGCGCCACGAGCTGCGCGGCGCCCCCTGGCTGGCGATCGCCGATGAGGTGCACCACCTCGGTGTCGACCCGCTCGAGCCGGAGGCCACCGCCTGGGGCCATGCCTTCAGCCGGCTCACCGGCGCGGCGCAGCTGCGCCTGGGCCTCTCCGGCACCCCTTTCCGGGCCGACAACCTGGCCTTCTGTGCAGCCAGGCGCCTGCGGGTGGAGCGCCAGGGTGAGGTGTGGGAGCGGATCGTGCCCGATCTCTGCGTCGAACCCCAGCGCCTGATCGTCGCCGGCGATGTGCGGCCGCTGGAGTTCCACTTCCAGGACGGCTGGGTGGAACACGGACGCCGCCCCGAGGCCTCGGACCGTGAGACATCACCCCTCTCGGCAGAGGAGCGCGAGAGCTGGCGGGCCCGCAATCTGCGCCGCGCGATCCGGATCGGGGATGGGGGCGGCATCGCCTTGCGGCTGCTTCTGCAGGCCCGTCGCCGCCTGGAGCGGCTGCGGGAGGGTCACCCGGGCGCGGGTGGACTGGTGATCGCCCGCGACATCGAGCATGCCCGCAGCATCGGTGCCCTGTTGCAGGAGCAGGGGGACCGGGTGCATCTGGTCCATTCCCAGGACCCGGAGGCGGTGGCCCGGCTCGCGGCCTTTCAGGCGGGCGAGGCCGACTGGCTGGTGAGCATCGACATGTGCGCCGAGGGCTTCGATGCGCCGCGGCTGCGGGTGGTGGCCTACCTCACCACCGTCGTCACCCGCAGCCGCTTCGTGCAGGCGATCACCAGGGCGGTGCGCATGGATGGCGAGCGTGCCGCGCTCGAGCCCGTGCCCCGCCAGGCCTCACATGTGTTTGCTCCCGCTGATCCGCTGCTGATCCGCTACGCCCGCAGCTGGTCGCTGAGCGAGCCCTATCTGATTCGAGCCAGCGCGGCACCCGCCCCAGCGGCCCAGGCCGCGGCTGGAGGGAATCCCGCCCTACTTCCCCTGCAGGCGCTGGCGGATGACGCCGGCGAGGTGATCCGCCTGCGCGGCCCGCAGCTGCCGCCGTTTCTGGGCCGCAGCGCCTGAGCGGCGCGCCTCAGGCGCCCGGGGGCTGGCAGCGGGGCTTCTGCAAAGGTGTGTCAACCAACACAACCGCCTGGCCCGTCGCCCGCCAACGTGGTGCCACTCGGGGACTGGCCATGACGGCTCGAAAACACGGCGCGGCAAATGACGGCCCTTCCGAGGATGGCCTGATCGAAGCCGCCGTTCACCGCCGCCTCACCGTCGCGGTCTGCTGGGCGGTGTCCCGGCGCGCCACCCTTGACAGCCGCGAGCTCTACGAGGAGAGCTATGCGATCAACGAAGAGTTCCGGGAGTGGCTGCTCTGCCTGGAGGATCATCCCCTCGAGCTGAGCCAGACGGTGTTGATGGTTCCCCAGGATCTTGGAGCGGGCTGCTGGAACAGCGACCCGGAAGGCCGCAGGAGGCCGGAAAGCGACGGACTGCTCGAAATCTAAAGCAAACCTGAAGAACCGCGACGCGTCCGGCGCTTCGGTTTTCATATCTTCGTCATCCCGGCGGTTCTGCAGTGCAGGCGCGCTCGGGGATTGTTCAGGCGTCTTCCGGCGCTTTGAGGTGCTCCGCCGCACCGGCCCCCTGTCTTCTAAGGTCTAACTCGTAGTGATTCCGCACAAGTCATGACCGACGTCGGGCCCGGCGGTCAGCAAGGTCGTCCCTCCCAGGCTGATCCGGCTGTAGAGAATGTGGTGATCGTCGGCTCCGGACCGGCCGGGTACACCGCCGCCATTTATGCGGCTCGCGCCAATCTGCGTCCGCTGCTGATCACCGGTTTCCAGGACGGCGGCATCCCGGGCGGTCAGCTGATGACCACGACCCATGTGGAGAACTTCCCCGGCTTCCCTGACGGCATCCTTGGGCCCGAGCTGATGGACAGGATGAAGGCTCAGGCGGAGCGCTGGGGCACGACTCTGGTGCTGGCGGATGCCACCGAGATCGATCTGTCCCAGCGGCCGTTCCGGATCACGGCCGACGGCACCACCTATCAGGCCCAGAGCGTGATCCTGGCCACAGGTGCCAGTGCGAACCGTCTTGGACTGCCCCAGGAGGAGCGCTTCTGGAGCAGCGGCATCAGCGCCTGTGCCATCTGTGATGGCGCCACCCCCCAGTTCCGCAACCAGGCGGTGGCCGTGGTCGGCGGCGGCGACTCCGCCTGCGAGGAGGCTGTCTATCTCACCAAGTACGGCGATCATGTGCATCTGATCGTGCGCTCCGGACAGCTGCGCGCCAGCAAGGCCATGGCCGATCGGGTGCTGGCCAACCCGAACATCACCGTGCACTGGAATCGCCAGGTGGCCGATTGCAGCGGCAGCGACTGGCTCGAGGCCATCACCCTCCGCGATGTCGTCAGCGGCGCCACCGAGGAGCTGGCGGTGAAGGGCCTCTTCTATGCCATCGGCCACACCCCCAACACCCGCCTCGTGCGCGGCCAGCTGGACGTCGACAGCCACGGCTATCTGGTGACCAGGCCCGGCCGTCCCGAAACCAGCATCGAGGGCGTCTTCGCCGCCGGCGATGTGGCCGACGCCGAGTGGCGCCAGGGCATCACCGCCGCCGGCAGCGGCTGCCAGGCGGCCCTGGCCGCCGAGCGCTGGCTCAGTCACCACAACCTGGCGGTGGAGGTCAAGCGCGCTTCGGTGGAGCCCGAGGCGGTGGGCGAACCGAAGCGCACGGCCGAGAGCGATGAGGCCAACTTCGACCCCGATGCCCTCTGGCAAAAGGGCTCCTATGCCCTCCGCAAGCTGTACCACGACAGCCAGCGGCCGCTGCTGGTGGTTTACACCTCGCCCACCTGTGGGCCCTGCCACGTGCTCAAGCCTCAGCTGAAACGGGTGTTGGAGGAGCTGGGCGGGCGTGCCCAGGGCGTCGAGATCGACATCGAGGCCGATCAGGAGATCGCCCAGCAGGCCGGCGTCACCGGCACGCCCACCGTGCAGCTGTTCTTCGGCAAGGAGCTGAAGCAGCAGTTCAAGGGCGTCAAGCAGCGCAGCGAGTTCAAGGCGGCCATCGAGGGCCTGCTGGCACCCGCGGCGGTCTGAAGGCGGCGGTCCGCGGCGACGGTCTGACTCGGCAGTCTGAGCGCAACGCCTTCAGGACAGCCAGGAGAACCGCGCGATGAGGTCTGGTCTCGCTGATGGAGACTCCATCCGCAGTTGTCCCACTGCTTCCCGCCCCAGCCATGGTTCAGGGCCTCCCTCACGGGCGGCCGCATGCTGGGTTGTGCGTCTGTCAGGGCAGCTTCGCTCCGCGCCTGTGATCCTGGCCGGGGCACGATTGCAAGGCCCCTGGAGCAGCCGAACCTCGGCCCGCGCTCCGGGCTGAGGGAGCCGTGACATCACAAAGCCCCGGGCCACCGACAGTGGACCCGGGGCTCAGGGACACAGTCCTGGGCAGGCGTTCAGCGGCGACGGGGACCGCCGGGGCGGTTGCCACCCGGGCGGGGACCCGTGGCACCGGCATTGCGCTCGCGATAGGTGATGCGGCCGCGGGTGAGGTCGTAGGGGCTGATCTCCACCAGCACCTTGTCGCCCGCCAGCAGCTTGATGCGGAATTTGGTGAGCTTGCCGGCGGCGCGGCAGAGGCACTGGTGACCGGCAGGCTGCTCCAGGGTGACGAGGTAGAAGCCGTTGCCCTGTTCCTTCTCGATCACTCCGGAGGTCTCGATCATGCGGAAGCGGCTGGGATCGCAAACGGAAAGCAAAGTCTAGGCGCTTGCCGACTCCCGTCCCACCCCCGGCCCTGCGGCTCGGGCATCCTCTGTGCGGGGCCACGGCTCCTGCTTCCGGTCGTCGCGGAGCGGAGCGTTCGCCGGGTAGGGTCCACACCCGGGAGTTTTCTCCCGTTCCGTCGCTGAGCCCGCCATGCTGCTGCCGCCCGTGTCGATGGATCTGGGTCTGCTGTTGATCTCCATCGGTGTGGTCAATCTCTGGCGCCTGCGCCAGAACGGCTGAGCCGCCCCGCGCCAGATCCGTTCCCGGCCATTGTTCAGGGCCAGAGCGAGCCGTGACCGCACTGCTGTTCCATAAGCCCTACGGGGTGCTGAGCCAGTTCACCCCCGAACCCGGCAGCCGTTGGGGATGTCTGGCCGAGTTCATCACCATCCCCGGCGTTTACGCCGCAGGCCGGCTGGATGCCGACAGCGAGGGTCTGCTGCTGCTCACCGATGACGGCCGACTGCAGCAACGGCTCACCGATCCGCGCTGGGGACACTGGCGCCGCTACTGGGTGCAGGTGGAAGGTCAGGTCGACACCACCGCTCTCGAGGCCCTGCGACGGGGCGTCAGCATTCAGGGCCGCCCCACCCTGCCGGCACGGGCGGAGGCGATGGAGGCCCCGCCGGATCTGCCGGAGCGCGATCCGCCGATCCGCCACCGGCTCACGGTGCCCACCAGCTGGCTCTGGCTGGAGCTGCGCGAGGGGCGCAACCGCCAGGTGCGGCGGATGACGGCGGCGGTGGGCCTGCCGACGCTGCGGCTGCTGCGGGTGGCAATCGATCTGATGGACGGCGCCGCGCCGCTGAGCCTGGAGGGCCTGGCCCCCGGGGAATGGCGTGCTGTCAGCGCCAGCGAACAGGAGCGGCTCGCGGCCCTGCTCAGGCGAGGGCGTCTCTGAGCTCGCGCACCGTCTGCAGCTGACCGTAGTAGTAGTTGGCGCGGGCGCGACGATCGGCATCCTCGAGCGTGTCGAGGGCATCGAAGCCGAGGCTCTGCCACAGCTCATGGCCGCAGGCCCGCGTCACCTCCGCCACGGCCTCCTCCTCCAGCACCGCCAGGCGACGCTGCAGGTTCTTGATCTGGGCGATGGCCATGGCAGGGAACGATGGGTGAGGGGCTGAAGGTTCGCCGGCCGCCGGGCGGCGTGGTCGATAGTACGTCTGAACTTGCCGGCGGGTCGCTTGGCGAGCCGGCCCCGCCGGCCTGGCGATGGGTGCTGGGGTCGGGCGGCGGATCGGCCCCCGCTCCGCCGTCGTGGCTTGCCCGTTGCGGTTTCTCTCGGCTGTGCAGGACGTGCGCATGGCATGGGCGGCCTTGAGGTCCCTGTTCCGGATCTCAGCGACCCTGTCCGTCGCGGCTCACTCGCTTCCAGGCCTGGCGTGGACCGATCAGAAGGGCAGCTTCTTCTTGGCCTCCTTGTCGAGGTCCGATTCCATCTCGCGCAGGCGCTTGAGGATGGTGTCGTAGTACTCGCGCAGGTAGTCCTCCAGACGGGTGGTGTCGGCCGGATCGAGCCCGAAGGCGGCGTAGGTCTCCTCCATTGGGGCGTCGAAGGCGGAGCCGGCGTTCACCACCTCGGCGAAGGCGAGCCGCTCGGCCACGTTGAGGCTGCCCTCGAAGAAGGAGGTCACCGACTGCATCAGCTTCAGCAGCACCGGCGAGACGCGCACCACACGCGCCGACTTGCCGGTGTAGCGCTCGCAGAGCTGGGTGATCTCGCCGGTGTTCCAGGCCCTGGGGCCAACCACGGGGAAGGAGCGGCGCACCGTTTCGGGATGACTCAGGGCCGCCACCGCGAAGCGGGCCACGTCCTGGGTGTTCATGTAAGCGATCGGCGTCGGCGTGCCGCTCACCCAGACGGTCTGGTTCTCCAGCACCGGGATGGCGAACTGGCTGATCAGACCCTGCATGAAGGCGGCCACCTGCAGGATCGTGTAGTCCAGATCCGAGGCGGCGAGCCAGGCTTCGCTGCACGCCTTGATGTCCATCAGCGGCACCTGGCGATGGCGGGCCGCATCGAGAACCGAGAGAAAGACCACCCGGGACACGCCGGCCCGGCGGCAGGCGGCGAACAGGTTCTGCTTGCCGGTCCAGTCGATCTCGTAACAGCTCAGACTGTCGCTGGCGCGGGCGGTGGCGGCATCGATGACGGCCTCCTGGCCCTCGAGCGCGTAGTCCAGGCTGTCGGGCTCGAGCAGATCGCCGCGCGTGAGCTCAGAGCCCCATTCCTGCAGGAAGGCGGCCTTGCGGGGGGAGCGCACCATGCAGCGCACACTGTGGCCGGCGTCGAGGGCCTGCCGGGCGATCTGGCGTCCGAGCGTGCCCGTGCCACCGACGACCAGAACCTGCATCATCCATGTCCGGGGGGGCCGAGCCTAGGGCCCGGCCTGTCGGCCCCGCGTCGCCGGAATCTCAGTCCTTGAGCAGCTTCAGGAGCAGGGCGCCTCCGGCCAGGCCCACCGGGATCAGCACCCAGAACATGGCGGCGGTGCCGAAGATTTCAGAGGCCATGGCCCGGTCGAAGGCGAAGGGGCTACCTATTTAGCAGCCCTGGCGGTCCCGGGATCTCGCCGCAGGTCGGCGGCGGTTTTCAGGACGTCCGCCCAGGGGGCGTCGCTGCGCAGCTGCCCGTCCATCACTCCGCTGCTCCAGGCGCCATGGCCCTGATGCCGCAGGGCCTCCACTAGTGCCTGCAGCGTCGGAGGGCCGCCGCCCAGCTGCCGGCCGATCAGCGCCAGGGGCCAGCAGCGTGGCGTGCCGCCCGGATCGGCGGCCAGACGCTTCAGCAGCCGCAGGCTCGCCGGACAGGCGCTGTCAGGCGAGTTCATGGCCTCCTCCAGCAGGCTCTCCAGGGTGGCCGGGTCCTGCACCGGCCCGATCCACAGCGGGCCGCTGATCGCCAGGGGCGGTTGTGTTCCAGGGTTGCCGCCATCGGGCCCGCCCCCCAGGCCGCAGCGGCAGGGGGCCCAGGCCCGCAGCCGCAGCAGCGGCTGCACCTGCTGGTCGCCGCAGCCGTGGCAGTGGGCCAGCAGACCGAGCCGGGCCTCCTCGCCCGCCGCCGGGCTGCGCCGCAGCCGTACGGCCGTTCGGAAGGTGCGGCCTTCGCTGAAGCTCAGCAGCGGTGTCATCCCGCGGCCCTGGGCCCAGGCCTCGCGCGCCACGACGCCCAGCTGCAGGCGCAGGGCCAGCTCCCAGCTGGCGGGATGGGCGCGGGCGGCGGCACCCAGCCGCCGCACCGCCGCCGGTCGGTCGTGGCCGGTGGGGGATCGGCCGTCGCTGCTTGCCAGAACCAGCACGCCGTCGAAGGCCACGGCATCCAGCGCCAGCGGCACCAGGGCGCTGGGGCAGCCGAAGGCATCGAGATCCACCAGCTCGAAGCGCTGCTGCCGCTCCAGGCAGCCCGCCAGCAGCCGCTGGGCCGTCAGGGCGGTGCAGCGAAGCTCCACCGCGTCGGGAATGGCGGCGAGGTTGCTCTCCAGCAGCGGCAGGCGGTCTGGGTCGCCGTCATTGGCCCAGAGGCTGCTGGCGCCCGCCTCAAGGGCGCAGCGCAGGCTGCGGATCCCGCAGCCGGCCATCAGATCCAGCAGGCGCAGCGGTCCCCGCCGAGCCAGCAGGCGGGCCAGCAGCACTGTCAGATCGCGGGCAGGCCGGGAGTCGGGCCGGAAGAAGCCTCCGCCGAGCTGCACGCGCGCCTGGCCTTCGCAATAGTGAGGCGTCTCGCCCCCCTGGCGGGTGATCACCGCAACCGTCCCTTGCCTGAGCCATCCCAGCCTGCCCTGTCCGATCCCACGGCTCACGGAGCCGACTGGGGACGCCATGGCACCTGGCAGTGGCGCTGCCATCCCTGCCACTGGCGCGTGCTGGGGGAGCCCGGACATCCGCCGCTGGTGCTGCTGCATGGCTTCGGAGCCGCCAGCGGCCACTGGCGCCACAACGCCGCCCCCCTGGCCGCGGCCGGCTGGTGCGTGTACGGCCTCGATCTGATCGGCTTCGGCGCCTCCAGCCAGCCCGGTCCCGCCCGCCGGGTGCGGCTCGACAACCGCCTCTGGGCTCGCCAGTTGCAGGGATTCCTGGAGCAGGTGGTGCAGGGGCCGGCGGTGCTGGTGGGCCATTCGCTCGGAGGCCTCGTGGCGCTCAGCTGCAGCGTCTTCTTCCCGGCCTGGGTGCGGGCCGTGGTGGCGGCCCCCCTGCCCGATCCCGCCCTGCTCACCGCGGCGGAGGGCGACGGGATCGGGGCGCCGCGCCAGGCCATCTGGCGCCGCCGGCTGCGGCTGTGGAGCGTGCGGGTCCTCTGCCGCCTGCTGCCGCTGGAGCTGATCGTGCCCCTGATCGCCCATTCACCGCTGCTGGCACTGGGGCTGCAGTCGGCCTATCACGCCCCCGTTCTGGCCGATGGCGAACTGCTGCGCCTGATCGCCAGGCCGGCCCGGCGCCCCACGGCTCCGCGGGCCCTGCGGGCGATGAGCATCGGCATGGCCCTGCGTCCGCATCACGCCACGGCGCCTGCGCTGCTGCGGCGGCTGCGCCATCCGCTGCTGCTGATCTGGGGCCATCAGGATCGCCTGGTGCCGCCGGCCGTGGCGCAGCAGTGTCGGCGCGTGCGCGGCGAGTTGCCGCTGGTGATGCTGGAGCGCTGCGGCCATTGTCCCCACGATGAGGATCCGCAGGGCTTCCATGACGCCCTGCTGGGCTGGCTGGACGGGCTCCAGGCCACCGCCTCCCCCGCTGCCGCGTACCTTTGGGGCTCATCGCTCCCCCCTTCGCCGCCCGGTCCATGAAGCACACCCTTTCGGTGCTGGTCGAAGACGAGTCCGGTGCCCTCAGTCGTATCTCGGGGCTGTTCGCCCGCCGGGGCTTCAACATCGAGAGCCTGGCGGTGGGGCCGGCCGAGAACCGCGGCGTCTCGCGCCTGACGATGGTGGTGGAAGGTGACGACCGCACCGTCGAGCAGATGACCAAGCAGCTCGACAAGCTGGTCAACGTGCTGGGGGTGATCGATCTCTCGACGATTCCGGCGGTGGAGCGCGAGCTGATGTTGCTGAAGGTGTCGGCCCCTGCGGAGAACCGCAGCGCCATCTTCGATCTGGTGCAGGTGTTCCGCGCCAAGGTGGTGGATGTGGCCGATGACGCCCTGACCCTCGAGGTGGTGGGCGATCCGGGCAAGCTGGTGGCCCTGGAACGGCTGCTGGAGAGCTACGGCATCCTCGAGATCGCCCGCACCGGCAAGGTGGCTCTGGAGCGGGCCTCAGGGGTGAACACCGAGTGGCTCAAGGCCACCGCCTCGGTCAAGCGCGTCCCGGCCTGAGGTGGACGGGCCGCCGGATCGGCAGCCGCGCACGCCGATCGCTCCCCGTGGAGTTGGTTCACGCCGGAGAAGGCTCAATCCGCAGACCTTCTATCCGCAGACCAGCGCATCGGCTCGTCGGGCCACTGCGCTGGTCTTTCTTGTCGCTCAGCTCTCGCCCTTCACCAGGGTGCCGCCCTGCAGCACCGTCGCCTTGATGATGCGGTCGCCCTGCTGGATCCGGTCGATCACGTCCATGCCGCTGGTCACCCGGCCGAACACTGCGTAGCGCCCATCCAGTTCCGGCAGGGCCTCGAGAGCCACATAGAACTGAGCGCTGGCCGAGTTCGGGTCGCTGGAGCGCGCCATTGCCACGGCGCCGCGTTGGTGGGTGAGCTCCAGATCACGGCTCTGGGCCGCGGCGGTGATCGGCTGGCCGTAGCGCAGCTCGCCATTGCGCTTCAGCTTGAGCTCCAGGGGAATCAGCCTGGCCTCACCGGTGGCGGGATCGATGAAGCTGCCCATGCCGTGGTTCGCGGCCGGCACCTTCGGATCGGCGCTGCTGGGATCTCCCCCCTGCACCACGAAGGGCAACGGTTCGCGCACCACCCGGTGGAAAGCGGTGCCGTTGTACACGCCGCGCTTGACCAGATCGACGAAATTGCCGGCCGTCAGCGGGGCGTCATTGCCATCGACGGTGATCTGCACGACCCCTCTGCTGGTTTCGAGCGAGACGACCGCCTTGCCCTGCAGGCAGGGGGTGGAGGCGCTGGCGCAACCGAGCGGGCGACTGCCGGCGTCCGGGCTGCAGGCGGCCAGCGACAGCGGCAGCAGGCTGATCAGGGCAGCCAGGAGAACGGGCCGCAGCAGTGCCGACCAGCGGCGGCCGTGGTCATCGGAACGGGTCATCGCTTCAGAGGCCTTCGAGGGGAACGCCGAGGAAACGGGCCAGATTGGCTCCCGCCAGTTCCACCTCGGCCAGGGGCATCGGCTCACCGACGCGGGTCAGGGGCAGGTCGCGGCGCCCCTGCACGCGCAGGGAGAGGCGACGGCGGGGGCTCAGTCCATCGCGCACTTCCACCTTCACCGCCTGGATGTCGCGCAGCGGAATCGCCACCTCGATGGTCTGACGGAAGCCGCGGCGGCGGATCAGCGCCTCGCCGCTGGCGCGGTCGAAGCGGTTGATGCCCGAACCGACATCGAGCACGATCACGAGCCACAGATAGGTGGCCAGCAGCACGGCCGCGATGCCGTAGAGCCCCATCACCAGGCCCTGGGGCACCCAGATGAGATCGGCGGCGTGGCCCACCGGCAGCAGATCGCGGCCGAGGCGGCTCGAGGCGCTCGCCAGCAGGAAACCGATGCCGCCGATGCTGACCGCAGCGGCCACCAGCAGGTTGGAGAGGCGGCGGGAGCCGAGCACCGACTGCTCCAGCACCGTGTCGGTCGCGCTGTTCATGGCGCTGGAACGGTCACGCGGAGAGGGGCTGCCGGCGGCGGAGGCCTGGCTGGACGCCATGGGTCTCTCAATCAAAGGGTGGGAGCGGCCATCCTGGCGCCCGGCGGGACCGTCGACCGGTTCCCCCCGTCCGAGGCGATGGGGCCGGGCCTGCCTGGAGGAAGCCGCGCCAGCCCTGGCATGTCAGCCCGTGTCGAGCGGCCGCGTCGCCCCCGGCAACGTTGTTACGATCTCGCGGTCACCCACAGCCCGCGGGTTTTCCGAACCTGCGACTCACCACCGTTCACCCATGACGATCGCTGTAGGGCGCGCACCGGCAGCTCGCGGATGGTTCGACGTCCTCGATGACTGGCTCAAGCGCGACCGCTTTGTTTTCGTGGGGTGGTCCGGTCTTCTGCTGTTCCCCACCGCCTACCTGGCGCTGGGCGGCTGGCTGACCGGCACCACCTTCGCCACCTCCTGGTACACCCACGGCATCGCCAGCTCGTACCTGGAGGGCTGCAACTTCCTCACCGCCGCCGTCAGCACCCCCGCTGACGCGATGGGCCACAGCCTGCTGCTGCTCTGGGGCCCCGAGGCCCAGGGCGACTTCGTGCGCTGGGTCCAGCTGGGCGGCCTCTGGCCCTTCGTGGCCCTGCACGGCGCCTTCGCGCTGATCGGCTTCATGCTGCGTCAGTTCGAGATTGCCCGTCTGGTGGGCATCCGCCCGTACAACGCGATCGCCTTCTCCGGCCCGATCGCGGTGTTCGTGAGCGTGTTCCTGATGTATCCGCTCGGTCAGAGCAGCTGGTTCTTCGCGCCCAGTTTCGGCGTGGCGGCCATCTTCCGCTTCCTGCTGTTCCTGCAGGGCTTCCACAACTGGACGCTGAACCCCTTCCACATGATGGGAGTGGCCGGCATCCTGGGCGGTGCCCTGCTGTGCGCCATCCACGGCGCGACGGTGGAGAACACGCTGTTCGAGGACGGCGAGCAGGCCAACACCTTCCGGGCCTTCGAGCCGACGCAGGAGGAGGAGACCTACTCGATGGTGACGGCGAACCGCTTCTGGAGCCAGATCTTCGGGATCGCGTTCTCCAACAAGCGCTGGCTGCACTTCTTCATGCTGTTCGTGCCGGTGATGGGTCTGTGGACCAGCAGCATCGGCATCATCGGTCTGGCGCTGAACCTGCGCGCCTATGACTTCGTGAGTCAGGAGATCCGCGCGGCGGAGGACCCCGAGTTCGAGACGTTCTACACCAAGAACATTCTTCTGAACGAGGGCCTGCGCGCCTGGATGGCCCCAGCGGATCAGCCGCACGAAAACTTCGTCTTCCCTGAAGAGGTTCTGCCCCGTGGAAACGCCCTTTAATTCCGGTCTTGTCTCCGTCGGGGGCAAGGACCTCGATTCCACCGGCTATGCCTGGTGGGCCGGCAATGCCCGCCTGATCAACCTGTCCGGCCGTCTGCTGGGTGCCCATGTGGCCCACGCCGGTCTGATGGTGTTCTGGGCCGGCGCCATGATGCTGTTCGAGGTGAGCCACTTCACCTTCGACAAGCCGATGTACGAGCAGGGCCTGATCCTGTTCCCGCACGTCGCCACCCTCGGTTACGGCGTGGGCCCCGGCGGTGAGGTCACCGACCTCTATCCGTTCTTCGTCGTCGGCGTGCTGCACCTGATCAGCTCCGCCGTGCTCGGCCTGGGCGGTCTGTATCACGCCCTGCGCGGTCCCGAGATCCTGGAGAACTACTCCTCCTTCTTCTCGCAGGACTGGCGCGACAAGAATCAGATGACCAACATCATCGGTTACCACCTCATCCTTCTCGGTGTGGGTGCGCTGCTGCTGGTGTTCAAGGCCATGTTCTTCGGCGGTGTCTACGACACCTGGGCTCCCGGTGGCGGCGACGTGCGTCTGATCACCAACCCCACCCTCGACCCGGGTGTGATCTTCGGCTACCTCACCAAAGCCCCCTTCGGTGGTGAGGGCTGGATCATCGGGGTCAACTCGATGGAGGACATCATCGGTGGCCACATCTGGATCGGCCTGATCTGCATCTTCGGTGGCATCTGGCACGCCGTCACCAAGCCCTTCGGTTGGGTGCGCCGCGCCTTCATCTGGAACGGTGAGGCCTATCTGAGCTACAGCCTCGGCGCCCTGAGCTTCATGAGCTTCATCGCCTCGGCCTACATCTGGTTCAACAACACCGCCTATCCCTCCGAGTTCTACGGCCCCACCAACGCCGAAGCCTCGCAGGCCCAGAGCTTCACCTTCCTGGTGCGAGACCAGCGCCTCGGCGCCAACATCGGTTCGGCCATGGGCCCCACCGGTCTCGGCAAGTACCTGATGCGCTCGCCCACCGGTGAGATCATCTTCGGCGGTGAGACCATGCGCTTCTGGGATTTCCGTGGCCCCTGGCTGGAGCCCCTGCGTGGTCCCAACGGTCTGAGCCTCGACAAGCTGCAGAACGACATCCAGCCCTGGCAGGTGCGTCGTGCGGCTGAGTACATGACCCACGCCCCCAATGCGTCTCTGAACTCCGTCGGCGGCATCATCACCGAGCCCAACTCGGTGAACTTCGTCAACATCCGCCAGTGGCTGGCTTCGACCCAGTTCGTGCTCGCCTTCTTCTTCCTGGTGGGTCACCTCTGGCACGCCGGTCGCGCTCGCGCTGCCGCCGCCGGTTTCGAGAAGGGCATCGACCGTCAGGCCGAGCCCACCCTGGCCATGCCGGATCTCGACTGAGTTCATCCCTCAGGCTGATTGCATCCCCTGCATGCCCCCGCCTTCGGCGGGGGCTCTTTTTTTGTCCAACTCCTCAAGCCTTGGGACTTGTGGCTGGGCCTGTGCAATCGGCCTGGCTTCGGGTGGTCAGCCACCGGTGGCCTGATCCATCTCTGTCAGCCGAGCGCGTTCTGGCCATGCCCGATCTCGGCCCCAACCAGCGCGGCGCCGATCAGCTCCCTGGAAAGCCCCCCAGCCAGCGGCGCAGCAGCGGCAGGCTGAGGCCGATCACATTGCTGCAGCACCCCTCGATCCGCTCCACGAGCAGCGAGCCGCGTCCCTCCAGTGCGAATCCTCCGGCGCAGGCCAGCGGTTCGCCGGTGGCCACATAGGCCTCGATCGTGGCGCGGTCCACCGCGGCGAACACCACCCCGGTGGTCACCGTGGCCAGCAGCGGCTCCCGGCCTGGACGCAGCAGGCAGTGGCCGGTGTGCAGCTCCGCCCGCCCCCCGCTCATTCTCTGCCAGCGAGCCACCGCCTCGGCGGGATCCGCGGGCTTGCCAAACACCTCGCCCTCGAAGACGAGCAGCGAGTCGCAGCCGAGCACCGCATCGCAGTCCTGCCCGTCACTGCTGCGTGCCGCGACCGATCCGCTCTCCATCGTGGCTCCCCCGGCGAACGCGCTGGACAGGGGCGCAGAGTCGGCGCCTGTGTCTCCCGGCTCCTCCAGGAGGCTTCTCCAGGTCGTCAGCGGTGTGCACACGGCCTCAGCCACCGCTTCAGCCTTGGCCTCCGCCAGACGCTGCACCAGGCGCAGCGGATCGGAATCGCGGATCGCCTCCTCATCCACGCCGCTGACCCTCACCCGATGGGGGATGCCCGCCTGTTCCAGCAGGCGGCGGCGGGCGGGAGAGGCGGAGGCGAGCAGCAACATCGGCCGTCACAGGCTGAAGGCCACGTTGTCACGGCCTGGCTACGGTCCGGGCAGTGGGGACTGTTCGCCCTGCGCCGGGCGCATCCCTATTCCTTTCTCCCTGACGATGCACGCCACAACCCGTCTGCTGCTTGCCGCGACCGCCATCGCGGTGTCGAGCCTCCCAGCCCGTGCGAGCAGTATCGATCTGGTGTCCCCCAATCTCCTCTGCGACCGCGCCAAGGAGATCTGCTACGACGCGCAGGGCCCATCGCTCAATCAGACGCGCCGCACCTATGGCGAAAGGGCTGAACGCAACCTGCTGCGACAGCTGTCCGGCCGCCCACCGGTTACGACCTTCACCCTGAGCAACGGCACCCTCTGCGATCTGCGCGCACGGACCTGCTGGGAGGACGGCAACAGGCGAAGCAACGTCAACAACCGCTACACCCAGCACCTGTTCAGCGGAGCCGGTCCGGTCGGGTCGCGCACCTGCCAGCTCATCCAGCGCGGCCGCCGGATCTTCCAGGGCTCATGCTCCCTGTCTCGTCGCACCATGGCCGGCGGCACTGCCTATGTGGTGGAGACTCAGGATGGTCGTCGCTACACCTTCTACAACGAGGGCACTGGCCGTCTGGTGCTGCGCGACGCCACCGGGGTCTGGCCGGTGAACACGGGCAATGTCGGCAATCAGGCCTCCTTCCGCTGGGCGGATGTGCAGTTGCTCGCCAGCCGTCCCGCCGGAACCTGGGGGGCCGGTCAGGGCGGCTATGGCAGTGACTCGCCCTATGGCCCCCCCTATGGACAGGGCTACAACCAGGGCGTTCCCGAGCCCCGCGGTGGTCTCAGCACCCCAGCTCAGGCGCTCGATACGCTGCTGAACAGTCTGTTCCGCTGATCCGGGTTGTCCGTCTCCGATCTCAGCGATGCATGCGCCCTGGAGCGGGCGCGCCTCAATCTGCGCTGCCTGCCCTTTCGTCGCGCCTTCTATGGTGCGCTCGGTGATGTTGCGCTGAGCAGCACGGAGCTCGCCGGTCGCGTCGATGCCGATGGCCTGCTGTTCCGACAGGCTTCGGCTGATCAGCTCGAGGATGCCTTCATCTGGTTGATCCGCCTCGGGGTGCTGCGCCGCGAGGTGGATGGCCAGGGCCTCACCGAGCGGGTGCGGCTCACCCCGCTGGGCCGTCAGGTGCTGGAGCGCTGGCCCGGGGAAATTCCCCGTGCCGGTGTGCAGGCGAGAGTGCGCTGCTGGCTGCAGCGGCACTGGCCGAGGCTCTGATCCAGCGAGTGAGTCAGATCAGATCCAGCGGCTCGAGGTGCTCCCGGACCCAGGCCGAAAACGTTTCACGTCTCCATCTGCCGCTGGCCACCTTGAGAACCACTGCCTCAGCCCTGTTGTCCCGCCGCTCTGCTCGATCAAGCGACGATGCAGGAGCAACACGTCCGAGAGGCTCAACCAACGCATCAGGTGTGGCGGCAAGGGTTGTTCCCTCTCCTTAGCGTGACAAGTCTCGTCCCCACCCCCTTGATGGTGCTCGGCACCAGCAGTGGTGCCGGCAAATCGCTGATGAACGCCGCCCTCTGCCGTGCCCTGCGCCGCCGGGGTGAGACGCCGCTGCCGTTCAAGGGGCAGAACATGAGCAACAACGCCTGGGTGGATGCGGGAGGCGGTGAGATGGCCTATTCGCAGGCGTTGCAGGCCTGGGCTGCAGGACTCGAGCCGCAGTGCGCCATGAATCCGGTGCTGCTGAAGCCCCAGGGGGACAGCACCAGCGAGGTGATCCACCTGGGCCGCTCGGTGGGGCGCTGCCGCGCCGAGCACTACTACCGCGACTGGTTCCGGCCCGGCTGGGCCGCCATCCGCACGGGCCTGAGCCAGCTGCAGCAGGCCTATCCCGGCGGCCGGCTGGTGCTGGAGGGAGCCGGCAGCCCGGTGGAGGTGAACCTGCAGCCACGCGACCTCACCAACCTGCGCCTGGCCCAGTACCTGCGGGCCAGGTGTCTGCTGGTGGCCGACATCGAGCGGGGCGGCGTCTTCGCCCAGATCGTCGGCACCCTGGCGCTGCTGCGGCCGGTGGAACGGCCGCTGATCCGCGGTCTGCTGATCAACCGCTTCCGCGGCCGCCGTGAGCTGTTCGACGAGGGGCGGCTGTTGCTGGAGCGCCACACCGGCGTTCCGGTGCTGGGGGTGATGCCCTGGCTGGAGGAGCTGTTCCCGCCGGAGGATTCGCTTGATCTGCTGGAGCGGCGCGGCCGCAGGCAGGGGGCGGAGCTGACGATCGCCGTGCTGCGCCTGCCGTCGCTGAGCAACTTCTCCGATCTCGATCCGCTGGAGGCCGAGCCCAGCGTCCAGCTGCGCTGGGTGAGGCCTGGAGAGGATCTGGGCCGTCCCGATGCGGTGATCCTGCCCGGCAGCAAGCAGACCCTGCGCGACCTCGCGGCCCTGCGCGCCGCCGGCCTGGATGAGAAGCTCCATGCCTATCTGGCGAGCGGCGGCCACCTGTTCGGAGTGTGCGGCGGCCTGCAGATGCTGGGCACCTGGCTGGAGGATCCCGAGGGCCGCGAAGGGGCAGAGGCCTCTGCAGGTCGGGATGGTGCCGCCCCGGTCGCTGCAGGCGATGCCTGCCCCGGCGAGGTCGGGTCAGCCGCCGCTGTCGCGGACGATGACGGCGGTCTGCTGCAGGATCCCAACGGCAGGGAACACGCGCTCTCCACTGCAACGCCGGAGCCACCGCTGAGCGCGCCGGGCCTGGGTCTGCTGCCGCTGCGCACCCGCTACGGGGCCCGCAAGGTGCTGCGTCAGCGGACCACGCTGGCCCTCTGGCCGCCGGGGGATCCCCTGGAGCCTCGAGGGCTTCGAGCTGCATCAGGGCCTCAGCGCCCTTGCTCCGGCGCTGGAGGCAGCGGCTTTGGGGCTGGCGCCCCTGTGCGGCGATCCGGGGCTGGGCTGCTGGCGGCCGCTGGGGGAGCGCGGTGGTCTGGTGGCCGGCACCTACCTGCACGGCATCTTCGAGAATGGGCCGTGGCGGCGTCGCTGGCTCAACCTGCTGCGCCGGCGCCGGGGCCTCGAACCGTTGAGCGAGCACCAGCCCCACCACGGGCGGCAGCGCGACCAGCTGCTCGATCGCCTTGCCGATGCCTTCGAGGCGCACGTCGATCTCACCCCCCTGCTGCGCTGATGCCGGAGCCGATTGCCGCGAGGGAGTCCTCTGCCGCCCAGCCTGACCCCTCCACCACAGCTGATGCTTCCGGCCGGAACGTCCTGGTCCGCTGGCCCGATGGCCGCGAGTCCCGTGAGAGCGTCGGCTGCGACTGGCTGGCGGCCGCCCAGGCGGGCGGGCAGTCGATTCCCACCGGCTGCCTGGGGGGCAGCTGCGGCGCCTGTGAGATCGAGGTGAATGGCCAGGTGGTGCGGGCCTGCGTCGCCACCGTGCCCGCCAGCCGCGCGGGAGTTCTGCGGGTGGAGCTGGCCAGCGATCCCTACTGGTGACCACCCCATCCCGGGGGCTGCCCGACGGGTCCGGATGCAGACCCAGGGCGAGGAACGTCAGCATCGTCACCGCCTCCGCGAGCTGAATGCCGGCGCCGCTGCTCTCTGGCTGGCTCCTGCTCAGGCTTCCGGCTGGATCAGCCCGCCCCCCAGCAGCACCTCACCGGCGTAGAACACCGCGGCCTGTCCCGGGGTGATCGAGAACTGCTCCTCGGCGAAGTCGAGGCGGCAGCGATGGGGCCGCTCGGCCTGGATGTCGCTCTCGGTGGCGCTCAGAGGAGTGAGCCGTGCCGGAACGGCGCCGCTGCGATAGCGCACCTGCACCTCCACCTCGAGCGGCTGCGTCGGCGGGGCGATCGCACTCCAGTTCACCGCTCCCACCGTGCAGGAGGCCCGTGCCGCGGCGGAACGGGGGGCTACCACCACCCGATTGAAGGCGCCATCCAGCCGCACCACGTGCAGCGGCTCGCTCCAGGCCACCCCGAGCCCCTTGCGCTGGCCGATGGTGAAGTGCTCGATGCCGTCGTGACGGCCCACCACGGTGCCGTCGACCAGCACGATCTCGCCCTGCCTCGGCGGCAGGTGTGCGTCGAGGAAGGCGCGCATCGAACCGTGGTGATCCGCCAGGCAGAGGTCCTGGCTCTCGGGCTTGGCGGCGGTGCGCAGGCCCCGGCGGGCGGCCTCGGCCCGGGTGTCCTGCTTGGTCAGTTCACCCAGGGGGAACACCAGCCGATCCAGCTGCCCGACCGGCAGGTCATAGAGGAAATAGCTCTGATCCTTGTGCGCATCGAGGCCGCGCAGCAGCTGGGCCCTGCCGCGGCCGTCGCCCGGTACCGGCAGGGCATCGGAGGCGTCGCCGGGCCGCACGCGGGCGTAGTGGCCGGTGGCGATGCGCGCGATGCCCCGCTCGCGCTCGGCCCACTCCAGCATCGGGCCGAACTTGACGTTGCGGTTGCAGCGGGAGCAGGGCAGGGGCGTGATCCCCTGGCCGTAGCCCTCCACCAGGAAATCAACGATCTGCGCGCGGAAGTGCTCGCGGAAATCGACCACGTGATGGGGCACGCCCAGCTGCTCGCAGAGGGCGGCCGCATCCACCAGGCCTTCGGCGCAGCAGGCGCCCTTGCCGCTCATCAGCCACAGCGTGAGCCCCTCCACCTGCCAGCCTGCCGCCTCGAGCAATGCCGCCGTGAGGGAGCTGTCGACGCCGCCGGAGAGGCCCACGGCCACCCGCTTCTCGCCCGGCCAGTCGGAGAGGCGCTGCAGCACAGCCTGCACCGGCTCGGCCGGTCCGGCGGCCATGGATCGTTCCGCGGTCAGGCCGTCAGCGGTCAGGCCGTCAGCGGTCAGGCCATCAGCGGCCGGGGTGGCGGTGTCGGGGCCAGGGGGCGTGCAGACGCCGGCATGCATCGCTGGTCGCTCCAGGCGGATCTTTCCATCATGGAGGCCAGTCCGGCCGGTTCGTCGTGCCCATCCGCTGCAGCTGGCTCCCACCGGATGCGGACCACCTGCTGGTGAGCGGTGCCCAGATGGCCCAGCTGGAGCAGCAGCTGTTCGAGAGCGGCCTGCCGGTGCCGGCGCTGATGGAGAAGGCGGCCCTGGCCCTGGCGGAGCGTCTGCGCCAGCGCCTGAGACCGGCGGCGCAGCGTCCGGATCCCGCTCAGGAGCTGCTCTGGCCGGCGGAGGCGGGGGTCCTGGTGCTGGTGGGGCCGGGCCATAACGGCGGCGATGGCCTGGTGGTGGCCCGCGAACTGCACCTGGCCGGGTTGCCGGTGCGGATCTGGAGCCCGTTCGAGCGCCACAAGTCGCTGACGGCCGATCACCTGCGCCATGCCCTGTGGCTCGGGATTCCTCGGTTGGCGGAGCCTCCCGATCCGGCCGATCCTGCTTTGTGGCTGGACGCCCTGTTCGGCATCGGCCAGAGGCGGCCCCCCGGCGAGCCGCTCGAGACCCTGCTGGAGGAGCGGCAACGCCAGCGGCCTGGGGCGCTGGTGGCGGTGGATGGCCCCACCGGTCTGTGCGCCGACAGCGGCCGTCTGCTGGGATGGGGTGCCGCCACCGCGGCCCTCACCTGGAGCATCGGCCTGCTCAAGCGTGGCTTCCTGCAGGACCGTGCCCTGGCGCGGGTGGGGCGGCTGGAGCGGATCGATCTGGGACTGCCGGCGGCCCTGCTCGCGGAGCTGCCGCCGACGACCCCTCTGTGCCTGTGCCCGGGCGATGCCGCTGCGGCGCCCTGGCCGGCCCTCGATCCGGCGGCGGCCAAGTACGGCCGGGGCCGGCTGCTGCTGGTGGCCGGCAGTCGCCGCTATCGCGGCGCCGCCGCCCTGAGCCTGGCGGGGGCGAGCGCCTCGGGCTGCGGCAGCCTGCGGGCGGCCCTGCCGGAGGAACTGGCGGGTGATCTGTGGCTGAGCCAGCCCCATGTGGTGGTGGAAGCTGCCCTCCCGAGCGGTGCCGGCGGCGGTCTGGATCTGGCGGCCCTGGAGCACCTGGATCTGGTGCGTCTCGATGCGGTGTTGCTCGGCCCCGGTCTGGGCCCCGCCGACGACCCCGGACAGCCGGGCGCCCGGGCCAGGGGCGACCACAGCGGCGAGGAGGCGGTGTGGCTGCGGCTGCAGCGGTTCGCGGGACTGCTGCTGCTCGACGCCGATGGACTCAACCGGCTGGCGTGGCGCTGCCGCGGCGAGCCGCTCGGCGCCGGCGCCTGGTTGTCCGCCCGTCGCGGACCCACCTGGATCACCCCCCACCGCGGCGAGTTCGACCGGCTCTTCCCGCAGTGGAGCGAACTGGAGCCGCTGGAGGCTGCCGCCAACGCCGCAGGGGCCAGTGGTGCGGTGGTGCTCCTCAAGGGGGCGCGCAGCGTGGTGGCGGCTCCCGATGGCCGGCTGTGGCAGGTGTCGCAGGCGGCTCCGGAGAGTGCCCGTGCCGGCCTGGGCGACACCCTGGCGGGGTATGCCGCCGGTCGCGGCGCCATGGCCCTCGCCGCCCTGGGCGGACCGGGTGCGAGTGATGCGCGCAGGACCCAGCCCTCAGAGGCTGAGCCCGCCGGGATCGCGGCGGTGGGGGGCGACTCTGAGATCTGCCGTCCCGCTCATCCTCTGGATGCCTCCCTGCTGGCGGCGGTGGCCCTGGAGCATGCGCAGGCCGGCCGCGACTGCCTGCGGCACCATGGCCCCGGTGGTGTCACGCCCGAGGCGGTGGCGGCTGCGCTGGCGGGACGAAGGGTCGGGGCCTGAACCCTGGTGGCCGCCATAGCAAACTTCGGCAACAGTTCGCCGCCTTCAGCTCATCTCCGGCCTGACGCGAGAACGTCATCCCTGTCACAATTCGTTCACACAAGCGGCCTGCAGGCCAGAGCGAGGCGGCGCATGTGTGCTTTTGCAAGCAGAAGCTGAAAGGTTGCTGAAGACACGGCGGTTTCCGGGCGGATGGGCGGATAGTTGCCTCCACTTCTTTTTCCTGCATGACTGTCTCCACCGTCAGGTCGGGCGGCGCCTCGACCCGCAGGACCAGCGATTCGATGACCTGGTATCTGGCCTCGATCGGCCGGGAACCGCTGCTGACACCTGCTGAAGAGATCGAGCTGGGTAACCAGGTGCAGGCGATGATGCGCCTGGTGGAGTCAGATCGCAGCGATTTCTCTGCTCTGGAACGCAAGATCATCAAGATCGGCCGCCGCTCCAAGGAGCGGATGATGAAGGCCAATCTGCGTCTTGTTGTCAGTGTTGCCAAGAAATATCAGGGCAAGGGACTGGAGCTGCTCGATCTGATTCAGGAAGGATCGCTCGGCCTCGAGCGGGCGGTGGAGAAGTTCGATCCCACCCGCGGCTACAAGTTCTCCACCTATGCCTTCTGGTGGATCCGCCAGAGCATGACCCGCGCGATCGCCTGCCAGTCGCGCACGATCCGCCTGCCGGTGCATCTCAGCGAGCGCCTCGCCACGGTGCGCAAGGTCAGCCTTGAGCTGGCCCACAAGCTCGGGGCGATGCCCAGCCGTCAGGAGATCGCCGAGGCGATCGGCATGCCGGTTCAGGAGCTTGATGCGCTGCTGCGTCAGGCCCTTACCACCTCCAGCCTCGACGCCCCGATCAACGCTGATGAGGGCCGCAGTTTCCTGGGCGATCTGATCGCTGACAACAGCAGCGAAGAGCCGCTCGATCAGGTGGAGCGCGGCATGCACCAGGAGCAGCTGGGCCGCTGGCTCGACCATCTCACCGATCAGGAGCGGGAGGTGCTGGGTCTGCGTTTCGGCCTGGATGGGCGTGAGCGCCACACCCTGGCCGAGATCGGCCGCCAGCTGGATGTGTCGCGCGAGCGGGTGCGTCAGGTGGAACTCAAGGCCCTGCGCAAGCTGCGCAACCTCACCCGTCGCACGCCCTGAGGGTCGGCTCTCCTGAGCCGCGGGATCCTCCGTCGTTTCAGGCGATCCTCCTTGGAGGCACTGGCGCTGTCGCTGGTCCGGCATCAGCGCCTGGTCGCACGGAGTGGGCCCGATGGGGCCCTGGGTGGAGACGTGATCGTGCCGGCTTTCCCATCGCTGGGGTGTCGCCCTCCCTTGCCGCGGGGCTTCAGCAGGCTGGACAGGCCCGGCTGCGGGGCTGATCAGGAGAGCCTGCCTTGCGCCCCGGATGTCTGCGGCGTTCGGAGGGGTCAGCCGCGGCGGCGCGTCCCGCTGCTCTGTTCCCGGACGACAGCTCCCCGCTGCATCTCAGCCGGCACTCCTTCACCGTGACGAGATCGCCCGGGTCATCGCCTCGCTCAGATTGCCTGCGGGCCCGCAGCGGTGGGTCCAGCAGCCCCGCCATCGAGGCCCGCACTCAGTCTTCAGCCCAGATGTAGCGGGTGAGCTCGGAGGCGTCGGGCTCGGGGGCCGCCAGGGCGAAGTCGACGCAGTCGGCGATGACGGCATCGATCTCGCGGTCGATCTCCTTGAGCTCGGCCTCGCTGGCCAGGCCGTCGGCGGTGAGCCGTGCGGCCAGCTGCTTGATCGGATCGCGCTTGGCCCAGAACTCCTTCTCCTCGGCGGCCCGCAGTTCATCGGGGTCGGCAAGGGAGTGGCCGCGGAAGCGGTAGGTGAGGCACTCGAGCAGCGTCGGACCCTCCCCGGCGCGGGCGCGCTCGATCGCGCGCTGGGCCGCGGCACGCACCGCCAGCACATCCATGCCGTCCACCTCCTCACCGGCCATGCCGAAGGCGGCCGCCTTGCGCCAGATCTCCGGGTCGCTGGTGGCGCGGTTGTGGTCCATCCCGATCGCCCAGCGGTTGTTCTCCACCACGAACAGGATCGGCAGCTTCCAGAGGGCCGCCATGTTCAGGCATTCATAGAACTGGCCGATGTTGCAGGTGCCATCGCCGAAGAAGGCAGCGGTCACCGCGTCGCTCGAGCTGTCTCCGAGGGCGTCGCGCTTGTAGCGGCTGGTGAAGGCCGCGCCGAGGGCCACAGGGATCCCCTCACCGATGAAGGCGTAGCCACCCAGCAGGTGATGCTCGCGGGAGAAGAGGTGCATCGAGCCGCCGCGACCCTTGCTGCAGCCGGTCTCCTTGCCGAACAGCTCGCTCATCACCTCACGCGCCGGCACGCCGCAGCTGAGGGCATGCACGTGATCGCGATAGGTGCTGCAGAACCAGTCGTGCTGGGCGCGCATCGCCTTGATCACGCCGGTGCTGACAGCCTCCTGACCGTTGTACAGGTGCACGAAGCCGAACATCTTGCCCCGGTAGTACATCTCGGCGCATTTGTCCTCGAACCGGCGCCCCAGCACCATGTCGCGGTAGAGCATCAGCCCTTCCTCGCGGCTCACCGATGGGGTGACGGCGGGGTAGAGGCTCTGATGGCGCAGGGCATGACTGCCGGCCTCGCTGGGAATCGCGCTGCTGCCGGCGCTGGATCCGGGAAGCACGGCGGAGGCGGGCGTGGCAGTCAGGTCCTGGGTCATGTCAGGGGACTACGGCGTTCGTGCTGCCGACTGTACGGGGTCCGTCCCCTGCAGGCGGTCAAAATCGCTGCCTCTGCCTACAGTCGGCCGCCAGTGCGCCGCGGCGGGTTGGACCTCCCGATCGACCATTTCCGACTGCTCGGCGTCAGCCCGGCCAGCGATGCCCAGACGGTGCTGCGCACCCTGGATCAGCGTCTGGATCGGGTGCCCGACCAGGGTTTCACCACCGAGACCCTGCAGGCTCGGGCCCGGCTGCTGCACGAGAGCGCCGATCTGCTCAGCGATGGCGAGCGACGACGGACCTATGAAGCCGAGCTCACCGCCCTGGCCGGCGGTCCGAATGCCGTGCCGGCGCTCGATGTTCCCGGTTCCCTGGAGGTGGCCGGGCTGCTGCTGCTGCTGGAGGCCGGCCAGGCCCAGGAGGCCTTCGAGCTGGCCTGTCGCGCCCTGCAGCCCCCCCAGGCCCCGGCCCTGGGCAGCAGCCGCGAGGCCGACCTGAGCCTTCTCGCCGGCCTGGCCTGCCGCGCCGCCGCTGAGGAGAGCCGCAGCCGCCGTCACTTCGAGGCCGCCGCCCGCCAGTTGCAGCAGGGATTGCAGCTGCTGCAGCGGATGGGCCAGCTGCCGGACCTGCGTCAGCGTCTGGTGCGCGATCTCGATGCGCTCTCTCCTTTCCTGGTGCTCGATCTGCTCAGCCGCGAGCTGACCGCCGTGGAGAAGCGCGGTGAGGGCCTGGAGCTGCTCGAACAGCTCGTGCAGCGCCGCGGCGGCCTGGAGGGGGATCTGGATCCCAGCTTCAGCAGCGCGGAGTTCCAGATGTTCTTCAAGCAGATCCGCAGCTTCCTGACGGTGCAGGAACAGGTGGATCTGTTCAGCCGCTGGGCGGAGGCCGGTTCGGAGGCGGCGGATTTCCTCAGCAGCATCGCCCTCACCGCCTCCGGCTTCGCCCAGCGCAAGCCCGAGCGGATCGCCGCCGCCCGCGAACGCCTGCAGGCCAGTGGCCGCAGCGGCATCGAACCGTTGCTCGCCAACCTGCACCTGCTCCTCGGGGAGGTGGACATCGCCCTGGCGACCTTCGACGCCGGGGCCGGCCCGGAGCTGCGCGACTGGGTCGAGCACCAGAGCCGCGAGCCGCTGGCGCAGCTGTGCGCCTACTGCCGGGACTGGCTCGCCAATGACGTGCTGCCCGGCTATCGGGATCTGGAGAGCGATCCCGATCTCGACGCCTACTTCGCCGACCGCGACGTGATCGCCTGGGTGGAGCGTGAGGACCGTCGCAGCGGCCGCCACTACGCCCCGCCCGCCCCAGAACCGCTTCAGCCCCTGGCCTTCGGCTCCTCCGCAGGCGCCGCGAGCGGGGCGTTCACCTCCCTGGGCTCCGGCGGCTTCGACTGGTCCTCGCCGTTCTCCACGTCTCTGACCACCGCCGCGTCCCTGTCGGGCGGTGGCAGTGGCGCCACTGCCACCGGCAATCTGCCTCCCCTCGCTCCGTTCCCCGAGCTCGGCCCCTATGGCGAGGAGGAGGACGACCTCGAGGACGAGGCCGAGGTGCCGATCCGCTGGCGTCTGCCTGGCCTGGCGTGGCTGAACGAACGCGTGCGCGGCACGGAGGAGCCAGGCCTCGAGCCCGGCGGCGATGGCCTGGCTCAACGTCTTCGGGCCCTGCGGCCTCCCTCCTGGCGACCGACCACCTGGCCCCTGTCGCTGCGGGTGGCGGGCGTGGTGGCCCTTGGCGTGGCAGCGGGCCTGGCCGCCGTGGCGCTTCGCCCCCGCGCGCCCCAGCCGCCGGCCCGCGGTGCCGTGCCCCTGCCGGTGCAGCCGGCCCCCGGAGCCGTGACACCCCGTCCCGGAGTGGTCTCCACTCCCGCCTCGAAGCCGACCAGCGGCGCCGGCGCGGCCCTTTCCGGTGCTCCGACGGCGGCGCCACCCGCCACGGCGGCTGCCGCTTCCCTGGCCCCGCTCACCACGGCCGATCCGACCGATGCCGAGCTCAGGCGACTGCTGGAGAGCTGGCTGAAGGCGAAGGCGGATGTGCTCGCCGGCGAGCCGTTGCCGTCCGGGCTCGACCAGATCGCCCGCAGCGGCCCGATCGAGCGCCTGAACGAGGAGCGCCGCGACGATGTCGCCGCTGGAGAGAACCAGAAGATCGTTGTGGATGTCGAGGACATCAGCGTCGTCGAGCGCAGCGATGGTCGCCTGGCGGTGCGTGCCCGCCTCCGCTACCGCGACGAACGGCGTGACAGCAGCGGCCGGGTGGTGGAGACGACGCCTCCGATGACCCTGCGCAATGTGTATGTGTTCGGGCGCGATGGAGAGCGCTGGCGCCTGGCCGCCACCCGCAGCGGCGGTTGACCCGCCTGCCGCTGCGCCGGTCTCGCTCAGGCTTCAGCGGATGGGGACGCAGACTGGCCGGCTGAGGGTTCACCACCGCCCGGTGGCCCCCATCCACGCCGCGGCTCGTCCGCGGATCCAGCACGATCAGGCTGGCACCTCCGCGCTGCCGCCGGTCTCCGTCCGTTCCGTTCCGCACCCCCAGTCAGCCAGCGATGTTCGACGAGCTTTCCCAGCGGTTTGAAGATGCCGTCAAGAGTCTGCGGGGACAGGCGTCGATCTCGGAGACGAATGTCGAGGGGGCGCTGAAGGAGGTGCGTCGCGCCCTGCTGGAGGCGGACGTCAGCCTGCCGGTGGTGAAGGAGTTCGTCGAGGAGGTGCGCCGCAAGGCCGTGGGCACGGAGGTGGTGCGCGGCATCAGCCCCGACCAGAAGTTCATCCAGGTGGTGCATGAGCAGCTGGTGGACACCATGGGCGGTGAGAACGCGCCCCTGGCCGCCGGCGGCAAGGCGGGCGAGCCCTCGGTGGTGCTGATGGCGGGCCTGCAGGGGGCGGGCAAGACCACCGCCACCGCCAAGCTCGGCCTGCATCTCAAGGAGAAGGGCCGCAAGGCCCTGCTGGTGGCGGCCGACGTCTACCGGCCGGCGGCGATCGATCAGCTGCAGACGCTGGGTCGTCAGATCGGTGTGGAGGTGTTCAGCCTCGGCGCCGAGGCGAAACCGGAGGACATCGCTGCCGCCGGTGTGGAAAAGGCGAAGGCCGAGGGCTTCGACACGGTGCTGGTCGACACGGCGGGTCGCCTGCAGATCGACCGGTCGATGATGGAGGAGATGGTGCGCATCCGCGAGGCGGTGCAGCCCGATGAGGTGCTGCTGGTCGTCGACGCGATGATCGGCCAGGAGGCAGCTGAGCTCACGCGCGCCTTCCATGAGCAGGTGGGGCTCACCGGGGCGGTGCTCACCAAGCTCGACGGCGATTCGCGGGGTGGTGCCGCCCTGTCGATCCGCAAGGTGAGCGGTGCGCCGATCAAGTTCATCGGCACCGGCGAGAAGGTGGAGGCGCTGCAGCCGTTCCATCCGGAGCGGATGGCGAGCCGCATCCTCGGGATGGGCGATGTGCTGACGCTGGTGGAGAAGGCCCAGAAGGAGGTGGAGCTGGCGGATGTGGAGCAGATGCAGCGCAAGCTGCAGGAAGCCAGCTTCGACTTCTCCGATTTCGTCAAACAGATGCGCCTGATCAAGCGCATGGGCTCCCTGGGCGGCCTGATGAAGATGATCCCGGGGATGAACAAGATCGACGACGGCATGCTCAAGCAGGGCGAGGAGCAGCTGAAGAAGATCGAGGCGATGATCGGCTCGATGACGGAAGCCGAGCGCCGCGACCCTGACCTGCTGGCCGCCAATCCCTCCCGCCGGCGCCGCATTGCCAGCGGCAGTGGTCACACCCCGGCGGAGGTGGACAAGGTGCTGCAGAACTTTCAGCAGATGCGCGGCTTCATGCGCCAGATGAGCCGCGGCGGCGGCCTGCCCGGAATGGGGATGCCTGGCATGGGGGGGATGCCGGGGATGGGCGGCTTCCCGGGCATGGGCGGCGGTATGCCGGGAATGCCCGGGATGGGGGCGCCTGCGGGGCGTGGCGGCGGTGCGCCGCGCCCGCCGAAGCCCAGGAAGAACCGCAAGGGCTTCGGCGATCTGTGAATGCTCCAGCGCCGTCGTCCCCATCCCATGCCTGACCGCCGGTTTTGGCTGTTCTGTGCTGCGGGGGCGTCGCTGACGGTCTGGTGGATCTTGCCGTGGTGGCTGCCATCACTTCTGGCGAGCCTCCGCCGCGGTGAGCCGGCCTCGCAGGTGATCGCCGTGGCGGCCGGCGATTTCCGCAGGACCCAGAGTGGCGTGGCCCTGTGGCATCTCCGTCCGCGGGCCCTGCTTGCCCTCATGGCGCCTGAGGGAGCCGATCAGGCAATGCATACGCATGGGCTGCGCGGGGTGGCACTTTTGCCAGATGAGCGTCGACGGCTGCACTGGATCCGCACCTGTGGCGATTCGGTCACGGAGATGGCGGACTTGACCCGCTGGTTGAAGGGATTACCCGGGCCTGGCAGTGTCACGGTGGTCACCAGTCCCGAGCATCTGGGCCGCCTCCAGGCGATTGCAACGGTGATGGCCGGTGACAGCGGCTGGCGCGTGGAGGGCTTCGCCTCTGCCAGTGCGGAGTACAAGCCAGAGTCCGAGCTGCGCCTGCTCCGTGATCACCTGCGTGCTCAGCTCTGGCGCGCCACGGGCTGGACGGGGCGAGACAGCCTGATCTGCCCGGCACGGGCCCGCGATCTATTTTGACGTCCTTGTGGGTCCAGGCCACCCCACCCGCTACACTCCTCGTTTGCCCATCTCTTGGTAAGGCCTCAATGATCAAGCTCCGCCTGAAGCGGTTCGGCAAGAAGCGGGAAGCGAGCTTCCGCCTCGTGGCCACCAACAGCACCTCCCGCCGTGATGGCCGTCCGCTCGAGGAGCTCGGGTTCTACAACCCCCGCACCAAGGAGACCCGCCTCAACACCGAGGCCATTCGGGCTCGCCTCAGCCAGGGTGCCCAGCCCACCGACACCGTGCGCTCCCTGCTCGAGAAGGGCGGCCTGATCGAGAAGACCATCCGTCCGGCTGAAACCGTCGGCAAGGCCAAACAGGCCGCCGCCCGCGAAGCCGCCGCCAAGGAGGCAGCCGCCAAGGCCGCTGAGGAGAAGGCCGCTGCTGCAGCTGCCGCCGCCGAAGCTGCCGCGGCCCCCCAAGCTGACGCTGACAGCAGCGCGTCCTGAGATCTGCAGCAGCTGCTTGCGTGCCTCCTGCGGCTGCCTGCGGGCCGGCCCCTGAGGTTTTCAGTCCCAGTGGAGCGCTCTGTTCCGCTGGGATCTTTTGTTGGAGCCCGGCCATGGCGGGGCTGCGGCACCGTCGCGTCGCGCGGCCGGCCGTCGGCTGCAGCTGGTGTGCACTCCCTGCCTGGCTGAAGCGATGACGGATCCCGCCGACACCGCTGTTCCGGCCGACATGCCGCTCCGGCGCGAGCCGTTGGCAGTCGAGGCCTCCTCCGGCTCGCCCGTCGCCGGATCTCCTGCGGCCGGCGGTGACACGGTGGTCCTGGCTCTGCCCCATCAGCAGGCGGCCCTGGCCCTGGCCAGCGATGGGGAGTCGCAACTGCGGCGCCTCGAGGCACTCACCGGCACCCGCCTGGTGCTGCGCGGCCTCGATCTGCATGTGCAGGGACGACCGGCGCAACAGGAGCGCGTCCTGGCACTTCTTGAGCTGCTGCGGCCGCTGTGGCAGGCAGGGGAGCCGATCGGGCCGGTGGATCTGCAGACGGCCCTGCATGCCCTCGATCAGGGGCAGAGCGAGAGCTATGGCGCCCTGCATCAGCAGGTGCTCGCCACCAGCGCCCGCGGCCGCGCCCTGCGGCCCCGCACCCTCGGCCAGAAGCGGTTCGTGGACGCGATGGAACGCCATGACCTGACCCTGGCGATCGGCCCGGCGGGCACCGGCAAGACCTTCCTGGCGACGGTGCAGGCGGTGCGGCTGCTCCAGGAGCGCCGCATCGAGCGGTTGATCCTCACCCGTCCCGCGGTGGAGGCGGGGGAGCGGCTGGGGTTTCTTCCGGGCGATCTGCAGCAGAAGGTGGATCCCTACCTCCGGCCTCTTTATGACGCCCTGCACACGCTGCTGGGCCGCGAGCGCACCGAGGCGCTGCAGGAGAAGGGGGTGATCGAGGTGGCGCCGCTGGCCTACATGCGCGGCCGCACTCTGGCCGATGCCTTCGTGATCCTCGATGAGGCCCAGAACACCAGCTGCGCCCAGATGCGCATGGTGCTGACGCGGCTGGGTGAGAACTCGCGCATGGTGGTGACGGGTGATGTCACCCAGATCGACCTTCCGCCGGGCCAGCTCAGCGGCCTGGTGGAGGCGGAGCAGGTGCTGGCCGGAGTGGAGGGGGTGGCGATCTGCCGCTTCGGTGAGGCCGACGTGGTGCGCCATCCGCTGGTGCAGCGCCTGGTGAAGGCCTACGCCCGCCGCGACGGCAGCGGCGGCGCGGCGGCCAGATCGGGAGATCCGAACCGACGCGGCTCTCCCAACCCGGCCACGGCTGGCAGGATGTAGAGAGTTCACATCCTCTGCGCCATGCCGGCCAGCAGCAATTTTCAGCAAGCGATTCAGGAGGCCCAGCGCGGCGCCCTGGTCGGCCCCAATGTGGTGAACAAGGCGCTGCCCTACGTGGGCGGCGGCATGGTGCTCACCGCTGTCGGCACCTTTGCCGGCATGACCATGCTGGCGGCGAAGACAGCCCTGTTCATGCCCCTGTTCTGGGTGGCCCTGATCGGGAACTTCATCCTGTTCTTCGTCGCCCAGAACGTGGCGCTGAAGGGCAACAACGGCACCGCCCTTCCGCTGCTGACCGCCTACAGCCTGATCACCGGCTTCACCCTCAGCGGCATCGTCAGCTACGCCGCCGCCGTCGCTGGTGTGGGGGCCATCGGGACGGCCGTGCTCGCCACCGGCATCACCTTCGTGGCGGCCTCGTTCATGGGCCGCCGCATGAGCGACAGCGTCGGTCAGGCCCTGAGCGGCGTGGTGGGACTGGGCATCCTCGGTCTGGTGATCGCGATGCTGGTGCAGATCGTCGGCGGCCTGTTCGTGCCCGGCTTCGGGATGGGCGGCTTCGAGTTGATGATCGCCGGCTTCGGCACCGTGATCTTCATCGGTGCAGCCTTCGTGGACTTCTATACGATGCCCCGCACCTACAGCGACGACCAGTACCTGGCTGGTGCTCTGGGGATGTATCTCACCTACATCAACCTGTTCATCTTCATCCTGCGTCTCATCATCGCCATCCAGGGAGGTGGCCGTCGCGACTGATCTCCAGCGGTGTGCTGCTCCGTAGTCAGGCAAAAGTCATGCCGTTGGAGCGTAATCTTAATTTTCATTTCTTCCCGTGATCAGAGCTGCCTTCATTTCGACTTGATTTTCATTCAAGGGGGCTTATGCTTCCTTTTTTATAGGCGTCCCTGGTTGCTCTGTCACGACGGCCGTGCTCTTCGGTGGCTTATTCGTGCTTTAATCGTAGGTACGCGCGTCATTCTCTTCCGGAGGCGAGATGAGCGTTGTGCCTGGCATTTTCCTGGCCCTGGGCGTCCTGTTGTTCCGATCTGATCTGAGCTGATGCCGCCAGTCGAAGCTCCCTTGACCAGTTCTGCTGCCCGTGCGCCGCTCCCTGTCGGCTCTTCGCCCGTGCCGTCGCGCCAGGATCAAGAGCTGTTTCCGTTTTCCTCAGACCCGGAGGAAGCCGCGAAGAGGGCAGGCTCGTCGGATGTGCCTCAGGGGGATGGCTCTGTCATCTCCACCGATCATGCAAGCGTGATCGATCAGGCTGGGCTCCCCGATTCCGCCGGATCGGTCTCCCGTCCGCGGCGGCGGGCGCGGCGGCGGGAGCTGCGCTGCCCGCTGCACCCGGAGCAGAAGATCTTCAGCGTTTCACCGAAGCACCATCTGTATGTCACCGATGTGGGGCAGCTGATGCTGCGGGGCCTCAGCAAGCGCCGCGCCGATGAGCTGCTGGCCGCCTACCGGCGCGTGCTGCCGCTCACCGACGAATGGATCGAGTGCTTCTGGTGCGATGACTGTGCCTGCACCTCCTGGTGGCACGTCAAGCGCCACGATCGTCACAACTACAGCCTCAACAAGGTGCCGCGCGAGCTGTGGGAGCAGGCCACCGGCGTGATCCGCGTCGAGGGCAACCCCACCGTCAGTCAGTTCAGCCGCCGCCAGGCCCGCGCCACGGGCGTGCTAGGCATGCGTCAGTATCGCTTCCTCTGATCCGCCCGAACACCGTCTCCCGGACTTCAGGCCGTTTCACCCGTCGATATTTGAGCGTGCCGCAGCGCGATCCCCCATGAGCCTCCCCGAGAAGACCGCTCTGATCACCGGTATCACGGGGCAGGATGGCTCTTACCTGGCCGAGCTGCTGCTGGAGAAGGGCTATCGGGTGCATGGCCTGAAGCGGCGCTCGAGCAGCTTCAACACCGATCGCATCGATCACCTCTATCAGGATCCGCATGAGCGCGATCCGCGCCTGGTGCTGCACTACGGCGATCTCACCGATGCCACCAATCTGATCCGCATCATCCAGCAGGTGCAGCCGGATGAGATCTACAACCTCGGTGCCCAGAGCCATGTGGCGGTGAGTTTCGAGAGCCCTGAATACACCGCCAACTGCGATGCGCTGGGCACCCTCCGGATTCTCGAAGCCGTGCGCATCCTGGGGCTGATCGAGCACACACGCATCTATCAGGCCTCCACCAGTGAGCTGTATGGCCTGGTGCAGGAGATTCCCCAGAAGGAGAGCACGCCCTTCTATCCGCGCAGCCCCTACGGCGTGGCCAAGCTCTATGCCTACTGGATCACGGTCAACTATCGCGAGAGCTACGGGATGTACGCCTGCAACGGCATCCTCTTCAACCACGAGAGCCCGCGGCGGGGTGAAACCTTCGTCACGCGCAAGATCACGCGCGGCCTGGCGCGCATCGATGCCGGGCTGGATCAGTGCCTGCACATGGGCAATCTCGACGCGCGGCGCGACTGGGGCCATGCGCGCGACTACGTGGAGATGCAGTGGCGCATGCTGCAGCAGAGCGGCATCCCCGAGGATTTCGTGATCGCCACCGGCCGACAGGAATCGGTGCGGCGCTTCATCGAGCTGGCCGCCATCGCCCTGGGCTGGGGAGGCATCGACTGGCAGGGCAGCGGCCTTGAGGAGATCGGCCGCCGCCGCGATACAGGCGCCGTGGTGCTGCGCATCGATCCCCGCTATTTCCGCCCCGCCGAGGTGGAGACCCTGCTGGGTGATCCGAGCAAGGCGCACCGCAGGCTCGGCTGGAGCCCGACGACCACCCTCGAGCAGCTGGTGCGCGACATGGTGGACAGCGACCGGGAGGACGCGGCCAAGGAGGCGCTGCTGCGTCGCGAGGGCTTCCGGGTCGTGGGGCCGATGGAGAATCCTCCCTCCAGTGCCAATGCCATGTCGCTGCCCAGAAATCCGGTCTGATGCCGTGCTGATCCACCCCGACGACCGCATCTTCGTGGCCGGTCATCGCGGCATGGCCGGCTCGGCGATCCTGCGGCGGCTGAAGGCCGGCGGCTATGGCGAGGACGACTCCGGTGGCGGTGCCCTGCTGACGGTGCCCCGCAGCCAGCTCGATCTGACGGATCAGGCCGCCACCGAGGCCTGGTTCGCGGCTCAGCGGCCCACGGTGGTGGTGCTGGCGGCAGCGAAGGTGGGTGGCATCGTTGCCAACAACAGCCATCCGGCCGATTTCCTGCTGCAGAACCTGCGCCTGCAGACCAATGTGATCGAGAGCGCCTGGCGCCATGGCTGCCGGCGCCTGCTGTTCCTGGGCAGCAGCTGCATCTATCCGAAGTTCGCCGAGCAGCCGATCCGCGAGGAGGCCCTGCTCAGCGGCCCGCTGGAGCCCACGAATGAGTGGTATGCGATCGCCAAGATCGCCGGCATCAAGCTCTGCCAGGCGCTGCGCCTCCAGCACGGCTTCGATGCGATCAGCCTGATGCCCACCAACCTCTATGGCCCTGGCGACAACTATCACCCCACCGGCAGCCATGTGCTGCCGGCCCTGATCCGCCGCTTCCATGAGGCGCGAGAGGCCGGCGCATCGGGGGTGGTCTGCTGGGGCACGGGCACGCCGCGGCGCGAGTTTCTGCATGTCGATGATCTGGCCGCTGCGGCGGTGTTCTGCCTCGAGCGCTGGCAGCCCGGGCCAGAGGACCTCCAGTACCTGAACGTGGGCACCGGCAGCGACGTCACGATCGCCGAGGCCGCCGCCCTGGTGGCCGACGCCGTGGGCTACCGCGGCGCCATCCGCTGGGATGCCACCAAGCCCGATGGCACGCCCCGCAAGCTTCTGGATGTCAGCCGCCTGGCGGCGCTGGGCTGGCGTGCCGCGATCCCGCTCGAGCAGGGGCTGGCCCAGACCGCCGCCGACTACATTGCTCGGCGGCAATCGGGCACTGAGGTTCGCCTGTGAGGGTTCTCGTCACCGGCGGCGCCGGCTACATCGGCAGTCATGCGGTTCGGGCGTTGAGCCGGGCTGGCCACCAGCCGCTGGTGCTCGACAACCTGGTGTATGGCCACTCCCCGGTGGTGCGCGAGGTGCTGCAGGTGCCGCTGGTGGTGGGCCAGGTGGGCGATGCGGCACTGCTGCAGGCGTTGCTGGACGGCTCCCATCCGGAACTGCGGGGCACGCCCCACGAAAAGCGGCCGATCGAGGCGGTGCTGCATTTCGCCGCCTATGCCTATGTGGGCGAGTCGGTGAGCGATCCGGCACGCTACTACCGCAACAATCTCGGCGACACGCTGACGCTGCTCGAGACGCTGGTGGCCCGGGCCCGCGCCAGCCAGCCCGGACCCGCTGGCTCGAGCCGGCCAGGCACGACCGGTCAGCCGGAGGCCGCCGAGGCCGTGGCGCAGCCCATCCCGATCGTGTTCTCCTCCACCTGCGCCACCTACGGCGTGCCCCAGCAGGTGCCGATCACCGAGGAGCATCCCCAGCAGCCGATCAATCCCTATGGCCGCAGCAAGTGGATGGTGGAGCAGTTGCTGCACGATTTCGGCCGCGCCTATGGGCTGCCGAGCGTGATCTTCCGCTATTTCAATGCGGCCGGTGCTGATCCGGCCGGTGATCTGGGCGAAAACCATGAGCCGGAAACCCATCTGATCCCGCTGGTGCTCGATGTGATGGGCGGCCAGCGTCCCTATCTGCAGATCTTCGGGGATGACTATCCGACGCCCGATGGCACCTGCATCCGCGACTACATCCATGTGAGCGATCTGGCCGATGCCCACGTGCTGGGGCTGGAGCGCCTCCTGCGCCTGCGGGAGCGCGGCGAGCCCCCCCGCGAGCCGCTGATCTACAACCTGGGCAACGGCACCGGCTATTCGGTGCAGCAGGTGATCGAAACCGCCAAGGCGGTGACCGGGCGGGGCCTGCTGGCCCATGTGGCGCCGCGGCGGGCAGGGGATCCGGCCCAGCTGGTGGCCGCCGCCGGCAAGGCCCACAGCGAGCTGGGCTGGCGGCCGCGCTATCCGGATCTGGCGGCGATCATCGAGCACGCCTGGGCCTGGCATCAGGGGGCGCTTCAGACCAGCCGCAGCGCCGAGGGTTGACAGGCTTCGCGCAACGCGGCCGCTGAGATCTGCGGAGTGCCGGGAGGGCCGCTGTAGGCCTGTGGCGGCCAGGGGGTGTGACAGGAGGTGGAACTGGTGAGGGGGACGGCTGTTCGCGCCGACCCGACACGTTGCGCTGCATCGGCCATGCTGGCTCTGCTGTCCCTGTTGCCCCGCGCCTCCACCACCTTCCTGTTCGCCCTGGCGGCTCTGCTGCGTTTCTATGAGTTCGCTGAAAAACCCGCCCATCCCTGCGAAAATGGGGCAACCGCCCACCCTGTGATGCGAGGTCGACAGGAGCGCACCGGCTCGCTGTTCTCCTACGTCGGGACTCCTGAAAAATCCAGATCCATTGCGCCGCGGCTGGTCTCAAGCATGAGAAGCCGCTAAAATGGCCGTGAACCAGGCAATCCGTGATTGCCTTTACTCCTGATCACTCCAGATGTACCGGAGGCACAATAACGGTCAGATCTCAATCAAGGAGTTCCACCTGCCATTTGGCGGCACACTTGATCCCGAGAATCGCTGGGTTCAACTGGAGGGGCTGATGCCATGGGATGAGCTGGAACAAGCCTATGCCCCTCAATTCAACGCCACAATTGGCGCTCCAGCCAAATCAGTGCGGATGGCCTTTGGTGCTCTCTACATCAAACAGAAGTTGGGGTTAACCGACGAAGAGACTGTCCATCAGATCAGAGAGAACGCCTATATGCAGTTCTTTCTCGGCTTTGCGGGTTACACAGCCAAGGCACCGTTTGATGCCTCGATGATGGTGCATTTTCGCAAACGCTTTTCTGACGAGGATCTGCGCCGTATCAATGAGCTGGTGGTGCAGCGCGGCAAAGAGATCCTTCTGGAAGCACTTGCTCAGGTAGCAGACGATGACGACCATGATGATCCTGATTCCAGAGGAGGAGGCGCTCAGCTGGAACTTGATGCGTTGATCAAGCCTGCTGACTGGCCAGAAGGAAAGAATTGGGGCACTCTCACGATTGATGCTAGTTGCACTCCTGCCGACATTACCTATCCCAGAGACCTCAGGCTCCTCAGCGAGGCTCGCACAACGACCGAGCGAGTCATTGATGATCTGTGCAGTCAGTCATCGGGATTCAGGAGACATCGACCTCGCTACGACCGTGGCCTTGCTCGTGCTCATTTCCTGAGAGTGGCGAAGCAAAAACGGCCACGCCGCCGAAAAGTGAAGGCTGCCATTAAACATCAGCTTGGATATGTGCGGCAGAATCTCAAAGCCATTGATGCTCTGATCGGCTGTGGGGCAACGCTTTCTGAGCTCAAGAGGCATTGGTGGCAGAAGTTGTTGGCCTGCAGCGAGTTGGAGCGGCAGCAGGGCCTTCTGCTCGCCTCTCAGACCAACAGCATTCCAGACCGCCTGGTGAATCTTGTGCAGACCCATATCCGCCCAATGGTGCGAGGCAAAGCACGTGCTGCGGTGGAGTTTGGTGCCAAAATCAGTGTTTCGGTTCAAAACGGCTTTCCGTTCTTGCACCGCATCAGCTGGAACCCCTACAACGAAGGAGAAGACCTGATCGCTCAGGCGGAAAAATACAAGCTGGATACAGGATCTTACCCAGAGCGCATCTGCGCCGACCGGATTTATATCACGGCCAAGAATAGGCATTTCTGCATGAGGAACGGTATTCGCCTCTCCGGCAAGCGATTGGGCCGCCCGCCCAAGGATCCTGATGTCACCACTGCACACAAGCAGCAGCTCCGATCTGATCAAGCTCGACGCAATGAAGTGGAAGGCGTCTTTGGATATGGAAAGCGCAAGTATTCCCTGGATCTGATCATGGTTCGTCTACCAGCTGGTGCCGAATCCTCCATCTCGATGGCCTTTGTCGTGATGTGCGCGGAAAAGGTCTTGAGGCTGCTGCGCCTCTTTTTTGCCCTTCTTTTTGGGTGGATCTACAGCTTTCTTATGGCCTGGTCAGCGATCAGAGCTCCTGCGGTCATCTGCAAGCCAGACTTTTGAGATCTGGCCCACTTGATGTCACGGCGCTTGCCGGCCTGATTAACGCGAAGCAAACGGACGAATTCGGCGCCGATGGGCCGAGAATCTTTTTCAGGAGTCCCTACGTCTCGGTCGAGGATCGGATTCCGGCCAGTCATCCGCTGCGGCGGATCCGCAAGCTGGCCGATCAGGCCCTTGATCGACTCAATCCCACCTTCTGCGCGCTGTACGCCTCAGAAGGCCGGCCATCGGTGCCGCCCGAGCAGCTGCTTCTGGCCTCGTTGCTGCAGGCGTTCTACGGGATCCGATCGGAGCGGTTGCTGCTGGAGCAGCTCCACTACAACCTGCTCTTTCGCTGCTACGGCTTCGCCGGGCCTGCGGCTACGTGGGTCTCAGCCCGGATGATCCGATCTGGCATCCGACAACGTTCACCAAGAACCGCGAGCGGCTGCTCAACGAGGAGGTGATGGGGCGCTTCCTGGAGAAGTTGATGGGTGCGCCGGAGGTCAGGCCGCTGCTCAGCGATGAGCACTTCTCGGTGGATGGCACCCTGCTGCAGGCCTGGGCGTCCCATGCCTCGCTGGAGCGAATGGATGGGCAGGACGATCCGCCGCCGCCGCCATCGGGCCCTGGCGAGGGCTTTGGTGCTCCAAAGCCCGGCAGGAAGCGCGCGAAAGGGGATTTCCGCGGCATCAAGCTCAGCAACAAGACCCATCGCTCCGGCGTCGATCCGGATGCCTTGCTGTGCCGCAAATCCAAGGCCCATCCGGCGTTGCCCAGCTACCGGGGGCACGTGCTCATGGACAACCTCCATGCCCTGATCGTCGACTGTCGCGTCACGCAAGCGACGGGCACCGGAGAGCGGGATGCCGCCAAGGTGATGGCGGCAGATCGTCCCGGTGCCCACCAGAAAACGATCGGTGCCGACAAGAACTACGACACCAGGGGCTTTGTCGCAGAGATGCGCCGCATCGGAGTCACACCTCACGTGGCTCAGAACACTGCTCGCTCTGGTGGTTCCGCCATTGATGGCCGCACCACTCGCCATGAGGGCTACGGCAAGTCGATCAATGCCCGCCGCGGCATCGAGAAGGTGTTTGGCTGGATCAAGCAGTGGGGCGGTCTGCGTCAGTTCAAGCTGCGCGGCACCGAAAAGGTGGGTGCAGTGTTTGGCCTGCACGTGATCGCCTACAACCTGATCCGGCTGGGCAACCTGCTCAAACCGGCGATGGCGGCGGCATGAGCAGGTGGTTGCCCAGAGGTGTGCCAACGAGGCGGCTTCCAGGAAGCCCCAACGGGGCAAAACGCCTGAAATCTGGCGTTCTGAACCGCTGAATCAACGAATCCAGCCCGAACAGCGCGTAATCAGATCACGCGAGGGAGGAACGCGGCGTTTCTGACGGTTTTTCCGCAAACTCCTATGGAACCGATTCCGGAGTTTCAGCCCATCACCCGCTTGCCGGATTCCCCCTGCTGGGTTGGAGCCTCACGGCCTTTGTCCTGGCGTCAGCGGCTCTCGTGGTTGATCTCGGCCTTGAGTGGAACCGTGTGGTTGGAACAAGAGCGCGTGCAGATCGAGAACGAGATCAGGAGCGACGACGTCGAGATCGCGCGGCTCGACAGAGCGATCTCCAGGCTCGATGCCTTCTTGGGCTTCTCAATGGCCAGCGGCGCGACACGTCGGCGAACCGGCGGCGGATCCAGGCGTTGATCGCCGAGCTGGCTCCCAGGCTGACGGCTCAGGCGCGCTGAGCTTCGGTGTTGGCGGCGGCGGTGGGCCGATGTGGGCGGCTTCAGGAAGCCCCCAGCCAGCTCCAGGGGCGCGGGCCCCAGGGTCTGGCCAGGGGTTCGCCGATGAACACACCCTGATCTGGCATGGCGACACTGCGCCAGTAGCTCTCCAGGAGGGTGTCGCCGCGGCGGTAGTAGGTCAGCAGCAGGCCGGGATGGGGGAACTTGGTGGTGAGGTTGCAGGGCTCCACCACGGTGCCGTAGCTGCCCGTGGCACCGGCCTCCAGCCAGCGCAGGGCGCTCATCTGCCCGTTGCCGCCGTCGCGGGAGGTGCCGGAGGCTCCGGTGAGCACCCCGGCGCTGGAGGTGAGGTGGTCGGCCACGGCGCCGGGCCGGAACAGCCCGTTTTGCGCTCCGGTGGGCAGCTCCGGGACGGCGGTGAGGCCCGTGAACAGGGCGATGGCACCACGCAGATCGCCGATGGCGTCGCTTTCCAGGAGGCGCACCTGCAGCGTGGATCCCAGCAGGGAACGCACGGCCGGGAAGCCTGCGGCACGGACGTTGCGCGTGCGATCGCTTGTGCTGAAGAGAAAGACGGTGCCGGGTGGGGAGGATCCATCGGCGGCCACCCCCCGATCGATCAGGGCACGGCCGGTGCGGAGGTCGGTGGCGGCCAGCAGCATGGCCGGGCGTATGCCCAGTTCAGACCAGGGACGGCGGATGTCACCGCGTGCATACCAGGGATTGGCGGGCGTGGCCTGGCAGGTGTTCAGGCAGCCGGAGCGCAGGCGCCCGAAGGCGAAGGCACTGGTGATCGACACGCACTCCACCCGCCAGGGGGATGCCCAGGCCAGCGCATAGGCCTGCACGTGTGCGGGGGTCTGGCGCTGCACCTGGCGCAGCAGCCGCCGGAAGGTGGCCGCATCCAGAGAGGGCCCCGGGCGGAAGCGCACGCGGATCAACTGGTCCGCAGGAATCCGCCTGGCCTGTTGATAGTGCTGCCCGATCGCCTCGCTGAGCGGATCGGCGGCATTGATCACCAGAGCCAGGTCCCGGGCCTGCAGGGGCGAGCCCCTGTCGCTCAGCGCTGGACGGCGGAAACGGCCGCTCCCGCCGGCGTTGGGACGAACAAGGGCGATGGCCCCGGCGCCCGCCAGCAGCATGACCCCGCCGGCTAACCAGGGCTTCCTGAATAAGGGCAGATCCACTGCAGTGCAATGGATCTCGGCAGTTTCTGACGGTAAAATGTGCGTGAACGGGCCGATCTGAGCCCAAAAGCGGTCCGGAGGTTTCCACATGTATCGGCGTGAGCATCGTTATCAGCTCTCGTTCGAAAACTTCTTCCTGCCGTTTGGCGGCAAACTCTCCGGTGATAATCGGTGGATCAAGCTGGCTGAGCTCATTCCGTGGGATGAACTGGAGGACGACTACGCGGCGCAATTCTGTAAGGGCTTTGGAGCACCGGCAAAACCCTTTCGCATGGCACTGGGTGCCTTGATCATCAAGGCCCGTCTCGGGCTCACGGATGAAGAACTGGTGGAGCAGATCAAGGAAAACCCCTATCTCCAGTTTTTCATTGGCTTGGAAGCGTTCCAGTCTTCGGCGCCGTTTGATCCATCGATGATGGTGTATTTCCGCAAGCGCTTGCCAGAAGCGATTGTGAATGACTGCAATGAACGGATTGTGCGCCACGGCCTGAAAATGATTCGCTCATCAGATCCCCAGGGCCCAGCGGATGACGACAGCAGTGGCGGATCGACCAGTCCTCCCGACCAACCAAAGCCATCCTCGCAGAAGCAGCCGAATCAGGGTTCACTCTTGATCGATGCCACCTGTGCGCCGGTGGATATCCGTCATCCCACCGATCTATCCCTGCTCAATGAAGCCAGGGAGATGACTGAGATCCTGATTGATGCGATGCATCCCCACGTCAGGGAACGCTTTGGCCACAAGCCGCGTACACACCGCAAAAAGGCGAGGCGGCAGTTTCTTGCAGTGGCCAAAAAGAAGAAGCCAAGGATCAGCAAGATCCGCAAAGCGATCAAACAGCAGCTTGGTCACCTCAAGCGGAATCTGGCAAGCGTTGACGCCCTGATCGCCTGTGGTGGCTGCCTTCTGGCCGCCGGACGGCATATCTACCGGAAGTTGCTGGTGATCAGCGAGCTGGTCCGCCAGCAGACCATTCTCTATCACGCAGACAGCAGAAGTATCCCAGATCGCATCGTCAGCCTCTGCCAGGCACATATCAGGCCGATTGTCCGCGGGAAAGCTCGTTGCAATGTTGAGTTCGGAGCCAAGATCTCAATCTCTGTCACCGGCGAGGGATTCACCTTCCTCGATCGCCTGAGTTATGACCCCTACAACGAAGGAGAAGACCTCAAGGGTCAAGCGATTTCCTATCGGCGTCGCCATGGTCACTATCCGAAGGTGATTTGTGCTGACCAGATCTACCGCACAAGATCGAACCGTGCTTTCTGCCAGCGCCATGGAATCCGTTTGAGTGGCCCGCGACTTGGACGGCCGAAGAACGATCCTGAATTGGTGGCTGCCGAGAAGCAGCAGTTCATCGATGACCAGCGCCAAAGGAATGCCGTTGAAGGCAAGATCGGCCAAGGCAAGAGGCGTTTTGGACTGGGCCTGATACGTGAGAAGCTCGCTGTGACCCAGGGTTCAACCATCGCACTCAATATTCTGGTGATGAACCTCGAGAAGCTGCTGGAGCTTCTTTTTGTTCTTTTTGCGTCCTGGCTGCAACTTCTCCTGTGCAATCAACCAGGCAAGGGGTCACCATTCGTGTGTGTGAGCACTCATCTCAGCCCCACATGAACGGCCAGTCTCCGCCTCACTCAGGCTCGGCTCTTTGACAGCTTGACCTCCCTCTCACTTTTTCAGGAAGCCCTAACCAGCCGCAAAGACGGCGCCTGGCGTCAGCGCTCGGCATCCGGTTCACTCCCGAGTCCACCCCCAGAGTGGTGCAGCCCTCCGGAGGACGGGCGCGAGGCTGGCGTGGACGCGCCGTGTTGGAGGCTCAGTCGAAGCATGCCGCTGCCTGTTGCGTCTGTCTGCATCAACCCCCATGAGTGCTCAAAACACGATAAAATAAAGACAATTAATTGAAGTTGCACTCACTCGACACGCATCCATTGCTTCCAGTGTGGCGCAGAGCGTGGTTGTTTTCATCGCTCTTGGGCGTGTTCCGGGCGCCAACCCAGTCGGATCAAATGTGAAGCGGCTTCCATCGCACCTCAATGTGATGGTCGCGAAAAGCAGTTGCGGAAATTACCGTAGTCGTCTTGAAATATCCACAAGGGGCACGATGTCTTCACCTCGGCAGTTCCTGGCTTCTGGCCTCTTTCGCCGTGCCCGTGATCGCAGCTGTGTCGTACTGGATTCGTGTCCTGCTGCATCGCTTCCGCCCCACGGCGCTCAGTGAGGCCTGTTCGAGTTATAACGGTATCGCTCGGAGGCGGCAGCTGATGCTCTGCACGCGCCCCACCGACGCACGACAGGATTGGTGTGTGCGTCCACGTGCCTCACATCACCCCTGTGTCGGGCTTCATCCGCATGCCAGGCGCCAGCCCTGAGGTGGGCACAATGGGCGGATCCGTCCCGGGCCTGGGGATGTCCAGCACCGCCCCGCCCGGGAGCTTCCCGAGGTTGTCCGCCTGCCCATGTCCGTTCTCGTCACCGGTGCGGCCGGTTTCATCGGCTTCCACCTGAGCTGCCGCCTGCTGGAGGGCGGCACGGAGGTGGTGGGCTTCGACAACCTCAACCCCTACTACGACCCTGCGCTCAAGCGGGCGCGCCTCCAGCGTCTGCAGGCCCTTGCCTCCGCCAACGGCACACCTTTCACGCTGATCGCGGCGGATCTCGAGGATGGCGAGGCGGTGCGACGGGTCTTTGCCGAGCACCGGCCGGAGCGTGTGGTGAACCTGGCTGCCCAGGCGGGGGTGCGCTACTCGATCGACAACCCCTCCGCTTACATCCAGGCCAACCTGGTGGGCTTCGGGCACATCCTCGAGGGATGCCGTCACCACGGCATCGCCCATCTCGTGTATGCCAGCAGCAGCTCGGTGTATGGAGGCAACAGCCGGCTGCCGTTCTCGGAGCACCAGGGGGTGGATCACCCGGTGAGCCTCTATGCGGCGAGCAAGAAGGCCAATGAGCTGATGGCGCACACCTACAGCCATCTCCATGGCCTGCCGGCCACGGGCCTGCGCTTCTTCACCGTCTACGGCCCCTGGGGCCGGCCGGACATGGCACTGTTCCTGTTCACGCGGGCGATGCTGGCGGGCGAACCGATCGAGGTGTTCAACGAAGGCCGCATGGTCCGGGACTTCACCTACATCGACGACATCGTCGAGAGCCTGCTGCGGGTGCTCGATCGCCCCGCCACCCCAGATCCGGCCTTCGATGCGGCGACTCCTGATCCGGCGACGAGCTGGGCACCGCACCGGGTGTTCAACATCGGCAACTCCAACCCGACGCCCCTGATGGACTACATCGAGGCGATCGAGCAGGCGCTGGGCGTGACAGCTGAGAAGCGGCTGCTGCCGATGCAGCCCGGCGATGTGCCCGCCACCGCCGCCGATACCAGCGCCCTGGAGGCCTGGACCGGCTTCAAGCCCAACACCCCGGTGCGCGAAGGCGTGGCCCGCTTCGTGGCCTGGTACCGGGAGTTCTATGGGGTGTGAGCGGGGGCTGCAGACTTCGCAGATCCTGACTGTAAGGCGATTTAGCCTTACGCTGGTCGTTTGGGTGTGGTCTGGTCATGGCGACGCGATCTGCGGCAACGCAATCTGCGATGAAGCGATCAGCGGTCTCGCTTACGGTGACCAGTAAGGGCCAGGTGACGTTGCGCAAGGAATTGCTGGCCCATCTCGGTGTTCAGCCCGGTCAGCGGCTGGATGTGGAGGTTCTGCCGGGTGGTCGCCTGGAGCTCCATGCCGAGCAGGCCACCGGCACGATCGATGGCTTCATCGGCCTCCTGGCGGGACGCAGTCCCCATCGGGCGAGCCTGGAAGAGTTGAGCGAAGCCGCCGCTTCCGGCTGGGCCGGCCTAGATGCCCTCAGACCGTGAGGATCACCGCCGACACCAATGTGCTGGTGCGCGCTCTGGTTCAGGATGACCCCGAGCAGGCGAGAACTGCGACGGCTCTGCTGGAGCAGGCCGAGCTGATCGCCATCCCCTTGACCGTGTTGTGCGAACTGGTGTTGGTGCTGCGGCGGGTGTACCGCTTTGCGCCCAGCGACTGCGCCAGTGCCATCGAAGCGCTGATGCGCAGCAGCGGCGTGACGATGGACCGCCCGGCTGTCCGTGCGGGGATCCAACTCCTGGCTGCTGGCGGCGATTTCGCGGATGGGGTGATCGCCTACAGCGGCCGCGCCCTGGGCAGTGAGCAGCTGGTCACCTTTGATCGCGACGCGGCTCTCCTGCTTTCTGAGGCAGGTGAACGGGTGCTGCTGCTCTGAAGGAGGTTGCCTGGCCCGCTTCGTCGCCCCGTGTCGCGAGTTTGACGGGCTGTGAGCCCTGACGGCCCTGGCATGAGCAGCACATGCACAGGCTTGATACGGTTTCCGGACGGCCTGCAGGCCGTCCCGAGCGGCCTGTCCCTGAGGCGCGCCACTGACTGCGCCACGGAACGGCTCGCTGTCCTGATGACGCCCAGCGAGAAGGCGGCCTACAGCGATCGGACCACGCACGCTGCTCCAGGGTCTCCGCCAGCAAGCCACAATCAAGGCAGTGCACTGAAAAGGCGTCTCCCGGTCGATGTCCCAGGCCAGCCCGATCCTGATCACCGGCGGGGCGGGCTTCATCGGCAGCCACACCTGCCTGGTGCTGCTGCAGGCAGGGCACCGACTGGTGGTGCTGGATGATTTTTCCAACAGCGCCCCCCAGAGCCTGGAGCGGGTGGTGGAGCTGGTGGGCGGCGACGCCGCCGAGCGGCTGCAGGTGGTGGAGGGCGACATCCGCCGCCGGGAGGATCTGGATCGTGCGTTCGATGCGGGCCTCCGGTTCAGTCCGAGCGCCGAAGCGACCGTCGAGGCGAGCGGTGAGGCGCGTGACGAGGCGATCAGCGCGGTGCTGCACTTCGCCGGCCTCAAGGCGGTGGCCGAATCGACGGCCCTGCCGCTGCGCTACTGGGATGTGAATGTCACAGGCAGCCTCAGGCTGGTGGAGGCGATGGCCGAACGGGGCTGTCGCACGCTCGTGTTCAGCAGCAGCGCCACGGTGTACGGGATCCCTGAGACGGTGCCCATCCCGGAGACGGCCCCGGTGCATCCGATCAATCCCTACGGCCACACCAAGGCGGCGGTTGAGCAGCTGCTGGCTGATCTTCATGCCAGCTCCTTCCCTGTCGGCGCTGGGCATGCGAGTTCGCCGCAGGCCGGCACGCTTCAGGTCATCCGCTCGAGCAACGACCATCCCTGGCGGATTGCGCGTTTGCGCTATTTCAACCCGGTGGGTGCCCATCCCAGCGGCCTCATTGGTGAGGATCCGCTCGACGAGCCGAGCAATCTGTTCCCCCTGCTGGGCCAGGTGGCGTCAGGGCAGAGGTCGCAGTTGCAGATCTACGGCGACGACTGGCCTACGGCCGATGGCACCGGTGAGCGCGATTTCATCCATGTGATGGATCTGGCCGAAGGGCACCTGGCGGCGCTGCGGCATCTGCAGGATCAGGAGTCCCGAGGACAGGAGGCGTTGCTGACGCTCAACCTCGGCAGTGGCAGCAGCCATACGGTGCAGCAGGTGGTGCAGGCCTACGAGCGAGCCTGCGGCCGGTCGTTGCCCACGCAGGTGGTGGCCAGGCGCCCCGGCGACGCAGCACGCAGCGTCGCCGATCCGTGGCTGGCGCAGCGGCTGCTGGGCTGGCGTTGCCGGCGTGATCTGCAGACGATGTGCAAAGACAGCTGGCGCTGGCAGAGCGGCAACCCGAAAGGCTATCGGAGCTGAGAGGCTCCACCTTGATTCGCCGACGCATCAAGCCGCTCTAGATGGCCAAAGGCACCGGTGAGCGCGATGTAAACCCGCCCCCACTCTGTTCCCACCCCCTGTTTTGAGCGACGTCACTCCACCTGAGCCCATTTACGTCACCCGCCCGCACCTGCCGCCGCTGGCGGAGGTGACACGCCTGCTGGAGGGGGTGTGGGAGCGGCGCATCCTCACCAATGGTGGGCCGCTGCATCAGCAGCTCGAAGAGGAGCTGGCGGCCTACCTGGGGGTGGAGCATCTGGCGCTGGTGGCCAACGGCACCCTGGCGCTGCTGATTGCGCTCAAGGCTCTGCGGCTGCAGGGGGAGGTGATCACCACGCCGTTTTCGTTCGTGGCCACCAGCGAGGCGCTGAGCTGGAACGGCCTGGAGCCGGTGTTTGCCGACATCGATCCCCACACCTACGGGCTGGATCCGGCCAGCATCGAGGCCTGCATCACGCCGCGCACCACGGCGATCCTGCCGGTGCACTGCTACGGCTTTCCGTGTGATGTGGAGGCGATCCAGCGCATCGCCGACGACTACAACCTGAAGGTGATCTACGACGCCGCCCATGCCTTCGGGGTGGAATGCCACTGCGGCTCGCTGCTGCAGCACGGTGATCTGAGCGTGCTGAGCTTCCATGCCACCAAGGTGTTCAACACCTTTGAGGGCGGTGCGATCATCTGCCCCGACGCGAAGACCAAGAAGCGGATTGATCGCCTCAAGAACTTCGGCTTCGTTGATGAGGTGACGGTTGCGGCCAACGGCATCAACGCCAAGATGAGCGAGCTGCATGCGGCGGTGGGCCTGGCCCAGCTGCCGGGTATCGATGCGGCGATTGCCGAGCGCCAGCGCGTGGCGGAGGCCTACCGGGATCAGCTAACGGATCTACCGGGCCTGCTGCTGCCGGAGTTCGGCCAGGCCCAGAGGGCCAATTACGCCTATTTTCCCGTGCGGATCACGGACCAGGCGCCGCTGGACCGTGACCAGCTGGTGGAGCGGCTGCGGGCCGAGGGCATCGTGCCGAGACGCTATTTCCACCCGTTGATCCCCGAGTTTCAGTATTACCGCAGCAACGCCAGCGCCGACCCGAAGCGCTATCCAGTGGCAGCGCAGATGGGCCGCGAGGTGCTGTGCCTGCCGATTTATCCGGAACTCTCCAGCGCTGATCTGCAGCGCATCTGCAGGGCCGTGCGCGCTGCGATCACCGGTTCATCGCCAGATCAGCCCTGATGCCGGCAGCGAGCCCTTGGCCAGCCGCAGCCAGCCCATGTCACCACCGCAACTTTGAACACAGACCGCTGGTACTACAGGGTCTTCCAGAGCGCCCCCGACCTGATCCGCGCTCTGCCCAGAGCCTCCGCTTCGTGCAGCGCCATCCCAGGGTGGAACAGCTTGAAGTCGCGGTGCTCACGCCCCATGGCCGGCTGAGCCTGGGTCCATCCAAGCCACCTCGTCTGCTGCAGGTCGTCTTGTAGGAGGTGCACTGGATCCGGCTGGATGCGTTCAGCCGCAAGGCCGACCTCGATCCTCTGCTGAACCTGCTCACCCTGCCGGTGCGCCCCGAGAGCGAGCTGGCGGCCAGCAGTCAGCAGATCCTCGCCAGCCAACCGGATCTGGACCAGGTTGTGCTGCCTATGCTGATGCAGAGGCTTCCCAATCTCACCAACGAGGACTTGATGGTGATGGCTGGCATTCCCATGGAGGAACTGTGCCACACCAGGGCGGCGCATGATTGATTCGCCGAGGGCCGGCAGGAGGGTGAAGCCAAAGGCCGTCAGGAGGGTGAAGCGCCTGTCACCCTCCGTCAGCTCAACCGCCCCTTCGGCCCCCTGAGGTGGCCCACCAGGGCGCGCATCCAGGCGCTTCCGCTGGAGCAGCTGGAGGATCTGGCGGAAGCCCTGCTCGATTTCCAGGGGCCTGCCGATCTGGCTGCCTGTCTGGCCTGGATCTGATGTTGCGGTGTCCGGATCTGTATGTGTTGCACTGGCAGGTTCAACAGGTTGATCGATGTGGATTGGCGCAGCCTTCTCCGCAGGCAATGGCCAGGGACTTTGCTATGAATGCTGATTGATCCGAAGCTGGCGGAGGCTCAGGCTGAGGCGGATCACTACAGCGCATTGCAACCTCCTGTCAGATTGATGGAACCGATGCATAAAACCGATTCAATGATGAGACAAACAACGTTCTAAACGCCTTGTTCCTATCCAGACGCCGCCACGCCGTCAGTAATCCAGCCCAGAAGCTGCTGGTGCTCGAGCCCAACCGGATCGAAAAGCAGCATTGGAAGGATCTCGGTGGTTGCCGGGATCTGTTTCTGGTCCTAGCCTGCCTGGATGCAGTGACGTCAATGATCATCCCATTTCATAGTTGTTTAAACTTGATTCTTCAAAGCCTTCCAGTATCACTTTCGGGCTGGCTTGATCCTTTCGCTAATCCGATCGCGTTCATGTTCAGCTTCACCTAATGCCGTTACCCTTCCACCAACGCCGCTGGGTGCGCGACTTCGGGAAGCGTCATTTCGGAGCCGTTCTGACGCCGATTCTGAGTCGGGAGCCTGCAGCGCAACTGATCAGGCAGACAGCACGGCAGCAGTGGCGTCTGATCGCGGTGAATGTGATCAGCAGCCTGATGGAGGCGTTCAGCGAAGGGGCCACGCTGGGTGTTGTGTTTCTGGCGGTGGAAGTGCTTTCGGCAGGCAGAGGCGCACCCCTCAACTGGCAGACCAAACCGCTGCTCAGCTGGTGGCCTGAGGGGGCGCTCTGGCTGCGTGGATTGCATGCGACCACGTTGGTGATCAGCCTGTTGGCGCTGGCTGTATTGCTGCAAGCACTCCAAAGTCTCACACGCTATGTGAATCTGGTAAGTGCCGGCTATTTCTCGGCACGCTGCAAGGCACTGGTCACGGCCCGTATTCATACCCAGGTTCTGAGCTTCAGCTATGCCTGTGCCAGTGGTTACAAGGTCGGCGACCTCACCAACTACGCCGCAGCCGGTCCTACCGCCTTGCAATCCCAGGTGGATCTCACCACGGGGCTGTTGACGGGTGTGCTGCTCACCCTCACCTACCTGGCGGTGCTGGTGGGGATTTCGCCGTGGATGCTTGTGGCTGCGGTTCTGATGGCAGGTGTGATCACCCTCATTCAGAAGGTACTGCTGCCAAGGATCCGCGCTGGCTCCAGGACTGTCATGCAGGCCGGGGTGGCCATCAGCACCCGCGTCACCGAGGATTTTCAGGGCTTGCGTCTGCTGCACAGCAGCGGGCAGCTCGATGCCGCTGATCGACGACTGCGCTGCCGCATGGGCGATCTGGAGCAGGCTCTTCGTGCTCAGGTGCGCCGCTTTTCCGTACTGGGCCCAATCTCCAGCTTCCTGCCAATTTTCGCCATCTCTGTGATTGCGGTGTTCAGCCTGCTGGTGCTCGGATCTCGGAGCAGTGGCATCCTGCCCAGCCTGGTCACCTTTGTACTCGCCCTGCAGCGCCTCAATCAACGCATCAGCGGGCTGGCGGCTACGTTCAGCGGCTTCGCTGACAACAGCAGCCGCATGCAACGGCTGAACGAGATTCTCTCTCCTCAGGGCAAGGAGTTTCGCCGGCAGGGTGGTGTGCTATTCCACACGCTTTCCCAGCAGCTGCGGTTTGATCAGGTTGGTCTCCGCTATGCACCAGATCTGGCCCCAGCGCTGGAAGACATCAGCTTCACCTTGCCCCGAGGCCAGATGCTGGCGCTGGTGGGCTCCAGTGGCGCCGGCAAGAGCTCCATCGCCGATCTGCTCACCGGGCTTTATTCACCTAGCCAGGGACAGATCCTCATCGATGGCCTCCCGCTGGATCAGCTCGATCTGGCCAGCTGGCAGCAGCGCCTTGGGGTGGTGAGTCAGGACACATTTCTGTTCAACGCCACGATCGCCGAGAACGTCAGTTACGGCACGCCTGGTGCCACTGCAGCCAGTATCAGAAAGGCCTGCGCAGCGGCTCAGGCAACGGGCTTCATCGAGACTTTGCCGCAGGCCTACGACACCTTGATCGGCGAGCGCGGCTACCGACTCAGTGGTGGCCAACGCCAACGGCTGAGCCTGGCAAGGGCAATTCTGCGCGACCCGGAGCTTCTCATCTTGGATGAAGCCACCAGTGCCTTGGATTCCCAGAGCGAACGGCTGGTGCAGGAGGCCATCGAGCGCTTTGAGCGGAACCACACGGTTCTGGTGATTGCGCACCGCCTCAGCACGATCGTGAGGGCGGACCAGATTCTCGTCCTTGAGAGCGGACGGATCGTGGAGACAGGAACGCATGCCGATCTCCTCAGCCAGAGAGGGGTCTATTCCAATCTCTGGCGCCAACAATCCCAGATGGATGGATCGAGGGTTCGCGCATGAACGCCGTGAACTTGGTCGGTGGCCTTGGAACACGCCTCTCCGAGGAGACCCATCTCAGGCCGAAACCGATGGTGGAGGTGGGTGGCAAGCCGATTCTTTGGCATATCCTGAAAATCTAAACCCACTTTGGTATTCACGAGTTTGTAGTTTGCTGTGGTTACAAAGGGTGTCTAATTAGGGCCTGCTGAGAATCCCAGACCCACTGCCCCGCAGTTGATTCCAACAGGAATCTCATGATAGGATGGCCTGTAATCAGCCATTCCTGGCTTAGAAGAACCTGCTGACACGCAAATGTACGTTTTTCAGCACACCGGTCAGCTGTCGATTGAGGAGTTTCACTCGCCCTTTGGCGGGAAGCTCGATCCCAACAACCGCTGGGTTCTGCTCCACAAGTTGATTCCGTGGATTCAACTGGAGTAAGCGTTCAGGGGTCGGGACACCCCAGTGCGTCAGTCAATCTCCGATCTCTCCTCTGAGAGGGGCCATCTGTTCCTTCCACGTGTGATCGCTGCCTCAGCGATCCGGCACCAGCGATGGCATCACGCCGCCGAGGCGATGGGCAATCCAGGCCTGCTCCAGGAATTGCCAGACATCGCGGCCCTGCTGCCGCAGGGTGGCGGTGACGGTGAGCAACCGGCTGCGGCAGATGGCGCCGCCGGAGGACTGGACGCCATGGCTGATCTTGCGGTGAATCACCGATTGCCGCAGTGCCCGCTCGGCAGCGTTGTTGGTGGGCTCGATCCCTGGCGTTTGCAGAAAAGTCCAGAGCGCCTGCTTGCGCTGCAGCAACTGGCGACAGGTTCGCACCGTCTGGGCCCAGGGCGTTTGCTCGCCCCGCTCACAGCCCAGATCCACCACCCGCTGCAGCGTGGCCTCGAACGCCAAGCGGAGGGGGTGGCATCGATGCAGGAGCTGGGGCCGGTCGATCGCTCCGCTCTTCCACTGGTGCCAGTGAGCGAACAGATGCTGCTGCAGAGCCAGCATCTGGGCTCCGATCTCCCTGCTGGCGCCCTGGCGTTCAGCGATGGCCGCCAGATCCCGGATCAGGTGGGCCCAGCACAGCTGCCGCTGCTCCACGGGCAGGTGGTTGTAGGCCGAGAAGCGATCACTCACCACGATCCCTGCAAAGGTATGGCCCAGAAGCTCCATTGCCGCTGCACTTGAGCGGCTCAGGCCCTGCAGGAACACCGTAACCAGTGGTGTGACCATGACCCACTGCCAGCCGCGCCTGCCAGCAGGATTACAACCGTCGGCGTTGCCGGTGGGGGCGCCGGTTTCATCCACGTAGGCCACCGGCTGCTGCCGGGCCACCTCCAGGGCTTCCTCCACCGCCTGCTGCAGGGCTGCGCTCAGACGTGCCCGGATGGTGGCGATAGCGCCGCGGCTGATTTCCACACCCAGCAGCTGATCCAGCAGCGCCTGGGTTCGGCCGAAACTCAGGGGAAAGGCGCTGCCCAGCAGTCCCACCAGGCCGCTCAGGCGTGGGCCGTAGCGGCTGGGCTCCACATCCGCCGGCAGCTCGGCGCAGGTGCTGGTGGAGCAGCAGGGGCAGACCAGACGGTGCAGACGGTGTTCGATCACCACCGGTCTGATCGGTGGAATCTCGATCACCTGATGGCGCAGCGGCTCCGCATCCTCCCCCTGTAGCAGGGTGCCGCAGCGGCGGCAGGCGTCCGGGTGGTGCTCGAGCACCTCATCCACACGCGCGATCGGCAGCAGCTCCGGCCCTGCTCCCGGGTGCCCCTGCTGACCACCCCGCTTGCGACCAGTGCCTTTGCAGCGGGTGGGCGGCTTAAAACCCGTGCCGTCACTGGAGGGCGGCTTGGAGGAGTTGCGGGAGTTGCGGCCGATCCGCTCGCGCAGGCTGGCCAGTTCCGTCGCCAGGTCGGTGAGCTGCGCTCGGAGCTGGTCGTTCTCCTGCTGTTGTCTCTGGAGCTGTGCAAGAACCTCAAGGAAGCCAGCCCTCACGCCCACCGGAGTGGAAGCCCAGTCCGCTTCTGAAATCCCGGCCGGAGGGGTGGTCATCGCAGGAAGTCTCTGCCTGAGATGCAACCGGGATTCAAGCCGACGTCAAGGGTTCAGTCGTATCGATGTTCGCGATGAGCTGTCCCGCCCCCCTGAATGGGTACCAACTGGAAAGCCACTACGCGCCCCAGTTCAGCGCCAAGAAAGGAGCCCCAGCCAAGCCCTTCCAGATGGCGTTCGGTGCGCTCTACATCCAACGACGATTGGGAGTGACGGATCGAGAGACGGTGGAGCTGATCACGGAATCACCCTATCTGCAATTTTTCATTGGCTTGAGCGGTTACCAGCCCCTGCCGCCGTTTGACGCCTCCATGATGGTGCACTTTCGCAAGCGAATTGGCCCTGAGCTGATCAAGGTCTGCAATGCTATGACCAAGGCCAACGGGATCGCAATGATTCAGGAGATGCTCGCTACTTGCGAGCAGGAAGACGGCATGACTGCAGAGGATCACAAGCAGCTTGCGGCCATTGAGGAAGAGCTGGGGGTGAAGCCAGCATCGCTCGATCCTGGCAGCAACTGGGGAACTCTGATCCTTGATGCAACCTGCGTGCCTGATGACATCCCCTACCCAGTGGACTTGAGGCTGCTTGCTGAGTCCCGGGACACAACGGAGAAGGTCATTGACGAGTTGTTCAAGCAGTTACAGGGCAAGATTCCCCGCAAGCCGCGCTGCAATAGCGTAAAAGCTCATAACCTATTCCTGGTTATCATCAAAAAGAAAAAGCCAAGCCGTGAGGAGATCCGGGAGGCGAAACGCTTCCAGCTCAACGAGATCAGCCGTAATCTCAGAGCAATTGACGGCATGATCTATTGCGGTGCAGAGCTTTCGGGGCTTGGTTCACAGCTGTACCGCAAGCTGCTGATCGCCAGTGAAGTCGCCCGGCAGCAACAGGAGATGTATAACGCTGACAGCCGGCGCATCGATGACAGGATCGTGAATCTGATGAAGCCACATGTAAGACCGATCGTGCGAGGCAAGGCGGGCAAGAAAACCGAGTTCGGGGCCAAGATTTCAATTTCTGATGACAATGGCTTTGTCGATGTGGATCGGATCAGCTGGGACAACTACAATGAAGCCAACGATCTGATCACACGTGCCGAGCAATACAAGGAAGAGCGAGGATACTACCCGGCCCGGATCTGTGCCGATTCAATCTATATGACATCTGGAAACAAGAAGTTCTGTGAGGCTAATAAAATCAGACTCAGCGGCCGCCCACGCAAGAAGCAGGTCGAAGCCGAGGTGCAGACAGCAGAGCAGCAAGAGCTGTTCAAATCAGACATGAGAAAGCGTTCCGTGATCGAGGGAAGAATCGGGACGGGCAAGCGGAAATACGGACTGGATCGAATCCTAACCAAGTTGGTTGAAACATCAAGAACAGTGATCACGATGGCGTTCTTTGTCATGAATGTCGAGAAGATCATGAGGCTACTGCGCCTCTTGTTCGCTATTTTTGTCTCTGTGTACATCCTGATGCTTGGTTTGTGCACTGTCCGGTGCCGTCCAGCGCTTCTGTGGGCTGCTTAGTCAGCTTCCAGGAGTAAAACTGCGGTCACCACTGCTCGGGCGTGCGGGCCGAGAGATCCGCCTTTGACGCGCCGGAAAAGCCCACAATCGAAATTCAGCAAGCTCTAATTAAGGAATACTGATAATTATTTCTTGCACACCAGCGATGTCACCTTCCATATGGACTGTGATAATCGGCTGGAAGTGCACCATCGCAAGAGTGAGCCGTGGAAGGTGACGCTGGTGGATACTGGCGAACAGAGTCAGACTGGCGGTCGGCTGGGTCGTGTGCGCCCTTATCTCAAGGACAGCAGCTTCTGTTTCACCTATGGCGACGGGGTGGCGGATGTGGTCATTGGCGCCCTCCGTGGCCGCTGGACTCTGGACCTTCCTTGAGATCGAGGAAATCGAACCCACCAACAATGCCGCTGAGCGGGCACTGCGTCAGTCTGTGATTCAGCACAAGATCAGTCATTGCGTTCAATCCCGCTAGGGAGGTATCTGCCGCAGCTGACTCCTGTCAGTCACCACCACGCTCAGGCAACAGGTCCGCGATGTCTGGTCGTTTCTGGAGCAGGCTTGGATCGCTCATCACCTTGGCAAGGTGATGCCATCGCTGCCGGCGGATTGCTGAGTCGAGCAGCGCGAGCTCCACTTCAACGTTGTCCGCTTAGCAAGGCGCCATGTCGGATGCATTCGCGTAGCGGCGTGTCCAGACCCCTGAACGCATACTAACCAGGAAACAGACCGTGGCGAAAGCTGATGTATTGATACTGCCTAAAAGCATGAATCAAGCCTCTGATGTGAGAGCTTGATTCGTCACCTCCGCAGTTCATCGAGAGCGAAGACGGCTTTGGTTGAATTCGTGATACTCCTACTACACCAGTAGGATGCTCAACTGCCTCGCAAAGTCGACACCTTTATGAGCGATTGCTCCATGCTTGGCCCTATAAGGACATTGATCTACTCCACCAAGATAAACATTTCAATATCGGCATTGGGAAAGACGCACGACTTACCAAGTCCTCTTAAGGAACCCCTGAAAAACCCGATAGAATCAGTACAGTTCCAATAATGAGACTGGCAGCGGATGGCGGCCCCCCTCCAGTTGGGTTTCACGGACTACGAGCAGACCTACGCCAAGAAGAAAACGCGCCGGCAGCGCTTCCTCGATGAGATGGAAGCCACAGTGCCCTGGGATCCTTTCCTGGCCTTGATTTCGCCTGTGTACCACAGGCCTTCTGCCAAGGGCGGGCGCCCACCGTTTCCGCTGGAGGTGATGCTGCGCATCCACCTGCTGCAGCAGTGGTTCACGCTTTCCGATCCCTTGATGGAGGAGATGCTGATCGATACCCCCTGCTTCCGCCGCTTTGCTGGGATCGACATGGTTGAGGACCGGATCCCTGACGAGACGACGATCCTGAACTTCCGCCACCTCCTGGAAGAGAATCGGATAGCAGAGCAGATCCTGGAGACGGTGAACCAGAGCCTGCGGGAGAAGGGCGTGATGCTTAAGGAGGGTACGATCCTCGATGCCACAATCATCAACGCTCCCAGTTCAACCAAGAACAAGACGGGCGAGCGGGATCCTGAAATGCACTCGGTGGCCAAAGGCAACCAGTGGTTCTTTGGGATGCGGTGCCACATCGGTGTGGATGCAGCCTCGGGTCTGGTCCATTCCGTGGTGAGCACGGCTGCCAACGTCCATGAGCTGAACACGGCACCCGATCGCGTCCATGGCGAGGAACGCGTGATCTACGGCGACTCTGGCCACATCGGCATCGAAAAGCGTGAGGCGTTCAAGGACTGCGAAGCAGAGATGCGCATCGCCATGAAGCCCGGACAGCGCCGAGTTCTACCGGACACCCCAGAGGGAAGACTGCTGGATCTGATGGAGGCGGCGAAAGCACATGTCAGGGCAAAGGTGGAGCATCCATTTCGGATCATCAAGTGCCAGTTTGGATTTCGGAAGGTCTTCTACCGAGGCATCCGCAAGAACAACCTCAAGCTGACGATGCTGTTTGCCCTCGCCAATCTCTGGATGGTGCGCGAACGTTGTCCTTCTACAGCGTAAATGACAGAATAAGTGTGCCATCTTGAGGGTGAGCAGCCAAAAATGATCGGGGAACTCACGAGAAATAAGCCAGTCAGGCCCTGGATTGGAGCACCTGGCGAGTAGCCAAGGACAAAATACCCCACTTGTGTCTCATTGGCGAGAATGAGACACGCTTGCGCTCAATTCCCGGTCTTGATCAGAGCTTCCTTAATCTTATTCTATAACCCTTGGCAACTGATCATGCCTTTTCAGGAAAGATCCGCCACCATAAAGGGCGAACCTTGTTGCTGACGCAAATGGCATATTCGCACAGACAGCTCCTCGCAGGCATAACTGTGCAATCGAATAATGTAGCGTGAATAAGCGAAATTTTTAAATGCCCAGAGTTCATTATTAGCCTAGTCTCTTTTTGGCCTTAGTCATGAAGGAATTACGAATTGCTCAGATTGAACAAAGAAGTTGGGGAACGCAGCCACTCACCTATAACCTAGACTACCGCTTTGAGGGATTTTCTAAAACCATAGTTGATATTGTCCGGCCTTGGCAGAAGCTAAATTATGACTACTACCTATACTTAATATCAGATGATTTATGCCTTGCCAAACTCCCATTTTACATACCCAAAGCAAAGCGCGTTGCCTTGCTTAAGGAGTCTCATCTTCTGCCTAATATCTATGACAAAAAAATAGTTCCTCTGCTTTTAAAGAGATTTAATCTAATTTTAACGCATCATAGGGGACAGGTGGCGACAAATAATATTTTTCAGCTTCTGCCATATAGTAGTAATATGGTTAATCTAAATCCTTATCTGAGATCAAGTCCAATTCCAAATGCATCAAAAAAAATCAAGCTTTGTTCGGCCATTATTAGTATATAATCCTCCAATCCACCACCTTCTCATATTTCTCGTATTCTGAGAAGAGATGTTATAGACTTACTACTATCTATAGATAGTGTAGATTTGTTTGGCCGAAGCACAAATCCTATTGCCAACAAGCAGGATGCCTTGATTCCGTACGCCTTTTCGATCGCGATGGAAAACACTTCAAGTCCTCTATACTTTACCGAAAAACTAATAGACTGCATACTTGCAGGCGCAATCCCAATTTACCATGGCACCCGTGAGGTTGAACAGTACTTTGACGCAAGAGGGATCATTTTCTTTGACACAATAGATGAGTTACTTGCCGTTCTTTCGACTATTTCCTTGGAAAAGTACCGAAATATGAGAAAGTACGCATTAGCAAACTATCAGATCGCAATCAATAATATGCTGTGTGATTATCATGGATATCTGCATAGAGCTTGCTCGATAATATCTGCATCCTCGGCAATCAAAATTTCAAATCCATTTAAATATTCGAACTCATTGCTGTCAAGGGTATTTTCAAAGGCAAGATTCATCAGGGAACCCCTGAAAAACCCGATAGAATCAGTACAGTTCCAATAATGAGACTGGCAGCGGATGGCGGCCCCCCTCCAGTTGGGTTTCACGGACTACGAGCAGACCTACGCCAAGAAGAAAACGCGCCGGCAGCGCTTCCTCGATGAGATGGAAGCCACAGTGCCCTGGGATCCTTTCCTGGCCTTGATTTCGCCTGTGTACCACAGGCCTTCTGCCAAGGGCGGGCGCCCACCGTTTCCGCTGGAGGTGATGCTGCGCATCCACCTGCTGCAGCAGTGGTTCACGCTTTCCGATCCCTTGATGGAGGAGATGCTGATCGATACCCCCTGCTTCCGCCGCTTTGCTGGGATCGACATGGTTGAGGACCGGATCCCTGACGAGACGACGATCCTGAACTTCCGCCACCTCCTGGAAGAGAATCGGATAGCAGAGCAGATCCTGGAGACGGTGAACCAGAGCCTGCGGGAGAAGGGCGTGATGCTTAAGGAGGGTACGATCCTCGATGCCACAATCATCAACGCTCCCAGTTCAACCAAGAACAAGACGGGCGAGCGGGATCCTGAAATGCACTCGGTGGCCAAAGGCAACCAGTGGTTCTTTGGGATGCGGTGCCACATCGGTGTGGATGCAGCCTCGGGTCTGGTCCATTCCGTGGTGAGCACGGCTGCCAACGTCCATGAGCTGAACACGGCACCCGATCGCGTCCATGGCGAGGAACGCGTGATCTACGGCGACTCTGGCCACATCGGCATCGAAAAGCGTGAGGCGTTCAAGGACTGCGAAGCAGAGATGCGCATCGCCATGAAGCCCGGACAGCGCCGAGTTCTAGCGGACACCCCAGAGGGAAGACTGCTGGATCTGATGGAGGCGGCGAAAGCACATGTCAGGGCAAAGGTGGAGCATCCATTTCGGATCATCAAGTGCCAGTTTGGATTTCGGAAGGTCTTCTACCGAGGCATCCGCAAGAACAACCTCAAGCTGACGATGCTGTTTGCCCTCGCCAATCTCTGGATGGTGCGCGAACGTTGTCCTTCTACAGCGTAAATGACAGAATAAGTGTGCCATCTTGAGGGTGAGCAGCCAAAAATGATCGGGGAACTCACGAGAAATAAGCCAGTCAGGCCCTGGATTGGAGCACCTGGCGAGTAGCCAAGGACAAAATACCCCACTTGTGTCTCATTGACGAGAATGAGACACGCTTGCGCTCAATTCCCGGTCTTGATCAGAGCTTCCTCAGCGAGTCCATCACTTAATATATATCTCGAAGAGCTTTTAGACGCCGAAGCATCCTTGATGATTATTCTGTAATTAGGGACTCCTGAAAAAGCCAGATCGACTGCAGCGCAGCTGGTTTCAGCGGTCGAGGCTCGCTAAACTGGCCTTGCAAGGGGCAATCGATGATTGCTGCAACTGTTCAACCCAGTAGATGTACCGGAAACACCATAACAGGCAGCTTTCAATCGAGGCGTTCCATCTCCCTTTTGGCGGAACATTGGACCCGGACAACCGCTGGGTGATCTTCTCCTCTCTGATGCCATGGGAAGAGCTGGAAGAAACGTATGCCCCTCAGTTCAGCCCCACGACTGGTGCCCCCGCGAAGTCTGTGAGATTGGCATTTGGTGCGCTGTTCATTAAGCAGCGCCTTGGCTTGAGCGATGAGGAAACCGTCGAGCAGATCCGAGAAAATGCATACATGCAGTATTTTTTGGGTTTTGCCGGCTACACCAGTAAATCACCATTCGACCCGCCGATGATGGTGCATTTCCGCAAGCGTTTCTCAGAGGATGACCTCAAGCGGATCAACGAACTGATTGCAGAACGCGGTAAGGCCATGGTGATCGAGGCTGTGTCGTCACGGCAAGATGACGACCACCCCGACGATCCAAGTGTTGATGCTGGAACCCAGATCTCCATTGACGATTTCGTGAAGCCAGCAGATTGGCCCGAGGACAAGAACTGGGGAACATTGACCATCGATGCCTCTTGCACGCCAGCCGACATCACCTATCCCACTGATCTGAAGCTACTCAATGAGGCGAGGGAGTCAACCGAACGAATCATTGATGATCTGCGCAGTCAGCACCCAGATCTGCGTAAGCATAAGCCTCGATATGATCGAGGCAGGGCGCGTGCTGCTTTCCTCAATGTCGCCAAGCAGAAAAAGCCACGTCGTCGCAAAACAAAAGCCGCAATACGCCGCCAGCTCGACTACCTGCAGCGCAATCTTGATGTCATCGATGCCCTGATCGCCTCTGGCGCAAGCCTTTCGGGTCTCAAGACGCATTGGTGGCAGAAGCTTCTCGTGATCAGTGAGCTGCACCGACAGCAGACGATCTTGCTGTACTCCAAGACACGCAGCATGCCCGACCGCATCGTCAACTTGATTCAGCGACATGTTCGCCCCATTGCTCGTGGCAAAGCAAGAGCCGCTTTTGAGTTTGGTGCCAAAATTAGTGTTTCCGTGCGCAATGGCTTTGCCTTCCTTCACAGGATCAGCTGGGATCCGTACAATGAGTCCGAAGACTTGATTTCACAAGCCAAGAAGTACAAGCGAGAGCATGGCTGCTACCCTGAGCGCATCTGCGCCGATCGCATCTACATCAACACTAAGAATCGAAACTTCTGTACGAGGAATAATATCCGACTATCTGGCAAACGACTTGGGAGGCCACCGAAGGATCCAGGAGTCAACGCTGTGCACAAGCAGCAGCTCAGCGCTGACCAGCGCAAGCGAAACGAGGTTGAGGGTGTCTTTGGTTCAGGGAAGCGCAAGTATTCACTTCAGTTGATCATGGCTCGCCTGCCTCAGGGTGCAGAAACGACGATCTCGATGGCATTCCTGGTGATGTGTGCCGAGAAGATCCTGAGGCTCCTCCGCCTCTTTTTTGTCGCGATTTATTCCTGGTTTTTGTGCGTTACAACGTCTTGGCTGGCTCTTGGTGGCGCCAAGAAGCATTTGCCAGTTTGAGGCAGCCGAATCGCCGGTTGCTGTAAAGCCGCGGATTCGAGCTGCCATCACCCCTGTTCGTCGGCTTGCCCCAGTGAGGCACGCGAGTCGTTTTTCAGGAGTCCCTAATTATTGATATTTAGGGACTCCTGAAAATGCCAGATCGACTGCGGCGCAGTTGGTTTCAGCGGTCGAGGCTCGCTAAACTGACCTTGCCAAGGGGCAATCGATGATTGCTGTGGCCGTTCAACCCAGTAGATGTACAAAAAACACTATAACGGGCAGCTTTCAATCGAGGCGTTCCATCTCCCTTTTGGCGGCACATTAGACCCGGACAATCGCTGGGTTATCTTCTCCTCTCTGATGCCATGGGAAGAGCTGGAAGAAACATATGTCACTCAGTTCAGCCCCATGACTGGTGCCCCAGCGAAGTCTGTGAGACTGGCATTTGGTGCGCTGTTCATCAAGCAGCGCCTTGGTCTGAGCGAGGAGGAAACCGTCGAGCAGATCCGAGAGAATGCACATATGCAGTTTTTACTGGATTTCGCTGGGTACTCCAGCAAGGCACCGTTCGACCCATCAATGATGGTTCATTTCCGCAAGCGTTTCACTGAAGAGGATCTCAATCGGATCAATGAAGTGATCGCAGAACGCCGTAAGGCCATGGTGATCGAGGCTACGTCGAGACTCCAGGATGACGACAACCTCCAGCCTGCTTGAGCGTCGCTGCAGCTCCGCCGGTAGCTCATCAACCCGTGTGCACCTGCCGTATTGGTCATCCTCTTGGGCGACCATCAGCTCGGCCTTGCGCAGTAAAGCACGCATCTCACCCTCCAGCTGACGCTCTGACCTGAGCATCCGCTAGTAGCTCATCGCCTTGTGCTTGCTGGCATTCGCACGGATCTTGATGCCGTCCAGTTCCACACGTCCCATGCTTGCCAGACCGGCTTTCTGACTGAGCCGCAGAACCTGCACAAACAGACCGGCCAAGGCATCGAGATGGCGGCGCCAGAAATCGCTGATGCGGCTGTGATCAGGTTGCTGGTTTATGGTGAACACATCGATATTCGCGTGTTCCCAGCAGGCTTTCTCGATCTTCCTTTCGCCGGGCAGGGCAACGCAGTAGGCATCGAGGAGCAGCATAACCATCATCCGCTTGTCATACGCCTTCTCACCGCGGGGATCCTTCTGGCGCAAGTAGGCTTTGATCTCGCCGAGATTCAGTTCAGCCGCCAAATCCAGAAGGATGAACACCAGATGGTTCTCTGGCAGCCAGTCCACCGGTGACGGCGGGAGCAGCAGCGTCTGCTCTGGATTCCAGAGTCGGAAGTCTTGCTCATGCCCCATTGTCCCAGTTAGATGTATTGCTGACACTGCGATCTGGTCGGATTCAACGGCGTCTTTGGGGAGGTGGGCGCATATCTATGCGCGACAGACTTATATCCGCAATACTTGGCTAGACACGAGCCGGATGACATTGCTTTAATAATTCCTAGGCTTATAAAGGTCGTTATGCCTTAGAAGCGCCCACGCTGACCTAATCAGGGACTCCTGAAAAAGCCAGATCGACTGCAGCGCAGCTGGTTTCAGCGGTCGAGGCTCGCTAAACTGGCCTTGCAAGGGGCAATCGATGATTGCTGCAACTGTTCAACCCAGTAGATGTACCGGAAACACCATAACGGGCAGCTTTCAATCGAGGCGTTCCATCTCCCTTTTGGCGGAACATTGGACCCGGACAACCGCTGGGTGATCTTCTCCTCTCTGATGCCATGGGATGAGCTGGAAGAAACGTATGCCCCTCAGTTCAGCCCCACGACTGGTGCCCCCGCGAAGTCTGTGAGATTGGCATTTGGTGCGCTGTTCATTAAGCAGCGCCTTGGCTTGAGCGATGAGGAAACCGTCGAGCAGATCCGAGAAAATGCATACATGCAGTATTTTTTGGGTTTTGCCGGCTACACCAGTAAATCACCATTCGACCCGTCGATGATGGTGCATTTCCGCAAGCGTTTCTCAGAGGATGACCTCAAGCGGATCAACGAACTGATTGCAGAACGCGGTAAGGCCATGGTGATCGAGGCTGTGTCGTCACGGCAAGATGACGACCACCCCGACGATCCAAGTGTTGATGCTGGAACCCAGATCTCCATTGACGATTTCGTGAAGCCAGCAGATTGGCCCGAGGACAAGAACTGGGGAACATTGACCATCGATGCCTCTTGCACGCCAGCCGACATCACCTATCCCACTGATCTGAAGCTACTCAATGAGGCGAGGGAGTCAACCGAACGAATCATTGATGATCTGCGCAGTCAGCACCCAGATCTGCGTAAGCATAAGCCTCGATATGATCGAGGCAGGTCGCGTCCTGCTTTCCTCAATGTCGCCAAGCAGAAAAAGCCACGTCGTCGCAAAACAAAAGCCGCAATACGCCGCCAGCTCGACTACCTGCAGCGCAATCTTGATGCCATCGATGCCCTGATCGCCTCTGGCGCAACCCTTTCGGGTCTCAAGACGCATTGGTGGCAGAAGCTTCTCGTGATCAGTGAGCTGCACCGACAGCAGACGATCTTGCTGTACTCCAAGACACGCAGCATGCCCGACCGCATCGTCAACTTGATTCAGCGACATGTTCGCCCCATTGCTCGTGGCAAAGCAAGAGCCGCTTTTGAGTTTGGTGCCAAAATTAGTGTTTCCGTGCGCAATGGCTTTGCCTTCCTTCACAGGATCAGCTGGGATCCGTACAATGAGTCCGAAGACTTGATTTCACAAGCCAAGAAGTACAAGCGAGAGCATGGCTGCTACCCTGAGCGCATCTGCGCCGATCGCATCTACATCAACACTAAGAATCGAAACTTCTGTACGAGGAACAATATCCGACTATCTGGCAAACGACTTGGGAGGCCACCGAAGGATCCAGGAGTCAACGCTGTGCACAAGCAGCAGCTCAGCGCTGACCAGCGCAAGCGAAACGAGGTTGAGGGTGTCTTTGGTTCAGGGAAGCGCAAGTATTCACTTCAGTTGATCATGGCTCGCCTGCCTCAGGGTGCAGAAACGACGATCTCGATGGCATTCCTGGTGATGTGTGCCGAGAAGATCCTGAGGCTCCTCCGCCTCTTTTTTGTCGCGATTTATTCCTGGTTTTTGTGCGTTACAACGTCTTGGCTGGCTCTTGGTGGCGCCAAGAAGCATTTGCCAGTTTGAGGCAGCCGAATCGCCGGTTGCTGTAAAGCCGCGGATTCGAGCTGCCATCACCCCTGTTCGTCGGCTTGCCCCAGTGAGGCACGCGAGTCGTTTTTCAGGAGTCCCTAATCAGAACATGATGATAGTGAGACCATAGCTCCAAATCCTCCTCATGAAAAACAATTGTATATACCTGAAATGAATCAGGCCCCTCTACATTAAACATTAATCGCCAACATCTATGCCTCGCATAAACAAAAACCTTTTCTTTGTGCATATTCCAAAAACGGCAGGCACATCAATCGAGCGGTCGCTGTTATCTCAGTCTCGGCTAAACCATGGCACACATTCACCAGCAAGGATTTATTATCGTCTTGCCTCCACTCCAATTGGCAAGGCGATATGCAATAAACTACTAGTTAACAACATAAATCAAAGCATTCAGTATTCGTTAATTCATGATTCAGCTTATGGATGGCAAAATCTTATGACATGTAAACAGCACCTAACAATCAAAGAGCTTTTTTGGTTGGGGCTCATCAGTAAGCAAGATCTAGCCTCTCTAATATTCTTTTCGGTAGTACGTCATCCCTTAGACCGATTTATTTCATCTTGGCGAAGTCACTATAGATACAAAAAATATCCTGATATAAACGAGTATGTTTCATATTTGTTTTCTCACGATAGCGGCTTTATTGCCAGCCATGATGATGCATCTCACGCACGAACAATGCAAGATTACCTTGACACTACAGGACTACCAATTGCCCCCAAAATACAAATAATCAGGTTTGAGTCCTTGTCTTCTGACTGGTTTGAGTTTGGCTCAAACATGATCGCCAAGTCATTATGGAAAAGTGGTTGGCCGAGCCTCTCCTTGGAAGCTAAGTCTCCGCAAATAGTCCCTACGAAGCCTTTAAGTAATGCTTCAATCAACACACTTTCGTGGTTTTACGCTAATGATGCAACTGAGTATGGATATGATATGACTGTTGAATATATCAAAAAACGCGCTCTTTGTCTATTGGGAGTTAATGTCAAGCCGTGAACCCAGCAGACATTCCAATCCTTCTTATTGCATGGCGTCGGCCTTGCACCATTAGCCGCCTTTTCAATGTTATTAGAACTTTAGAGCCCCGTCGCATATTTGTGTTTTGTGACGGAGCTAATCCCTCTCGCTCAGGAGAAGAACAAAAGGTTGAAGATACCCGTAAAGTCATTAATTCGTCAATAGATTGGCCATGCGATGTTGCTAAGTACTTTTCAGATTCTAATTTGGGATGTCGTGATGGCCCAGTAGCAGCAATAGACTGGTTTTTCAATGAAGTTGATGAAGGCATTATTCTCGAAGATGATTGCATCCCCAACCTAGATTTCTTTTCATATTGCGCTCATCTTTTACGTAGATTTCGAGATGACCCCCGAATATGGTGTGTCAGCGGTAATAACTTCCTTAAGAACAACCCTGTCCAGAAAGATAGTTATTACTTTAGTCGCTACACCTTAACCTGGGGTTGGGCAACATGGCGAGACCGGTGGAAGCAGTTTGATCCCTATCTACAACAATGGCCGTCCTTCCGTGATTCGGGCTCGCTTCTGCATATTTTTGACGATCCATATGAGGCAGCCTACTGGTCTGAAATCTTCGAGCGGACCTACCGTCGTGATGAGCCTATAACTTGGTGGGATTATCAATGGTTCTTCGCAGCGCTGACTCGTGGAGCATTAACTGCTACACCTTTTCGTAATCTTGTCTCCAACATTGGTTTCGGAGAAGGAGCCACCCATACCCTCAACCCCGAGACCCCAAGCCATCCTGCCCTCCCCCTCGGTTCTATCTCCCATCCGGATTTCGTAATCAGGCATCGCGATGCTGATAATTACACTTACGCCCACCACTTTGGTGGTATCCGCAGACGGAAGCTTCGTACTCTCCAGCAGCGTATCGGACGCCGCCTCTCCAGGGCATCTGCCTGGATGGGACTTCGCTAAAATCTTTTTATGCACAAAGTGATCAAAGCTTCCTTGCGTTCTCTTTACCATCAAGCTCTTCATCACCGATTACAGCGGCGCCTCCGACGGCAGACGCGAAGCCGTGTTACGCATTTACTTCATACCCCACAGCCCGTTCATCTGGACATTGGTGCTGGGCAAGTCAAGCGTCCAGCTGGTTGGGTGACGCTCGATGCGAATGAACATTGTGATCTGTATTGGGATCTCGCAGATGGTATTCCTTTCCCTGATCATTCGGTTACTGAGATCTACTCTTCCCATGTCTTTGAGCATCTGCCCCCCAGCAGTCTTGTTCCTTTGTTGCGGGACTGCTATCGGGCTTTGATTCCGGGCGGCTCTTTATCGGTGTGCGTACCCGATGCACGCCTCTTCCTCGATGCGTATACTCACAAGCGTTATTTTGTGGATCAGGCTAACCCACGATGTTGGAGACGGGGCTGGTTCGAAACGGGCTCATTGATCGACCAAATTAATTATATCGCGTACATGGGAGGTGAGCATCGTCTGATGTTTGACGACGAAAATCTTCCTGCCTTCTTGCGCCTGGCTGGATTTCACCGAGTTTCTCTGCGTGAGTTTAAAGATAGGCTGGATCTTCCCCAGCGCAAGTATGAATCCATTTACGCCATTGGCTACAAATCAGACTGATATCATCCCACCATTCAACGTCACCCACTTCAGCACCTACGAATCTGGTGGTGTTGGCCGTGCGGCTTATCGGATTCACCGCTCCCTTGTCGACAACGAAGCAGAAACAGGTGTTCACTCACGGCTGCGGGTGATCCATGGTTGCTCGCAGGATCCCACGGTTCTTGCGGGCCCAGCCCAGGGCGAGAATCTGATTTGGCGGCGGCTGCGTCCCCGGCTCGCCTCCCGCATGCCCAGCCGCTTCGATGACGGCAATAGCGTTCTGCACAGCATCTGCTGGCCGGATTCTGGTGTCGGTCGCGAGCTCGCCTGCTCAGGCGCCCAGCTGATCCACCTGCACTGGATCGGTAGAGCCGGTCTCTCGATCGAGGAGGTGGGCCACTTTCCCCAGCCCCTGGTCTGGACCCTGCACGACCAGTGGGCCTTCCTTGGTGCTGAGCATTACGTGCGCCTTCCCCCCGCCGACGATCGTCGCTTTGTGGAGGGTTATCTGCCAGGCAACCGCCCCGAACACGAGCGGGGCCCCGATCTGAACCGCCTCACCTGGCAACGCAAACGTCGCGCCTGGCGCCGACCGATCCACATTGTCTGCCCCAGCCAATGGCTCGCGTATGAAGCCCGCGCCAGCGCACTGATCCGCTCCTGGTCGATCCATGTCATCCCACACCCGATCGACTGCACCCTCTGGTCCCCGTCTGATCGTGATCAGGCCCGTCAACAGCTCGGTCTCCCGCAGGGCGTGCCGCTGATCCTCTTCACAGCGCTGGCCGGCACCGAGGACCCGCGCAAAGGAGCCGATCTCCTTCAAGCTGCCCTGGAATGCCTGTCCTCCCAGATCGAGGAGAGGTCCACCGCACCTCAGGTCGTCATCGTTGGTGCCGAACGCGGCGATTCAGACCTTTCCATCCCCTTCCCAGTCCATTTCCGTGGCGTGATCGCAGACAACGCAAAGCTCCGCCTCCACTACGCCGCCTGCGATGTCCTGGTGATTCCCTCCCGGCAGGACAATTTTCCCAACACTGGCCTGGAGGCTCAGGCATGCGGACTCCCCGTGGTCGGCTTCCGCATCGGTGGCCTACCGGATATCGTAGAAGATCGGACAAGCGGTGCACTCGCTGATCCTTTCGATCCCGCATCCCTGGCCAGCAGCATCCTCTGGGTTTTGGCGGATCCCACTCGCAGCTCCTCCCTTGCTTATGAGGCCAGGCAGCGTGCTATTCGAGAGTGGCATCCCAGGCACATAGCAGGCCGCTACGCCGAGCTGTATCGCTCCGTACTCGCCCACGAGGAGCATCGTTGACCCTGCTGTTCGTCGTTGAACTCAAGGGCGGCCTGGCCAATCGGCTGCGTGCCCTCTGGTCAGCCCATGCCTTCGCTCTCCGCTACCGCCGGGCAGTGGTGGTGCTCTGGCCGCTCACCGCTGAGCTGGCCACCCCCAACGGGCAGCTGTTCAACCTTGTCAGCCCCGTACGGCTGATCACCGTGAACCCATCGCGCCCTCTCCAGCGCCTGGCCCTGCGGCTGTCGCGTTGGCTGTTCTCCAGTTTCCGCCTCGGTCTCAATCGCCCCGTTGACCCCGGAGAGGCCTGGGGCCGTCCGCTTCGCTTTGCTCCCCTCTGGATGCCATTCCAATGGATCCAGACCTGCGCGGAATTCGAAGACTGTGGCGATCAGCCAGCTCCCTTTCACCCCCTCCCCTCAATCCAGCGTCTAAGCACAGCCCGTCTGGCACAGGCTCGCCACACAAACGCTCCTCTGGTGGGCGTGCATATCCGTAGGGGTGACCACCGACATGCCATTGCCAACAGCACCACCTCCGCCTTCCTTACAGCAATGCATGAGAGACTGATCGCAAGCCCCACCACCCACTTTCTGCTCTGCACCGACGACCCTCTGGAGGTTGGCCCTCTGCGCGCTGAATTCGGTGAACGGCTTTTTGCGTCGCCCCCCGCTTGTCTGGATCGATCACACCCCCAGGCCGGCATCGATGCGTTTGTGGAATTTCTCACCCTGGCTGGCTGCGATGCCATCCTTGGCTCCCTTCAGTCCTCTTTCAGCCTGCTGGCGGCCCGCATTGGCAGCGTGCCAATTTCCATTGTCGTTCCACCCGATGGCAAGGTGGTCTCATGATCAGCCAACGTGATAGGGCCTGGTCGTGGCCTGAGGCCGGCTGGATCACCCGTGAGCAGATGCTTGCGATTCCCGCCATAGAAATTTCGGAGCCAGGCCGCCTGATGCAGCAACCCGTCATCAGCGTGCTGATGATGACTCGCAATCACCAGGCCTATCTCGAGCAGGCAGTGATGAGTGTGCTCACCCAGCAGTTCACGGAGCCATTCGAACTGCTGATCGGCGATGACGCCTCAAGCGACCAGACTCTTCAGGTGGCCCATCGCCTGCAGCAGCAGCATCCCGAGCACATCCGCGTGTTGCATGCGGAGCGCAACGTTGGCATCACGGCCAATTTTCTGCGCCTGGTGGCCCATGCCCGCGCTCCCCATCTGGCTCTTCTCGAGGGCGATGACTACTGGATCCATCCCGAGAAACTCACTCTTCAGCTTGACCTCCTGCATCGCCACCCCGAAGCTGCCTGCGTAGCAGCGGCTACGGCCAACCGCACGCCCTGCCTACCGGTAAAGCCCACTTACACCCTTCGCGACATCCTGCGCCGTTACCCTGTGCATACATCCACTTTGGTGATTCGCGCTGAACACCTGCTCACCTACCCCCGTTTTCCCGACATCATCGGCTGGATCACCATGTTGATGGGCTACCTGCTAGCGCGAGGATCCTGCGTGGTTCTTGACCTCACGGTTTCCTTCTATCGACGCCACGAGGGCGGCCTCTGGCACAATGCCGACCGGCTCAACCGCCTGCGCCGCAGCCGCGAGTGCATCGATACCCTCGATGCCTATTTCTTCCATCGCTTCACGCACGAGCTGAGCAGTCGCGAACTCTGGATCCTTGGCATGGACCAGGCCATGCCGCAACACGGGCGAATCGCACATTGGTGCCAGAGCTGGACGATCCTGATCAGCCAAGCGCCCCGACTGCTGCGCCGGGCGCCGTTGGGCTTCTGTCTTCTGGTCTCGCGGCTGGCTATACAACCCCTGACTTATGGATCGATGCTGCTGCGGCGGCGGCTTGCCCTCGGCACACGCCTGAGATCCGCATTAGAACATTATACAATCTAATCAGTGCTCCGATAATCCACCTTTAAAGTCATTACGGTTATTTCGCATATACGCCTTCTGAACTCCATGTAAACCTCTTAAATCAATGGCTTACAACCTGCCGCCCATGATTATTGACCTGAAGCCGTGAATGATCTTTAAACGTAAGAAAACGCGGGTCGATGTTGGAGTCTTCGTCATAGCGTCAGTATGGAAACTGTGGACTGTATTAGTGACGGATAAAACTCATGACGCAATAGAATCACTGTATTGACGAGGACTATCTCCCAAACCCAAGCGCAAACCAGCTTTGAACATGTCTTGATTAGGATTGGCTAGCTAGTAGCGCAAAGCACACCCTCATAGCAGATAATCTCAAGCAAGGAATTCCGGATTTAGCCTTCCCGAACAGAATAAAACAATAGCTTTATGGTGAGATGCAATATCATCGCTAAAATAACTATTTCTAACATGAGCGTGAACTGAGGTGCAGAGGATTAGTATTATAGCCCCGTGAACCGGCGGTCATGGTCGAAATCGTAGAATTGGCATCAGTAGCGATAGCAACAGTATCCATCAAGCCAACATGCTTCTTTATGGCAGCTACTGCTAAGCAGAAGTTCAAAGACACTCATTGCTAATCTGTGCTACGGAGACGCTGGCGATCAGCCAGGGATAAACCATCGAGACAACTTTCACATTGCGGGACATAGTCTTTCTCCTGTTTTGTGCCAATCCACCACCAAATCGTTTTACGTGCATAACGAGTTAAGCAATCCATCATCTCTTCACACATAAAAAGTTCAATTGGCAAGAATCATGACTATAGATATTAATAAGGTCAGCAACCTAAGGGAAGCAGTGTCAAAAGCCGCTTTCAGTGGTGCGGTCGCTATTGACCTTGGTTGTGGCCGGAAGAAAACCCCAGGAACCATTGGCATTGATCGCACATCGTTTGAACAAACAGATATCGTTACAGACCTTGAATCTCAACCTTTACCATTCAAGGACGATTATGTAGATCTCATTTGGGCAGACCAGGTTATCGAACATATCAACAACTTTATACCTTTAATGAAAGAAATCCATAGAGTTCTGAAACCTGGAGGCCAATTTATCGCGAAAACACCCTATTTTAGATCTGCTTACTCGGTCGTGGATCCCACGCATGTCCGCCAATTTAGCATCATGTCCATGGATTATTATGTTCATTCAAAGTATCTCTTTGACCAATATCGTTTTTTTGAGCCTGGCTTCACATCCTTAAAGGTAAAACTAGATTCTGACAGAGGCTTACTTACCAATTTCATTTCAGAACTTGTGTCAAGACGTGCCATTGCTAATCCTCGAAACTATGAAAACACGTTCATAAGCTTTCTTCTCCCATTTAGCAGTATTACCTATTCATTAGAAAAATAATAAATTTCCTCCTACCTCTGCAGATATCGTGAAACTTGCAATCTTTTCACCACACCAAAAAGCATATTCAGAAACATTCATAGAAAATCACATAAGATTTCTTCCATTTGAAAAGGTTGTGTTTACCGGTAGAGAGATCCCCTTAATAAAGACCCCAAACTCGTTTTGTTACCGGTTGCTGTGCTGGCTAGATAAATTCTTGTCACCATTTTATCAAAACAATCATTGGATATGGAAAACTTACGTCCCATTATGTCTTAACTTAGCAAAAATCGACATTTGTATTTTCGAGTTTGGCACTACGGCTGGCAAATTCCACAAGTTTTTAGAAAAAGCCGGTATTCCATACGTTGTACATTTTCACGGTTTCGATGCTCATCATAAACCAACTCTTGAGCTAAACCGACAAGAATATATTAGCTTTTTCCGCAAAGCTTCTGCTCTTATTGTCGTATCCGAGTCAATGAAAGCTCAGATTCGTAGCTTAGGGGCTCCACCCAGCAAAGTAAAATTAAATCATTATGGCGTTGATTCATCCGTTTTTATTGGAGCCGCGCCTGACTCTTCACCGCCAAATTTCATAGCTGTTGGAAGGTTTGTTGAAAAGAAAGCTCCTCATCTTTTAATTTTATCATTTAATCTCGTGGTATCGAGTATTCCCAATGCGAGGCTGCTAATGATTGGTGATGGTCCATTACTTAGTGCTTGCAAGAGCCTAGTGGCTGCACTTGGGCTAAGATCACACATTTCTTTCCCAGGAATCCTTGTGCCAGAAAAGATAGTGCAACACCTAAAGAAATCACGAGCTTTTGTTCACCATTCTATAAACTCAATCGAAGGCGATAGTGAAGGATTGCCACTCTCGATCATTGAAGCTCAAATGATTGGCCTGCCAGTTGTAGCGACAAAGCATGCGGGTATTCCTGATATTGTGATTCATGGCCACACAGGGCTGTTGTCTAACGAACTAGATATTCATGCAATGGCAACAAATATCATATTGTTAGCCCGTGACAAACACTTTGCCGCTGAGATGGGAATAAATGCTCGCAAAAACGCAATTGAAAAATTCTCTCTGGATACACAAATCTCAAAGCTTGCATCTATTCTGGTCAATTCATATGCTGAACAAAAAGCATCTGGCAGTGAGTAGTAAGGGAAAGTGACTTGGCCCCCGGAGATCGCTCTAGGGAACCCCTGAAAAACCCGATAGAATCAGTACAGTTCCAATAATGAGACTGGCAGCGGATGGCGGCCCCCCTCCAGTTGGGTTTCACGGACTACGAGCAGACCTACGCCAAGAAGAAAACGCGCCGGCAGCGCTTCCTCGATGAGATGGAAGCCACAGTGCCCTGGGATCCTTTCCTGGCCTTGATTTCGCCTGTGTACCACAGGCCTTCTGCCAAGGGCGGGCGCCCACCGTTTCCGCTGGAGGTGATGCTGCGCATCCACCTGCTGCAGCAGTGGTTCACGCTTTCCGATCCCTTGATGGAGGAGATGCTGATCGATACCCCCTGCTTCCGCCGCTTTGCTGGGATCGACATGGTTGAGGACCGGATCCCTGACGAGACGACGATCCTGAACTTCCGCCACCTCCTGGAAGAGAATCGGATAGCAGAGCAGATCCTGGAGACGGTGAACCAGAGCCTGCGGGAGAAGGGCGTGATGCTTAAGGAGGGTACGATCCTCGATGCCACAATCATCAACGCTCCCAGTTCAACCAAGAACAAGACGGGCGAGTGGGATCCTGAAATGCACTCGGTGGCCAAAGGCAACCAGTGGTTCTTTGGGATGCGGTGCCACATCGGTGTGGATGCAGCCTCGGGTCTGGTCCATTCCGTGGTGAGCACGGCTGCCAACGTCCATGAGCTGAACACGGCACCCGATCGCGTCCATGGCGAGGAACGCGTGATCTACGGCGACTCTGGCCACATCGGCATCGAAAAGCGTGAGGCGTTCAAGGACTGCGAAGCAGAGATGCGCATCGCCATGAAGCCCGGACAGCGCCGAGTTCTACCGGACACCCCAGAGGGAAGACTGCTGGATCTGATGGAGGCGGCGAAAGCACATGTCAGGGCAAAGGTGGAGCATCCATTTCGGATCATCAAGTGCCAGTTTGGATTTCGGAAGGTCTTCTACCGAGGCATCCGCAAGAACAACCTCAAGCTGACGATGCTGTTTGCCCTCGCCAATCTCTGGATGGTGCGCGAACGTTGTCCTTCTACAGCGTAAATGACAGAATAAGTGTGCCATCTTGAGGGTGAGCAGCCAAAAATGATCGGGGAACTCACGAGAAATAAGCCAGTCAGGCCCTGGATTGGAGCACCTGGCGAGTAGCCAAGGACAAAATACCCCACTTGTGTCTCATTGACGAGAATGAGACACGCTTGCGCTCAATTCCCGGTCTTGATCAGAGCTTCCCCAAGCCGGTGGACGGCTAGCTCGGGTACGTTCTTATCTGGAGGACAGCAGCTTCGGCTTCACCTATGGCGATGGGGTAGCGAATGTAGACATCGGCGCACTGGTGCATCATCACAGGAGCCAGGGCCGTCAAGCCACGCTCACAGCGGTGCAACCTCCCGGTCGCTACGGGGCTCTCCATCTTGAGGGTGATGCGGTGCAGAGATTTCAGGAAAAGCCCGATGGCGACAACGCCTGGATCAACGGTGGCTTCTTTGTGCTGGAGCCTTGTGTTCTGGATCGGATCACTGGGGATCACACCAGCTGGGAAGGAGATGTGCTGCCGCAGCTGGCTGCCGACGGACAGCTGAGCGCTTATCGTCATCCGGGCTTCTGGCAGCCGATGGATACGCTGCGCGACCGTACGCGCCTGGAAGAGCTGTGGGCCGGCGGCAACGCCCCCTGGCAATTCTGGCAAAGCGCCATTGCCTAAAATTTTTTAAAAAATGAATCCCAAGCCGATCATCAAAAAAACAGCTAATGCGTTAATTAATCTACCCGCAGATTCGTTGATAGCATCACGCTCAAAACGCCATAAAAAACAAGTTTTACTTGCCTGCTTCCCTAAATCAGGATCAACTTTCATCAGATCAAAGATAACCTTGCTTCCGGGATGGGCTCGTGCTGATTTTGTGCCTACCTATGGACGAAGGGATCAAGAGCTTGAGCGTGGTGCAATTATGAGAAGCATGCTGAGTCCAGCTCGATTCAATAAAAATATAATTGCCCAGCACCATTGCCGAGCCAGCGAGCACAGTCTCTCTTTGATTAATAAATTCAATATCACTGTTATTGTTCTGATGAGGCAATTGATGGATGCTGCGCTATCGATCAGCGATCATTGGGACAGGGAAAGCACAAACGGTCCGACAGCCTATCTCGACCATAATTTACTTAGGGCCTGCTGAGAATCCCAGACCCACTGCCCCGCAGTTGATTCCAACAGGAATCTCATGATAGGATGGCCTGTAATCAGCCATTCCTGGCTTAGGGAACCCCTGAATAACCCGATAGAATCAGTACAGTTCCAATAATGAGACTGGCAGCGGATGGCGGCCCCCCTCCAGTTGGGTTTCACGGACTACGAGCAGACCTACGCCAAGAAGAAAACGCGCCGGCAGCGCTTCCTCGATGAGATGGAAGCCACAGTGCCCTGGGATCCTTTCCTGGCCTTGATTTCGCCTGTGTACTACAGGCCTTCTGCCAAGGGCGGGCGCCCACCGTTTCCGCTGGAGGTGATGCTGCGCATCCACCTGCTGCAGCAGTGGTTCACGCTTTCCGATCCCTTGATGGAGGAGATGCTGATCGATACCCCCTGCTTCCGCCGCTTTGCTGGGATCGACATGGGGACTCCTGAAAAATCCAGATCCATTGCGCCGCGGCTGGTCTCAAGCATGAGAAGCCGCTAAAATGGCCGTGAACCAGGCAATCCGTGATTGCCTTTACTCCTGATCACTCCAGATGTACCGGAGGCACAATAACGGTCAGATCTCAATCAAGGAGTTCCACCTGCCATTTGGCGGCACACTTGATCCCGAGAATCGCTGGGTTCAACTGGAGGGGCTGATGCCATGGGATGAGCTGGAACAAGCCTATGCCCCTCAATTCAACGCCACAATTGGCGCTCCAGCCAAATCAGTGCGGATGGCCTTTGGTGCTCTCTACATCAAACAGAAGTTGGGGTTAACCGACGAAGAGACTGTCCATCAGATCAGAGAGAACGCCTATATGCAGTTCTTTCTCGGCTTTGCGGGTTACACAGCCAAGGCACCGTTTGATGCCTCGATGATGGTGCATTTTCGCAAACGCTTTTCTGACGAGGATCTGCGCCGTATCAATGAGCTGGTGGTGCAGCGCGGCAAAGAGATCCTTCTGGAAGCACTTGCTCAGGTAGCAGACGATGACGACCATGATGATCCTGATTCCAGAGGAGGAGGCGCTCAGCTGGAACTTGATGCGTTGATCAAGCCTGCTGACTGGCCAGAAGGAAAGAATTGGGGCACTCTCACGATTGATGCTAGTTGCACTCCTGCCGACATTACCTATCCCAGAGACCTCAGGCTCCTCAGCGAGGCTCGCACAACGACCGAGCGAGTCATTGATGATCTGTGCAGTCAGTCATCGGGATTCAGGAGACATCGACCTCGCTACGACCGTGGCCTTGCTCGTGCTCATTTCCTGAGAGTGGCGAAGCAAAAACGGCCACGCCGCCGAAAAGTGAAGGCTGCCATTAAACATCAGCTTGGATATGTGCGGCAGAATCTCAAAGCCATTGATGCTCTGATCGGCTGTGGGGCAACGCTTTCTGAGCTCAAGAGGCATTGGTGGCAGAAGTTGTTGGCCTGCAGCGAGTTGGAGCGGCAGCAGGGCCTTCTGCTCGCCTCTCAGACCAACAGCATTCCAGACCGCCTGGTGAATCTTGTGCAGACCCATATCCGCCCAATGGTGCGAGGCAAAGCACGTGCTGCGGTGGAGTTTGGTGCCAAAATCAGTGTTTCGGTTCAAAACGGCTTTCCGTTCTTGCACCGCATCAGCTGGAACCCCTACAACGAAGGAGAAGACCTGATCGCTCAGGCGGAAAAATACAAGCTGGATACAGGATCTTACCCAGAGCGCATCTGCGCCGACCGGATTTATATCACGGCCAAGAATAGGCATTTCTGCATGAGGAACGGTATTCGCCTCTCCGGCAAGCGATTGGGCCGCCCGCCCAAGGATCCTGATGTCACCACTGCACACAAGCAGCAGCTCCGATCTGATCAAGCTCGACGCAATGAAGTGGAAGGCGTCTTTGGATATGGAAAGCGCAAGTATTCCCTGGATCTGATCATGGTTCGTCTACCAGCTGGTGCCGAATCCTCCATCTCAATGGCCTTTGTCGTGATGTGCGCGGAAAAGGTCTTGAGGCTGCTGCGCCTCTTTTTTGCCCTTCTTTTTGGGTGGATCTACAGCTTTCTTATGGCCTGGTCAGCGATCAGAGCTCCTGCGGTCATCTGCAAGCCAGACTTTTGAGATCTGGCCCACTTGATGTCACGGCGCTTGCCGGCCTGATTAACGCGAAGCAAACGGACGAATTCGGCGCCGATGGGCCGAGAATCTTTTTCAGGAGTCCCGACATGGTTGAGGACCGGATCCCTGACGAGACGACGATCCTGAACTTCCGCCACCTCCTGGAAGAGAATCGGATAGCAGAGCAGATCCTGGAGACGGTGAACCAGAGCCTGCGGGAGAAGGGCGTGATGCTTAAGAGTTAGCTGAAAAACCCGCCCATCCCTGCGAAAATGGGGCAACCGCCCACCCTGTGATGCGAGGTCGACAGGAGCGCACCGGCTCGCTGTTCTCCTACGTCTCGGTCGAGGATCGGATTCCGGCCAGTCATCCGCTGCGGCGGATCCGCAAGCTGGCCGATCAGGCCCTTGATCGACTCAATCCCACCTTCTGCGCGCTGTACGCCTCAGAAGGCCGGCCATCGGTGCCGCCCGAGCAGCTGCTTCTGGCCTCGTTGCTGCAGGCGTTCTACGGGATCCGATCGGAGCGGTTGCTGCTGGAGCAGCTCCACTACAACCTGCTCTTTCGCTGCTACGGCTTCGCCGGGCCTGCGGCTACGTGGGCCTCAGCCCGGATGATCCGATCTGGCATCCGACAACGTTCACCAAGAACCGCGAGCGGCTGCTCAACGAGGAGGTGATGGGGCGCTTCCTGGAGAAGTTGATGGGTGCGCCGGAGGTCAGGCCGCTGCTCAGCGATGAGCACTTCTCGGTGGATGGCACCCTGCTGCAGGCCTGGGCGTCCCATGCCTCGCTGGAGCGAATTGATGGGCAGGACGATCCGCCGCCGCCGCCATCGGGCCCTGGCGAGGGCTTTGGTGCTCCAAAGCCCGGCAGGAAGCGCGCGAAAGGGGATTTCCGCGGCATCAAGCTCAGCAACAAGACCCATCGCTCCGGCGTCGATCCGGATGCCTTGCTGTGCCGCAAATCCAAGGCCCATCCGGCGTTGCCCAGCTACCGGGGGCACGTGCTCATGGACAACCGCCATGCCCTGATCGTCGACTGTCGCGTCACGCAAGCGACGGGCACCGGAGAGCGGGATGCCGCCAAGGTGATGGCGGCAGATCGTCCCGGTGCCCACCAGAAAACGATCGGTGCCGACAAGAACTACGACACCAGGGGCTTTGTCGCAGAGATGCGCCGCATCGGAGTCACACCTCACGTGGCTCAGAACACTGCTCGCTCTGGTGGTTCCGCCATTGATGGCCGCACCACTCGCCATGAGGGCTACGGCAAGTCGATCAATGCCCGCCGCGGCATCGAGAAGGTGTTTGGCTGGATCAAGCAGTGGGGCGGTCTGCGTCAGTTCAAGCTGCGCGGCACCGAAAAGGTGGGTGCAGTGTTTGGCCTGCACGTGATCGCCTACAACCTGATCCGGCTGGGCAACCTGCTCAAACCGGCGATGGCGGCGGCATGAACAGGTGGTTGCCCAGAGGTGTGCCAACGAGGCGGCTTCCAGGAAGCCCCAACGGGGCAAAACGCCTGAAATCTGGCGTTCTGAACCGCTGAATCAACGAATCCAGCCCGAACAGCGCGTAATCAGATCACGCGAGGGAGGAACGCGGCGTTTCTGACGGTTTTTCCGCAAGCTCCTAGTGTGCCGTCCCGCAAATAGCCGCTACAATATGAAGTGTCTCCCGAGGGGGTCGTTTCATGCCAAGCGGGCGCCCCATGGCTCCTCTGGAGCTGTCGGCTGATGAGGCCAGCCAGCTCCAGAGCCTGGCTGGATCAAGGTCCTTGCCCCATTCGATCGTTCAGCGGGCGCAGATCGTCCTGGCCTGCGCAGCTGGTGACACCAACACCTCAGTTGCCAAGCGATTTGGCGTTCGCAGCGCAACGGTGGGCAAATGGCGGCAGCGCTACCTCGATCTGGGGATCGAGGGGCTGCACGACGAGCTCCGTTCAGGCCGCCCGCGGACCTATGAGGACGACACGGTGGCGGAGGTGATCAACCGAGCCCTGCAGAGCAAGCCAACCGATGGCAGCACGCACTGGAGCGCTCGGACTTTGGCCGCAGAAACAGGGATCTCCAAGTCCACGGTTCACCGCTGGCTGCAGACCTTCTCGCTCCAGCCCCACCGGCAGAAATCGTTCAAGCTCTCCACCGATCCGTTCTTTGTGGAGAAGGTTCGGGACATCGTTGGCCTGTACCTGAACCCGCCCGACAAGGCGATGGTGCTCTGCGTCGACGAGAAGACGCAGATCCAGGCCCTCGACCGCACCCAACCGCTGCTGCCCATGGGGCTGGGCTACGTGGAGGGTGTGACGCATGACTACATCCGCCACGGCACCACGACCCTGTTTGCCGCGCTGGACGTGGCGACCGGTGAGGTAATCACTCAGTGCAAACCCCGGCACCGCCACCAGGAGTTCCTGGGGTTCCTCAGGCAGATCGAGAAGTCCGTCCCCGAGGATCTGGACCTGCACTTGATCGTGGACAACTACTGCACCCACAAGCACGCCAAGGTGCGTGCCTGGCTGGCCCAGCGTCCCCGTTTCCACGTCCACTACACCCCCACCTACGCCTCCTGGCTCAACCAGGTGGAGCGCTGGTTTGGACTGATCACCCAGCGGGCAATCCGGCGCGGCAGCTTCTCCAGCGTCAAAGAGCTGATCGCCAGGATCGAGCAGTTTGTGGCCGCCTACAACACGACCAAGGCCCCGTTCAACTGGACGGCGACAGCTGACTCAATCCTGGAGAAGCTCCAGCGGCTTTGTGCGCAAATCTCTGGGACGGCACACTAGGATGCTGTCGCACATTTCAGCAGAAAGGCTACTTTACCTCCGGCTCCCTCTGCTCTTTCGGAGAGAGGATCTTTGAGCGATGTTTTCGGATCCGGTGCTGAGCGGCCCTGATGAATGGCCGCTCCCCCAAGCGGCTACAGCTCTTCCTCTGTACACTTTTCAGGTGTTGTGGGTGATAGCTATCAGTGCCCAATCGCCGTTCACCTTCTCTAGGCCCCGCAACAGGAAGAAATCCAGCCACCATGTCCCTTTGATCAGACCAAAGACAGGCTCAACAATGAGCTTGCGCAGCTCGTAGATCGCCTGCCCGGCTTTGGAGGGCAACTTGCGGTCCATCCGGCCCCGTGCATTCAGATCCTCGGGTGCTGGCCCCCTTGATGGCCGAGGCCGTTTGCCGTGGTCCTGGCAGTTGATGGAGAGCAAGGCATCCAGCCCGCGCTGCTCGCAAACACCAATGATGCCTGTGCTGCAGTAGCCAGCGTCGGCGATCAGCTTCAGTGGCAGGTAGCCGGTGTTGTCCACGATCCGCTCCAGTATGGGAACGACGTGCTGCTGGTCGGCTGCCTGGCTGCTGACCCCAACCGCCACGATGATTTGGTGGTAAGCATCGACAGCAGCCTGGCAGTTGTAGCACTGCATTCAACTGTCCCCACCTTTGAGGATGTGGCTCTCTGGATCCGTGAAATTGCGTTGGGCGTTTGCCTTGGGATGGCCGACGGCAATGGTGGGCAGATTGGCCGGGCATCGCCAGAGGATCGGCGCTCCTCAGCGGATCCGAGGTTGAAAGATCTGCCACCTGGGCCTTCTCGATCGCCAGCTTGCGGGCCAGCTCCGCCCGTCCCTGAGCACTGCGCGCCCGGCGCTCTGCTCGCTACGCTTCTTGGGCAAGTTCCTGCGCTGCAACCTCCCTCTAGCAGCGCTGTTGTCGTTGCCTGCCACTGCTGCCTCGGCATAAGCAGCCTGGGCGGCAGGCCCAGCGGACTGCTCTTCTGCAGCGCGAGCCTGCTGCTCACGGCGGTGCGCATGGTCAGCAGCAGCCTCCGCCTCAAGCTCTGCTTTGGCTTTTCGCAGGGCGTCCATCCGATCATGATGGCGCTGTAACTCCTTGGTCAGCTCATCGCTACGCTTGCCTTTGCCGTAGCGTGCGTCCTCCTGCGCGTCGATCAACTCGGCCTTGCGCAGCAGCGCTTCGATCACCTCCTCCCGCTGGGCCTAGGTTTTGAGCATCCGCTCATGGCTCATCGCCTTGTACCTAGAGGCATTGGCGTTGACCTTGGTGCCATCAAGAGCAACGTTGCCCAGGCTCACCAGCCCTGCCTTCTGGCACAGCCGCAGCACCTGCAGAAACAGGACCGCCAAGGCATCGAGATGCACGAGGCGGAAATCACTGATACGGCTGTGGTCGGGCTGCTGGTTGCCAATGAGCACCCGAAAGGCCACTTCCTCACAGCAGGCCCTCTCGATCCGCCGAGAGCAGAGGATGCTGACGCAGGAGACGTACAAGAGCAGCACCAACATCATCCGCGGCTCATAGGCCTTGACCCCGCGAGGAACTCTGTTCTCGTAGACCGCATAGATCCACGAGTAATCCAGCTCCGCGTCCAGATCCAGAAAGAAGAACACCAGATGGTTCGCCGGCAGCCACTCCACAGGCGAAGGAGGCAGCTGCAACGTTTGCTGCGGATTCAGGGGCGGGAGGCCTTGGCTATTCTCATGCCCCGTGATATCGCCCAAGTCCTTTGCCATCACTGCGATAGGGGCTTATTTGAGGTATTCTGTGGAAAGGGCGGCAGCGGGGTTATGAACGACAGGCTCCTAGAATCATGAAGAGGACTGTTCTGGTAGCCCTTGCCAAGAGAAATAGTAATCAAGGCAGCGAAAGTTGTTACCTTACTTTGCCCACAATTTGCAGTTTTCAGAACAGCGGCTTAACTTTCGGTAAATCAAAAAGACAAACAAGCATCATCATAAAACATTTAATATCACATCAATGAACCGATTCCATGATACGAACGGACTCTTGGCAGCCACGGCTATCCATTAAATCAACTAACGACCTAGTCATGCACTCAAGTTTTAATCAAAACCCTTTTGGCTTAGTCTATAACCATTTTACAAGAAAGTTTCGGAATATTCAGCTTCGTCAAGCGCACGCAATCACAAAGAAGCGAACACTCAAAGAAATTGATAAACTGCTACAAAAAGATCTGCAAATTAAATTAGATATTGGTGCAGGACAAACAAAGCGAACTGCAGATTGGCTTACTCTAGACAAAAATCGCTGCTGTGACCTCTACTGGGATCTAAGCGATGGCATTCCGTTTCCTGACAATACAGTAACATCCATATATTCTTCTCACGTCTTGGAACATATTACTCCCGGTTCCCTTGAAACGCTCCTAAGAGATTGTCTACGATGTCTGAAACCAGGTGGGAGTATTTCGGTATGCGTGCCGAATGCAAGACTTTTTATTGAGGCATATATACAAGGTCGATACTTTGTAACACCATCCTCAGATCATTGCTGGCGTCGAGGATGGGTTGAAAGTGGATCTCCAATTGATCAGTTAAATTATATCGCTTACATGGGAGGAGAACACAAATTCATGTTCGATCAAGCCAGTTTAATAGGTATGCTAAATCGGGCAGGCTTTGAACAAACAGCAGCCAGAGACTTTGAGGATAACTTAGATTTACATGAGCGAAGATTTGTATCAATCTACGCGGTAGCCTATAAAAAACTTGCAAAATAAATGATTCCAACATAAGCAAGATTCCTTGAGTATTTCATAGCCATTGAAGTCAAAAGTATTCAAAAGTATTGCTACACGCTGTAGCGAGGAAATCATCATTTCTCCTACTGAAACAGAGAAATCAGTCAGCTGCCTTCCTGTTACGCACTTCACAACTTTTGAAGGCGGTGGTGCTGGCCGTGCAGCGTACCGTATTCACCGAGCACTGGTGGATCATGCTGCAAACTCCAGAATTAAATCCCGCCTACGTGTTATCTATGGGTGTTCCTCCGATTCCACCGTTCAATCTGGGCCGCCGCACACCCTGAATCCCTTTTGGCGACGAATTCGGCCTCGCCTGGCTTCCCGCTACCCACGTGGATTTAATGACGGCAACACCGTGCTGCACAGCACCTGTTGGCCCGATTCAGGAGTGGGTAACGAGCTGGCACGTTGTGATGCACAGCTGATCCACCTTCACTGGATCGGCAGAGCCGGGCTCTCGGTCGAAGAGGTGGGGCGACTACCACAACCCTTGGTCTGGACGCTTCATGATCAGTGGGCCTTCCTCGGTGCTGAGCACTATGTGCGCCTTCCTCCTGCAAACGATCACCGCTTTAAGCAGGGTTACCTTCCCAGCAACCGACCGGCACACGAACGTGGCCCCGATCTGAACCGCTACACATGGGAGCGCAAGCGTCGCGCCTGGCGACGGCCGATCCATATTGTGTGTCCGAGTCGTTGGCTCGCTTCAGAAGCTCGCTCCAGCGCCCTGATGCAAAACTGGCCGATCGAGGTCATCCCCTATCCGATCGACTGTGATCTTTGGGCGCCACTTGACCGATCACAGGCTCGGAAACGCTTGGGCCTACCGGCAGACCGCCCTCTGATCCTGTTCACCGCCCTTGCCGGCACCAGCGACCCTCGCAAAGGTGCTGATCTGCTGCAAGCTGCACTCGTCGAACTCTCGGCTCAGCAGAGTCCAGATGATGTGTCTCCAGAGCTCGTGATTGTTGGTGCTGATACCACGGAATCAGCCTGGCCACACCCCTTTCCCGTTCACTACCGAGGCGTCATCACCGACAACCAAATTCTTCGTCTCCACTACGCCGCCTGCGATGTGCTGGTGATTCCATCCCGGCAGGACAATTTGCCCAACACCGGCCTGGAGGCCCAGGCCTGCGGACTCCCCGTGGTTGGCTTCCGCATCGGTGGTCTTCCCGATATAGTGGCAGATGGGATAAGCGGTGCCCTCGCTGAGCCTTTCGATCCCGCATCCCTGGCTAGCAGCATTCACTGGGTTTTGGCGGATTCCACTCGTAGCTCCTCGCTCGCTCATGAGGCCAGGAAGCGTGCTGTTCGCGAGTGGCATCCCAGGCACATTGCAGGCCGCCACGCCGAGCTGTATCGCTCCGTACTCGCCCACGAGGAGCATCGTTGACCCTGCTGTTCGTCGTTGAACTCAAGGGCGGCCTGGCCAATCGGCTGCGTGCCCTCTGGTCAGCCCATGCCTTCGCTCTCCGCTACCGCCGGGCAGTGGTGGTGCTCTGGCCGCTCACCGCTGAGCTGGCCACCCTCAACGGGCAGCTGTTCAACCTTGTCAGCCCCGTACGGCTGATCACCGTGAACCCATCGCGCCCTCTCCAGCGCCTGGCCCTGCGGCTGTCGCGTTGGCTGTTCTCCAGTTTCCGCCTCGGTCTCAATCGCCCCGTTGACCCCGGAGAGGCCTGGGGCCGTCCGCTTCGCTTTGCTCCCCTCTGGATGCCATTCCAATGGATCCAGACCTGCGCGGAATTCGAAGACTGTGGCGATCAGCCAGCTCCCTTTCACCCCCTCCCCTCAATCCAGCGTCTAAGCACAGCCCGTCTGGCACAGGCTCGCCACACAAACGCTCCTCTGGTGGGCGTGCATATCCGTAGGGGTGACCACCGACATGCCATTGCCAACAGCACCACCTCCGCCTTCCTTACAGCAATGCATGAGAGACTGATCGCAAGCCCCACCACCCACTTTCTGCTCTGCACCGACGACCCTCTGGAGGTTGGCCCTCTGCGCGCTGAATTCGGTGAACGGCTTTTTGCGTCGCCCCCCGCTTGTCTGGATCGATCACACCCCCAGGCCGGCATCGATGCGTTTGTGGAATTTCTCACCCTGGCTGGCTGCGATGCCATCCTTGGCTCCCTTCAGTCCTCTTTCAGCCTGCTGGCGGCCCGCATTGGCAGCGTGCCAATTTCCATTGTCGTTCCACCCGATGGCAAGGTGGTCTCATGATCAGCCAACGTGATAGGGCCTGGTCGTGGCCTGAGGCCGGCTGGATCACCCGTGAGCAGATGCTTGCGATTCCCGCCATAGAAATTTCGGAGCCAGGCCGCCTGATGCAGCAACCCGTCATCAGCGTGCTGATGATGACTCGCAATCACCAGGCCTATCTCGAGCAGGCAGTGATGAGTGTGCTCACCCAGCAGTTCACGGAGCCATTCGAACTGCTGATCGGCGATGACGCCTCAAGCGACCAGACTCTTCAGGTGGCCCATCGCCTGCAGCAGCAGCATCCCGAGCACATCCGCGTGTTGCATGCGGAGCGCAACGTTGGCATCACGGCCAATTTTCTGCGCCTGGTGGCCCATGCCCGCGCTCCCCATCTGGCTCTTCTCGAGGGCGATGACTACTGGATCCATCCCGAGAAACTCACTCTTCAGCTTGACCTCCTGCATCGCCACCCTGAAGCTGCCTGCGTCGCGGCGGCTACGGCCAACCGCACCCCATGCCTACCGGTAAAGCCCAGTTATACTCTTCGCGACATCCTGCGCCGTTACCCGGTACACACCTCCACCTTGGTGATTCGCGCTGAACACCTGCTCACCTACCCGCGTTTTCCCGACATCATCGGCTGGATCACCATGTTGATGGGCTACCTAGTGGCGCGAGGATCCTGCGTGGTTCTTGACCTCACAGTTTCTTTCTACCGGCGCCACGAAGGCGGCCTCTGGCACAATGCCGACCGGCTCAACCGCCTGCGCCGCAGCCGCCAGTGCATCGATGCCCTCGATGCCTATTTCTTCCATCGCTTCACCCCCGAGCTGAGCAGTCGCGAGCTCTGGATCCTCGGCATGGACCAGGCCCTGCCGCAGCGAGGTCGCCGGCGGCACTGGTACCAGAGCTGGACAATCCTGATCGGCCAGGCGCCCCGACTGCTGCGCCGGGCGCCGCTGGGCTTCTGCCTGCTGCTGGCAAGCCTTGGGTTTCAACCACTTGCATACATAACAATGCTGTTGCGCAGGCGGCTTGCGCTCGGTATGCGCCTACGGGCCTTGGTGTCCAGTGCTCCTGTTCCCCGATGAGCTCTTTGCTGCTCCTCTTGAACCGATCGGGCTGATCGATTCGGCCCATCCGGTTGCTCTCCACGTGCATGGTCTGCCCGTGCTTAGCCGCGAGGTCGATATGCCAACGATCCGAGAAGGGCAAAAAAAAGCACATCTGGCCATTGCAATCGGCCGATGACGCCCAAAGGCAGCGGTTGATTCGGCTATTTTCGCAACTGCTGCCTTCCTCTCGCATCGCTGTGCTGTTGGATCCGTCTGCCGTCGTTGTTTCAAAAGCATCTCTGGAGCCACAATCCCTAAATTCGGGCTGCATCATCTGCTCAGTCTTTATGTTTAGCCAAACATCTCATAGCAATCCTGCTAAATAGTGCTTCCGCAAAGATTCTCAGCATCAATAACTTATTTTCGTTCACGCGCTGCGTGGCCTTGCGTCGTTCTGCTTTTGCTTCTGGTCATTTTCGCTCATTATTATCGGCTCGACTCTGTTCCGCTGGGTCTCTACATTGACGAGTCTGCTATTGGCTATAATGCCGGCTTAGTCGCCACATCTGGCAGAGATGAATACGGCCACTTATTTCCTCTTTATTTCCAAAGCTTTAATGACTTTAAGGCCCCTATCTACATTTATAGTGCCGCCCTCCTCTTTAAGCTTCTCCCCCCCTCAGAGTTCACCCTTCGGCTCACAAGCTCTCTCTTTTTCTCTCTGGCTTTATTGGCTACATGCCGACTAGTTTGGAGGATCTTTAACGGCTCTAAAATCATACTTATCTACTCAATTCTATCCTTTTCTTTTCTACCTTCTATATTTGTCGTTTCTCGACTTGCTTTTGAGGTAATTTCCCAGTTAGCCCTTTTTTCTGTATGCCTTCTTTTCGTTTACAAGGCCTTTGAAATACATCGGTCTTCAGCTCATTCGTATAGTTCATCTTTTTACTACATTTCATCTATAATCGCTGGCATATCACTCGCTTTATCAGTTTATTCGTACCCGACTGGACGACTGTTGTCATTCTTGTCGATCCTTTCAATTTGGGCTCTCTATTATAATCAGTCAACTTTGCGCCGCTTGCTAGCATTAACTGCTGGCTTCTTGATTGCCCTGATTCCGTATTCAATATTTGCATTGATCAATGGTCAAGCTCTACTTATTAGATTCAGGTCTGTCTCTTATCTCTACTCCAATATATCTCCCTTAAAGAAAGCTTATTATTTTCTTCGAAACTATCTTAGTTATTGGTCCCCTGATTTTCTTGTCTTTCGTGGTGATCCGAATCTTCGCCATTCAACTGGATATGGCGGAATTGTTCTTTGGATTACATTTCTACTTTTTATTTTCTTGCTATTAACCTTAATAGCAAAAGGCTTTCCGCGTAATGATAAATTTCTAAAACTTCTTATTGTTGGTTTAATTTTCTCGCCCATAGCAGCTGCTTTAACCGCCGAAGGTACGCCTCATTCATTGCGATCTATCTTGCTTGGTTATTATATTTTCCTACTTTCTTGCTATGGCCTTGCCATTGTTTGCCGCATTTCTCAAGGGCGGCTCCGAGTACTCGTTGTTTTTTCGTTGATCCTCTTGCTTTCTTATCAAATCATTTGCTTTCAATATGATTACTTTGTGAGATATGCAGAGCGCAGTCGATCTTATATGGGAAGCCATGGATTAAGTCAATCATTTGACGCTTCAAAACGATTAATGCCGCGCTCTATTTATCTTCTTGATATAGAGAATCCTTTCATATATGCGCATGCTGGATTTTACAGGTTCATCCATTTTCCTGACGGCAGAGGACCATCCGTTTCGGTTGCGAAGCTAAGTTCTATTGATACATCATCAACCTGTGTGATTTATCCCCCTCAGTATCACAACCAAGTACTGTCCCACTTTGCCTTGGAAGGCAATCCTGGTCAAAAGCTTTTTGCTACTAACGAGCTTAGCAATGATTCAATTGGAAATCCAATGGAATTCATAGGGCTTTGTAGTTCTAACTGATCGTAGCTTCTTAATTTTATCCTTTCCGACTTTCTTCCTGCAAGAGCCTGCTGTTTATCTATGCTGAGTCATGCGATTATCAAGTTTCAGCGTTTAAGGCGTATTCTGGGTAGGTTGCTTGCCGGGCACGCCGAAACTTGGCGCCATCTGCGCTTTGAGTTCTATAATCGACCTCTGCTCTTTCGCGTCTGCTATCTCCAACGTCGCACCCCTGTGCCCGGCCTGATTACTGTCATCACTCCCACCTGCGGACGTCTGCAAACCTTGCAGGAGGCCATCGCCTCAGTGGATACTCAGTCCTATTCCCACTGGGAGCACGTGATTGTCAGCGACGGCATGTACCCATCTTTGCGTCAGCTAGCCGCCTCCAATCAGGAGTCCCGCCGTCGTTTCTTCAGTACTCCGCCGATCCGCCACTATGGAAACCACCAGCGCAATGTAGGCATCTTCCAGGCACGCGGTGAATATCTAGTTTTTCTCGACGACGATAATGTGCTCTATCCTGAGGCTCTCGCCGCCATGGTCGATGGGTTTGCTGGTGGTGATTGTGATCTTGTGTTCTGTCCTATTGATTACGACCATGCCAAGCATGGCGTGCATGGCCAGGTACTGATGCCAAAGGTGGGTTTCAAACGCGGCGAGGTGGATTCACTCAACGCCATGATCCGCCGTTCGCTGGCGGTGCAGTGCCGGGGCTGGGGCGATTCTTACTTCGCTGATTTTGATCTGCTGCATCAGGCGGCCAGCGTGGCGCCTGCCCGTTACCTGCATTGCTCTCCGATCGGCCACCATCGATGAACTCTCTGATCATCACGACGGCCGTGAGCTACCGCCCGGCAGACATCTGGCCCTTTCTGGCCTCGGCAGCCCGGTTCTGCCCGGAGGCCTCGATCCTCGCCATTGTTCACCAACGAGATCTGCCGGTGCTCGCGCCCTGCTGCGCCCGCTTCCCGGCCCTCACGCTGCATCCGCTTCGCACTACTATCAGAGATATTCAGCACGCCCAGGGGCTCCGCTTCAAGCTGCAGCGCGGTCTGGCCCGGTTGCGCTCGCGGGCTCTGGCGCTTCTGCCGGGTATGTCGGAACACCTCAGTCTGGCGGATGAAAAGCCCTCGCCGCTCGGCCTGAGCAGCCAGCGCATGTTCATCCTCAACCGCCGTTTCTTTATTGCACGTCGCCTGTTGCGCTCCCTCTCTGCGCCGCCCGATGCCGTCCTGCTCAGCGACAGCCGCGATGTGGTCTTTCAGGCTGATCCGTTCGCCTCGATGCACAGCGGCTGTTGCACCGGGCAGGAGTACAACACAATGGACGAGAGCCCGATCAATGCCCACTGGATCCGCTCCACCTATGGCGAATCCGGTTTCGAGCGGCTCGTCGATCTCCCTGTGCTCTGCTCCGGCGTCACCATCGGCAGCTTCCGCTCCGTTCTCGCCTATCTCGATCAGTTCTGCGCTGAAATAGGCCGCCGTGCCGTGGAGCGGCGCAGCGTGCTGATTCCCATCTGGGATCAGGCCTATCACAACATGATCCTGCGCCGGGATCCACCCGCGGATCTGGTGCTGATGCCCTGGCACTCCCAGCTCGCCACGGTGGGGGAGGTCCCCCCCGAAGCCCTGTCCGTGGAGGACGACGGCCGCATCGCCGTTGATGATGCGGTGCCGGCCATCCTGCATCAGTACGACCGCCATCCGCCCGCGGTCGCCAGCATCGCCGCCCTCTATCCACCGCCGGAATCGGTACCGGCAGATTCCCTCCCCGCTTGATGGCTGCTCCCTTGCTGATCATCGGTGCCAGCGGCCATGCCCATGCCCTGCTGGCCCTGCTGCAGCGCCACGGCGGTTTCCAGCCCGTGGGCCTGATCGATTCCTTTAAGGCGCCCGGATCCCAGGTGCATGGCCTGCCCATCCTCGGCGGTGAGACTGATCTGCCCCGGTTGTGCGGGTGCCATGGCGTGCAACACCTGCTGGTGGCCATCGGCGATAACTTTCAGCGCCAGGCGATCAGTGAACGTATCCGGAGAGAGCTGCCCACCGCGATCTTTCCCACCCTGGTAGATCCCTCAGCCGTGGTGGCGCCCGATGCCCATCTGGTCGCAGGCGTTGTGGTGATGGCACAGGCCCATGTGGGCGCAGGCTGCATGCTGGAGGAAGGAGCTCTGCTGAACACCCGAGCAAGTCTCGACCACGACTCCACGATGAGCCCCTACGCCAGCCTCGCGCCAGGGGTGGTCACGGGCGGGCGCGTACGGATCGGTGCCCGCAGCTTCGTCGGCCTTGGCGCTCAGCTGATCCAACGAATCCAGATCGGCCAGGACACCGTGGTTGGCGCTGGCGCCCTGGTGCTTTCGGATATGCCCGAAAGGGTTCTCACCTATGGCGCTCCTGCCCGTGTGGTGCGGAGCCGCCAACCTGATGAACCCTATCTCTGAGCGAATCGTGCCGTGCAAGCAGTGATCCAGCCCGATCTCGTTTCCACCATCATCCCGGTGTACAACCGGCCGAAGATGGTGCGCCGGGCCGTGGCTTCGGTGCTGGCGCAGACATATCGCCCGATCGAGATCCTGCTGGTCGACGACGGCTCCACGGATGCCACACCTGAGGTGCTGGCCGAGCTGCAGACTGCCCATCCCGAGGAGATCCGTGTAATCCGCCAGGCCAATGCCGGTGCCGGCCCGGCCCGCGAAACCGGCCGCCTGCAGGCCCACGGTGCCTACATCCAGTACCTCGACAGCGATGACTACCTCCTGCCCAACAAATTCACCGATCAGGTGGCAGCTCTCAAGGCGCATCCCGAGTGCGCGATTGCCTATGGCACCTCGCGTCTGGAGACGGCTGCAGGCCAGGTGCTGGATCCGGCCAGCCGGCGCACCGATGAAGCGATTGCAAGCCTGTTTCCTCTGCTGTTGCTGGAGCGCTGGTGGCACACCCACACGCCCCTGTTTCGCCGCTGGATTAGCGATGCAGCCGGCCCCTGGCCGAGTTACCGCCCGGAAGACTGGGATCTGGAGGCACGCATGGGCGCCCTGCGCCCCCAGCTGATTCACTGTGGCACCACGGTCTCGGTGCAGGTCGACCACGATTCTCCCAACCGCGTCACCCGCGGCGCCGAGGCCGCCTTTCTGCGCGATGAAGCGATCTTCCTGCCGCGTCTTCACGCCTGTGCGCTGCTGGCGGGGATGGATCGGCAGGTTCCGGAGCTGGCGCTCTTCTCCCGCTGGTGCTTTCTCAGAGCCCGCCAGCTGGATGCCATCGGCGAAGGTGCCCTGGCGGATGGCCTGTTGGCCCTGGCCCGCTACAGCGGCAGCGCTGATCCTCCCGGATCGGCAGCCTGGCAGCTGCCCGCCTATCAGAGCCTGCGCCGCCTCCTGGGTCCGCGAACGGTTGGGTCTCTCGCAGCCCTTCATCATCCGCGTCATCCCCAGGTGGCCTCCGGGTGATGGCAGCCGCCCCCCCCCTGGTGAGCGTGCTGATGCTCACCCGCAATCACGGCTCCTACCTGCAGCAGGCCATTGCTTCGGTGCAGGCGCAGACTCTGCAGGCCTGGGAGCTGCTGATCGGCGAAGACGACTCCAGCGACAACACCGCAGCGATCGCCAGTCAGGCAGCAGCCCTCGATCACCGCATCCGCGTGTTCTCCAGCCCCGGCGGTGCCCTCGGTTTCCACCGCAACTTTGCCCGTCTGCTGCAGGCGGCCCAGGCTTCCTATGTGGCCTTTCTCGAGGGCGACGACTGGTGGAGCGAGCCAGGCAAGCTGGAGCTTCAGGTGGCACTGCTCGCGCACGACGCCAGCCTGTCGTTCTGCGGAGGATCGACCCGGGTGGTCGATCAGCGGCCCACACCCGCTCCGCATGCGGAGCGGATCGGACCGCCAGCCGGTTGTCAGCGCATCAGCTTTGCGCAGCTGATCGATGGCTACAGCTTCCATTTCTCCAGCGTGTTGATGCGCCGCGAAGTCATACAGCTACCGGAGTGGATCTTTCGTCAGTACTGTCTGGATCGTCCGCTGTATCTTCTGGGCGCCTGCCACGGGGATGCCGGTGTGATCACCGGCGAGCTCAGCGTGTATCGCCTGCACCAGGGAGGCGTCTGGGCACCTCTGACACCACTGCAGAAGGCTTGTCGCAGCCGTGCCCTGTTTAGCGCTTTCTGTGTGCATTTCCCCAGCCTCTATCGGCGCCACTTTCGCCTTTCCCTCAGCCATATTCTCTGGAGTTATCTTGCTGAGGCGATCCGCCAACAGCGCCGCTGGCAGATCCTGGTCATCGTGATGATGGGCATTCAAGCAGCCCCCGCTCTGCGATTGCTCCGCCATCCGAGGCCCACCATGGGATCTCTCGCACGGGCTCTTTTGCCTCTGCCCAACGGCCAATCATGGGCGTGATTGTGATCTGCGAGGGGCTCGGATCCGGTGGTGCCGTCGCCAATGTGGCCTGGCAGCAGGCTCTCGGCCTCAGCCGCCACCAAGCGGTGTGCCTGATCAGCGATGGGCTGACCCGCGAGCGCAGACAGCAATTGGCGAGCAGCCAAATGCAGCTGCGTCTTCGTCTTCTCCAGATACCCAACCTCTCTTCTCTACGCCGCTTCGCCCATCTCCCCCGGCAATTGTTGTGGATCCTGCTGGCCTTGCGAGAAACGCATCGCGAACTGAAGAATCCACCAGCAACTGTGATCTGCCATAGCCACCCGCTGGCGGCAGCGGTGGCGTGGTGGTTTGGCCCAAGGGTACGTCTGCTGATGATCAGCCACGGCGACATCTTTCACCGCCCGCCTGGTAGTTACGACCCTGCTGTCAGCTGGCTCTATCGTCGCACCACCGGCTATGCCCATCGCCGAGCCGCGGTATCGGTGGCCCTTTCTCCTGTCATGGCGGAACGCATCCAGGCCCATGGCGTGCCACCGGAGCGCATCGCACTGATCCCCAACGGCCTGGATCCACCCGAGATTGGCTTGAAGGAACCCAGCATCACACTGGAGGAACACTGGCAGCAGAAGCCGCTCCGGCTACTTTTTGTGGGCCGGCTGGATCCGGTCAAGGGTGTGGACATCCTGCTCAAAGCACTGGCCCAGACCAGGCAAGCAGGCTTTGAGATCCTGCTGGATCTGTTGGGTGAGGGAACACCTTTTTATGAGCGTGAACTCGTCACACAGATCAGCCAGCTGGGCCTAAGCAAGGTTGTGACATGGCATGGCCCCCAGCCACGATCCAGTCTCGCTGAGCACTACCGAATCTGTCATGTGGTGGTGGTGCCCTCCCTTGATGATCCACTTCCTACCGTGATTCTGGAAGCGATGGCCTGTGGTCGGCCGGTGCTGGCAAGCTCCGTGGGGGGAATCAGCTTCCTTGTTCACGATGGTGTGAGCGGTCTTCTGATTCCGCCGGCAAACCCTCATGCGCTCGCTGAGGCCATGGCGCGAGTGGATCGCGATCGTTCCACAACAGCCAGCCTCGGCGAGGGTGCCCAGATGCTCAGCCATCAGTTCAGCTGGGATTCCAACGTGAAGGCCCTGGAACAGTTGATCACTCCATCAGCAGGCTGATGGTGATCACCAGCGCCTTTGAGTCTCCACTGATCACGGTGGTGATCCCCACCTACAACGGTGGCGATTGGCTTCTGGAAAGCATCGCATCCTGCCTGAAGCAGCAAGCCATGAGCCTGGAAATGATCGTGGTCGACAATGGCTCGAGCGACGATGCCCCTGATCGTGTGGCCGCTGATTCCCCAAGGATGTGATTTTTTGGGCTGAGCTGCTCGAGGGAGCCGCCTGTGAAATTGGCCCGATTGCTCGCCTCCAGGCCCCTGACGAGGGACCCTGCCTCAGGCTTCGGGGTGTTCACCTTCACGCAGCCCGCATCGAGGGAGCTCTCATTCGCTGATCCCTCACGCACCGAGCCATCTCAAACCTCGTTGCGCTGTTTGGTGCAGATGAGGCTCCCCAGCTTCAGCCCCTGGCGCATCCACTTAAAGCAATCATGGTGGGCTAGAGGACGGCCAATGTCCCTGTTGCAGAAGCCAATCTTATGAGTCTACAGCTCTCTAATGTTGCTAATCTCTGCAAGAAAGAACCTTACTTTGTTTATCCTTGGGGCACGAATCCATCATACGGGTTTGCAGCCGTGTATTCTGGATTTATAAAGTCATTAACCCTTTGCATCAAAAAAGGAGTTGGCTATCGGTTTGTGAGGGTATCCAATCCTCGGGGTATTGTCTTGGAAAATGGATACAATGATTTTTTTCTCCCAGTGTGCGACGAAGTCTCTGGTTTCTTTCTTCGACAATTCAATCGAGATCCCTTGCCTTTTCAGGCTAAACTGCCCTTTATCAAGGATGTTGTATCTGCGCTTTTGCGCCAAACTACAACTTCAAGCGCTCAATATTTCTTGTTCTCGTCTAAGCTCTCGCATCTACCAGACGTGAGCTTGCCGCAAACATTGGAAATGTACAAATATGATGATTTCATATTGAGAGCTGAACTTGCAAATGCTCTTTGGAAATTCCGTCCCGATATTGATGCATCCATAAAGAGGATTATCACTTCCCTCGTTGGTTTTGATATCTCCTCCGACTTCTGTGCCGCAGTTATTAGACGTGGCGACAAAATTCTGGAATCAAATTATGCACAACTAGATTTGTATGTCGACTCTATTTCTTCTTTCGTAGGCAAGAATGCGCCTGTCTTCATCGCGAGTGATGATATCGGCGCAATTTATGAACTGGAGAGGCGCCTCCCTGGCTATCAATGCTTTTACCTCCACCCTTACTTTAAGAGAGGGTACAGCAATCGGGCTTTTCATGCAATGACTGTCGATCTCCGCAAAGATGCTCTTTTGCGATTCCTTGCTCAGGTGGAAATTTTAAAAGCTGCTCGCTCTTTCTTTGCAACTCGAACAACAAATGTTTCGTACTTGGTTAATACATTGCGCCGCGGCCGTCGAGTCCATTGGGTTGACTAACATGACAGGTCAAGCACGACACCCTGGTTAAAATCTCTTAGGTGATGTCTTCCCTGGAACGCATGCATTCTCGTCATGTCTGATCTTGCTTCCCTTGGGTTTGATTATCGTGTCCATGTGCAACCCGTCGAAGGCCTGTCATTAATTCCATTTGGTCTCTCATGATTGCTAAGGTCCAAAAGCTGTAGCGAATATAGCTTCGCATGGCTATGTCTATGAGCCCTCTACCTCTGCGGCCTACATTTGCTTTTGATAGCAGATGGTGTCTTCAGTAGCTCCGTTACAATGGATATGTCTCTGTCGTCGGGAAATCTCTCTCCATTGGTCTCTGTGATCATTCCCACCTACAACGGTGGCGATTGGTTGCTTGACACTATCTCCTCCTGCCTGGATCAACATGGAGTGAGTTTGGAGGTGATCGTGGTGGACGATGCCTCCAGCGATGACACCCCTGAGCGAGTTGCCTCGGCCTATCCTCAGGTGCGCCTGATCCAACAGGCCAGCAACAGCGGTAGTGGCGCCGCCGGTCGCAACACAGGGCTGGAGCTGTCGCGAGGTCGATATGTCAAATTTCTCGACCACGATGATCGCCTCGAACCCGGCAGCTTATCCCTTGAGGTTGCCGCGGCGGAGAAGCATCAGGCTGACATGGTGATGAGCCGCTGGGGTGATGTACGCACCGATGCCCAGGGGGAACCGATGGAAGCGTCCCGCCGCGCCTTCATCCCCCCTGAACCAGAGCGACTTCTGGAAGCGATCTTGCTAGGCGAGAAGGTTCCCTATACGGCTGGTGTTCTCTACCGCCGCAGCTTCATCGCTGACCAACTCTGGAATTCTCAGCTTACAATCAACGACGACTTCGACTGGTTCTGCCGCAACGCGCTGCGCACCGAGCGCATCATCCGGCTGGATCACGTGAGCTACTACTGGCGCCTCCATCCTAGATCGATCCAGGGCAGCCAACAGTTCAATGCCCAGGCGTTCGTGGAATCCGTGCTGATCCACAACCAGATCTACAGCGACATTGTCGTCACGCTCAGCGATCAACAGCGCCTCACAGCCCATTTCCGGCGGCTGCTGGCCGCTCAGCTCTACCGAGATCTGCGGGTGCTGGCCCGTTTCGCCCCCGCTCGCTGCTGGCGAACCCTGCGCCGCATCCAGGAGCTTCAGCCCGGCTTTCAGCCCGATGCAGCCCTGGAGGCTAACCGTTGGTTTCGCATGGTTTCAGCTTGGTTCAGTCTCAAGGGGAGCCTGCGGCTCTACCGCTGGCTGTTGCTTCTGCCTGACCAGTTTCGCTTCCGGGGTGGTCAGATCCGCTATTTTCAGGCCTGATGCCGGATGTCTCCGTCGTGATCGGGGTGCATGCCCATCCCGACCGTCTGCTTCACACCCTGGAATCCCTGCGACAACAGCAGGGAGATCTCCGTTGGGAGTGCCTGATCGTTGCCAATGGGGGATTTCAGCCTGACCAGGCCTGCACCAGCCTGCTCCAGGCGGATCGGCGCTTCCGTGTTCTGGAGAGCGACAAGCCAGGCCTCACCCACGCGCTTGCTCTTGGATGCGGGCAGGCCCAATCCCCGTTGATCGCGCGTCTGGACGTGGGCGATGCCATGGCCCCAGCACGACTGCAGCGCCAATGGCGGATCTTCGCGCAGCATCCTGATCTTGTGCTGGCCACCAGCGACGTCGAGATCTGCGGACCGGCCTGGGAGCCTCTGCGCACCGACAGCCAGCCCGCCGCCACAGGCAAGCCGATGCGGGTCGACACGGTGCCGGCCGAGAAAGGCATCGCCATCGATATCCCTCACCATGCCTCAGTGACCTTCCGTCGGGACGCCTATGAGGCCGTTGGAGGCTATCGGTTCCACTTCTATTTCGGCCAAGACTGGGACCTGTGGTACCGGCTCGCCAGCCAGGGTACCTTTGTGCATCTGCCTGAGGTACTGACGCGCGTGCGACTGTTCAGTGACGGCTTGTCGTCCCGCCATTGGCGGGAGCAGCGGCTGATCGCCCGGCTGTCGTTGGCCTGTCATCAGGCTCGTTGTACCGGCAGGCCTGAAACCTCCCTGCTCCAGCAGGCTGCTTCGATCCTGCCCAGGCCGCCGTCGAGGCTGAATCTTCCATGGGATGGTCGCCGAGCCGAGGGTGCTTACTTCATCGCAGAGGCCCTGCGCCGCCAAGGAGACCGGCGATGCCACCATTACTTTGGCGAAGCCCTTCGCTATGGCTTCTGGAAGCCAAGGATCTGGGTGAGAGCGGCTCATTCTCTTGCCTTGCTCTGACACGACCATGCATCAAGTGGATCATAGGCTTCTCAGGATTAACATTGGCTGTGGAAGATCTCCTACTCCTCGATGGCTGAATTTTGATTCCTCACCTTCTGTCTTCATCGCCAGGCTCCCTTTCCTGTGGTCTGTGGTAAAGCCGGTCGCCGAGAAGTTGATTTCCAGGGATCAGAGCGACTTCATTGCTTTTGCGAGAAGTAATCGTCTTCTTTTTGGTGATGCCACCAAGGGCCTCCCGCTTCGCGCGTCATCATGTGGCGTTGTGTATGCATCTCACGTGCTGGAACATCTCGATGCACATGGTGTACGCTTGTTTCTCGCTGAGGTTCTCAGGATTTTCTCTCCCGGGGGCACCCTCCGTTTGGTCGTCCCTGATCTGCAGATCTTGGTTGACTTATACAATGCGGATGGGGATGGCAATGGCTTTGTGAGCAGGCTGAATGTTGTGCCTTCCCGTTCTCAAGTCGACTGGAGTTCGCTTCTGAATGCATTGACTGGTCATCGTACCTTGCATCAGTGGATTTACAACGAAGCTTCGCTGTCTACTACTTTGTTGGAAGCTGGATTTGAGCAGCCGACCAAGCTTCTGCCTGGCCAAACAACCATTCCATACTGCGAAGAACTCAACCTGTGGGAGCGCGCATGGGAAAGTCTCTACATGGAGGCCCGCAAGCCCTTATCGCTGAAGGAGCACGGTTCTTCGTCTCATGGCTGAGTTTTCTCGCTTGAGTGCTGAGCAGTCCTTTCGTTCGTTGCCGGTAGCGTGCGTGGTTGAGCGTCATCGCCTGGTCATTATCCAGAATTGTGAAACCCAGTTTGATGCACCTTTGTATGCCGATATCCATTCACGGTGCTTGATGCAGCTCATGGTGATCTATACCCAGATGTCTTCCGCTGCTGCTCATTGCGATCAGGAAATCAGCCGATCGCCGCAATGGGACCATCTGACCAGTGGTTCCTATCCCGTGCTTGCCCTGCCTCGCACGAATGTCTGGGCGCTTGTAAAGCTCGCGAGACACTTGCGAAGGCAACAGCCGGATCTCGTAGTGATCTGCGGCTACTACCCCCGCAGCCATCTGTTTCTCGCTGTCCTGCTTCGGCTGATGGGGCATCGCATCGGTCTACGCAGCGACAACACCCTCACCCATACCCCTTTACACGGATGGCGTGGACATCTCCGTCGGATGAGTGTAGGCGGGATTCAAAAGCTGTTTCACACCTGGCATCCTGTGGGCCAACAGGCTCATGCCTATCTCCGCACTCTTTCCGGCGTCGAGCGACCCACCTATCGCTTCGCCTACGCCGTCGATAACGACTGGTTCGCCGAGCGATCCGACCAGGCGCGTCAGCAGCGTTCAGTCTTTCTGGAGCAGCAGGGCTGGCCTGCCGATGCCTACGTGGTACTGGGCATCATGAAATGGACCAGCCGTGAAGACCCCCTGACCTTGATAGCTGCCTTCCAGCAGGTTTTGTTGACCCAACCGCACGCCCGTCTGATTCTCATCGGTGATGGACCACTCCGGCAGATCGTCGAATCCGCCTGCGATCCACTTGGCAATGCGGTTCTCAGGCCCGGCTATGTGCCCTACTCCCAGCTACCGCTTTGGTATGGCCGCACCGATGTGTTCGTCCATCCGGCGCCGGATGAGCCGTGGGGAGTCTCCGTCACGGAAGCCCTCGCCTGCGGCGTGCCGGTCCTTGCGGCCGAGGGGGTGG